>NZ_LR698973.1:2923625-2959488 GCF_902381825.1 Pseudocoprococcus catus
CAAATAATATATAATTTAGATAGAGGCGGTAGATTATGGCTTATCAGGCATTGTATCGTAAGTGGCGTCCATCGAATTTTGACGAAGTCAGAGGACAGGATCATATCGTTACAACATTGAAAAATCAAATAGAGATGAATCGTATCGGACATGCCTATCTGTTTTGCGGTACAAGAGGAACCGGTAAGACGTCCATTGCCAAGATTTTTGCAAAGGCAGTGAATTGTGAACACCCTGTGAATGGCAGCCCATGCAATGAATGTGCCATGTGCCGTGCGGTCAATGAGCAGCGTTCTATGAACGTAATCGAGATTGATGCGGCTTCCAACAACGGTGTCGACAATATCCGTGAGATTCGAGAGGAAGTGGCTTATTCTCCTTCAGAAGGCAAGTATAAGGTTTATATCATCGATGAGGTGCATATGCTCTCCATTGGTGCTTTTAACGCACTTTTGAAGACATTGGAAGAACCGCCGTCATATGTTATTTTTATTCTGGCAACGACGGAAGCACACAAGATTCCGATTACCATTCTTTCAAGATGTCAGCGATATGATTTCAGACGTATTTCCACAGGAACCATCGCCGGACGATTGAGGGAACTGGCTGATGCGGAAGGCATTGATGCAGAAGATGCAGCGCTGGCTTATGTTGCCAGAATGGCGGATGGCTCCATGCGAGATGCTTTGAGCCTTTTGGATCAGTGCAACGCATTTTATATTGGACAGAAACTGAAGTATGAGAATGTGCTGGATGTCCTTGGCGCAGTGGACACCTCTGTTTTCGGCAGTCTTTTGAAGAGCATCTGCAGTCAGGATGTTTCAGGGGTTATTCATCTGATAGATGAGATCGTTATGCAGGGACGGGATCTGACGCAGTTTGTTGTCGATTTTACATGGTATCTGAGAAATCTTCTGATGGTGCAGAGCTCCGGTGATCTGACAGATCTGGTGGAAGCCTCTGCGGAACAGCTGGAAGTGATGCGTCAGGAGGCATCAGGTATTGATGCGTCGGTACTGATGCGGTATATTCGTATTTTTTCGGATCTTTCAGGGCAGGTGCGTTATTCTACCCAGAAACGTGTCCTTGTGGAGGTGGCATTGATCAAACTCTGTCATCCGGCCATGGAGCGGAATCTGGATGCAGTTCTGAACCGGTTGGCTATTCTTGAACAGAAAGTAGCGAAGGGGGTTGTGGTGTCTTCACAGTCCTCGGGCGGCGGTGCAGCCGGAGGAGATGCCGATGGCATAAGCGGTCTGCAGTCTGGGAATGGGGTACAGGTGCAGCCGGAACAGAAGGCAGTCTCGGAAGATCTTCGGATGATTATCGATCGTTGGAAGCAGGTGACCGGTGATCTGACACCGAGTATGGCAGTGATGCTCAGAGGGGCTGTCATTTCAGAAGGGCCGGACAATCAGCTGATCATTGCGCTGGCGGATGATATGCGATATGGTTATTTCGCGGAAGAGAGTCATCGTCAGGCTATGGAGAATGCCCTCAGTGAGCGTGTTGGTAAGCTGGTGAAGGTGAATGCAGTACCTTTGAATAAGACCGAGAATGCCAGTCAGTTTATTGATCCGGTACAGGCATTTCAGGGAATTGACATTGTTTATGAGGATTAGTATGGCGTAATTCGGTTGTTTGTGAGATAATCGGAGAGAGTGCTGATTCATTCATATAAATAGTAGTAACTTATAACAGGAGGAAGAACAATGGCTAAAAGAGGCGGTTTCCCAGGTGGTATGCCTGGTAATATGAACAATTTAATGAAGCAGGCGCAGAGAATGCAGCGTCAGATGGAAGAGGCTCAGAAAGAGCTGGAAGAGAAGGAAGTTGAAGCAGCGGCAGGCGGCGGTGCTGTTAAGGTAAAGGTTTCCGGCAAGAAGGAAATTGTTGCTGTAACAATTGACCCTGAAGTGGTTGATCCGGAAGATGTAGAAATGCTGGAAGATTTAATCATGGCAGCAGCCAACGAAGCCCTTCGTAAGATGGATGAAGTATCTCAGTCATCAATGGCGAAGATTACAGGCGGCCTTGGCGGAGGCTTTGGATTTTAATGGATGCTTACAGCAATCAGATTAACAAGCTGATTGAAGAATTATCGAAACTGCCGGGAATCGGTGCCAAATCCGCACAGCGACTGGCGTTTCACATTATTAATATGCCAAAGGATCAGGTGCAGAACCTGGCAGGAACCATTGTTTCAGCCAGAGAGAAGATTCGCTACTGCAGCTGCTGTTGGAATCTGACAGACAGTGAACTGTGTCCGATTTGTGCTAATCCGAAGCGGGATCATCATGTCATTATGGTTGTTGAGACTCCGAGGGATCTGGCAGCTTATGAGAAGACGCAGAAGTATGAAGGTGTCTACCATGTCCTGCATGGGGCTATCTCGCCGATGCTTGGCATCGGTCCGTCGGATATTCGTCTGAAGGAATTGATGACAAGACTTCAGGGAGATGTGACGGAAGTGATCATTGCGACCAATTCCACCCTTGAAGGTGAGACAACAGCGATGTATATCAGCAAATTGATCAAGCCGACGGGCATCAAGGTGACAAGGATCGCCAGCGGTGTGCCGGTAGGCGGAGATTTGGAGTATATCGATGAGGTGACGCTGCTGAGAGCCCTTGAGGGAAGAACTGAACTATAAGATAAGCCAATAATTTTTATCTGGGAAGGATAAGAATTATTGGCTTTTTTCGACATTAAAAATAATTTATTCGACTACACGTTGTGACAAACTTTTTAAGAGAATCGATTTATAATAGTTGCACCACCGGTGAGTTTTGATATAATTAAAGGAGATTCTATTGATATAATGTGTATGCAGGATAATACGAATTATAACCGTAATTATAAGGACAGTCTTTTCAGATTTATTTTCAATAATAAAGAGGCGGCACTTTCGCTTTATAATGCCGTCAATGACAGTGATTATCAGGATGCAGATGCGATTGAATTTTATACGATGAGTGATTTCCTGTACATGGGGATGAAGAATGACCTTTCTTTTCTCATTGATTGGAATTTGAATATATTCGAGCATCAGAGTACCTATAATCCGAATATGCCGCTGCGTGGTTTTATTTACACGGGCTCGGCTTTTAAGAAATATATTGAAAAGAATCATCTGGATATGTATGCCAGTAAGCAGTTGACGATTCCCGTTCCTCGTTATTATGTCTTTTATAATGGTCTGAGGAAGTCTGAGGACGAAATAATTCTTCGGTTAACAGACAGTATGGCAGGTACAGATGTTGTTGGAAAATCTTCTGCAGAATTTACGGCCCATATGGTAAATATTAACGCTGGACACAGCACAAAGATGATTAAGCGTTGCCCATTGCTTCATCAGTATTCACTGTTTGTGGCGGTTTTGCGTGAAAATATTGCGGAGGGTTTGCCGCTTAATGATGCTATTGAGTCAACAGTTACGGATTGTATAAATCAGGGTGTCCTTGCAGAGCTTTTACGTGCACACAGAGCGGAGGTTACCAATATGTTATTTAAAGAATATGATAGTGCCGCACATATTGCTTCGGAAAAGGAAATTAGTTATGAAGAAGGAGTTCAAAAGGGACGTCTTATTGAACAGGAAATGACACAACGTGAAAAGAAGCGTGCGGATAAATTGCTTAATGCATTGGTTCTGGCTTATCATGACCAAGGAAAATCTATAGAAGAAATTGCGGCTCTTTGTGAAGTGGCTAAGAGTGATGTTGAAAATATGTTAGGAAAATAAAGAAAAAATCTCCGACAAACTTCTGGTATGAAATGAGCTATTCTCGCGAAGGTTTGTCGGAGATTTTTCATTGCCGTTAAAAGAGTGCCGGACGGTGGGAAATAGCGGCCTCATTCTGCAATGACAAAATGGCGTATGTGAGTGGATAACAAAACGCTGGCAGGAGTGTGCGGGCAGAGGGATGGGTGAGATTGTCAAAGACACCTGTTATATGGAGCTGACCAACGGGCGGCAGCTGTCTGCGAAGGGCTGAACCGGGGAAGAGTGCCCCTTCTGTCAGCGTGAGATGACCGCTTTGCGCCGGATTTCCGATGGCGGCATCTATGGCGATGAGGCAGTATTTTTTTTCAACTGTTTTTAATAACGGCATGTTATGGGGCAATGTCAGGGCATTCAGCGGCCATTCCATTGTCCCATAAACATTTGGAAGCCCGTGTCTGGTAAGGATGGTCCCTATCAATGGCCCGAGGCTGTCGCCGGGAACGTTGGCAGATCCGATGCAGGCAAAGGCCAGTGGCTTTCCCCGAGAGTTGACACGGTTAAGTAAATATCGCAGATTTCGACTGAAAATATCAGCAGCGTCAGGCTGTGCGCTGTTGATCCATATAGATGAATACATGGGAAAAATCCTTTTTTTATCTTGATTAAAAGGAGTTTTTCCTTTTTTTTATATTTTATACCGGAGATGAAGAAACGACATAGGATTAACAGTATTGTCTATCATTTGTGAGCGGCAAGACGACAGCCTTTGATAAAAAATCACATCTGCTTATGCTAACATAGGGAAGTGAAAAGGAGGCACAGCATGGTTGAGATTAAGAGCGAGGAAAATAATACTGTTCAATTGCCGAATAATATTCGTCAGGTAGGTACACCCGGGGAAAAAATAAAAATATATATAGAAGATTATGTGATGACGTATCTGAATCAGATGACGGGAGAGAAGCCTGCTCTTCAAAAAGCAGCACTTCTTCTTGGTGAAAAGGTCAAAAAGGAGAGTACGGATATTTACTTTATCAGTGCGGCAGTTGCTGTAGTGCCGATGGAGTGGAAAGAGGATCGGTTCAAATTATCATCGGATGAATGGACAGCCTTGTATGACAAAATCAATCATTATTTTAAAAACAGGCATATACTGGGGTGGTTTTTGTCGAGACCGGGGCAGGCTGCAGCTGCGGACGGAGAAATAGAGAAAATACACAGTGATAATTTTAAAGATAAAGGACCAATTTTTTATACGGCTGATCCATTAGATCGGGAGGATGCCTTTTATCTTTATGAAAACGGACATTTATTCAGACAGCATGGCTATTACATTTACTATGACAGAAATGAAGCGATGCAGAATTATATGATTGAGATCAGACAGGAAAACCAGGAGATGCGTGAAGGAACGCCGGGATTTCAAAATAGACTCTATGAGAAAAAAACAGATCATCATATACGACGGGAAGCGGTGAGCGGAAAAAACAGAAACAGGAATATGAAATGGATACCGCAGGCGGCTGTGCTGGTGCTGATTCTTGTGGCCATCGGTATAAGGCGCAATATGCCCGGCGGCATTTTGCCGGTTGTGCAAAACCGGGTTGCTCAGGAGACACAGATAGAAACCGCAGCGGCAAATAATGCCGAACATTTTGATATTGTGGAAAGTATTGTGCAGCAGGCGGAGCAGTCAGCAGCAGAAAAAGATATCCGGGATACTGAGGATGCGGATCAGACTGGTACAGCAGAATCTTCGGAAGAAAATCAATCAGAGGAGCAGGCTGATGCAGCAGAGACAACAGTTTCGTCAACAGGGACGGCGACTGCAGGAAAAGTCTATCAGCAGTATACCGTCAAAGAGGGGGATACATTACTGAAAATAAGCCGGAATTATTATCAGGACGCAGAGCATGTGAAGGCCATTATCCAGCTGAATCAGATTGAGAATCCTGATTATATTTATCCGGGAATGGTTCTTAAACTGCCGTAAATTGGGACTGAATTGCTGTGTCCCTGCAGGGCTTTTCCGGAGTATGGTAAAAAGGTTGACGGCCAAAGGATTTTTCACTATACTGAATGTATTATCGGAGGAGTAAAATGGAACAGCAAAATAAAGAAAAACGAAAGTTAAAGATGAACCGGATGCAATGGACGATTGCGGCAGGGGTGTTGATTCTTGCTGTTGTTCTGGTCTATGCATTGGTGAAGAACAATAAAGTGGCGTCTTCCTATGAGGTTGTGACATCGATGTCCCGGGGAGACGATACGTCTGTTTACTATTGTATGATGCGTAAGGGCATGGTCAAGTACAGTAAAGACGGTGTTGCAATGACCAATAAGAGCGGTACAGTCCTCTGGAATCAGACTTATGAGATGGCATCACCGACGATGACGTCAGCCGGAGATTATGTGGCAGTTGGAGATATTGGGGCCAACACAATCTATATATTTAATGAATATGGGCAGCTGGGGCGTGTGTCCACCGATGTACCGATTCAGGAAATACAGATTTCAGAGCAGGGTGTCGTTGCAGCGGTACTTTCAGATACATCCAGCAACTATATCAATTTATATGACAAACAGGGAAACAGCCTGGGAAGTATCAAGGCTTCACTTGAGAATACGGGGTATCCGCTGGCAATCGCCCTTTCACCTGATGCGTCGAAGCTTGCAGTCAGTTATCTGATCGTGAAAAGCGGAAGTATGCAGTCAAGAATTGTGTCCTATGATTTTTCAGATGTGGAGGGCGACCATCTGCGGGATACGCAGGAACTGGAAGGATTATATCCAAAGGCAGCGTTTCTTGACAGCCGAAAAGTGGTTCTGTTCGGGGAGAAAGGATTCGTGCTTTATCAGGCAGACAGCAAAAAGATAGAGACGCAGGAGAACTTTGAAAGTGAGATCAACAGTGTTTTCTGTACGAATCAGAAGTTAGGTTTTATCTTTAAGAATGAAGATGACAACGGCAAATACCGTATGGAAATTTATAATAAAGCAGGCAAAAAGAGCAGTACGTACTATTTTGACCTGGATTACAGTGGAATGACGGCAGATGATGATGAGGTGATTCTGTATAATGATGAAGAAATGCTGATTTATCAGATGGGCGGCAGAGTTCGCTTCAGAGGGACATTCAATACAGCGGTGACAGGCGTCATGCCGTCATGGGAGGATGGATTGTACTGGCTGATTGATGATCAATCACTGAGAGAAATACGTATAAGATAAGTATACGAGGGAAATACGTACATAGGATAAGTATTTTTTGATTGAAGGAGACAGAATGAATATATTATCATGGGCGGCGTTGGCAGTGCTGGTATATTATGCCTTTAAAGGCTGGCGCCGTGGTTTGATCATGACAGTTTTTTCGATGTTTGCCACAGTGATCGCCATTGCGTTGGCGGCACAGCTGTCACCGCAGCTGAGTCAGAACTGGCAGAATACCGCGTATTTTGATGCGGTCAGTCAGCGGGTGGAAGCATCACTTTTTAAGAATCAGGATGAACAGGAAGATACAGACAAGGAGCATATGATTGATCGTCTGCCATTGCCGGATATTGTGCAGCAGGCATTGGCAAACAGCGATGATACACAGAAGGATGTTCTGGGGATTTCCGCATTCAAGGCCTACATAGCCAATTATGCGACAGAGCTCATTTTCAATGCGTTGTCTTTTGTATTGGTATTTTTTGCAGTATCTGTCATTATGAAGATTATTATCAGGTGTCTGAATCTTCTGAGCAGACTTCCGGTGATCCATACCATGAACAAAATGGGTGGACTGTTTGTCGGCTTATTAAAAGGCATGATTATTCTTTGGATTCTCTGTATTATTATTACTATATTAAGCGGTACGGAACTGGGCGGTTATTTGTTTGCGCAGATTAATGAAAGCCTGTTCCTGAGGTATATTTATGATCATAACTACATTATGATGTTTATTAACGGTTTCAAAGACATTTTGTGGGGCTGATAACAGTGAAAACAAAACTGGGGCCGGGGCGTATTTTGTTTCGTACGCTCCGGCCTTTTAATGTGAAAGATGGTTGCATATTTCACAATAGTTATTTCCAGGATTCATTTTCGAGAGGGGTGGAATTTAACTTTGCAATTGAGGAAAAGGAAAAATTAAAAAACTTAAAAATAGGTGTTGACAGATGTTGGAAGAGATGGTATGATATACAAGCTGTCAGCGAGAATAACGCGAAACAGTACAGATTCATAAGCAGTTTGAAAATAACTTATTAGAAAAATTAAAAAAGTTGTTGACAAACACTTAGACATCTGGTAGAATAAACAAGTCGCTTGGTGAGCGATACATGATTAAAAATTTAAATAGTTATATAGGGGTATAGTTTAATGGTAGAGTATCGGTCTCCAAAACCGCTGGTCCGGGTTCGAATCCTGGTACCCCTGCTAAAGCATCTGAGGAATTTCAGATGCTTTTTTATGTAATAGGAAATTCCAACAGAATTTCCTATTACATTAAAAGGCACTGCGTGCCAGAAAGCACAGTTCGCGGAGAGGAATATATAGCTGTGCTATCCGGGAACGCGCGAAAGTGTGCGTCAGGCGCACACTTAGGTCTAATAATTTCTATATGAACAACAGAGGGCATGAGGTATATGAATGCACCGATATAAAACGAATAGAGAGGTTTCAGATTATGAATCATTTTACAACATTCTCACAATATGAATATGTTCGGCCGGATTTTGAAAACGCCAAAGAATTGATCAGAAAATCTGTTGACAAAATCAAAAATGCCGGGACAAAAGAAGCAGTAAGTAAAGTATTTAAAGCAGTGAATGATCAGCAAAGACATTTGAGAACGATGGCGACGGTGGCTGAAATTCGCAATACTATTGATACAACAGATCCTTTTTATGAATCTGAAATGCAATGCTTTTATGAAAATATGCCGCTTGTTGATCTTGAAATGCAGGAATTTCAGAAAACAGTTCTGCAGTCAGAATATCTGGATGCATTAAAAGATGAATATGGTGAGCTGTATTTTATTCGCATGGAACGTTTAATGAAACTTGTCAGCAAGGAGAATGTCGAAAATCAGGTTGAGGAAAGCAATCTTGTACAGCTCTATCATAAAACTGCTGCAAAGCCGGTTGCACAGTTTAAAGGCGAAGAACTTAATTTTTATGGGCTGTTGAAAAAAATGCAGGATCCGGACCGAAAAATCAGAAAAGCTGCGTTGACGGCATGGTCTGATTTGTATCAGTCTATTGCAGATGATCTGAATGATATTTATACAAAGCTGATCAACAACCGGATCAAGCAGGCACAAGTACTGGGATTTAAGGATTATACAGAGATGATGTATCTTTCCATGGAGCGATTTGATTATGACCGTGAAGATGTTTCTTGCTACCGTGAGATGATCAGGCAGTTTGTGGTTCCGGTTGTTGCGGAAATATATGAGAAGCAGAGAAATCGTCTGGGAATTGATCATCTGTATTATTATGATGAAGATATGTCCTCTCCTGAGGGCAATGCCATACCTTACGGAACAACTGAGGAACAAGTGCAATTAGCGCAGAAAATGTATCATGAACTTTCAAAGGAAACAGGAGAGTTCTTTGACTTTATGGTTCAGCATCAATTATTTGATCTTGAAACAAAGCCAGGTAAAATGCAGGGGGGATATTGTACATTTCTGCCGGATATGATGGCTCCGTTTATTTTCTCCAATTTTAACAGAACTTCCGCAGATGTGGATGTTCTGACACACGAAGCAGGACATGCCTTTGAGGCCTATACGGCTACAAGAAACGGTGTGCCGGATGAGATTGCTTTTTCAACATCTGAAGTAGCGGAGATTCATTCGATGTCTATGGAGTATCTGACATATCCATGGATGGATTATTTTTTCAAAGATTCGGCCGACCAGTATAGAAAGACGCATCTTGAGGAAGGGCTTAGAGTTATTCCGTATATGGCCTGTGTGGATGAATTTCAGCATGAGGTGTATGCACAGAAGATGACAGATACAGATAAGAGATATCAACTCTGGCATGCATTGGAAGAAAAATATATGCCATGGAGAGATTATGACGGGGATCCATTTCTTGAGGCAGGTGGTTTCTGGATGCAGAAACAGCATATTTTTATGTGTCCGTTTTATTATATTGACTATTCGCTTGCATCTATGGGAGCACTTGAGTATTATATCCGTTCTATTGATGACAGAGAGACAGCATGGGAGGACTATTTCAAACTTTGTTCTTTAGGCGGCAGCAAAGGTTATTTTGAACTTCTTAAAGAGGGACATCTGAGCAATCCTTTCAAGGCAGGTACTGTCGAACATATTATGAAGGTGTTGAAAGAAAAAGTCCTTCAATAAGAAGCAGTGAAACAGAAAGGCGGTCAGACAAATGGAAATAAGGCAGTTAAAATATTTTGCGGCAGTAGCTGATACGCTTAATTTCAGCAGAGCTGCGGAAACACTTTTTATATCCCAGTCTGCCCTCAGTAAACAGATTGCAGATCTGGAAAGGGAACTGGGCATGGTGCTTCTTCAAAGAGACAAGCGCAGCGTACGTCTGACACCGGCGGGCAAAGTCTTTTTGAATGAAGCCAAGGTGATTCTCATGCGTATGGATACGATACCGATCCTTTTAAAAAATACCAAGGATATAGAAAAGAAGGAAGAGCATAATGTTTTTATAGGTGTTGAGAACAGGGTGGGAGATTCACCGATTTTTCATCTTGGAGTAGCGGAAGCTGTTCATCAGCTCAGACAGGAGATGCCTACACTCAGGGCCATTTTTAAAATGGGTGAATATCTGGACATTAATCGTGATATCAGTGAAGAAACATTGAACATGGGTGTATTTATGGGGACGAAAGAAGATGTGAATGAGTCGCTGAAATACAGAGTCCTTTACGAAGATGAAATGGTTGTTGTCTATCGTGGTGAGCCGGTAGAGACCATAGGGATTGAAGGCATAAAGCAGATATTATCTGAGAAACCTTTATACATCATTGATAAAGAGTTTCGAGGTATGTCCCAGGTTGTCCGAATGCTGGGGGCAATCGGATGCGCACCATCCATTCGCTTCTGTGAAAGTACACTGGATATGAGTTTTATCATGGAAAGCGGAGAAGGATGTGTCGTTATTCCATCATCTATGGTCGGAAAGTATAAAAATCCGAAAATACATACATTGGCCACCCATAGACCGGAGGCAAAACTTTATTTTATGGCTATGTGGAAAAAAGAGGGAGAGCATCGCATAGAGGAGATGATCGCTCTCAGAGCAGGATTAAATATTGAAACATTTAAATAATGGACAGACAGGAAGATCTCTGATTGAATTCGATTCAGTCAGGGATCTTTTCACATTAAGAGTTTTCGCATTAAAAGAAAAGGTTACAATAATTTTATAAAAAGAGTTGACAAACATATGATACTAGTGTACTATAATGATAGTACAGTAATGTACATTTAAAAGATTAATGATACAGACAGAGAAAGGAGAAATTTGATTGAGATATGAGAATGATCGTCCGATTTATCTGCAGGTGATAGAGGATATCAGCAGGCGGCTGATCCAGGGAGAATTGGCTTTAGGTGAGAAGCTTCCCTCTGTCAGAGAGATGGCTGTGCAGTATCAGATTAATCCGAATACAGCCAGCAGAGTTTATAAAGAGATGGAGAGCAGAGGGCTTTGTTATACGAAGCGCGGCATGGGCACATTTATTACGGAGGATTCAGGAATGATTAAGACGTTACAGTCAGAGATGGCAGAGAATTGTCTGGATACATTTCTTCAGGGAATGCAGGCAATCGGTATCGATTTGGATGAGATGATACAGCTGCTGAGAGAGCGGTATGCAAAGGAGGAGTTATGATGCTTGATTGTGTGAATGTTGTGAAACGGTATGGCGGTATGTTTGCGGTGAATGGAATGTCCGTTGCTATAGAGGATGCGCATATTTATGGATTGCTTGGGCCGAATGGCAGCGGCAAGTCCACATGGATGAAGATGGCAGCCGGTCTGATTGTCCCGGATGAAGGGGAGATGACACTGGATGGTGTGAAGATCAGTGCCGAGACGAAGAAGCATATTGCTTATATGCCGACAGAAGGTTATTTTTACAGCTATATGAAGATTAAGGATGTGGGCAGATATTATCAGGATTTCTTTGATGATTTTGATGCACAGCAGTTTGAGAAGCTGATCGCAGATATGGATCTGGAGATGAATATGAAGGTGAGAAATTTATCCTCAGGTATGATGGCGAAGCTGAAGATTGCTGTGACTTTGTCAAGAAAGGCAGAGCTGTATCTGCTGGATGAGCCGTTAAACGGGATCGATCTTCTGGCCAGAGATGAAGTTGTCAACACAATTCTGACGAATATGAGCGACAATGCTTCTGTTGTTATTTCAAGTCATCTGGTAGAGGAATTGGAACGGATTATTGATAAGGCTATTTTCATGAAAGACGGACAGATTGTATTAATGGGTGATGTAGAAGAGATTCGACAGGAACGCGGGGACTCTGTTACGGATCTGTATCGTCAGATTTATGGTTAGAATCCAGGAGGAATAATGTTATGTTAAAGCTTATAAAATATGAACTCATCAAACAGAAAACATCCAAAGTGATTATTGGAGCAATTTTAGCGCTGCTGGAGGTTGCTTTTCTGGCAGGTATGCTTTTGGGAAAAGAAGAAATCATGGCCATTGCTGCCGGAATGTTGACATTTCTGGCCTCGGTCACCTTTGTTATTGTTGGTTTGGAAGAAATTATTACTTATTATCATGATTTAAGAGACAAGAGCGGCTATATGCTTTTCATGACACCTTATAATGTTTATGAAATTATGGGAAGCAAGATTCTGACAGGTTTTTTCTCTATTGCAGCAGCAGCGATTATATTTGGAATTATTGGATTCGCAGATATCACCATGGTATGTGCCAAGTACGGAGAGTTGCAGATGTTGTTTGATCAGATGAAATCATTATTCAGGTTTACTTTGCAGGTGAATGTTGACGGCATGCTTATTGTGTGGTCCATTATACAGGTTGTATTCAGCTGGGTTGGAATGGTGACATCCGCATTTCTGGCTATCACATTATGTATTACGATTTTTTCAGGTATGCGCTGCAAGGGGTTGATCAGTTTTGTCATTTATTGCGTGTTGAATATTGCAGTAAGCGCTGTTGTTGTGCAGATTTTGAACTGGACAGACATGGCATCTGCAAATGGTATGATGGCTGTTTTTTCTATATTTGATATTTTATTTGCAGGTGCATGTTATGTGGCAACAGGTTATATTTTAAATAAGGAATTATCTCTTTAAATATAAGCCGTTTATTAAAAGTATTAAATATCAATGAAATGGCAATAGTTTATATTAAGTTAACAATTCTAGGCTATGATTACTTCTACATAGAATAAAACAGTACAATATGAGAGACTGTTGAGATATATGTCGGAGGTTGAGATATGAGCAGAGCAATAGGTATTGATCTTGGAACGACCAACAGCTGTGTGGCTGTTCTGGAAGGCGGAGAACCTGCTATTATAACAAGTGCGGAGGGGTTGAGAACAACCCCTTCGATTGTTGCGTTTACGAAGAAAGGTGAACGTCTGGTGGGAGCGCCTGCAAAGCGCCAGGCGGTGACAAATGCTGAACGGACAATTTCTTCAATTAAACGACAGATGGGGACGAATTACAGAGCGGATATAGATGGCAAGCGTTATTCTCCGCAGGAGATTTCTGCCATGATTTTGAGAAAACTCAAGAAGGATGCACAGGATTATCTCGGTGAGACGGTGACGGATGCGGTCATTACGGTGCCTGCTTATTTTAATGATGCACAACGGCAGGCAACGAAGGATGCAGGAAGGATTGCAGGATTGAATGTAACGCGGATCATCAATGAGCCGACAGCGGCCGCCTTTGCCTATGGTCTGAATAACGGAGAAGATCAGAAGGTGCTGGTTTATGATCTGGGCGGCGGTACCTTTGATGTATCCGTAATTGAGATAGGTGATGGGCTAATTGAAGTATTGTCTACTTCGGGAGATAATCATCTGGGCGGGGATGATTTTGACGACCGCCTGACAGATTATCTTCTGGCCGAGTTTAAAGCCAGCGACCATATTGATCTGAGTCATGATGAGGCGGCTGTTCAGAGAGTACGTGAAGGGGCGGAGAAGGCGAAGATTGAATTGTCATCATCCACATCGACAACCGTGAATCTGCCTTTTTTGACAATGGTGAAGGACATGCCGCATCATATGGAAGTGACTGTGACAAGGGCGAAGTTTGATGAATTGACCCATGATCTGGTGGACAGAACAGCAGGACCTGTTCAGAATGCTTTGAGAGATGCGGGGATTACAGCCAGAGATCTGTCGAAGGTATTGCTTGTAGGCGGATCGACACGTATTCCGGCTGTTCAGGACAAGGTTCGGAGGATGCTTGGCATGGAACCATCCAAGGGGATCAATCCGGATGAATGTGTTGCCATGGGGGCAGCTATTCAGGCCGGCAAGCTAAGCGGCAGTCTGCCGGAGAATTCTGCGGCAAGTTCCATTATTTTGATGGATGTGACGCCATTATCTCTGTCCATTGAAACGGTGGGCGGCATTGCGACACATTTGATCGAACGGAATACGACTATCCCGGCCAGACACAGTCAGATATTCACAACAGCAGCGAACTTCCAGACATCGGTTGATATCAAGGTGTATCAGGGCGAGCGCCAGTTTGTCAAGGACAATACGCTGCTTGGCAATTTCAAGCTCAGCGGTATCAAGCGGGCTATGGCCGGCGTACCGCAGATTGAAGTTACCTTTGATATTGATGTCAACGGTATTTTGACGGTAGCTGCCAAGGATATGGGAACAGGAAAAGCACAGCAGATTACGATCACATCGCGTTCGAATCTTTCAGAGGAAGAGATACAGCAAGCGGTTCGTGAGGCAGAGATGTATGAACAGGAAGATGGCGAGAGAAAAGGCTATTATGAACTCCACTCAGAATCAGAAGTGCTGATCGCCAAGACAGAGCAGGCGCTGAAGAAGGCTGGCAAGCAGTTGGATCGCAGTGAAAAGCATCAGATCAAGTCAGCGATGAACCAGTTGAAGAAGTCTGTTGTGAAGATGAAACCGATGAAGATGCAGGAGAATGATGCACATCAGCTTCAAAGTGAGAAGGAAAACCTGGAGAACTTAACGGCAAGGCTTTTTTCACTGGCGGAAAGTGACGAGAACAGGTAAAGGAGGCAAAATGTTTCAGATATTGATAGCAGATAGCGACAGAGCTTACAGAAGACGACTTTACCAACTGCTGAGGCGGGAAGGCTATTCTGTTCTTCAGGCTTCTGGCGGCGAAGATGTTTTGAAGGTGCTGGAGACATCGTACATTGACTTTATTATCCTTGGAGATAACCTGGTGGATCTGAATGTATATGAACTGATGGGACAGCTGCGGGATACGTATTCAGATATGCCATTGATGCTTTTGGCGGAGAAGAAAGAGCGGGATGGCCTCAGGAAAAGCTATATGGCTGGTGCAGATGAATATTTGACGAAGAATGTGGATGAAGAAGAACTTGTACTGAGAATTCGTGCGGTTCTTCGGAGATCTGGCAAGAATTATGATAAGAGGCTTCAGGTAGGGGATGTGATCCTGGATTGCGATTCTCTGTCCGTAACAAGGAAAGGGGACAGGCAGACCTTGCCTAGAAAGGAATTCTGGCTTTTATACAAACTGCTTTCTTATCCGGATAAGATTTTTACCAGAACCCAGTTGATGGATGAGATATGGGGACTGACGACAGAAACGTCACAGTCAACATTGAATGTACATGTCAACCGGCTGCGGAATAAATTCAGGAAGTATCCGGAGTTTGATCTGAAGGCGGTGCGCGGTATTGGATATAAGGCAGAAGTGCATGTTGATTAAGAGATCATTATAAAGCCTAACATACAGGCAGACTGATAGTGTCTGTTCGTATGTTAGGCTTTTGTCGATCTGGCGATAGTATAGGCTCAGATGTATAGAGGAAAATTAGAGTGTGTCATAGCGAACACAATCTGTCTTTTCAACAAACTGATCTTTGATGGCAGGCATCGCCTTAAAATGCGGTGTCTGCTGATGAGCCTTCAGACTGTCTTTATCTTCCCATATTTCCAGCAGAAAGAGCTGGTTATCGTTGTCAACAGGAAGAAAATAATGATAACGGATATTGCCTTTTTCTTGTCGGCAGGTTTCAGGAATAGTGGCAGCGTTTAACGCATCGTAGAAAGCTTTTGGCCGGATGCCGGGCTTCATGGTATAAGTAACATGTAATTCAATCATTGCGGCGCCTCCTTTTGTTGATTGCTATTTTGTCTATTGTTGTCAGTATAGCATGTTTTAACGTATTTTGCACTTTAATCCTTTAAATCCGAATCAAGCTAATGTGGTACTTGACAGATATTGGAAGATGTTTTATAGTCAAACAAGAGACTATGAAGAAGAGGGTATGATTATGCGTAATTTTATTTTTATTTCGCCACATTTTCCAACAAATTATGAGAATTTCTGTGTCCAGCTGCATGAAAATGGCGTGAATGTATTCGGGATTGGTGACACGCCGTACGAGAACCTGACTGACTCCCTGAAGACAGCTTTGACAGAGTACTATAAGGTGGACAGCATGGAAGACTATGATCAGATGTATCGGGCGGTGGCTTTTCTGTGTTATAAGCATGGGTCAATGGATGGTCTTGAAAGCAATAATGAATACTGGCTGGAGCAGGATGCCAGACTGAGAAAAGATTTTAATATTCCGGGAATGAAGACGGCTGACATGGAACATGTGAAGTATAAATCTAAAATGAAACCTTATTATGCAAAGGCAGGTATTCCAACAGCCAGGTATCATCTGGTGACGGATTTGACGGAAAGTCTTGCTTTTGTTGAGAAGGTGGGATATCCGGTTATCGTGAAGCCGGATAATGGCGTCGGTGCGACAACGACTTATAAACTGAAGAGTGAGGATGAGCTGCGGGCATTCCATGAAGAAGATTTTCATGGTGTGCAATTTATTATGGAAGAGTTTGTGCCCGGAGAGATTTACTCTTATGATGCGATCATGAACAGTAAGGGAGAACCGATATTTGAGACAGGCAATCATACCCCGATTTCTATCATGGATAGTGTCAATAATCACGATGACAGTGTGTTCTATATTGAAAAACATATTGCGGATGATGTTCGCGCAGCAGGCAGAGCAGCTGTGAAATCATTTGGCGTAAAGAGCCGTTTTGTTCATTTTGAATTTTTCAGATTGACAGAAGATCATGACTATCTTGGAAAAAAAGGAAAGGTTATTGGTCTGGAAGTGAATTACAGGCCATCAGGCGGTTTCACACCGGATATGATCGATTATGCCTGTAGTACGGATGTCTACAAAGATTGGGCGGACATGGTTGCTTTTGATCGGCTGACAAAGGAAGAGTATCCGGATAAATACTATTGTGTTTCGGCAGGATGCAGAAAGGAAAAACATTATCTGCACAGCTATGAAGAAGTGATGGCTGCGTATAAGGATGACATTATGATGACAACAGAGCTTCCTGAAGTTCTGGCATCAGCGATGGGAGACAGACTTTATCTGGCACGCTTTGCAGAAAAAGAGGCCATGGATGCATTTATCAGCTATGTCTTTGCTACGGCGTAATGGCATTGAATCCTGAATAACAGATGAATAAAATACAGGGACATTTTCATGGCAGGTCATGAGAATGTCCCTGTTGTTATAAGCAGGCAGATGAACTCTCCATTCGGAATCAGTGCATGATAATATCCGCAAACTGTCCCCGGGTAACTTTGATTAGATCCTGAGGTGAGAGAATCAGCTGAACACCGAGACGCCCGCCGGAGATAATAATCGTGTCAAAATCGGCGGCCGATTCATGGATAAATGTCGGAAACTGCTTCTTCATGCCGATGGGGGTACAGCCGCCCCGGATATAACCGGTGATGGCATTGATATCTTTGACATGGATCAGTTCAACATTCTTCTCACCGGCAGCCTTGGCAGCGGCCTTTAAGTTCAGTTCCTTATCAACAGGGATAGCAAATACGAAATAATTCTTGCTTTTGCCGACAGTGACCAGTGTCTTGAAACTGCGTTCATAAGGCTGACCCAGCTGATCAGCAATATGGCAGCCGTCGATAAATTCATCACAGGTGTAGGTGTTCATTTCATAAGGAATTTTATTCTTATCCAAAATGCGCATAGCATTGGTTTTGGCTTCTTTACCCATTGTAAGTCCTCCTGTATTTTATGCATTGTTTAACATTGTCAATCGGTTATATTTTATAGTATTTTCATCAATATGTCCATCCGTAAAAATAGAAAACAACCAGCTGAAAAAATAAATCATAATTTTTGTTGCATGAAGTCGGTGAAGGTGTTACGATTAATAGGAATGTCAAAGAAAGGGAGAAAAAGATGGGAAAGATAGGATTCGATAATGAAAAATATTTGAATATGCAGTCAGAACATATCAGAGAGAGAATGGCTCAGTTCGGCGGCAAGCTTTATATGGAATTTGGCGGCAAGCTTTTTGATGATTATCATGCATCCAGGGTTCTTCCGGGATTTCAGCCGGACAGTAAGCTGCAGATGCTTTTGAAGTTAAAAGACCAGGCAGAGATTGTAATTGCAGTCAGTGCATCTGCTATTGATCAGCACAAGAAGAGAGGCGATATCGGTATTACCTATGATCAGGAAGTATTGAGACTCATCGACCTTTTCAGAAGTGTGGGACTTTATGTGGGAAGTGTTGTGATCACACAGTATCAGGGACAGCAGTCCGCGGACGGATTTATTAAGCGACTGGGTGATCTTGGTGTGGCTGCATACAGACATTATATGATCGAGGGTTATCCGGCGAATATTCCGCTGATTGTCAGTGAGGATGGCTTCGGCAAGAATGATTATATTCCGACAGAGCGTTCATTGATCGTTGTGACAGCTCCGGGACCGGGAAGCGGCAAGATGGCAACATGTCTGTCTCAGCTGTATCATGAGCATCAGCGCGGTATTAAAGCAGGTTATGCGAAGTTTGAGACTTTCCCAATCTGGAATATTCCTCTGAAGCATCCGGTGAATCTTGCTTATGAAGCAGCAACTGCGGATCTGAATGATGTCAATATGATTGATCCTTTCCATTTGGAAGCCTATGGCAAGGTTGCCATTAATTATAACAGAGACGTTGAGATTTTCCCTGTCCTGCAGACGATATTTAAGACGATTTCAGGAACATCGCCTTATCAGTCGCCGACAGACATGGGTGTGAATATGGCCGGCAACTGTATTTTTGATGATGAAGCGGTGAAGAAAGCCGCAAGAGAAGAGATGATCCGCCGTTATTATATTGCCCTTTGTGAGCAGAAGAAGGGCAAGGAGAATAAGGCAGAGATCAGCAAGCTGGAAATGCTTCTGAACCAGGAAGGTCTTTCCACTGCAGATTATGCTGTTGCTGTTGCGGCTAAGACAACAGAAGAGGAGACAGGGGAACCGGCAGCAGCCATTGAACTTCCAGATGGAAGAGTTGTTACCGGCAAGAATAAGGCACTGCTTGGCGCGGCATCCGCAATGCTTTTGAATGCATTGAAAGCCCTGGCGGATATTTCGGATGATGAACATTTATTGGCATCAGAAGTTATTCGTCCGGTTCAGGAACTGAAGGTGAATTATCTGGGTAATCATAATCCGAGACTGCATACAGATGAAGTATTGGTTGCTCTTTCTGTCAGTGCGGCCTCCAATGAGAATGCAAAGAAAGCACTGGATTGTCTGCCGAGGTTAAAGAATTGCAATGCACATTGTTCAGTTATTTTATCATCTGTAGATACAGATATTTTCAGAAGACTTCGTATTAATTTAACGTGCGAACCGAAGTATCAGAACAAGAAACTATTCCATAACAATTAGTGTTGAAAATGAATTCTTGCTCATGAAGAGGAACTTCTGGCAAAAGGCATCGAATACTGCGACTGCCCAGGCTGTACAGCAGGCAAAAAAATTATGGATAATAAAGCACTTTTTCTCGCATAATAAAAAGGTGATTGACTTAGAAGCAGCATCAAAATGGATATAAGTATAAAGAAATCGGGTAAAGATGGAGCGAAAATCTTTACTCGATTTTTTTGCATTCTGGGAACAGGTGAATAGTATGTGTTTGATAAAATAAAACCATCAAGAAACAATAAATAATTGTGAGAAAGAAAAGAGGTAGCATATGTTGGGATTAATGAAGTTTAAGAAGTTATTCTGGAAAAAGTCTGATGAACATGACAAACTCGACGAACTTGATCATGAGTTTATTGCTGGTTTTACGAAGAGAGAAATCATCAGAATGATACAGAATATGTCTGATGAAGAACTTGACAAAGCATCTGCGGATATTGACAAACGCATTGCTGAATTAGAAAAATAAAAGGAGGTATGAATCATGTGGTGGATATTGGTGATAATTATTATTGCTGTAGTGGTCATGGGATCTGAAAATGAAGGTAAATATAAGGAAGATAAATATAAAGAAGATGAACAGAAACAATGGGAAAAACAAATTGCACCATATGCACGTGTCAAATATGCCAAAATTACATATGTGCCACATAGCCCTTATGGAGAGAAATTTACACTGGTTCATCAAATAGATGTGAAGACTGATTCTATATATGGCAGGTGGTATAGATATTTTGTTGACAGTTCAGCTTTTACAGACTGTTCAAAACAGAGAATTATTTTATTAGATGAGAACAAAAAAGAAATACCATTGCAGAAAAATGTGCATATGATGTGTGAAAAATTGGCAGAAGGCTGTGGCAACATCGTTCTTACATTCGATGCATAGGTAGAAGAGCGCGAGACGGCGCACAACGTCCAGTGGACGTTGGTTATGCGCGGACCGGAGTGGAACGGAGAAGCTGAAGGTCCAGTGGACCTTCGCTAGCGCCGACCGAAGCGGAGCGAAGACCTCGAACGTTCGAGTCCGGCAGGACTCGTTTATACAAAAAAAGGTATCCTAGAAGGGAGAGGCTTCGTAAGGAAGTCCTCTCCCTTTGGCTTTTGTAATCAGCCGGAATGATTGGATTGTAGGTAAAATCAATCATAATTGGAGGATTACAAAATGGATAAGTACATTTATGACGAGAAAAACGGACTTTGGTATGAATTGCAGGGCGATTACTATCTTCCCTGCCTGAAACTGCCTAAAGAAGAATCAAGGCATATCGGCGTATGGGGACAGCGACACTTACTCAAAGCGGAAAACCAAATGCTGTGGGTGCAGAAGATGAACAACATCCACAATGCTGCTATGGAGGTTGTTTCAAACGATTTGATTTACGCATAACAAACAATCGGAAAGGCTGCTGTCAACAGACGGCGGCTTTTCCTTTGCGGGTAGTATTCAAGAAGTCATAAAGTTTTGTGAGTAATGGAAGAAGCCAGCGTTTGCGGAAATGTCACAATTTACGGAGGTAAAGTTTCAAATACCGATTGTCTTTTTGTACTTGCTGTGATATTATTAGTATATATACTAATAAAATTGAAGAGAGGTGATATATTTGCGAAGAGACAGCAGCGAAACAAAGAGGAAAATACTGACCGTATGCGTCCGTCTCTTTTTGGAGCAGGGGTATAAAAACACCACTGTCAGTCAGATTGTGGACGAGGCAGGTGTGGCAAGGGGAAGCTATTTGAATCTGTTTCCTACCAAGGACAGAATTTTGCTGGAATTAACCGAAACGATGTTCGGCGGACAGTTCGGCGTGGCAAGAAGCATTGCAGACAGCAAGCTGCCGCCAGTTTACGCCTATGCGGTGGAAACGGCGATCCAACTGACACTGACCGAGCTGAACGAGAACCTGCGGGAAATCTACATCGAAGCCTATTCCCTGCCCGACACATCGGAATATATTTATCTGCATACCACGGCAGAGCTGAAGCAGATTTTTGGTGTGAATTTTCCCGATAATACCGAGAGCGACTTTTACGAGATGGAAATCGGCACGGCGGGACTGATGCGCAGCTATATGGCGAGAAAATGTGATATTCATTTTCCGTTGGAACGCAAGCTCAGCCGCTTTTTGACGGCGGCAATGCGGGTGTATCGGATACCGGAGGCGGAACAGGAAAATGTGCTTGCCTTTATTCAATCACTGGATATCAAGGCAATTGCTACAGAGGTTATGTATAAGCTGTTTGCCATGTTGGAAATGAAATACGATTTTAAGCTGTCAAAGAACGGCGAAATGGAGGAAACAAGATGAAGAAACGATTATTCAGTATCCTGCTTGCTCTGTGCATGGTGCTCTGCCTTGTGCCGACCACGGCATTTGCCGAGAGCGAGACGGAAGAACCGCCTGTTTGCAGCTGTGAAACGGCCTGCACGACGGACAACATGAACAAGGAATGCCCTGTCTGTGGAGCGGAGAATGCCATACCGCAGAACTGCGGTCAATACATCCCTGTTGAGGACCGAACCGGCGAAAACGGCAGCACCGAGAGAGCCGATGATCCGAATGGTCCCACAGAGCTGAGTGCCGCAGATCAGGTACAGGCCATGATCGACGGTTTACCGAATGCAGAAGAAATCACTGAAGATAACGCCGAAGAAGTCAAGGCGCAGCTTGAGGCCATCGACGAGGCGAAGGAGAAGCTCTCCGACGAGGAAATCGATGAGCTGGATATGACCCGGTATGCGGAAGCTGCCGCTGCATTGGGGGCGCTGGCTGCGCCAATGCTATTGGCTAATGATTCGCCTGACGAGCAGTTTTCCCTCGCTCCCGGCGGCAGATATTACTTTGACCTATCAGCGATGAATATTCCCGGAACGGCAAACGGCGATCTGCCGGACAGCACCCTGCACTATGTTCCCTTTACCTACGCAGGAACGGTGGACGCCTACAAGCTCACATCAGCAATGGCAACCACCGAGGAGCATGCAGAGCAGAACAAATATGACCACAGCCTGTTTATTGCGGACTACAATGTGACCTTTAATGTAGACTGGAATCAGTTGAACGAAAAACAAATGATTTTCGGCACACCCTATACCAGCTACGGCGTGAACTACACCATGCGGGCGCCGTCGGCAGGGAGTCAGTCTAATAATAATAATGGCAAAGACGATAGTAGTACGCGAGGCATCCCGAAAAGCAACGAATGGGATGCGATTTTAGATAAGGCAAATCAAGACTGGAAGGATAATACATCTGGGTATATCAAAAACTGGTCACGTAAGTATTCCTTTGGACAGGACAACCATGCTGATGCGTCGATCCGTGCGGTTCGCGGGCACGGTTCGGCCCGCTACTGGCGCAGCTACTATGCTTCGTACTCCCTCCTGTTTGTCGGTTTCCGCCCCGTGCTTGAAATCCTGAACGCTGACACACTGGATTCTGACGGACTGAAGGTCGTTACCCTTGACCTGAACGGCGGCAAGCTGGGCGGCAGCTCCGATGCTATTCACATCATCGTGAAAAACGGCAGCAAGTTTACCGCGCCTGCATCCAACGGCCTGACCCGTCCGGCCGGAAATACAGGCAGCTACTTCATGTGGCTTGGCAGCGACGGCAAGCTCTACGCGCCCGGTGCCAACGTTCCGGCGGAAGTTACCAAGCTCACGGCGCAGTTTGCTTTATCAGAGCAGTTTTCCCTCACCCCCGGCGGCAGATATTATTTTGACCTCTCCGGCGCAAACATCCCCGGAACGGCAAACGGCAGTCTGCCGGACACGACGCTCCACTATGTTCCCTTTACTTATGCCGGAACGATAGAAGCCTACAAGCTCACGTCTGCGATGGCGACCACCGAGGAGTATGCACAGCGGGAAAAATATCCCCACAGCCTGTTTGTGGCGGACTATGTCGTAACGCATACGGTAAGCTGGAATGACTTAGATACTGCGAGTCTGATTTTCGGCAAGGACTATGTCGCCGGCAGCGTGGACTATACGCTGCGTGCGCCGTCCGTGGGAAGTAGTTATACAGGCTCAGGTGATTCAGAACGCGGCACGCCCAAAAGCAACGAATGGGATAAGATACTGGATAAGGACGACGGATATATCAAAAACTGGGGGAAGATGCTTTCGTGTGGACAAGATACTACTATAAGAATTTCGGCGTCGTTCCGTGCGGTTCGCGGGTGGAAGCGTTCGGCCCGTTTCTGGACCAGCTACAATACCTCTTACCAGACCTTCGGCTTCCGCCCCGTCCTTGAAGTCCCGAACCCCGGCACGCTGGGCGCTGACGGGCTGAAAGCCGTTACCCTCAACCTTGGCGGCGGCAAGCTGGGCGGCAGCTCCGATGCTATTCACATCATCGTGAAAAACGGCAGCAAGTTTACCGCGCCCGCATCCGGCGGTTTGACCCGCCCGGCCGGAGATACAGGCAGTTACTTTATGTGGCTTGACGGCAATGGCAATTCCTACGCCCCCGGCGGCAGTGTTCCTGCTGATGTGACGAAACTGACGGTGCAGTGGACAGCCCCGACCTATACCGTCACGCTGAACGCGGGCAACGGCACTATCAACAGCGGCAATGTCACCGAATACACCTACGGCGTGGGTGCAACACTCCCGACAGATGTGACGCGCACCGGGTACACCTTCAAGGGCTGGTATTACAACGAAAATCTGACCGGCTCTCCTGTTACGGCAATCGGCGACACCGAAACGGGCAACAAGGAATATTGGGCGAAGTGGGAAATCAATCAATATACCGTCACAGTCAAGCCCGAAAACGGCGAAGCGGATATTACCATAACGCAGGATTACGGCACACCGATTACCGCTCCGACCCTGACAAGAGAGGGCTATCAGTTCAACGGCTGGGATAAAGCATTCCCGACAACCATGCCTGCGGAGAATCTGACAATCACGGCGCTGTGGCGTGACATTGCGGTGCCTACAGGCGAAATCAAGATTGCCGAAAACGACTGGAAGTCTTTCCTCAACACCATCACCTTCGGTTTGTTCTTTAAGGATACGCAGACGGTAACTGTTACGGCCACTGACAACAGCGGCGAGACGGTGACAATTGAATACTTGCTGAGCGAAAAGGCGCTTGCCGAATCGGAACTTGCGGGAATGACCTTTACGGCATATTCCGCACCGTTCAGTATCAATCCCGATAACGAGTATGTTATTTATGCAAAACTGACCGATACCAGCGGAAACGTTGCCTACATTAACACAAACGGTATTGTGCTTGACGGAACAAGCCCCGTTATCACCGGCATTGAAGCCGGCAAAACCTATTGCGCGGCACAGACTATTACCGTTGACGAAAAATATATCGGCACAGTGAAGGTGAACGGTACGGAAGTCATCCTTGATGAAAACGGTCAATTTATTCTCTCTCCCGCAAGCGGTGAGCAGACGATTGTTGTGACCGACAAGGCAGGCAATGAAACAAGGGTTATCGTAACCGTGAACGACGGACACACCTACGAGTGGCAGAGTGAAAACGGGCAGTATTGGCAGAAGTGTAAATTCTGCAATCACGAAACTGCAAAAAAGGATATTCCGACCATTAACATCAGTGGTGCAGATAAGGTTTGCCGGACGCAGGATTACAAGTTCAGCTTTACCCTGCCGGAAGGAGCGACGGATGCAGCCTATGGGTATGAGTTTATCGGACTTGGTGATGGCCCTCTTACGCCGACCGTTGAGAATGGTTTGTACAGCGGTATCATAAAAGCATCCACATATCCGGCGGAAGAAAACAGCTTTAAGCTGATCGTAAGTGCAAAGACCGCTGACGGCTTTGACTTCTCTGCCGAAAAGACGGTTACCATTCAAAACGAGCACACCGGCGGAACAGCAACCTGCATCGAGCAGGCAACCTGTGAGATTTGTGGTGAGAAATACGGCGATCTGAAACCGCACAGCTACTCACCCGATTGGTCAACGGATGAAACCAACCATTGGCACGAGTGTACCGAGTGCAGAGCAAAAACGGATGAAGTCGAGCACACGGATGGTAACAAAGATCACAAGTGCGATGTTTGCGAAAAGATTTTGAGTGAGTGCACCGATACCAATAAGGATCATAAGTGCGACCTCTGCGGCAAGACACTCAGTGAGCACTCCGGCGGTAAGGCCACCTGCAAGGACAAGGCAAAGTGTGAGTTCTGCGGCGAAAGCTATGGAGAGCTGAATGTAAACAACCACTCTGATTTGAAACACTTCCCGGCAGTGGCGGCGACCAAGACTGCCGAGGGCAATATCGAGTATTGGTACTGCTCCGGTTGCAAGAAGTATTACAAGGACGCTGCGGCAACACAGGAAATCAAGCAGGCCGATACCGTAACGGCGAAGCGGCCCAGCGGCACCATCACACCCGGTGCCGACAAGTCTCCGCAGACGGGAGATAACTCCAATCTTTTGTTGTGGATTGCTCTGCTGTTTATCAGCGGCGGTGCGGTAACAGCAACAACCGTTTACGGCAGAAAGAAAAAGCGCAGCGTAAAGTAAAATCAAATGTTTAACCCAAGGGCGGCTGTCGGAAACGGCAGCCGTCTTTCCTGTCACAATATACCGAAAAAGATTGCGGCTGCGCCGTTCCAGTGCAGTGTCTGCCTGCGGAACGGAGTGAAGACCTTGAATGTTCGAGTCCGGCAATTAAGAAGAAGCGAGACGGGGTGCACAACGTCCGGTGGACGTTGGTATTGCACCGACCGAAGCGGAGCGAAGATACGAAGCCGCGAGCGGGTTCGAGTCAGAAAACAGAAAAAGCACATCATAGATGTGCTTTTTAAAAAGAAGAGCGCGAGACGGGACTCGAACCCGCGACCCCGACCTTGGCAAGGTCGTGCTCCACCAACTGAGCCACTCGCGCATAATAAAGATAATATTCACTTTTTGTGAAGAGCGCGAGACGGGACTCGAACCCGCGACCCCGACCTTGGCAAGGTCGTGCTCCACCAACTGAGCCACTCGCGCATAAAGATGATATTCACTCTTGTGAAGAGCGCGAGACGGGACTCGAACCCGCGACCCCGACCTTGGCAAGGTCGTGCTCCACCAACTGAGCCACTCGCGCATAAAATGTGCTATTCACAAGCACATGGATACTATACTATATGAAAGAGGATTTGTCAACAGAAAAAAGGCAAAAAGTTAAAAAAAATTCAAATTGTATATGCTATTGAAACAATATAGAAGCAACGAATGAGATGAAATATAGAGGGAATATCTCATCTCATTCATTTTGGTTAAGAGAAAAACTGGATTTTATTTTC
This sequence comes from Pseudocoprococcus catus, assembly GCF_902381825.1. Lineage (GTDB taxonomy): Bacteria > Bacillota > Clostridia > Lachnospirales > Lachnospiraceae > Coprococcus_A > Coprococcus_A intestinihominis. The sequence continues at coordinate 2,950,647 of NZ_LR698973.1, forward strand.
TAATTCTTCTTTACTCATATGCATCAGAACACTTGCTTCATTCATTGTAATTTTCTTTAATCGTAATAATTGAGATATCAGTTCAATTTTGCCCTCGATTTTTCCAGCGGTTTTGCCATCCTGTATCATCTCTTCAATTGCTTGGCACATATCGATTTGTTCATCTCCTTTCTGAAAGTGAATAGGGGTATTGGTTATTGCGCCAATAACACGTGCGGCTGATATATCTATATTCATTCTGGGATTATTATGAATAAAATCAGCTAATTTATTTTTGTCTTTTGCGTATTTGATACATCCGAGTACTTCTCTTAAGCTGGAGTCAAATTTGTTCAAATCTTCATCTGAAATTTTTGATGGTTCAATGAGATGTAGGTGGTAGTTTTGTATATATTTTGCATAGTCGTGCTTTTGAATATCAGAATCCATCATATCGAATAAAGACAATGGCCCGTCCCATGCATTTGTATTGAAATAAAGCACAAGTGTGATGACAGGGATGAGCTTGTCGGTTTTATAAAAACCAGATAAGTATTCAGCGCGACTTATTTTGGCTGTATGAGCGTGTTTGTGTGCGGATGCAATTTCTGTAACTTGACGTCCATATTGGAGTGCGTCATAGATCATATTTCTTACAGGCATGGCATAATGAACATTTGTCTGATTTTCAATTCCTAATAATACGTAAACGACGGATTGATGTGTCTTGATTGATGCAGATTTAAGAATATCTCGGTATTGTTGAACGGACGCATGAGATTTAATATCTTGAGTATTTTCAATGTTTGTGGGTAATGCAATTTCGGTGATATCCAATTCGTGTAAATTCTCAGCATGGATGACTGGATGCCCGTCATAAATGAGATAATTAAACGCATCTGCAAATATTTTATTTTCTCTTATGTAAGCTTTTGTAATCCTATCTATTGCTCCTATTAGATTTCACCTCTTTCATGTAAACAAGGAGTTATAAAGAATATTGCTTACTTTAGCTTTATCATACCATGCAAATCTGCAGGATACAAGAATAAATTTTCACATTGTGTCGATAGAATGGGCAGGATGTCGGTGGGATATGGAAAATGTAAAAAATAGAGCCGATATCAGATTTTCATCTTACGATATCGACTCTATTCTATATGGAAGGAATTCTATTAAAATAACGAGTGAGCGAATTTAGTTTTAGTTATCTTTGTCCATTAAGAATCCGGCATAACCAGTTTCAAGACCATGTTCTGTTGCATCCAGACCTTCAAGTTCTTCTCTTTCAGATACACGGACACCAACAGTTTTCTTCAGGATTGTGAAGAGAATCAGGTCACATATAATGGCCCATCCTGCGATGCAGACAACACCCAGTAACTGGATCAGCAGATGATGAACACCGCCGCCATAGAAGAGGCCGTCTGTGTAGTCGAAGAGACCAACGGCCAGTGTACCGAAGCAGCCACACACACCATGCACGGAGCAGGCACCAACCGGATCATCAACCTTCAGAACATTATCAATAAACGGAACGAAGATGCAAAGAAGGAGACCGGCTACAGCACCAATGATCATAGCACCAACGTTATCAACATTGTCACAACCTGCTGTAATGGCTACAAGACCGGCAAGAGAACCATTCAGGGAAAGTGAAACATCAGGTTTACCAAAACGTACCCATGTGTAAATCATAGCGACAACGGTTGCACATGCAGGAGCAAGTGTTGTTGTGGAGAAAATCTGTCCAAGATGCTGTCCGTCTGCAGCTGCGGCACCGTTGAAACCATACCAGCCAAACCAGAGAATGAAAACACCAAGTGCTGCAATACTGATATTATGTCCGAGGATTGGTCTTGCATGACCGTTTTTGTCATATTTACCGATACGAGGTCCAAGGAAGCAGGCGCCGATGAAACCGGTGATACCACCAACCATATGAATAACAGCGGATCCGGCAAAATCAGTAAAGCCAAGATCGGTTAACCATGCTGTGCCGCCCCATACCCAGTGTGCTTCGATTGGATAGATAAGCAGACTGATGACAAAACTGTAAATACAATAAGTAAGGAATTTAGTACGTTCAGCCATTGCACCGGAAACGATTGTTGCACAAGTTGCACAGAAAACAAGGTTAAATACGAATCCATAGCAGTCCATGCTGCCGAAATCAAAAGGATTCATTGTAAAACCGCCCCAGAACTTGGAAGCGTCACCACAAAGAATATTGTAGCCAACAAAGATGAAAGCAACTGTACCAAGACAGAAGTCCATTAAGTTCTTCATAATAATATTGCCAACGTTTTTGGCTCTTGTAAAACCAGCTTCACACATTGCAAAACCAGCCTGCATGAAATAAACCAGAGCCGCGCCGATCAGAAACCAGACGCCATGGCTTCCAAAAATAATACTGTTAACTGTTTCTAAGATTGCATTAGATTCCATAACTATTCCTCCTGTTCAAGTTTCTGAAACAAAAAAGGAGATACAGATGGAATAACCAGTCTTTCCATCTATATCTCCTTCGATATCATCTGTAACAGAACTTTATTGAATTGATTCACCACAATGCTGTGGGAAACTTTATGTCTAACATTATACTGACGTGTATGTAAGATGTCAACCCATGATTTGGAAAATTAATCCACAAAAAACAGGGATGGCAGAGCAAAGATTTAATAAAAATTTTACAAAAATGAAGATTTTAGAAAAAAGTACGTGAAATTTTGAAAAAACAGGCGTATAATCAGTAAATTTATAAAGCTGGAAAATATCGTGAGATTTTACAACAAAATGTAAGAAAATGTAAGAAAATGGAAAAAGCTGCAATAGGCACAGAGCAGTTTATTGCGGCGATTCGGATTTATCATGGTGATAGACTTGCGGCAAAATGGCGGATATGCTAAAATGAAAGGGATGTTTAAGGAAAATTGTGTTTAAGGAGGATATAGAGTACATGATTGATAAACTGGTGGGAAAGATTAAGAAACTGAATGCACCAATCGTTGTCGGACTGGATCCGAATCTGGCATTTGTACCGGAACATATTCAGAAGAAGGCATTTGATGAATATGGTGAGACATTGGAAGGTGCTGCTGAAGCCATCTGGCAGTTCAACAAGGCGATTGTAGATGCTGTTTATGATCTGATTCCGGCTGTAAAGCCTCAGATTGCCATGTATGAGCAGTTTGGTCTGCCGGGTCTGGAAGCATTTCACAGAACAGTAGAGTATTGCCGTCAGAAGGATTTAGTTATTATTGGTGATATTAAGAGAGGCGATATCGGTTCTACTTCAGAAGCCTATGCAAGAGGCCATCTGGGTCCTGTAAAAGTAGGAAGCCGTTCATTATATGGTTTTAATGAAGATTTTGTTACCCTGAATCCTTACATGGGATCTGACAGTATCAATCCTTTTATCAATACTGCCAAGAAAGAGAAGAAAGGCGCCTTTATCCTCGTTAAGACATCGAATCCGTCAAGCGGTGAATTCCAGGATAGATTGATTGATGGCCGTCCGTTGTTTGAGTACGTTGCTGAGAAGGTCAATGAATGGGGCAGTGACTATGTAGGTGAATGCGGATACAGCTATGTAGGTGCCGTTGTTGGTGCCACATACCCTGAACAGGCAAGAATTACACGTAAGCTGATGCCGAAGGCTTATATTCTTGTACCTGGTTACGGTGCACAGGGCGCTACAGCGAAGGATCTTCTGCCGAACTTTGATGAGAATGGCCTTGGTGCGATTGTGAATTCATCAAGAGGCATTATTGCTGCCTACAAGCAGGAGAAGTATGCGAAATATGGTGCAGAGCATTTTGCGGATGCTTCCAGAGCAGCAGTTATTGACATGCAGAAAGATATCGCATCGGTACTGTAAAAGCTGGTTGGGAAGATTTCTGCTGCAGATGATATAGAATGATGAAACCAGATAAAGCAATTCAACAGTGATTATATTAAAGGACAAAAACATGAGCGTAAGTAAAATCAAAGCAACTGTATTTTCTCAGGAACAGCTTGCATCTGATGTATTCAGTATGTGGCTGGAAGTCGGCAGTATAGCCTCTGAAGCAAAGCCGGGACAGTTTATCTCTGTCTATTCGAATGATGACAGCAAACTGCTTCCAAGACCGATCAGTATCTGTGAAATCGACAGGGAAAAGGGCAGACTGAGAATTGTGTACCGTGTTGTTGGTTATGGTACAAAAGAATTTTCAGGATGCAAAGCAGGAGACACATTGGAGATTATGGGGCCCCTTGGCAATGGTTATACATTGAAGAAAGATAAGGCAATTCTTGTGGCCGGCGGTATTGGTGTGCCTCCGATGTTGGAGCTTGCCAAAGAGCTGGACTGTGAGAAGACCATCGTTCTTGGTTATAGAGATGAACTGTTTTTGAATAAGGAATTTGAGCAATACGGCAAAGTGGTTATTGCCACAGAGGACGGCAGCTGCGGAACAAAGGGCAATGTACTGGATGCTATTCGTGCAGAAAGTGTCGATGGTCAGGTGATTTACAGCTGTGGACCGACACCGATGCTGCGTGCACTGAAACAGTATGCAGCTGACAAGGGTATTGAGGCATGGATTTCACTTGAAGAGAAGATGGCCTGCGGTATCGGCGCATGTCTTGCATGTGTCTGTAAGTCAAAGGATGTGGATCATCACACAAACGTACACAATAAGCGTATCTGTAAGGATGGACCGGTCTTTAATGCACAGGAGGTGGAACTGTAATGAATACAAAGGTGAATCTTGCCGGAGTTGAGCTGAAGAATCCTGTGATGGTTGCTTCAGGTACATTTGGTTCCGGTGCAGAATACAGTGAGTTTGTTGATCTGAATCGCCTTGGATCGGTTGTGACAAAAGGTGTAGCCAGTGTACCATGGCCGGGCAATCCGGCACCGCGTATCGCGGAGACAGCCAGCGGCATGCTCAATGCCATCGGACTTCAGAATCCGGGCATTGATCTTTTTTCAAAGAGAGATCTGCCGTTTTTGGAGAAATATGATACAAAGGTCATTGTCAATGTGTGCGGCCATTCGACAGAAGAATATCTGGATGTGGTTGAGCGCCTTGCAGATGAACCGAGAGTGGATATGCTGGAGATTAATATTTCCTGTCCGAACGTCAAGGAAGGCGGTATTGCTTTTGGGCAGGATCCAAAGGCAGTGGAAGCCATTACAAAGGCTGTCAAGGCCAAGGCCAAACAGCCGATCATCATGAAACTGAGCCCGAATGTCACAGATATCACAGTGATGGCGAAGGCTGCTGAGGCCGGCGGTGCAGACTGCCTGTCTCTGATCAATACATTGACCGGTATGAAGATTGACATCGAAAGACAGACATTTGCCATTGCCAACAAGACAGGCGGCCTTTCCGGTCCTGCTGTTAAGCCGGTTGCCGTCCGTATGGTGTATCAGGTAGCCAATGCAGTCAAGATTCCAATCATTGGTATGGGCGGTATCTGTACAGCTGAAGATGCCATGGAATTTATTCTGGCCGGTGCAACAGCTGTTTCAATCGGTACAGCGAACTTTACAAATCCATATACAACCGTAGAAGTTATTGATGGTATTGAAGCGTACATGAGAAGACATGGCGTGGAAGATATCAATGAACTCATTGGTCTTGTAAAATAAAAGGATAATTCCCGAGGTTTAATCACCTGGCTGATGATATCCTTCTGGAAACGGGCTCATCGCCCACTGTTTCCAGAAGGATATCATCAGCCAGGTTGAATTAAGACCTCGGGAATTTTTTACGTGTATGGGGCTCATTGCCCAACGTTTTCAGAAAGTTATCATCCGATTAAGCATAAATAAAAATCGGGAATTTTATATATTTTTTGGGACTACAAAACAACTTGCATTCAACAGTATTTGATGCTACTATGAAGATGACGTAAGCACTTTCCATCTGGATGTCTCTAAACACTGTAAGGGGAGTGTACAACATAGGAGCAGCAGATGCAGTTACAAAGGCTTACATACGAAAAAACGAAGTATTCGCAGACGCATTCAACTACTTTATGTATGATGGAGAACAGAAGATTCGACCGGAACAGTTAAGAGAGCTGGATACCACTGAGATAGCGATACTTTTGAATGAGAAAGATACTAAAGATAATAAAAATACAAAAGATAGAAAATATAATAAAGATAACAACGCATCCGAATCGAAGCCGGTACAGAAATATCGTGATCTTCTGAAATCGGCCGCCATTATGGAAGATGGTGAGGCGGCTTATGTGCTTTTGGGAATAGAGAACCAGACGGAAGTGCATTACGCAATGCCGGTTAGAAATATGCTGTATGATGCCATGCAGTATAATCAGCAGGTTGCCGATACTGCCGCGAAGCATAAGGAAGAAAAAAGCCGTAGAGACAAGCAGAAACAAAAGATTAGTAATGCAGAGTTTTTGTCTGGCTTCCATAAAGATGATAAGTTAATCCCGGTGATTACACTGGTATTGTTTTTCAACGCCGGGGAGTGGGATGGCCCGCGTTCGCTGTTTGATATGCTGGATATGTCAAATCCGATTTTTGAGAAATATGCGCAGGATTATAAGCTGCATATTATCAGTCCGCAGCAAATTGCTGATGATGAGTTGGAGAAGTTTCATTCCAGCCTGAGAGAAGTGATAGGATGCATTAAATATTCAAAAGACAAAAACAAATTGGCGAATTTTATTCAGGATAATCCTAGAATGAATATGGAGATTGAAGCAGCCAGGGTGATTGAAATGATTACACAGATAGAGATTGAAAAAGAGGAGGTGGACAGCATGGGAAACGTGAATATGTGTAAGGCAATCGAGGATATGGTACAGGATGTTGTAGATGAGAAGAAGGATGATTGGCTGAGTGAGGGCAGACTTGCCGGGGTTGCCGAAGGCAGGCTTCAGCTTTTGACAACGCTTATCCAGTCAGGAAAAGTAACTGTTAAAGAAGCGGCAACTCTTATGGATATGACTCAGGAGGAATTTTTAGCCAAGAGTAAGACAATTTCCTGACTGTCATAGCCTCGGATAGTCGTTAGGCAGTAGACGATTAAAAGTAATTAATAAAACAGAATAGAATATCTGGTAAACAATCAATAGAATAACAAAGAGACTGAAAAGACTTGGAAAATGCTTTCATTTTACGAGGCTCCGCAGACAGCATCTGTTTAAAAACGATAAGAAAACGATTTCTGCCTGTGGGGCCTTTGTTTTATTGCGATGATGTTATAGGTGGTGTCAATATAAAATAGGGAATCTCCGACTAATAACCGGGAATGGTCATCGATGATCATAACACAGTAAACACGTTTCATGGAAGTTGAATATAATATAGGTGAACAAAGAGAGTTGTTCAATTTAAAGTGCGTTGCTACTTTGAGTGCAAGCCTTTAATTTAAGTACTTCACTACTTTGAATGTTAGTAAACCAAATCGAAAAAGAATACGAAAATTATTACAGGGGTTAATTGTATAAGCTAAAGTCCAGGATTGAAAATATGGTTTTAGAGAAAATATATAATGCATTGATGGGATATGGAGTTATCAACTAAAATATAACTTTTGCTAGTTGTTTTATAAAAACTGTGATAAACTAAAAGAAAAAACTTTATAGCATATAATAAAATTAGCAGGAGGGATGATTTATGTGTCAGATAGCATTAAGCATACCGGATGAAGTTCTTTACGATACAAAAATGAGCCATGAGCAGGCGAATCAGTTTGCGAGACAGGCAGTGGCTCTCGGATATTATACCCAGAGTGGCGTTTCCATAGGATACTGCTCTCAGATTGCAGGAATGACAGAAGAAGAATTTATCAAATATTTAGGTCGAAATCATATATCAATCTTCCGGTTTGATGATGAAGAAGAATTCTTGGAGGAGTTGGATAATGCGTAAAGTAGTTGTAAATTCAACACCTCTGATTATTCTGCCTGTGCTCAACTGAAAACATCAGGAGAGTGGATTTGTGTGGAAGAAATAAAAGACCACAGTGAAAAGAAGATGTATAAAGCCAAGCTCCATGATGGGGAAGTGGAAGTCATGATTCTTGCACAGGAACAGAAAGCTGATCTGGTGATTTTAGATGATAACGCTGCCAAGAAAACTGCAAAATATTTAGGACTTCCGGTGACAGGAACATTGGGTATACTGATAAAAGCAAAGCGGATGGGTATCATCGAATCAGTAAAGCCATTGATCACAGAACTGAGAAAAAATGGATTCTATGTCAGTGGTACTGTAGAACGCATGGTGCTTGAACAGGCAGGAGAATAGAAAAACCATAAAACCAGATCTCCCCACACCTCTCACAACTTAAGTGATGTGTCCAACGGGGAGATTATTTTATTGACAAAAGAAGGAATCTCCCATGAATCAACAAGAAATATTCACATATATCCAGAAGAAAAAGATTGACAATTCTGACCACACATTCCATAATGACGATAGTGGTTTGAGAGAACTAACAAGGAAAATGGGAGAGACAACATGAAGAAAAAAAGCTCATACCGATGGCTGATGTGGATCATTCTGGCAGTGGTTTTGATCGGGGTAGCACTTATGCATATCCTGCCCCCATATATCGACCGATGGAAATCTGCCAGAGATTATGACAAACTTGCCGAAGCGTATGTAAATGATGAGTCCGAATCAGATGATGGAAAGCAGAAGAAAAAAGACTGGTGGGCTACAGATGTAAAAGTAGAATTTGACAAACTGAAAGCCGAAAATCCAGATGTTATCGGATGGATACGGTTTGATAATCAGGACGAACTTGGCATCAATTATCCAATTCTGTATTCAGGTGACAATCAGAAATATCTGAGAACCGACCTGCATGGCAACAGCCACATCGCAGGA
>NZ_LR698973.1:2960066-2964491 GCF_902381825.1 Pseudocoprococcus catus
TTAACTAACTAAAGCGTAATCGGTAAACAAAACAGAGGAAAAAGCAATGGAAACAAAGAAAATGGCAAAAGACAGGTAGGAAAGGTAACATGGGAAGAAAGATTGAAAACAGAAATATTGATACTGCAAAAGCCAGAGGAGAACTGGAAGAAGACCTTCTGGAGTATGTCTATCGGAAATGGAGACAGGGCAGACAGATTACATCAAAGGAATATGCCAGAACAACAGGAATAACCGGATACGAGGCTGCAGGACTGGTACGAAGCCTGGTAACAAAAGGTTTTTTATATGAACCGGAAAACAATAATCTGGAATTAACAGAAAAAGGAAAACTGGAAGGCATGGACTGTTTGGCCAGACATGAGAAACTCACGCAGTTTTTCCAGATGGTAAGTGGGATGGATCAAGAACGGGCACAGGAAGATGCATGTCGTGTAGAACACTATATCAGTCCAGAAGGATTAAAAGGAATCGAACACTTCCTTCAGTACGGAGATGTATATGACAGAGTTTACGATGATATGGATCTGTATACCTTTTACGGGGATGGAGAATTTCCGATGGCATTTGGACTTTATGAACCGGAAAGACGTAATCCGAGATTTCTTGCAGCTGAGTATGAGAAACTGGAACATTCTGCTATTTTAAGAATTAAGAAGTCTGAGAACTGCTTTCTACTCCGAACAAAAAAAGAGGAATCACTGGGGTTTGTGTGGTATCGAAGAGAGGAAGAGTGGATACAGGCCAAAAAAGAAAAAGATGTTTATCAGCTCCCGACAGATATTTTTACCTACAATGCCAATACGGGTATCCCGATCACAGAAGCAGTGGCAATCATTGCTATTACCCGTTTTGACCAAAAACCACTGCAGATCGATTATCGGGAATTGAACATTCATGTATGGTAAAGAAGGAGATAAGAGACAATATGGAAAAAGGTGAACATCTGAAACGACAGAACAGGCCTACAATGCTTCAATTAAAATATTTACAGGGACTTTCCAGAGTGGAAAAGAAACGTGGGGCACAAGGAAGTATCGCAGAATATTATAATGTGAACCGTTCAACGGTAAACCGATTTTTTAAAAATTGTATTGAAAGAGGAATTTTGACAGAAGCACTGGAATTCACTGTAGAAGGTCAGGAATGGCTGGATCGGTATGTGAGGTTATACGAGAATCTTCAGAAATATCTGGAAGAAATTGGTGCGAGACCGGAGGAGATAGAAGAAACGATAGATGTTATGGTGGAAGACATCGACATTCATATGCTGGAATTGATGATCAATGCTCATGCAGAAAAGAAATCGGTCTACAAAAGGAAAGAGAATGAACTGGATCAGGAGATACAGAACAACCTGCAGAAGTGTGAAAGACATCCGGTTGTATTCCGACTTTACCGCATGAATAAGAAGCCGGGACAGAGCAGAGACTCTATGGCGATGCGAGGATTTGAAGAAACAGCAGAAATCGTTCAGGACAAAGGAGAAAGCTATCTGGAATTAAAAGTAAAAGATATGTCAGCACATTCAAGAGTCAGCGGTGAAACAATGGTAGGTAAACTGAAAACGTTAAAGTATGAGCATGACGAAGTCCTTGAGACTGTTGATATAGTCAATAACATTGTAAGAATTCCAATGGAAGCATGTAAAATCCACAAATGGACGGGAGTTGGTACAATGGGAGTTGTACCGGTTACAGTTACCTGTAGTGTAGGGTTAGTACATATGCCGGAAAGTACTGCACTATTATATTTCTGGGTATAAAACGAGTCAAAACACGTTTCACGAGTTTTGCTCGTTATCGCGACAGTCGCCAAAGTCTCACGCAAGCGTGGACTTTGGCTCGTTGTTCGCGTAAATAAAAATGAGAAATTTTATCATTTTCTCATAATAGGAAACAAAATGAGAAAAAACTCGATAAAACGCCGTTATTGATAAAATACTATCAATAACGGCGTTTTTACACATAAAATTGCCTGAATAACAACAAAAACATAAGAAAAAGCAGGGAATTTGTTGCTATTCAGGCAACAAATAGGTGCAAATACAGTATTGACGTTGGGTGAAATAATATGGTAACTTTAAAACAGCGGTTAGATGTAACTATCTAAGAGTATATATATCGTAACTAAAAAATTATTAGTCCACAGGACAGAAAGTGGTTAGGAGAGGATGGATGATACTCGAAGAGGATAAGTACAACTAACAGTAAGTGGCTATATCGATCAGATTTGCAAAACCACAATAAAAAGTGACAGTTTTGTTACAAAAAAAGAGGAGGAAGAAAAAGGAATGAAGCAAATAGTAAAACGAATAATAACCTTTGCATTATCCGCAGCGATGGTCCTGACGTTAGTCCCGACAACCGCATTTGCGGAAGACACAGGGAGCAATAAAGTTAATAAAAATTTAAGGGTGTCAGGCACCTCGAATGTAGATGTTAACTTAGAAGCTGAAAAAACTTATGTTGTTCCGCTTTCTTTTTATGATCTCTCAGGTGATTCAATTCGTGATTATGGAGGACTAGGAGGCATTCCGGAATTTATTGATAATGTTGCAATAGTTAGTAAAAATAGTGATAGTACATATCACATAACACTTCAGATTGAAAATTATAATAAAATAGATGTATTACAGTTTTCAAAACCGGGTGCTATACCGGATGATACAGAACCGAGGAATGCTCTTTTTGGAACGTATAATTTACCAGAATCGTATATTTTTGAAAAAGATACAGCAGAAGATGTCAGAACAGCTATAGACAGATACATAAGTGAAGAGTGGAATGAAAAATATATCCAGAATGTGGATGTACAGACAGCAGATACAGGAGTTTCATGGTATTCATTTGATGTTGATAGTTTGGAAAAATCAATTTATGTAAAGAGTTTTCGCAGCTATGGATATAAAAGGGTAGGAAAAAAATATACTTATGCTTCGGGAATAGACTCAGGAAAATTTACATTTGATTTAAGTCAAGCAGAAACGGTAAATGAATTGAGCGATTCTAGTTATAAAAATGCAGGTCTTGAAATTTCAAAAGTTTCAACAACAGCAGGAGAACCGGTAAATTTTTATGCGTTTCCTGTAGAAGGGAATGAAGTAAATGATTATTTCGCTGGAACGAATGACATTAGTGTCGATAATCAGAAAATGGAAGTTTCAACAGAACTTAAAAATGCGGATAACATTGCATCAGTTCAGGTACTTAATGGGATAAATGATTTAGGAGATAAATCAACTTCTACTACAGAGAATACAAACTTTTTACAGTATAAATATGCATATTCGGCTGAACAAGTAGGAGATAAAACAATTTCTGTTTATTCAGACAATATTTTAAGTGATGGAAAAATTTCTCTTACATTTTCTAACTTACAGGAGGCTGTATTCGGTAAACAAATTAAAGTTCAAACAACCGATGGAAAAACCTATTATGGAGAGGCAAGAATAAAAAGCAATGCCAAGAAAGATTTACGTTTAACCGACTGTGGTGTAACCGTAATAACAGACAGCTACAATGTAGGTAGTGATAATCCGGAATTTAAAGCAGAGTTACTGGAAGAGAATACAGATGAAGATAGTGAATATAATAAATATTTTTCACTTTTAGCAGGAAGTTCATCAAAGGCTTTGATTTATAATTTGGGAATAAATGTAAATGGAACAACTGTTAAACCGACAAGAGCGGTAGAACTTAGAGTTAAGATACCAGAGGACTGGGACACAAGTAAAATTGAAGTTCAATGGTATGATGCTCCGGTATTCCAGATATTTAATCCGATTGAAAACTTTGGAAATTCTTCTTATAAAAATGAAGATGGTAGTATCCGGATGGATGGTGATGAGTTAGTTATAACAGGAACTACTTGCGTATATAATACATTGGCAATTTCAGAAAAATCAGATAAGACAGACATTTCTGAAATAAAAGACGGAGTTTATAATGTTAATGTTACTATGTGGCAACAGGATCAGCCGGATAGATTATCTATGAGTAATTCGGCGGTTGTTAATGATTCTGCACGCTTAGTAGTTGAAAATGGAAAGAAACATATCTATTTTGATACGCAGGGAATTACAATCGCTGGTCGTTATGGATATAGCAATGGAATATTCTGGGCAAATAATGAACAGACAGAAGAAAATGGACTTCCAGTATTAAGTGAATATACACCACTTGATTATTACAGTTATTATCTGAATGATTCGGGTAGCACAGATATGGATTCTTATGCAGAACAGTATGATCTGTATTATCCAAAGACAGTTGGATTTGAGTTCCCGGAATCAGCAGACAGAGATGACGGGGTATATCTGAACTTCTTTGTCCCTATCATGGATGAACTTCAGAATAAAGTTCCTGGATCTGGTGAAGGATGCAGAACGGCATTTATGACTTTATCTGGTTTAACACCTGTAGC
>NZ_LR698973.1:2964857-2968224 GCF_902381825.1 Pseudocoprococcus catus
TTCTGAAAAATGCCAAGGCATTAAATGAAGCAGAATATACAGCAGAAAGCTGGGCAGACCTTCAGGCAGTGATTACTGCTCAGGAAGGAAAGGTAACAGAAGCAAATGTAGATCAGGCATCCGCAGACCTTCAGTCAGCAGTAGATGCACTTGTACCGATGTCAACAGCCGTTTCCATGGAAAAAGGTGTTTACGAAGTACAGGCAACACTGACAAATCAGGATGGAACAGCGAATGATTTGAATGCGGGATTAAAATCTGCTCGTTTATATACAGATAAAGATGGCAATGTAACTGCTTATCTGTACGTGGACGGAATTATCGGTATGCAGTATCGCAAAGGTGCCGGATATGCAGATGCAGATACAGACGCAGGCAGACTTGTAGTTGCACTTCCTGCAAATGTAGAAAATCACAAAGTAAAAGTAACAACAGAAAGCGGAGAAGCAGAACTTCTGTTAAATCTTGATTTGAAATCTGCAGTAAAACAGGAAATTAAAAAATCTGATTTGGAATCAAAACTGAATGATGCGAAAGCGTTAAAAGAGAAAAACTATACAAGCGAATCTTTTGCTGGATTAACTGATGCGATTGCTACAGCAGAAAGTGTTCTGGCAGATAAGGTGGCATTCCAGTCAGAAATCACGGCAGCAGAGACAGCCTTGGATACAGCAACCGCAGGTCTTGTAATGAAAGAAGAAGTAAAAGCAAGAGAAGAACTGGATCAGGCAGTTTCCGATGCGAAAAATAATTACGCAGAAGCAAATTATACAAAAGACAGCTATGAGAATCTGAAGTCTGCAATCAAGGAAGCTGAAGAAGTATTAGCAAAATCTGATGCGACAGCAGATGAAATGAAAGAACAGGTTGAAAAACTGGATAAAGCAGTGAAAGCACTTGTTCGTCTGGATGATGTAGTAGATAAGTCAGAATTAAATGGCTATATCGAAGATGCACTGAGCAAGACAAATGACGGCACTTATACAGACAACAGTTGGAACAGTTTCCAGGCAGCAATCAAATCTGCTCAGAAAGTATCCGCTGATGTCAATGCAACAAAAGCAGAAGTAGAAAAGCAGACAAAACTGCTGACCTCTTCTTATGAAGCACTTGTTGTTAAGAACAAGCAGAGTAATCTTTTTGAAAAATATCCGCAGATTTTTGAAGGTACATATTCCGTACCGATCAAACTGCTCAACGCAACATCCGATGAAGATTCTATGGGAAATGCTTCCATGGTTCAGACCGGAATTGTAAGAGTTACGGGTAAAGGTGAAGTAACACTGGAGATGAACTTCCAGTCCATGCAGTTTGCCGGAATGACAGGCTATCTGTACAAACTGAAAAAAGTCGATATGGATACGGTTGAATACAACAAATATAATTATCCGGTAAAATATGAGGCTTCTGATGCGACAACTCTGGAAGAGTACACGGACGTTTATGATTTATTTAATGATAAGAACTCTGAATATTATGACAAGAATACCGAAGGAAACTGGTATCCGAAGAAATTATCAATCCCGATTAAACTGAACGATAACCTGTTCTATGTAGAGGTTTATGTTCCGGTTATGGAAAGCATTGGTGAAGGTCAGGGTACAAAAGTTGCCAGAGTTTCTATCGACTGGGCTAATATCAAACAGGAGACAGGGGTTGAGAGAGATAACAGTGTAATCGAAGCACTTCTGAATCAGGTGAAGGCTATGTCTAAGGGCGATGTTGCTGATGAATACTGGAATGCTTTAAATGCAGCTTACATGACAGCACAGGATGTGTACAACGACATGAATTCTACTCAGAAAGAAATCGATCTTCAGGTGAAAGCTTTACAGGCAGCCGTAGACGCAGTAGAAACTCAGGTTGTAGACAAAACAGAACTGAACGCATTGATTGAAAAAGCAACAGCAGAAGCAAACCGTACAGATGTTGTTTATACTTCTGCAACACTTGAAGCATTAAAAACAGCGATCACAAATGCACAGGCAGTGGCAGCAAAAGAAGATGCTACCAAGGCGGAAGTTCAGGCACAGGTAACAGCACTCCAGACAGCACTGGATGGTTTGAGAGCTGTAGATAAGACGAATCTGAATGACTTGATTGCAAAAGCAAAAGCGGAAGCAGCAAAAACAGATGTTTACGAAAGCAACAGTCTGACAGTCCTGAATACAGCAATTACACTGGCTGAGAATGTTGTGGCAAATCCAAAAGCAACAGAGTTAGAAGTTGCAGCAGCAGAGAAATCCCTGACAACTGCTTTAAATGGACTGGTAGAAAAAGAAGTTGTAGATAAGAGCAAACTGGAAAGTAAGATTGCAGAAGCAAAAACATTTGTAAGTCAGACAGACGTTTACACAGAAAGCTCTCTTGCAACATTGCAGAGTGCAATTAATCGTGCACAGAATGTCATGGATAATGATTCAGCATCACAGAAACTTGTAGATGAACAGGTGACAAAACTGACAGAAGCAATCCAGCAGTTAGCAAAGAAAAATGATGGAAAACTGGATATCAAGAATCTTGCAGATGGTGTTTACTCCGTTTACGGAACAATGGTGAAAGTAGACAAGAATACATATTCTATGTCAAATGAGGCGATTAACCATACCATCAAACTGACAGTGAAGGATGGCAAATATTATATCACCCTGAACTTCAATGGTCTGACGGTAGGACAGAAACTGGGATTCTTAAGCCAGTTGAAATACTTCACAACAGGTTACACAATTGATAAGAAGTATGGAACACCACAGGGAAATCTTGCAGATGTTACTGTAGACAGTTACCAGAAGAATGCAGATGGAACATTAGTATCTGATTCTTATGGAACAAACTATCCAGATGTCGTTACATTCGAACTGATTCCGGAAGCCCTGAATGATGGATATGTGCCATTACAGGTATTTGTTCCAATCATGGATGCAATCAGTTCCGGTACAGGAACTCAGCCAGTATTCCTGAAACTGGATTGGAGCTCACTGAAAGCGACCACATCCGACAATCCGGACTTTAATAAGAACGACAACAACAATAACAACAACAATAATTCCAACGGAAATAACAATAATGGCTCTTCGATTGGAAATGGTTCACTTGGAAATAATACCCTCGGAAACAATTCTCTTGGAAGCAGCAAACTTGGTTCTTCCTCACTTGGAAGTGGTTCGTCATTGAAGAGTGGAACATCAAGCCTTGGAAGTGGTTCATCATTAAAGAGTGGAACATCCAGCCTTGGATCAGGTTCCAGCCTGAAATCAGCATCCAATGTTAAGACGGGTGATGTTGTACAGAACAATACCCTGTGGGCAGCACTCCTTCTTCTTGGAGGTGTGGCTCTGATGGCAGGACTGATGGAGTACAACAAGAA
>NZ_LR698973.1:2968671-2978853 GCF_902381825.1 Pseudocoprococcus catus
TATATAGCTGTGCAATCAACAGATGTTACGCACACCCAGTTACCGGAGTAATCGAAGATTCCGGTGGAGAGAGTTCCTATGCAACAGGACAGGGCATGGTGGAAGGCTGTGTATACAGCAATGGTATCCTGGAAGTAACAGACGATGGAGCATATTATTTAACTATCCGTATGAGCCTGATGGATTATACCAGTGGACATAGTTTTCAGGTGCAGAATGTGGGAGATTCCGGCTGGTCTACACCATCAGAAATCGGTATTACAGGAAATGGTTCAGACAGCAACGGTACAACCGCAGATGTATGTATGCGTGTGCCAAGCGAAAACTGTGTAGTCAGAGGTTCCATGTATGTAGAACCGATGGGAAGAGATGTTATTTTCTATCTGTATCCGAGCAACTACAGTGAAGGAAACAATACAGACATGAACGCAACTATGGTAACAGCCGCATCAGGCACGGATAACAGCCAGGCATCCGGTAGCTCTTCCTTGCAGAGCAGTACAGGCAGCCAGACATCCGGCAATGCTTCTTTACAGAACGGTACAGGAAATGATAAAAACAGCAGCAGTGATTCAGATAATGCCGAAGAGTCCGAAAGTGAGACGGGCAGTGCACCGAAGCTGCAGAGTAGTATCACACAAGCGGCTGCACCGGCCTCATCTTCAGGAACAGACAGCAGTACCTTAAATTCTGCAGAAGGATTGAGTCTTTCTACAGCACAGGATGCATCAGATAAGGAGAATGTTTCTGATACAGATGCAGCCAAAACATCAGGAAGCTCCGCTTTCCAGATTGGACTGGCAGTAACAGTAGCAGGACTGATTCTTATTGCAGTGGCTGCAGGCATTGTTTATTTCTTCCGCAGGAACTGGAGAAGATGGGGAGGCGGCGAAGACGATGAAGAAGAATAAAAATACCGAATGCAGCAGGAAGAAGAGCGGACATATGAAACATGCTGCCGCTGCATTGATGGCTGCTGTTATGGTATTGTCCATGGCGGGTTGTATCGATCAGAGCCAGGGACAGAAAAGCAGCAATGAAAGTGCAGCTGCGGCAGAGTCAGTGATATCTGATAATGAGACAGATGATGACGGACAGTCGGATAAATCAACAGCTTCCGATAATCGGACCAGCGATGATGCCACGGATGCCAAAACTTTATTGGAAATTAATGACCCGAAGGAAAAGGCAGCTGTTGAGGCCGCGAAGAAGAAAGTGGCTGCCATGAACGATACCCCCAGAATTATTGCTACTTCTCCGGCCACCGCAGATATCTGTGATAAATTGGAACTGGATTTGGTAGGCGTTTGCAGTAGTACCGTATCCACAATTCCAGACAGATACAAAGATGTAGAGACAGTCGGAACAGCCATGAGTCCGGATATGGAAATCGTTGCTTCTCTGAAACCGGACTGGATCTTAAGTCCGGTATCCTTAAAGAGTGATCTGCAGCCGAAATACGAAGCGATCGATACAGACTGGGCGTTTTTGAATCTTAGAAGTGTGCCGGGCATGTACCGTTCTATTCAGGAGCTTGGTGAAATCTTTGACCGGCAGGAACAGGCCCAGAAACTGGTGGATGAATTTACCGAGTTTTATAATGAATACAAACAGAAAAACGAGGGCAAAGACCATCCGAAGGTCATGATCCTGATGGGACTTCCTGGCTCTTATATTATCGCAACACCGAATTCCTATGTGGGAAGTCTGGTGGAACTGGCAGGCGGAGAAAATGTATACTCTGATACCGATCAGGAATTTTTGACTGTCAATACAGAGGACATGAAAACCAAAGAGCCGGATATTATCTTACGTGCCGCACATGCACTGCCGGATCAGGTGGTAGAGATGTTCAATAAAGATTTTGCGGAGAATGACATTTGGCAGCATTTTGATGCGGTGAAAAATGGCAGAGTTTATGATCTGACGTATGAGTATTTTGGCATGAGTGCCACATTTAAGTATCCGCAGGCACTGGAAGAATTACAGCCGATCCTTTATCCGGAAAGTGATGCGGACACACAGAAAGCCAAAGAGAACAGTGACAAGGCACAGAAGGATGCCAAGGATTCCGGCGCATCCGAGAAATATGATGAAATACAAAAGAGCAAATAGAAGGGAGAGGTGAGAAGTGTCAGAAAAGGAGACAGAATTAGAAAAAGCAACCGAATCCGGACGTATTTCTGAGGCAGATGCGGCAGACCTCTCCGGTCAGGATAAAGCAAGAAAGCATCGGAAAACAGCAAAAGCAGCCATTTCCTTTATTGTAATGATCGTATTACTGGTTGCATTATTCTTTGCAGCAGTGAATATCGGAAGTTTGAAAGTCAGTTTCCCGGAACTACTGAAAGGATTATTTGTAAAGTACAATGAAGACGTGGCAACAATCTATGACTTACGATTCCCACGAATTGTAATCTCCATGTTGGCAGGAGCAGCGATAGCGGTATCGGGTGTGTTATTTCAGGCGGTATTAAAAAATCCACTTGCCGATCCTGGAATCATTGGTATTTCCAGTGGGGCAAGTTTTGCAGCGGTACTCATTACCGCATTTGCACCGACTTTATTTTTCTTCACCCCGTTGTTTGCATTTCTTGGCGGTGTCGTAGCCTTTGTATTGGTTTACAGCCTGTCATGGAAAGGGGGATTAAGTCCCCTTAGGATCATCCTTGTGGGTGTGGCCGTCGATGCCATGTTTACCGGACTTTCAAGCGGTTTGAATTCCATGAACGGCGGCGATATGTCAGGGGTGGCCGCCATCGTCAATGGCAATATCACCATGAAGACATGGGATGATGTGAGAACTTTGGTACCTTATGTCATTGTCGGTCTGGTACTGGCACTGATTTTCACCGGCATGTGCAATCTGTTATCCCTGGAGGATAAAACCGCACGAAGCCTTGGCGTCAATGTCAATCTTATGCGGATTATCATTTCCATGATTGCAGTCTTACTTGCCAGCATTTCCACAGCCGTTGCCGGCGTTATCAGCTTCCTTGGCTTAATCGTGCCGCATATCGGCAGACTGTTAGTAGGCAGCGACCATCGGGCACTGGTACCCTTTTCCGCTCTATTTGGCGCTTTTATCTTCCTACTGGCAGACACCATCGGAAGAACCATTGCGGCTCCTTACGAAGTTTCGGCTGCCATCATTATGAGTGTGGTGGGTGGCCCATTCTTCATCATTCTGTTAAGGAGGTCTAAGAAGTATGCGAAGTAAAGAAAAGAATATGGATTTGACTTCTACAGAGAATATTTTGGATTCGGAGAAAAAGTTTTCAAAAAAGGATAAGTGGGCAGATAAGCCTGCGATGGAAGTCAGAGACCTGCATTTTTCCTATGGAAAAAATAAAGTCTTAAAGGGCGTATCCCTGAAGATTGAAGAAGGTAAAATTACAACGATTATGGGAGCAAACGGATGTGGTAAATCCACACTGTTTTCTCTGATGACAAAGAACCTATATCCGAGAAAGGGGAACATTTTCCTCAAGGGTAAGAATGTCCAGAACCTGAACTTAAAAGAATTCGCCAGAAAGGTTGCGATTGTTCAGCAGTATAACAGTGCATCGGATGATATCACCGTTGAGAATCTGGTGGCATTCGGAAGAACCCCTCATAAGAAGATGATGCAGGGAGACAGTGCCGAAGATGAGCGTATGATCCAGTGGGCGTTGGAAGTAACCAATCTGACAGAATATCGTGACAGGGAAGTGTCAAGACTTTCCGGTGGACAGCGTCAGCGTGTATGGATTGCAATGGCACTTTGTCAGGGAACAAAGACTCTGTTCCTCGATGAGCCGACCACATATCTGGATATCCGGTATCAGATTGAAATCCTGCAACTGGTGAAAAAACTCAATCAGGAATTTGGAATAACCATCATCATGGTACTGCATGACATCAATCAGGCAATCGCATATTCAGATAATGTCATCGGAATGAAAGATGGAAAAGTGCTGGTGGAAGGTGATCCGGAGGAAGTGATTACGGAAGAGAGCATCCGGGAGCTGTATGGCATCGAGCTTGGTGTGACGAGAGTGGACGGACGGAAGTTTGTGCTGGCGGTGTAGGAAAATAGAATCAGAATCACAAATACAAAAGGGAGAGAACTCCCACAGGAGAAAAGAAAGAAGATGAAAAATCCATTAAGAATAGTC
Organism: Pseudocoprococcus catus; assembly: GCF_902381825.1. GTDB lineage: Bacteria > Bacillota > Clostridia > Lachnospirales > Lachnospiraceae > Coprococcus_A > Coprococcus_A intestinihominis. The sequence goes on from NZ_LR698973.1 coordinate 2,972,829, forward strand.
TGGATCGTGCTTGGATTTCTTTGTCTGGGACTTGGTACGATAGGAATTGTACTTCCTATCCTGCCAACTGTTCCGTTTTTCATGGCAACGCTGTTCTGCTTTGCCAAGAGTTCAAAGAAACTGCATGATTGGTTCATAGGAACGAATTTATATAAGAAACATCTGGACAGCTTCGTCCAGAAAAGAGCCATGACGATGGGAACAAAGTGCAAGATCGTAGGAACTGTGACCGTAGTTATGGCAATCGGATTTATCTGCATGAAGAATGTGCCGGTTGGAAGAATCTGTCTGGCGGTGGTGTGGGTGTGCCACATCCTGTACTTCTTCTTGAGGGTAAAGACAGTAAAAACGGGAGAAATGGAAGTGGAATAAAAATTTTTGATAAACAATAGAATAAGATGTTTGACATAGAAAAGAAGCGGTGTTAATATAATAATAGAAAAGGTGCTACCGATGACGGTTCGCCTGATAGAAAAAAGATGGTAAAAATAACCGCTCTCAGTTTCCTAGGCTAAGGGGCGGTTATTTTTGTGCCTTGGAATCACGCTTACCATGAGCGTAACCCAGACTGTAAAAAGTCGCACACAGCGAAATCACTGCAATTAAGTCACCAATGGTCAGCATAAGCACATACCTCCTTTCATAAGATTTCCCTCAAAAAAGAGAGATGGATCTATGTAATCGGAGCTATGTTGTACTCTCCGCACAAAGCGAACCGCCATTTCACGTCAGGTGAAAATGCACCTAAGGTGTTACTGTTCACTCGCAAGCTTGACACTTGCTGTCAAGCTATGCGCCAGTAAGCGAATTATGCCAGATTACAGCCCATGCATTGAAAATGCATTTTGAATGGGCTGTAATCGTTGCTGTGAACACTACGTGTGAACAGTAACCCTTAGGCTGTAAAGCCTGCAATCATTCTATCAGACATTTATTCTAAGCACAAGATGTGTTATCTAAAATTGTAAAAATCCACTAATAATGAAATGAATAAAAAGAATAAAGTAGAAAAAAAGCGGCAGAAAGAACAGTATGTCGTGGAAGAGATGATCCGGCTGTACTGCCGGAAGAATCATAAGGAATATGACAAAAATACAGGAAAGATGTGTCCTTCCTGTCAGGAACTTTCAGATTATGCCAGACTCAGAAGCCAGAAATGTCCCTTTATGGAGGGGAAAACATTCTGTGCGAACTGTAAGGTGCATTGCTATAAGCCGGAGATGAGGGAGAAGATCCGGGAGGTGATGCGGTTTTCCGGACCGAGGATGCTTTTCTATCATCCGGTGCTGGCAGTGTGGCATCTGGTCTGTAGTTTGAAAGAGAAACAGTGTAAAAAGTGAAGTGAGTTGGTAAAAGCAAATGATTAAAACAAGACTGGTGGGACTTTTATCCCACGCTAAAAAGTATATTGTCTATACCATCCTGTGGCAGTGGGCAGCGCTGCTTTCTCAGGTGCTGGCAGTATTTACGATTGCCGACCTGTTGGAGCGTGTGGTCTATCGTGCGGTGACAGTGCCGGTGATTGAGAGGACGATCCTCATCCTCGTTCTGGTGGTGATCATACGATTTGTATGCGAACGGATGGGGGCAAGGTCTTCGTATCTTGCCTGTGTAGATGTAAAGAGAATTTTAAGAGAAAAGATTTATGACAAGATGTTGAAACTGGGGGCATCCTACAGTGAGCAGGTATCCTCTTCGGAAGTTGTACAGGTGTCAACCGAAGGTGTGGAGCAGTTGGAAACGTATTTTGGAAAATATCTTCCGCAGTTGTTCTATAGCCTGATCGCACCGCTGACCTTATTTATCATTCTTTGCAGAGTGAGTCTGAAAGCGAGTGTGATCCTGCTGATCTGTGTACCGCTGATCCCGATTTCTATCGTGGTGGTACAGAAAGTAGCGAAGAGATTATTAAATAATTATTGGAGTATCTATACAGGACTGGGAGATTCGTTCCTTGAAAATTTACAGGGACTTACTACGCTGAAGATTTATCAGGCAGACCAGCAGAAAGCAGACGAGATGGATGTGGAATCTCAGAACTTCCGCAGAATTACGATGAAGGTGCTGACCATGCAGCTCAATTCAACCAGTGTGATGGATATTGTGGCGTATGGCGGAGCTGCGATCGGTATGGCAGTGGCTGTATCTGAATTCTTAAAAGGAAATATCAGTGTAGCAGGAACGTTATGTATCGTTCTGCTTGCCAGCGAGTTTTTCCTGCCGCTCAGGCTGCTTGGTTCTTTCTTCCATATCGCAATGAATGGTATGGCAGCGAGTGATAAGATTTTCAAGATTTTAGATTTACCGGAACCACAGGCCGGAGAAAAATTACTGCCGGAGGTCGCGTTAGATGTTACATTAAAAGATGTGCATTTTTCTTATGAAGAGGACAGAGAGATTTTAAAAGGAATCAACTTAAATCTTCCGGCAGGAAGTTTTGTATCACTGGTTGGTGAATCTGGATGTGGTAAGAGTACGATTGCCGGAATCCTTGCAGCAAAGAACCGGGGATATAACGGAGAAATTACCATCGGTGGTGTACTGCTTAATGAAGTGAATGAAACAAATCTGATGCAGAGGGTTGTTCTGGTTCGCCATAACAGCTATCTGTTCAAAGGTACAGTAGAAAAAAATCTGAAGATGGCAAAACCGGACGCAACGAAAGAAGAGATGGAAGCTGTTCTTCAGAAAGTTAATCTCTTAGGGTTCTTACAGACACAGGATGGCTTGCAGACACAGTTGCTGGAAAAAGCAAGTAACCTGTCCGGCGGTCAGTGCCAGAGACTGGTGATTGCCAGAGCATTGCTTCGGACAGACAGTGCAGTTTATATTTTCGATGAAGCCGCATCAAATATTGATGTGGAAAGTGAAGAATTGATCATGAATGTGATTCACGAACTGGCAAAGACAAAGACGGTGCTTCTGATCTCCCACAGACTGGCAAATGTCGTGAAGTCTGATAAGATTTATTTCTTAAAAGACGGAGAAATCAAAGAAAGCGGAAAGCATGACGAACTGATGAGCCAGAATGGTGCGTACAGACATCTGTATGAAAGCCAGATGGCACTGGAAAACTATGGAAAGGGGGCATTGCGTAATGAATGAAGAAATAAATAATACAATTCAGAATACGGATCAGGATATCACGCAAAACGATAGGGCTGCATCTTTGAAACGCAGAAGTGCCATCCAGATCATGGGAAGCCTGATCGGGTTAGTAAAACCCCTGCTCCATATCATGCTGGCAGCAATTATCCTTGGAACATTGGGGTATTTGTGTGCGATCTTCCTGACAATACTGGCAGGACAGGTCGTCGTGCATGGTCTTCTGACAGGAGTAGCCGGAATGATTGTTCCGGTGGACAATATGTGGCTGGTATTGACTCCGGTAAAAACGATTATCACAGTCATGATCGTCATTGCAGTGCTTCGTGGAATCCTGCATTATATGGAACAGTATTGTAATCATTTTATCGCATTTAAGCTGCTGGCAATTATCCGTCATAAAGTGTTTGCAGCACTGAGAAAGCTCTGCCCTGCAAAACTGGAAGGACGGGATAAGGGAAATCTGATTTCGATTATTACAACCGATATCGAATTACTGGAAGTGTTCTATGCACATACCATTTCTCCGATTGCGATTGCAACGCTGACCTCAATTATTATGGTGATTTTTATCGGAAGATATCACTGGCTGGCAGGCCTGCTTGCACTGACCGCTTATCTGATTGTCGGTGTTGCCATTCCGATGTGGAATGGAAAACGTGGCAGCCAGAAGGGAATGGAATTTCGGACAAACTTCGGAGAACTGAACAGCTTTGTTCTGGACTCTTTACGAGGATTGGACGAGACTATTCAGTATGGACAGGGTGAAAAGAGAAAAGAGCAGATGTCTGAGCGTTCCAAAAACCTTGCAGGAATGCAGGAGTCATTAAGCAAAATGGAAGGCTCACAGCGTTCATTTACGAACATGGTTATCCTGCTTGCATCCTTTGGAATGCTGGCACTGACGATTTGGTTGTATGCAAAAGGCGAGATGGGATTCGAGGGAATCTTAACCTGTACCATCGCAATGATGGGTTCTTTCGGACCGGTAGTAGCATTATCAAGCCTTTCCAACAACCTGAACCAGACACTGGCAAGTGGTGAGCGTGTTCTTTCTCTTCTGGAAGAGACACCGCTTGTGGAAGAAATTCCGAGTGATGTGGAAACTTCTGCTGATCGAGGTGCGGGTTCCGAAGAGAGCGCAGATTATGCATTTGCAGGAGCAGAGGCTGAAAATGTTACTTTTGCATACGGTGAAGAGACTATTTTAGATAACTATTCACTGAAATTACAGCCGGGTAAAATCACAGGTATTCATGGTGCGAGTGGTTCCGGAAAATCTACACTCTTAAAACTGCTGATGCGGTTCTGGGATGTGCAGGATGGAAGCGTATCGGTAGACGGTACAGATGTCCGCAAGATTCCAACCAAGCATTTAAGAGATATGGAAAGTTACGTGACACAGGAAACGCACCTGTTCCATGATTCCATTGCAAACAATATCGCCATCGCAAAGCCGGGAGCATCCAGAGAAGAGATTATGGAAGCTGCAAAGAAGGCGTCTATCCACGATTTCATTATGACACTTCCGAAAGAATATGATGCAGAAGTCGGAGAACTGGGTGATACGCTGTCCGGCGGTGAGAAACAGAGAATCGGAATTGCAAGAGCATTTCTCCATGAATGCCCCCTCATTCTACTCGATGAGCCTACATCGAACCTCGACTCTTTAAATGAGGGAATTATCTTAAAATCATTGAAAGAATCGGCCAAGAAGAAAACAGTTGTCCTGGTATCCCACAGAGTATCCACAATGAACGTGGCAGATGTGGTATATGAAATGGAGAACGGCAGAATTTCATAAAATGAAAGCAGCAGGAAAGCGGATGAAAAAGATCAGCTGACCTGCTGCTTTTGGTATGGCAATAGATTTAAATCTTATCTGCCGCGTTCTTTATCCAGAATTTTCTGGAATTCACGGATATCCCGGGCAATTTCACCGCTCAGCAGAAGCATACAGATCAAGTTTGGAATGGCCATCAGGGCGTTGGCGATATCGGAAAGTTTCCATACAAGGTCTAGCTGCATGGTAGCACCGAAGAAAACAACACATGAGAAAACCAGACGGTAAATGATATTCAATTTGTGTGTGTTCAACAGATACTCAAAAGCCTTTTCACCATGATATTCCCATCCGAGAATCGTGGAAAAGGCAAAAAGTGCAATGCCGATGGTGACAAGCCATCCGCCGAGAGGGCCAAGAACGGTTTTGAATGCGGCGATGGTCAAGGCAGAACCTGTATAGAGACTGCCTGTGGCAGGATCGATCTGACCCAGCATGCCGGAGCTTGCAATGCAAAGACCGGTGATAGAGCAGACAACGATTGTATCCCAGAATGTACCGGTCATATTGATATAGGCCTGGCGGACAGGATGATCGGTTGTTGCGGCAGCAGCAGTGATGGCAGCAGAACCCATACCGGCTTCGTTGGAGAAACATCCGCGGGCAATACCATACTGCATGGCCGCCATCATTGAAGCGACAACATTACCAAGGACGCCGCCTGTGACAGCCTGTGGTGTAAAGGCATACTTGAAGATCATGACAAGACCGGCCGGGATGTTCTGAATATTGCCGATGATAACAATAATACCGGCAATAATATAGAAAACAGCCATCAGAGGGACGACAACAGAAGAAACCTTTGAAATAGATTTAATACCGCCGACAATAACAGCAAGTGAGAGAATGGTCAGGACAACACCAATAGCCACCTTGGAAAAGCCGACGGTTTCATTTAAAGCGGAAGAAATGGAGTTGGCCTGGGTCATATTGCCGATGCCAAAGGAAGCCAGAACGGCGAATAAAGCAAACAGCCAGCCAAGGACTGCGCCGAATCTTTTAGGCAGCGCCTTTTTCATTGTGTACATAGGGCCGCCGGACATTTCACCTTTTTCATTGCGTTCACGATACTTGATG
>NZ_LR698973.1:2979117-3015398 GCF_902381825.1 Pseudocoprococcus catus
ATACATTCACTGAATTTGGATGTCAGACCGAAACAGGCGGAAATCCACATCCAGACAAGGGCGCCGGGACCGCCGGATACCATGGCTGTTGCAACACCGACGATATTGCCAGTACCGATGGTCGCTGCAAGAGCGGTTGTTAATGCGGAGAACGGAGAAACATCGCCATCGCCTCTTTTCTGAGTACGGGCCTCCTTACTCAGTGTACTTTTGATGGCGTATCCGAGATTTCTCCATGTAAGGAAACCAACACGGATGGTCAGAAAAATACCGGTGCCTACAAGCAGGACAAGCATAGCGGGACCCCAGACGAAGTCATCCACTTTCGTTACAAGATCAAAAATTTTTTCGTAACTCATTTACATCTTCCTCTCTCTTTATTATTTTCACAGACAGCAGACAAGGCGGCATGAACAGGCAGAGGCAGTCCGGTCACGATATCTGTGAAAAACAAAAAGAGGCCGCGGATATTCCGCAGCCTCTTTGCTGATTGCATTCATGTTAGCATGTTTTTTGCCGTTCGGCAAGAGTTTTTTCTTATATTTTTATCTTATCAGCGCATGATAATGTAAACCGTATAGATCGCATAGAGAATAATCATAAAAATGCCCTCGCCTCTGGCCAATCGTTTCTTGCTCCAGCAGAAGAAAAGGACAAGGATGCTGAAGACCATCAGGATAATACAGTCGTAAACAGCAGAAGGCTGCAGTGCGACAGGATGGATACTTGTTGAAATGCCAAGGATCATCAGGATGTTGAAAATGTTGGAGCCGACCACATTGCCGATGGCAAGATCATTCTCACCTTTTCTGGATGCCACGATGGAAGTGACCAGTTCCGGCAGGGATGTGCCGAATGCAACAACCGTAAGGCCGATCAGTGTTTCAGACAGACCGAAATAGGCAGCAATTTCAGAGGCACTGTCCACGACAAAGTTGCCGCCGTAAATGATCATGATACATCCGATGACGACAAATACAATGCTTTTCAATGGAGAAAGAACTTCTTCCATGGGATCTTCAGCATTTTCACTGCGGGACTTTAAAGCATCCCTGACCTGGATGGCAACAAAGAGAACAAAAAGCACAAGAAGCGTCAGTCCCTCAAGTCGGCCGATATTGAGCCGTCCGAATCCGAACAGGCTGAATATCAGAAGCAGTGCTGCGGCAACAATTGAAAATGGAAACTCACGTTTCAAAATGCCTTCATTGACCGGAATGGCACTGATGGCAGCACAGGCACCGGTAACAACCATGAGGTTGAAAATGTTGGAACCAAGAACGTTGCTGATGGCAATTTCATTCTGACCGGCCAGGGCAGCTGAACAGCTGACGGATAATTCCGGGGCGCTTGTACCGAAGGCAACAATGGTCAGGCCGATGACAGCGGCGGGAATGCGAAGCAGTCTGGCAATGGATGAGCTGCCGTCTACAAACAGGTCCGCTCCTTTAATAAGCAGGATAAATCCTAGGATCAATAAAATGTAGGTTAGCATAAATAGACACCTTTCGTAAAAATCTTTGATAAAAATAGAACTTTTGGTGAATAGATGATGTTTCGAAAAGTTCTGTGATAAAGTATAACGATATGGAACAAAAAAGTCAACGAAATACAGAGAAAGAATTGCTTTTTCGGTGCAGATATAGGAAAATAGAAAAGAAGATAAAATCAGCGGTGAAAGGCAGTCAGCAGCTGCAATCAATGCTGGAAAAAATGAGGATAGGAATAATATGAAATATGATTTTACATCGATCATTGACAGACAAGGACAAGATGCTATGGCCGTAGATGGTCTTGGAATGTATCCGGGAATGTCACCGTCAAAACCAAAGGGAGGTTTTGATTTTATCCCGATGTGGGTGGCGGATATGAACTTTCCGACAGTGCCGACGATTCCGGAGGCCATTATTGAACGTGCAAAACATCCGGCTTACGGATATTTTGCACCTAGAGATACCTATTTTGATGAAATTATCAAATGGCATCAAAAACGAAATGGCGTAAATGGACTGAAAAAAGAGTATATTGGCTATGAGAATGGTGTCCTCGGAGGGATCCTTTCGGCACTGCAGTGCCTGGCGGCACCAGGGGATGCGGTCCTTTTGCACAGCCCGACATATATTGGCTTTACCGCCAGTCTGAAGAACAATGGCTATAAGATGATACACAGTGAGTTGAAGAAGGATGCAGAGGGCATTTACAGGATGGATTACGAGGATATGGAAGCGAAGATCAGGAAGTACCATATCCATGCTGCGATTATGTGTTCACCTCATAATCCGACGGGCCGTGTCTGGGAACAGTGGGAGCTGGAAAAGGCGATGGCGGTATATGAACAATATGCTGTGACAGTGATCTCAGATGAAATCTGGTCAGATATTTTACTGGATGGACAAAAGCATATACCGACACAGCAGGTAAATGATTATGCCCGGGAACACACAGTGGCCCTGTATGCACCAAGCAAAACATTTAATCTTGCAGGTCTGATTGGGAGCTATCATATTATATATAATGAAGCATTGAGAGACAGAGTGGAGGCAAGGGGCAGTAAATCCCATTACAATGAGATGAATGTTTTGTCCATGCATGCACTGATCGGTGCCTATAAACAGGAGGGTTACGAATGGGTGGATGAGCTGTGTCAGGTTTTAACAGAGAATGTACGATTTGCCTGTGATTACATTGCAGCACATTTTAAGGGTGTGACGGTATCAAAGCCTCAGGGAACTTATATGCTTTTTCTGGATTGTACACAATGGTGTGAAGATCATGGCCAATCCATGGATGAACTGCTTCAGGCCGGCTGGGATGTGGGCGTCGGCTGGCAGGATGGACGTCCATTCCATGGGAAACATCATATCAGAATGAATCTGGCGCTGCCGAAGTGTCGTGTCACGGAGGCTTTTGAACGACTGGACAGGTATGTTTTTGGTTGATTTTTCGTTGGAAGTTGAGTATAATAACAGAGAAGAAAAGTCAGAAAGAGATCAGTGAATTTTTAATCACAAAAAGGAGATTATAGATATGGAACAGTACAAAGAAGAGTTTATCCACTTTATGGTGGAAGCAGATGTGTTGAAGTTTGGTGAATTTACATTGAAGAGCGGCAGAAAGTCTCCGTTTTTCATGAATGCAGGTGCCTATGTGACAGGTTCCCAGTTAAAGCGTCTGGGACAGTATTACGCAAAGGCAATTTATGCAAAGTATGGTGATGATTTTGATGTACTGTTCGGACCGGCTTACAAGGGTATTCCGCTTGGTGTTGTGACAGCGATTGCTTTCAGTGATCTGTATGGCAAGGAGATCCGTTACTGTTCAGACCGTAAGGAGACAAAGGACCATGGCGCAGATAAGGGCAATTTCCTGGGAAGCCCTTTAAAGGACGGTGATCGTGTTGTGATGATCGAAGATGTAACAACATCCGGCAAGTCCATGGAAGAGACTGTTCCGAAGGTCAAGGGTGCAGCAGATGTGACGATTGTCGGTCTGATGGTTTCTCTGGATCGTATGGAAGTCGGCAAGGGCGGTGTGAAGTGTGCCCTGGATGAAGTAAAAGACCTCTATGGCTTTGAGACAAATGCAATTGTCACAATGGCGGAGGTTGTTGAATGCCTGTATAATAAAACGTGTAATGGGAAGATTGTGATTGATGACAAGCTGAAGGCTGCCATTGATGCATACTATGAACAGTATGGTGCAAAGGAACAGTAGACTTTGATCGGATGTCGGTGGACATCGGATCGATGTATCATTCAGATACGAGCGTAGACATGGAAAGGACAGCGAAGATGAGAATAGAAGATAAGATATCAAAGTTGATGTGTCAGACTGGTGCATGCAGCCTTGTCCTTGGAATTTTATCTGTGATCGGCGGGCTGGTTCTCGGTATTATCGGAATTGTCAATGGAGCAAGACTTTTGAGACATCATTCTGATTTAATGTAAATCATTTCAGAAATAATTGCAAATGTATCACGGCTGCCGGTCAGTGCAGCCGTGGTGCCATTTTTTCAGGCAGGGGGAGTTGCGTGAGCCGACAGACAAAGCGGTGTATCAAATTCGGCAGTTTCGTACTGCTTATTTTGTATATCGCTGTTTTAATTTATGTATGCTTTTTAAGTGAAGATTATGGAAGAGATGTTGTGACTTCCTATTATAGATATAATTTTATTCCATTTAAGGAAATTCGAAGATTTTATATATACAGAGATGTTGTAGGAATCCGGGCATTCCTCGCCAATTTATTTGGTAATGTACTGGCATTTATGCCTTTTGGATTTTTTATGCCCATATTAAGATTGAGGCTCAGAAAATGGTATTGTATGTTGGGCATGACATTTTTACTGAGTTTGATGATTGAGATCACACAGCTGCTGACAAGGGTTGGATCCTTTGATGTAGATGATTTAATTTTGAATACTTCAGGAGGTATCCTCGGATATCTTTTGTTTTACATAATCAATAAAGTAAGGAGAAAATGGAATGGCGCGTAATATATACAGTTTCATCAAAATAGAAAAACGTCAGACAAAGCGCGGTATTTATGCATCAGCTTTTGGCATTGCGTCTTTGATCTGCATGGCCGTTCTTACAATTGCATCTTTTGTTAAAGCCGGCAATCTTCCGGCATTTGTCGGCGGAATCGGATACCTGAGCTTTCTTGCGGCGGTATTTGGACTCTGGTTGTCTGTTCAGCTCCGCAAGGATAACGAAGCTTATGGTACGATGGTGCATGGCGCTTTTTATATTAATCTGACGTCTGTTATGATTCATGGCCTGATTTTTTTGGCAGGTTGTTTGTCTATTATCATGTAGGGCAGACATTGTTTCGGTCGGAAGATTAGGATTTTCAGCTGGAATTCGGATGATTATAGATGAGAAAGGTGAGCATAGTGAAGAAAGAGGTAAATAGAGAAGAAGTGCAGGCGTGGGTGCAGGAACGCTTTGAACTGTCTGTGACGAGAATTCGTGGGATTGCCAAAGAACATGCGGCGGCATCTCCGTTTGGTGATTATTTTAACAGTCAGGCGGCCTTTATTTTGTATGTAGAGAACATCTACAAAATGCGTCAGGACGGTGGTTTTGAACGGCTGACCACGGAGGCACTGGCTGAGATGAATCATTGCTTTTATGCGGATATTCTTCCTGAGACTGAGGTGTGGGAGGGGGAAACCGGTTATGAGAAAAGCTATGCCAATCCACAATGGTCGACGGCAATGCTGGGAGCAGACTATGGTCCGATGATGGCCTGGCTTGTCACGGAGATCCGAGGTCTGATTCCGCTGGCATTCCAGGGGCGTCTGGCAGATATGACAGCGATCAATGAGCTGTTTATAGAGATTTATAACCGTTTTGAGAACCGTATACCTGGAAGAGATGAGATTTTGCAGATCATTTACTGGTATGTCAGTGATTACAGTGATCAGACTGTGACGGGGAGAACCCGGGAGAAGCTGGATCCGGCCCTGAGCTTTTACAGGGATATCATCATGAAGGCGGATTTGACAGATCTGTCTTATCTGTATCAGTATGGCGAGTATATTTCTGCCAATGAAAAGTCGATTGCTGCGTATCTGAACACTCTGGATCAGTCGGTGATCGACGATATGGCAGCTACATTTGTGAATGGCTACGTGAGAGGATTTGAACTGTATAAGATTGACTTATCAGCCAAGAAGAATGTCCAGTTAAGAGCCAATATTGGTTTTGAGCGAGTGCTTCGTTCAACAATCCGGCAATTTGAAGCATTAGGACTTTCTGTGATTGTCTGCAGGGATGCCATCCATAGTATTAACAAGACAGCGGGTAAGCTCGGTCTTGTGTCCTGCTCGGCTAATCCGCAGTATGATTACGATCACCGCATGGATAAGGGGTTATATCTTGACAAAGCTTTATGTGAGCGCATCATCGGTGTGACGAAGTCTGCCTATGAGCAGTATGCGGATCTGGCAGAGGATTATGCCGGTCCGGCCTGGATGGATGTTTTTGGTGAGACTCCCTTTGAACCGGCGGCTAAAGAGGAGAACATCCGTCTGTCGGATAAACAGCAGAAGCTGGCTGTTCGCATGGCAGGACAGCTGACAGAGATTGTCAATCAGTATATTGATGCGTCAGCCATCAGTTTTTCAATCATTGCCTGGCCACTGCCGTCCATTGGCGATCGGTTTGAGGCTATTATGGATGAGACGATCAAAGTCAACAATCTGGATAATGATCTGTTCAGAAGCATTCAGCAGAAGATGATCGATGCCATTGACGGCGCGGAATATATGCATATTACCGGTATGAACGGCAACCGGACGGATTTGAAAGTTGCCTTATGGCAGCTTCAGGATCCGGCGAAGGAAACGGTGTTTGAAAACTGTTGCGCAGATGTGAATATTCCTGTGGGTGAGATTTTTACAAGTCCGGTATTGGCAGGGACAAATGGAACGCTGCATGTAAGCAGTGTTTATCTGAATGGATTGAATTACAGAAATCTTTCATTGCGGTTTGAAGATGGCTGTGTTACTGAAGCCGACTGCAGCAATTATGAGGACAGGGAAGAGAATCAGAAGTATCTGAGACAGAATCTCCTTCAGAATCATGAAACGCTGCCAATGGGAGAATTTGCCATCGGCACGAACACAACGGCCTATGCCATGGCCAGAAAGTTCGACATTACACAGCTGATGCCGATTCTCATTATGGAGAAGACAGGGCCGCATTTTGCCATTGGCGATACCTGCTACAGCCATAGTGAAGATCATAAGGTATATAATACAGACGGCAAGGAAATTGTTGCCCGTGAGAATGAGAAGTCACGCCTGAGGGACACAGACCCGGAACAGGCATATTTTAATGTGCATACGGATATTACGATCCCTTACGATGAGATCAGTGCCATTACAGCATGTTTTGCAGACGGCAGGCAGGTAGATATTATACGGGAGGGCAAATTCTGCCTTGAAGGTACGGAAGCACTGAATGAACCACTCAACATATAAGCTGTACTTATATAGTATCGACGATACATTTTAAATATAAAGGGAAAGGTGAAAGAACCTTTCCTTTTTTTCGCTTAAGTATTGACGTAAAAGCTCAGTACGGTTACAATAGAGTCAGATTCTGATGAATTTTGCCTATTTGATAGGGAAAAGTGAATTTATAAGAATGGTTTATAATAAGAGTATCCACTTATTTATAAGATATCATTATAAAAGGAGCGTTTAACATGCATAAGATCGGTATTATCGGCGGCGGTCAGCTTGGCAAAATGATGATTCTTGATGCTAAGCGGCTGGATGATTATTTTGTAATTCTTGATCCAACCCTGCATTGCCCGGCTCACAGCATTGCAGATGAACATATTGTAGCAGATTTTGATGATGTGGCAGCCATTGAGGAACTGGCCTCGAAGGTGGATGTGGTGACGTACGAATTTGAGCACATCAGTGTGAAGGCGCTGCAGCAGGTGGAGGCAAAGGGATGTCCTGTTTATCCTTCCAGTGAGACACTTTTGCATATTCAGAACAAATACGATCAGAAGCAGTGGCTGATGTCACATGGTCTGCCGGTTCCTGATTTTCGAAAGGCAGACTCTTATGAAAAGCTGGTGGAGGATTGTGACTATTTCGGTTATCCGGTGATTTTGAAGACCTGTACAGGCGGTTATGACGGCAAGGGGAATGCGGTGATCCATACAAGAGAAGATATCCGTGAGGCTTATGAGAGTCTGGGCGCAGGCAGGCTGCCCCTGATGGTGGAAGAATATGTGCCGTTTTTAAAGGAAGTATCAATTCTGGTCTGCCGCAGCACTAACGGCGATGTAGCGGTATTCCCGGTGGCAGAGAATGTGCATGTGAACAGCATTCTGGATGAGACAACGGTACCGGCGGATATCACAGAAGCCTGTCGGGAAGAAGCCATGGATGTGGCAAGGAAAGCGGTGCATGCTTTTAATGCCTATGGTATGCTCTGCATTGAACTTTTTGTGACAAAGGATCAGCATGTGCTTGTCAATGAACTGGCGCCGCGTCCGCACAATTCAGGACATTATACAATAGAGGGGTGTGTGACTTCACAGTATGAGAATCATATCCGGGCGATTCTCGGACTGCCCCTTGGCAGTACGGAATTGATCTGCCCGACAGTGATGAAGAATATTATCGGAAACGTGAATAAGAAGGCTGAAGTCCATGGACTGGAAGAAGCTTATAAGTATCCTGAAGTGAAGATCCATATTTACGGCAAAGAGGAATGTAGAGTTGGCCGTAAGATGGGGCATATCACAGTGACAGATAAGACGATTGAAGATGCACTTTTTAAAGCGCGCTATGCGCATTCAAAGATCAAGTTTTAACGGAGGTAATGGGAATGAGCGTAAAGGTTGGCATTATTATGGGCAGTGATTCCGATCTGCCGGTTATGTCAAAGGCAGCAGAGATACTGGATGAATTGCAGGTGCCTTATGAACTGACGATTGTTTCGGCACACAGAACACCGGACAGATTATGCGAATATGCAAAGACAGCCGAGGAAAAAGGCCTTTCAGTGATTATTGCAGGTGCCGGCGGGGCAGCCCATCTTCCGGGGATGACTGCGGCTATGACGGTGCTCCCTGTTATTGGTGTACCGGTGCAGACAAAGGCTCTTGGCGGTGTGGATTCTCTTTATTCTATCGTCCAGATGCCGCCGGGCATTCCGGTTGCTACAGTGGCCATCAATGGTGCACAGAATGCAGGACTTCTGGCAGCCAAGATTCTGGCCACAGAGGATGCCGCATTGCGTGAGAGACTGAAAGCATACAGCAGCAAGCTTGAGCAGACGGTACTGAATAAGGCTGACAAGCTTGAGCATATCGGCTATGAAGCGTATTTAAAGGAGATGTAAGCAGATGGAGAAAATGATGGACAGATGTGGTTTGTTTGGCATGTTTGACAATAACGGCTTTCATACATCCCATTTAATATATTACGGACTGTTTTCCATGCAGCATCGCGGCATGGAGGCAGCAGGTATCTGTGTGAATGACAATCAGGGTAATTTTTCCTATGTGAAGGATGAAGGCCTTGTGACAGAAGTTTTTGATGAAATGAAGCTCGAGAAGCTTCAGGGACATGCAGGTATTGGCCACATTCTCAGATATGACGGATCGGATGCCCGGGAGAATGCACAGCCCATCGTGATCCGTTACACAAGCGGTCATATGGCTGTTGCTTTAAACGGCGGATTGACGAATATCGAGGAGATTCGCCATGATCTGGAACTGAAAGGTTCTGTATTCCAGACAATGGAAGCGGCGGAAGTAATCTCTGTGTTGATTTCCAGAGCAAGAAATAATTATCCGACCATTGAGGAGGCGATTGCTTCTATTATGCCGATGCTCAAAGGCGGATACGCGATGCTGGTGATGACACCGAGAAAGGTGATCGGTGTCAGAGATCCCCAGGGCATTCGTCCGCTGGTACTTGGCAGGGAAGATCATTCATGGTTCCTTTCTTCAGAGACATGCGCCTTTGATGAATTGAATGTTGATTATGTGAGAGATATCCAGCCCGGGGAGATTGTGGTCATCAATGCAGAAGGCTCGCATTCCATCCAGGGTATGCAGGCGCAGCCGATACGTGCCTGCATTTATGAGTATATTTATTATTCACATCCGGCCAGTGTCTTCGGTGGTCAGGAAGTTTACAAGGCGAGATACAATATGGGATGCCATCTGGCAAAGGAAGCGCCTGCAGATGCAGATGCGGTTGTATGGGTACCGGATTCGGGTCTGGCAGCAGCAGCCGGATATGCAGATACACTGGGAATCCCTATGGTGGATGCTTTTGTTAAGAATAAATACTACGGTAATAATCTGGTGAAGCCGGAAGGGATTTTGTTTGACAGAAAGATTCATATGAAGCTTTCTGTGATTAAGAGCCAGGTGAAGGACAAGAACATTGTGGTTGTGGATGACTCCATGGTGCGCGGTACAACGGCTCAGACGTTAGTTGAGCTGCTTCGCCATGCCGGAGCCAAGAGTGTCCATCTGAGGATCGCATCAGCAACCATTTCACATCCATGTTATTATGGCGCTTCCATGCCGGAAGAGAAGAAACTGATCTTCCATGAGCAGGGAGTGGATGCGGTCTGCAAGATGACAGGAGCGGATTCACTCGCCTTCCTGTCCAGTGAGGGTATGGTAGCTGCATGTCCGGATGCCGCAGGTGGTTTCTGCATGGCATGTTTTAACGGTGATTACCCGACGAAATAGCAGATAGAAATAGTGAAATAAGAATCCGGGAACGGATTTTGAATCGAACAATTAATCATAATCAGAGTGCTTTTATCAAGGAGGAAATATAAATGGATTACAAAAATGCCGGTGTAGATATTGAAGCAGGATACGAATCAGTAGAACTCATGAAGAAATTTGTCAAAGGAACCATGCGTCCGGAAGTACTTGGCGGTCTCGGCGGATTTTCAGGTGCTTTTTCTCTTGAAAATATCAAGAAAATGGAAGAGCCGATCCTTTTATCAGGTACAGATGGCTGCGGCACAAAGGTGAAACTGGCTTTCCTTATGGACAAGCATGACACGATCGGTATTGATGCAGTGGCTATGTGTGTGAATGATGTGGCTTGTGCCGGCGGTGAACCGCTTTTCTTCCTTGATTATATTGCATGCGGCAAGAACTATCCTGAGAAGATTGCCACAATCGTCAGCGGTGTTGCTGAAGGGTGCAAGCAGTCCGGTGCAGCACTGATCGGCGGTGAGACAGCGGAGCATCCGGGACTGATGCCTGAGGATGAGTACGATCTTGCAGGTTTTGCAGTAGGTGTTGTAGATAAGAAGGATCTGATCACAGGTGAGAATCTGAAGAAAGGTGATGTGCTTATCGGCATCGCTTCTTCCGGTGTACACAGCAATGGTTTCTCCCTTGTCCGCAAAGTATTCGATATGACAAAGGAATCATTGGATACATACTATGATGAACTTGGCACAACTTTAGGTGAAGCATTGATCGCGCCTACAAGAATTTATGTCAAAGCCTTGAAGGCAGTTAAAGACGGCGGTGTGACGCTTAAGGGATGCTCCCATATTACGGGCGGCGGATTTTATGAGAATATTCCACGTATGCTGCCGGAAGGTGTTCATGCTGTTGTGAAGAAAGACAGCTACGAAGTTCCGGCTATCTTTAAACTTATTGCAGAAAAAGGTGATATTGCCGAACAGATGATGTACAATACTTTCAACATGGGTCTTGGTATGGTGATTGGTGTTGATCCTGCAGATGTTGATAAGACAATGAAGCTTCTTGAAGAAGCAGGTGAGAAAGCCTATATCGTTGGTGAACTGACAGAGGGCGAAAAGGGTGTGACATTATGTTAAAGATTGCAGTACTTGTATCCGGCGGCGGCACCAATCTCCAGGCCATTATCGACAGCATTGCCGATGGACGTATCACCGACACAGAGATCAAAGTGGTGATCAGCAACAATCCAAAGGCAAAAGCACTGGAGAGAGCGGCGAAAGCCGGTATTGAAGCGGTATGTATTTCTCCGAGACAGTATGCAGATCGTGAGCTTTTTAATGATGCTCTGCTGGAAGCTGTCAATGCCCGGGGTGTGGATCTCGTTGTATTGGCAGGCTTTATGGTGGTTGTGCCAGAGAAGATGATCAAAGCCTACAGAAACAGGATGATCAATATCCATCCGTCGTTGATCCCGTCTTTCTGTGGAACCGGTTATTATGGACTGCATGTTCATGAGGCTGCCTTAAAGCGCGGTGTGAAGATCAGCGGTGCAACGGTGCATTTTGTTGATGAGGGAACTGATACAGGCCCGATCATCATGCAGAAGCCGGTGGAAGTACGCCCGGATGATACGCCTGAGGTGCTTCAGCGCAGAATTATGGAGCAGGCTGAATGGCAGATTATGCCGAAAGTTATTGATCTGATCGCCCATGACAAAGTGCATGTGAAGGATGGCAGAGTGTTTGTAGAGGAGTAGACTTCAAGAATCCAAGTCTGCAATGTGACTTTGAATTCTGTATCGGAATTCGTGAGTTGATTTTGAATAGGTTCATCCGCCGATTCTGCCTTTTGATTTGGTGGAATCGGCGGATATTTGAGTTATATATGAAAGAAAGGATGAGCAGAATGAAAGTATTAATCGTTGGCGGCGGTGGAAGAGAGCATGCTATCGCATGGAAGGTCGCAGAAAGTCCTCTTGTAGATAAAGTTTACTGTGCACCGGGCAATGCCGGTATTGAAGAAGTTGCAGAATGTGTACCGATCGGTGCCATGGAATTTGATAAGCTGGTTGCCTTTGCAAAGGAAAAAGCCATTGATCTGACGGTGATTGGCATGGATGATCCTCTGGTGGGCGGTATTGTGGATGCTTTTGAGGCAGAAGGACTGAGAGTATTCGGACCGCGTAAGAATGCAGCCATTATCGAGGGCTCCAAAGCCTTTTCCAAAGATCTGATGAAAAAATATGGTATTCCGACTGCTACTTATGAGAATTTCACGGATCCGCAGGCAGCCCTTGATTATCTTGAAACGGCCAAGATGCCAATCGTATTGAAGGCTGATGGTCTGGCCTTGGGCAAAGGTGTTCTTATCTGCCAGAATCTTGAAGAAGCCCGCGCCGGTGTTAAAGAAATTATGGAAGACAAGAAATTCGGTTCAGCTGGCAATCAGATGGTTGTGGAAGAGTTTATGACAGGACGTGAGGTGTCGGCCCTTTGCTTCTGTGACGGAACCAATATTGTACCGATGACATCTGCTCAGGATCATAAACGTGCAAAAGATGGCGATCAGGGCTTAAATACAGGCGGTATGGGTACATTTTCCCCAAGTCCTTTCTATACAGAAGAAGTGAATGCTTTCTGTATGGAGCATATTTTCAAGCCTACGATGGCAGCGATGAAAGCAGAAGGCAGAGATTTTGTGGGCATCCTTTTTGTTGGTTTGATGCTGACAGAAGACGGTCCGAAGGTGCTGGAATATAATGCCAGATTCGGTGATCCTGAAACACAGGTTGTACTTCCGAGAATGAAGACAGATCTGGTGGAAATGTTTGAGGCATGCATCGACGGTAAACTGGCTGAAAAGCATCTGGAATTTGAAGACAATGCGGCAGTTTGTGTTGTCCTGGCTTCTGATGGTTATCCGGTTTCCTACGAAAAAGGTTATCCGATCACAGGTTTTGAGAAATTTCATGCGGATGAAGGTTACTATTGTTTCCATGCAGGCACAAAGCGCAATGAAAAAGGCATTGTGACAAACGGTGGACGTGTACTTGGTGTCACAGCTAAAGGCACAACGCTGAAAGAAGCAAGAGCTAATGCCTATAAAGCAACCGAATGGATTGAATTTGACAACAAATATATGCGTCATGATATCGGCAAAGCCATTGATGAAGCATAACATATGAATCTTTTATCAGGACCCGCAAAAGCGGGTCCTGTTTTTGGAAAGAAAAATTCGGATGATGATTGTGAATGTTGTATTTCGTGTGAAAACTGCGCGGGATAACCAATAAAATAAATGAAATTACAGGTTTTTTTAGTTGTAAATTTATGGTACAATGTAATAACTTAAAGCGTTAAACTACAGAAACAAGGAGAGCGGAACATGAAGGAACTGGATTTATTGCGGCAGGAACTTTTATCCTGTGATACTCAGCTTGCAGATATATTGATGAAACGATTCGATGTGGTTGAGAAGATTATGGCATTGAAGGAGAAGAATCAGATGCAGATTCTTCAGCCGGAGCAGGAGAGCAGACAGAAAGAGGCACTGGACATAGAATTGAAAGGTAATGTGCATCAGGAAGAGATTGCTGATATTTATGCGCGAGTTCTCTACAACAGCAAGAAGATTCAGGGAAAGAAACTCTTCGATTACAATATTGTGCTGATTGGTTTCATGGGAGCAGGAAAGAGTACGATCTCTGCGGTTTTGAGAGATGCACTGGCCATGGATGTGGTTGAGATGGATCAGGTGATCGCCGAACAGCAGGGCATGAGCATTTCGGAAATTTTTGAGACTTATGGAGAGGAATACTTCCGCAACCTTGAGACACAGTTGTTGATTGACATGCAGTCCAAGCAGAATGTCATTATTTCCTGTGGCGGCGGTGTGGCTATGCGTGAACGCAACGTGGCTGAGATGAAGAAGAACGGCAAGGTTGTTCTTCTGAAAGCAGACCCGCAGACCATTCTTGACCGCGTGAAGGACAGTGACGAACGTCCGCTTTTGAATGGTCACAAGAATGTAGAGTATATTGCGGATTTGATGGAAGCAAGAAGAGCAAAGTATGAAGCAGCAGCGGATATCGTTGTTCAGACTGACGGCAAGAGTGCACTTGAGATCTGCGAGGAAATGATCCATAAGCTGAGAAGTGCAGATGAATAGAACGTATTTTTGATGACAGCATAATAGATTTTTATAGTGTTTTGCAGAAGCAAATAGTTGCCTTTGAAACTAAAAAGAACAACTGTTTGCTTTTGCTTGTAAAAGGGAATATTTCATGGTATGATAGGGGTAGTTAAAACTGCAAAGCGTGTAATGCAGGGCTATGGATGAAAGGAATAATCTGGATGAAGAAATTGAAGAGAGCCTGTGCAGAATGTGTGGATGGGAGATAAAGGATGTATTTTGAATATGGTGAAAATGAGATAACTTATCTTCGAAATAAAGATAAAAAGCTGTCAGAAGTCATTGATCAGATAGGGATGATAGAAAGAGAAGTGGATACAGATTTGTTTTCTGCAGTGGTTCATCATATTATCGGTCAGCAGATTTCTACGAAAGCACAGGCAACCATCTGGCAGCGGATGAAGGAGACTTTAGGAGCAGTGAATGCTGTAACCATTCTTTCAGCGGACATTTCCAAGCTGCAGTCTTTGGGGATGACCTTTCGTAAGGCAGAATATATTACGGACTTTGCCAGGAAGGTTCATGAGGGCGTCTTTGATCTGGAAGCAGTCGCGCAGATGTCGGATGAGGCGGCCATCAAAGAACTGGCCTCTCTGAAAGGAATTGGTGTATGGACGGCGGAGATGATCTTGCTTTTCTGTCTGCAGCGGCCGGATATATTCAGCTATGATGATCTGGCTATCCAGCGTGGACTTCGTATGGTTTATCATCACCGCAAGATCGACCGGAAGTTGTTTGAAAAGTATCGCAGGCGGTTTAGTCCTTACTGCAGTGTGGCCAGTCTGTATTTGTGGGCAGTGGCAGGCGGAGCTATTCCGGAAATGAGAGATTATAAACCGAAGACACAGAAGAAGTAAGATGGAGGAAATGATGGTATATACATGTCAATATCAGTCACCAATGGGGGATATCCTGTTGGCTGCTGATGAAATTGGTCTGACAGGATTGTGGTTTGTTGGGCAGAAATACTTTGCCAACATATTTCCGGATGAACATATTTCACAGGAAATACCGATTCTTGCAGAGTCCAAAAGATGGCTGGATGTGTATTTTTCCGGCGAAGAACCGAATTTTACACCGCCTCTGCATCCGATCGGCTCTGCATTCAGACAGGAAGTGTGGCAGATTTTGCTGCAGATTCCGTATGGTCAGACAATGACATACGGAGAGATTGCCAGACAAATAGCTGAAAAACATGGCATGGATCATATGTCTGCACAGGCAGTCGGCGGTGCAGTAGGGCATAATGCAGTCTCTATTATCATTCCATGTCACCGTGTGGTCGGTGCAAATGGCAGCCTGACAGGATATGCAGGCGGAATTGATAAAAAGGTACGATTGTTGGAATTAGAGAAAACAGATATGACAAAATTTTTTATTCCGAAAAAAACTCAAGAATTCTAATAAAATAATGGATTTTATTGAGGAGCGGAAGAGGTTACATGAATGAGACAGAAAAAGGAAAATACTTTTTTAGCAGGCAGTTATAAATTTAGCTGTCTGTTTTTTTGTCCACGGTGAACTTTTTCCGGTTTTCAATGGTTATATAATATGTACAGATATTGAATTAGGAGAAAACACGATGAAAGAAAGCGAATTGATACGAAAACTGCATAATGGAGATAAAGAAGCAGCTGGCCTGATTATTGAGAGATATTATGCAGATATTTATCGTTTTTGTCTTTATATGGTTCAATCTGAAGAGGATGCTTATGATATTACGCAGGAAAGTTTTTTAAAATTTATTAAATATGGAACTTCTTATCATCATCAAAACCTCAAAGGATATCTTTTGATGATTGCAAGAAACCTCTGTTTTGATTATTTTCGGGATAAGAAAGGCACAGAAACCCCGGTTGAATGGGAAGAACTTGATAAGATACCGAAACCAGGAAATCAGATAAAGGAAACAGAAGATATCATTTATTTGCAGAATCTGTTAAAGGCGCTTTCGCCGGATATCAGGGAAGTAGTTGTTCTGCGGATGTATGAAGAAATGAAGTTTAAAGATATTGCCGGTATGATGGGATGTAGTGTGTCCACGGCAAAGTCGCGGTTTCGATTAGGTATCAGTCAGTTGAAAAGGATGATGGAGGAGGATGAAGATGAGCGATAGTGAAATAAAGAATCTTTTTAAAAGAGCAGATGCGCAGGTACATATTGATGAAAAAAGGAAGCAAATGGCTTATCAGATAGTGCTGATGGAAATTGAGAATCAGGGAATAGAGAAGCAGAGAATTGAGTCGGGGAGAATCGAGAAGCAGGAAATCAGGCAGCAAGAAATTGATATAAGGGGAGTCGAGAGTAGAAATACTGAAAAACAGGAACAGTTGAGGATGTCCGTTAAAAATATTCTGCTTCAGCAATTTCAGTATATGGATAAACTGTTTTTCTATATTTATGGCGGCCTTATCTGTCTGGGCATTATTTTTATTGCGGTGTTGCAATATACCGGAGTGAGTCAGAATGAAATTATCACCGTGTGTATGGCGGGAGCAGGAATTTTAAGCATCACATCCATTGGTGTGATTGATAAGATGTTTTTTGGAAAAATGGCAGAGTTGGGAGCAAGCTGTTATTTTAATACAAAGCAATGTGTGGCTGCATGGATGGTAATATCCGGGATGGTCAATGTTGTGGTGCTGTTTTTGCTGGCAGGTTATTTGAATGGCTTCTGGCGTGTTGGATTATTGCAGGTGGGGCTTTATATTCTGACACCTTATCTGTTGTCGGGGATGATTGCCCTGGATATTTTGTCAATGGAGACAGGAAAAAAGCATTCATTTCTATTTGTCATCAGTGGCTTTTTGATGTCCATTGGCTATGGTGTCATCGGGGCTATTCCGGGCATTATGTTTACGGCAGCTAACCGGATATGGACAGCAGTCTTTATACTGTCATTACTTTTATTTGTCATTCAGATAAAAAGGCTATTTAATAGAATGGAAAAAGGTGATGTGTTATGCATGAATTAAAATTGATGGATGTTTGGAAAAGATACAAAGATAAAGATGCCGTCCGTGAAGTGGATTATACATTTACAAATGGGGTATATGGTCTGCTGGGAGAAAATGGGGCAGGAAAGACAACATTGATGCGGTTGATTTGTGGTGTTATGCAGCCAACGGAGGGAAAGATTTGCTGTGATAATCTTGAGATTTCCGGTATGGGAGCAGAATATCGAAAACTCCTGGGCTATTTGCCGCAGGATTTTGGATTTTATCCTGATTTTACTGCGGAGCGTTTTCTCAGGTATATGGCGGCTTTAAAAGCATTGCCAAAAGATGATGCAGAAAAGCGGATTGAAGAACTTCTGACTATGGTAGAATTGAAAAATGTGCGCAGGAAAAAGCTGAAAACTTTTTCAGGAGGGATGCTTCGAAGAATTGGCATTGCCCAGACACTTTTAAACAATCCGGAAATTCTGGTTTTGGATGAGCCTACAGCAGGGCTTGACCCGAAGGAGAGAGTGCGTTTTCGCAATATCATCAGTTCCTTAGGCAAAGACAGAATTGTTTTGCTGTCTACTCATATTGTGTCGGATATAGAGTATATTGCAGACCGCATTTTAATCATGAAAAACGGAGAACTCATTCAGGAAGGAACAGAGGCGGAGCTAACAGAGAAAGTGAAAGGCCACGTTTGGAAATGCATTGTTTCGGAAAAAGAAGCCGAGTGCCTTGGGCAGCGTTTTATTGTCAGCAATATGAGAAGCAATGGTAAAAATGTCGAATTAAGAGTGATTTCAGAAAAACAGCCCATGCGGGAGGCAGAACTTTTGGATGGGACTCTTGAAGATGCCTATCTTTATGAAACACAGTCAGCGGAGGAAGCGTAAAATGCGGCTTTATAGAATGGAATTGCACAAACTCTATCACAACAAAATATTTAGAATCGGACTATTTGCCGCTACCGCATTGTTGTTGGCTTATTTTTGGTTTGCAGAAGTAGGCGGGGAAATAGCTGCAGTGGATGGAAGCGTTTATTCCGGTTATGAAGCTGTGAAGATGAACAAGAAAATCACAAAAGAATTTGAAGGCGAGCTGACAGATGAAAAGGTCCATCAAATTGTTGAAAAATATGGTCTGCCATCCAAGCTGGAAGAAAATATGCCGGGATGGAGAGATGGGAACTTTTTAAATGATTTTGTGACACGATATTTTACCAATGGGGCATGGGAAAACGACATTGTTCCAACAGAAAGATATATGATTGCGGAAACAGAACTGGGGGAAACCTGTGAAAAACTGGGGATAGCACCTTATCTGACTTACACAACAGGCTGGAAAATATTTGTTGAAATGCTGCAGTTTGGTCTGATATTGGGAAGTATACTGGTTATTTGCAGTGTGTCAACTATTTTTGCAGAGGAGAGCCAGACGAAAATGCTGCCGCTGATTTTCAGCACAGAAGAAGGAAGAAGAAAGGACGTCATGGCAAAAATAGCCGCTGCTTTGACATTTACAATTTCTGTCTTTCTGTGGTTTGCGGTGATAAACCTGGTCTTATGTCAGGTTGTGTATGGGTTAAATGGATTCAATAACATCGCAGGACTTGTACTGTCTGAAAGCATCAGGCATCAGTCAGTGATGTTTTCAAAATATCTGGCAGTCTTACTCATGCTTGCCTTAGAAGCCTTTTTATCATTGTGTGCTATTACCTTGTGTGTATCTGCCCATCAGAATAGTTCATTTGGAGCCGTCATCATCTCTGCAGCATGCTGGGGACTGCCGGTGATAGTAAGAATATTTTTCGGCGGCTTTATGGCCCTCATCGTCGATGCCATGCCGGTATTCCTGATCATGACAAACATGGTCAAAGACATCTATAACATCTGGCAGCTTGTATTTACCATCAACATCATTTTCGCCGCTGCATGCCTGGCAGAAGGAACCATTGCTTATAAAAACAGGTAAATAGCTTAAAGCAATTAGTTTAAAGCCAAAATCGAATCATAAAAACAGTTCATCTAATTTTAAAATATCCCCTAAGAAAGAAACCTCCGCTAAAACGTTTCGTGCGGGTGTGCGTTGTTTTAGCGGAGTTTTCCTTCTTAGGAGGAAATCGAGATGGATAAAAAATATTTACCAAGTGTGGTCATTCTTTATTTGAACTATTTTATTCATGGTATCGGCTGTTCACTGTTAAGCCAGCAGGTTGTCAAAGAAATGCTGGCTGCCCAGTGGGGCGTTGGTGATGTCATGACAGTTACAGCTGTTGCGGCAGCATTGGGGCTTGGACGACTGGTTTCTCTTCCTTTTGCAGGGCCTTTGTCCGATAAGCTGGGAAGAAGAATTTCAGTGTTGATTGGTGCGGCATCCTATGTTATCTTTTTTATAGGCATCGCATTTTCGCCGAATATTCAGGTGGCCTATGTGGCAGCAGGTACTTCCTTATCCTATGTAGCACTGCCGGTAGCCGGTGGCATTGCCATCGGTATTCTTGGTGTACTGGCTATCTTTGCACCGATGCCTGCTGGCAGTTTTTGTCAATGTGAGATACGGAAGTCTTTTAGCGAAGACAGAACAATAAAAAAGAGGAGTCTGAGAGTATGAAAGCAGTAGAAGTTAGAAATATTAAAATCGGCGATGGTATTCCGAAAATCTGTGTGCCAATCGTCGGTATAACAAAAGAAGACATTATCAATGAAGCTAAAACATTTGACAATATCCCGGTAGATGTTGTTGAGTGGCGTGTAGACTGGTTTGAAAGTGTTTTCGATATTGAGAAGGTGAAGGATGTGCTGGAAGACCTTCGCCAGGTTTTAAAAGATACACCGATTCTTTTTACTTTCCGTACATCCAAAGAGGGCGGCGAGAAAGCTATTGAAGCAGCAGATTATGCAAAACTGAACAAGGAAATCGCAGCGACAGGCAATGTGGACCTGGTGGATGTGGAAGCCTTTACAGGGGATGAAGTGGTGAAAGAGATTATTGAAGCAGCCCATGCCTGCGGCGTCAAAGTTGTTGCTTCCAACCATGATTTTGACAAGACACCGGATAAGGAGGATATCGTCGGCCGTCTTCGTAAAATGCAGGATCTTGGCGCAGACATTCCAAAGATTGCGGTGATGCCTCAAAGCAAACTGGATGTACTGACACTGCTTTCTGCAACAGAAGAGATGAACAGACTGTATGCGGACAGACCGATCATTACGATGTCTATGGCAGGTACAGGTGTGATCAGCCGTCTTTGCGGTGAAGTATTTGGTTCTGCACTGACATTTGGTGCAGCAGGCAAAGCCTCTGCTCCGGGACAGATGGGTGTGAACGACCTGAATACTGTATTAAATCTGCTTCACAAGAGTCTGTAAGTCTGCTTCACAGCGAATCAACAGGCTGTATTCATCATATTTGTGGTATGTCTGGTAATCGCAATACCGGTATCTATTGCATTAGGTATTGCATCTGTTCTTCCGGGTGCTTTTGATCCGTCCTTTACAGCCTCCGGACAGTTTGAATTCTTCTGTAAAATTCATCCGACAAAAGGTTTGAAAAAAACACCGGAAACGGTGTATAATATAATAGATTATAAATGCTCACCGCCTTTTTATGCAGATCAGACGGTGAGTGTATTTTAAATCAGTGAAAATCAGACAGAGGGGAAGTATTATGGAAGAACAGTTAAACATGATGCGCCGCGGCAGACAGTTCAAACAGCTAATGAACAAGAAGATGGACGGCGTCATTCGGGAATATGATGTGAAGCGGGTAGAAATCGAGATTCTGCGTTTTCTGGCTATGTCCGGTGAGCGGAATACGGCAGCAGATATTCATCGTTATCTTGATTTGAATAAAGGGCAGATTTCAAAGACCCTGGAACATCTGTGTACCATGCATTATCTGGAGAGCATGCCAGATAAGAAGGACAGGCGTTATATGCATTATATATTGTCAGAGGAGGCAAAAGAGCTGGTGAGGCGCATCAATGCTATATGGGATGATATGCATCAGCAGATCATGTCCGGTATTCAGGCAGAGGATAGAGCGATTTTCAATAAAGTATTAAATCATGCAATGGCGAATATGGAGAGAATGATTGATGAGGCATCTGTATAATCCGGAAAAGAAAAAATCTAAAAAAAATATAAAAAGCCTTGACATATTCTTTATTCGTACTATAATAGTTTAAAAATAAACAGTTTAATATCAAACAGTTTATGGCGATAAAATACTTCAGCAGCACTGAAGTATTTTTATTCATTCAAATCTGGCACTCTGGTTGGATGAGTGCTGATAATGAATACGTTTTAACAGAAATATGCAATGACATCAAAGGAGAAGTGCAGTAATGATCAAATTATTAAAGAAATTGACAAAGAAAGATATGGCACTGGCTGGACTTGCCTTTCTTTTGATTCTGGCACAGGTTTATCTGAACCTGACCATGCCGGATTATATGTCCGACATGACAGTGCTTGTTCAGACAGAGGGAAGTGCCATGGCAGATATACTTGCAGCGGGAGGCAAGATGCTGCTCTGTGCGGTGGGCTCACTTTTGACGGCAGCCTGTATTGCTGTCTGCGCGGCAAAGATTTCAGCAAATTTTTCTGCCAACCTGCGAGGACAGGTATTTAACAGAGTGCAGTCATTTTCAATGGAAGAGATCGGACGTTTTTCAACATCCAGTCTGATCACACGTTCAACCAATGATATTACCCAAGTTCAGATGGTATTGGTGCTGGGATTGGAAGTTTTTCTGAAGGCACCAGTGACAGCTGTGTGGGCGATCTGTAAGATTGCCGGAAAGAGCTGGCAGTGGACGGCGACAACAGGCATCGCAGTTATTATACTGCTGTGTATTGTCGGAATCTGTGTTATGGTGGCAATGCCGAAGTTCAGAAAGCTGCAGATTCTGACAGATAACATCAACCGGGTGACGCGTGAGAATCTGACAGGGCTTCGTGTTGTCCGTGCCTATAATGCGGAGGATTATCAGGAGACCAAGTTTGAAAAGGCCAATGATGAACTGAAGCGTACACAGCTTTTTGCCAACAGGACCATGACGATTCTGATGCCGGGTATCATGCTTGTCATGAATGGTCTGACACTGGCGGTTTACTGGGTAGGTGCTTATCTGATCAATGATGCGGGTATGCAGGATAAGCTGACATTATTCTCGGATATGATTGTCTTTTCGCAGTATGCGATGCAGGTTGTGATGGCTTTCATGATGCTGGTTATGATCTTTGTGCTGGTACCCCGTGCATCCGTTGCTGCAAAGCGTATCAATGAGGTATTGGATACAGAACCGGCCATTGAGGATGGTGCGAAGACAGAAGCCAAGGCGGGTATGACCGGTGAAGTAGAGTTTTGCCATGTCAGCTTCAAATATCCGGATGCAGAGAAGAATGTGCTGGAAGACATTACATTTACAGCCCATAAGGGAGATACGGTGGCTTTCATCGGTTCTACCGGCTGTGGTAAGAGTACGGTTATCAACCTAATTCCGAGATTTTATGATGCAACGGAAGGTGAAGTGCTGGTTGACGGCATGAATGTGAAAGAATATACCCAGGAAGCATTGAGAAACAGAATCGGTTATGTATCCCAGAAGGCGATTCTCTTCTCCGGCACGGTTGCAGGCAATGTGGCTTATGGTGAAAACGGCGGCAAGCCTGCGGACAGAGAAGACATTATCGATGCTGTCCATACAGCTCAGGCGGATGAATTTGTAGAGAAACTGCCGGATACCTATGATGGTTTTGTAGCCCAGGGCGGTTCGAATCTCTCCGGCGGTCAGAAACAGCGTCTTTCTATTGCCAGAGCTATTTGCCGTCATCCGGAGATTATGATCTTCGATGATTCCTTCTCGGCACTGGATTACAAGACCGACCGAATTTTAAGAAAGGCACTGGATGAAAAGTGCGGTGATACAACCCGATTGATCGTTGCACAGAGAATCGGCACTATCCGCGATGCAGACAAGATCATTGTTCTGGATGAAGGCAGGATCGCAGGAATGGGTACCCATGATGAACTGATGAAGAATTGTGAAGTTTATCGTCAGATTGCTTTCTCTCAGCTTTCAAAGGAGGAACTGGCATAATGGAAAATAGAAATAACAGAGGTGGGATGCGGGGCCCTGGCATGGGCAGACGTCCTGCAGAGAAATCAAAAGATTTTAAAGGAACATGGATGAAGATCATTCGTTATTGTAAACGTTATCTGGCAGTGATCGTTGTTGCTCTGATCTGTGCCGTGGCCGGTACGATTCTGACAATCCTCGGTCCGGATAAATTGTCAGATCTGACAAAGGTGATTACAGAGGGCATAGCGACAGGTATTGATATGGAACGTGTCAAGTCCATCGGTCTGACATTGGTGGCTTTTTATGTGGGCAGTGCGATTTTGTCTTTTGGACAGCAGTTCATTATGGCCACGGTCACACAAAATGTGACAAAGCAGCTGCGAAGCGATATTTCGGGCAAGATCAATCGTCTGTCGATGGCCTATTACAATAAGACATCTACAGGTGATGTGCTTTCAAGAGTCACCAATGATGTGGATATGATTTCTCAGTCTATGAACCAGAGTATCGGCAACCTGGTGTCAGCGGTAGCCTTGTTCTTTGGGTCTTTAATCATGATGTTTAAGACCAATGTGATCATGACGCTGACAGCAGTGATCGCAACTATGATCGGTTTCGGACTGATGTCACTGATCACAAGTCATTCACAGAAATATTTCTCAAGGCAGCAGGCCAATCTCGGTGCATTAAATGGTCATATTGAAGAGATTTATTCCGGACATACAGTTGTCAAAGCCTATAACGGTGAAAAAAATGCCAAAAAAGTTTTTGATGAACTGAATAATAACCTGAGAGACAGCGCTTTTAAGGCACAGAGCCTTTCAGGTCTGATGCAGCCTTTGATGGCCTTTATCGGCAATTTTGGTTATGTGGCTGTCTGCGTGATGGGTGCTGTGCTGACAATGAAAGGCTATATCGGATTTGAAGTCATTGTTGCATTTATGATGTATATCCGTTTGTTTACCCAGCCCCTTGCGCAGATCGCACAGGCAACTCAGTCCTTGCAGTCTGCGGCAGCAGCCGGTGAGCGTGTATTTGCTTTCCTTGGGGCAGAGGAAATGCCCGATGAAAGCGATAAAACAGAGAAGCTTGGCAAAGCAGAAGGTTATGTGGATTTTGAGCATGTCAAATTCGGCTATGAAGACACAGACAAGATCATTATTCATGATTTTTCAGCCAAGGCAAAACCGGGACAGAAGATCGCGATTGTCGGTCCGACAGGTGCCGGCAAGACGACACTGGTGAATCTGCTGATGCGTTTCCATGAGATCCAGAACGGCGATATCAAGATCGACGGTATTTCTACCCGGGATATGAAGCGTGAAGAAGTACGTTCCCAGTTCTGCATGGTGCTTCAGGATACATGGCTTTTTGAGGGCACAGTCAGAGAAAACCTGGTGTACAATACAGAGAATGTTTCAGAAGAGAAGATAGAGGCAGCATGTAAAGCCGTAGGCCTGGATCACTTTATCCGGACACTGCCGCATGGCTATGATACGATCCTTAATGATCAGGTGAGTCTGTCACAGGGCCAGAAACAGCAGTTGACCATCGCCAGAGCCATGATTGCGGATAAACCAATGCTGATTCTTGATGAAGCCACAAGTTCCGTGGATACAAGAACTGAGCTTCAGATTCAGAAAGCCATGGATGCGTTGATGCAGAATCGTACATCTTTCGTGATTGCTCATCGTTTGTCCACGATTAAAAATGCCGACCTGATTCTTGTACTGAAGGACGGCGATATTATCGAAAGCGGCAATCATGAGGAACTGCTGGCAAAAGGCGGTTTCTATGCGGATCTGTACAACAGCCAGTTTGATCAGGCGTCATAAGGCAGCATAAGAAGGAAGGCGAGTCGGATGAAGTACCAGTATATAACAATAGAAAGAGAATTTGGCAGCGGCGGCACCAGAATTGGTGAGTTGCTGGCAAAAGAATGCAAAATGCCATGTTACGGCAGAGAAATTCTTGAGTGTGTTGCCAGGAAATATGATATTTCTGTGGAACAGATTGAACAGTATGAGGAGGGGGTGACCAACAGCTTTCTCTATACGGTGTTTGTGATGAGCAAAGCCCAGTCAGGGGATATGAACATGCTTTCGGATGAAGGCAAGGTTTATCTGGCAGAGCAGGCTGCTATTCAAAGTCTGGCACAGAATGGTTCTGCAGTGTTTATGGGACATTGTGCCAGTGAAGCTTTAAAAGACTGCAAAGGTGTGGTGAAAGTATTCATTCATGCGGATGATGCTTTCAAGCAGAAGAGAATCCAGGAGGATTACCAGATTTCTCCAAACCGGATGGAGTTTCTCCGCAAGAAATATGACAAAAAGAGAGCCAACTATTACAGAGCCAATACCATGAAGCGATGGGATGATTACCGCAATTATGATATCGTGCTGAATTCCGGCGAATTGGGAATAGAGGGCTGTGTGAAAGTGCTGAAAGGCCTGCTGGTTTAATTGGTATCCGGATGATTAATTGGACTATGGCTGGAAATTTCGAAAGAATGCTGAATTTACTGAACTGCCATGTCAATGTAATTAAACATCAATGTCCGTTATGCGTAAAAAGCAGAAAATGACTTGACAACCGGGTGAAGTTTCAGTATGATAAAGTCAGTTTATACGACTGACGGAAGTGGAATTGACCACAGGAAGTATGAATGGATTTGAATGCCGACCGTCTGGGCAGTGATGCTCAGTGGCCGGCTTTTTTTACGCGAGCAACGAGCTAAAATCCGTGCTTGTAGGTGGAGTGGCATGAAGTCCTGGGGCAGTTGACGATTTCAGGTGAATTTGGTTGACACTGGAGCATTACAGAAATTCAATGAGAATTTGGAGGTACAGAGTATGAGAAAGTATGTGAGATTATTTGCCCTGGCTGTGCTGGCGGGTGCTGCCATCGGAATAGGCGGTATTGTGTTTTTATCTTTGGAAAATAAGATTGTGGGGGCGTTGATGTTTACGGCGGGGCTGTATTCTATCTGTGTGCATGGTCTGAACCTGTTCACGGGCAAAGTCGGCTATGCGGTGGAACAGCCAAAATCCTATATCATTGATCTGGTCATTATCTGGGTGGGTAATCTGGCCGGTACATGGCTGGCGGCCATGGGAGTGCTTGGCAGCAGGATTAACGGCATTTCCGAAAAGGCTCAGAGTATGTGTCAGATCAAAGTGGATGACAGTCTCATCAGCCTGTTTATCCTTGGTATTTTCTGCGGTGCACTGATGTACATTGCAGTGGAAGGCTATAAACAGACAAAAAATCCATTGATTTTGTTCGTTTGTGTGGCAGGATTCATTCTTTGCGGATTCGAGCATTGCATTGCGGATATGTTCTATGTGTCAGTGGCGCAGATGTGGTCCGCAAGAGCATTTTTGTGCGTGGTTGTGATCAGCCTTGGAAATGCAGTGGGCGGGATGCTGATTCCAATGTGTAAGAAGATATAAGCCGCTATGTAATTTATGAGTGACTGATAAATTAGATAATTACTTTTAACAGAATCACCTTCAGACTATAATGGAGTCATAGTTTGAAGGTGATTTTTGGTTGTCATGGGCGTTTACCTGGCAGAACCGATTGCTGATACCATTGCCGTGTGCACAACGGCACCGATGTTTTATGTTTATTACCGGAAACTGAAAGCAGCAGATTTGGCTGAGAAAGAAAATATTGTATAGATAGAGTCGGAAGTGGTTGAGGAGAAAACAATACAGGAAGAGAAAAGAATTTTAAATGTATTACGGATTTTGGTGGATAAACTAAGGACGTTGTTCAGAATTTGAAATATTTGAGGGGACGAGTCAGGCTTGGGTGAAATAAATTGACTTCATTCTCTGGCTTGCTTATAATATAAATTAAATAACTGACAAAAATAGATGAAGCAGAACGTATAATGGATATGAATTTTAGGTTAAGAGGGAAGTGAGTAGAATGTTAAATATCTATTATGGAAATATGAAGGAATCAGTTTACAATACAGCAGCCTATTTTAAATATGACTATGAAGATAGCTGGATTGTTGATTCAATTGAAAGAGCTGTTTATTAATCTGAGTCCGTTTTCCAAGGGAAAAGAAGGTTGATGCGATGAGAATACTTTTTTGTAATATTGCATGGATGAATTATTATAAAGGGATAATCCAAGGCAAAGATGAACCACAAAATGGAGGCTCTTATGTTAAGGAAAATCTGGATGCGCACGAAAAGTATAATTTTGATGCAGTATCACTTGCAAATGAATCAGGATATCCGGATGGTGAGTATTGCCTCGGATTTGTGGAGACGAAATCTACAAATAAAGAAACAAGAAATCAGCTGAGGATTGAAAACATCTATGGCTGTGGGACATTAAATAAAGAGGATTTTGCTGAGGATGTTTTGGTCATTTATTGTGCATTATATCCGGATGCTGTTGAGAAAGAGACCTATGTGGTTGGATGGTATAAACATGCGACAGTATATCGAAATTGTGAGGTGATGCGTTTCCCATCGGAGGATGAGGAAGGGTATTATGATCAGGCCTATAATGCAATTGCCAGAAAGGAAGATTGTGTATTGCTGCCAAGAGCATCCAGACGGAAAGCAAATATATGGAAAGTTCCAAGAAAGTCTAAAGGTGTTGCCTATGGATTTGGGCAGTCAAATGTATGGTTTGCACAGGGAAGAGAAGAAAATAAATTGTTAGATCAATTTCTCAATAGAATTGTAAAGCAGATTGAGGAATATAGCGGAAAGAATTGGCTGGATGAATGTGCAGAATAATTAGATTTAGATAAGGAAGTAACCAATATGTGCGGCAGATATTATATTGATACTAACTGGCTGGATGAAATTGGTAATGTGGTATATAGTTTTGACATAGACTGGAAAATCTGTACAGAACAATTTCAAGGCGATATCTTGCCAACAAACACAGCACCGATTATAGAGAAAACTGAGCATGGCTTGCAGCTGTCACTTTGTAAATGGGGATTCCCCCTACAAAAGGGAAAGAATCTGGTCATTAATGCAAGAGCAGAAACAGTTCTGGACAAGCCCCCTTTCAGTAATGGTATTTGGTATCATCGGATTGTGATCCCGGCCAGTGGATTCTATGAATGGAATCGTTTAAAAGAAAAGAATACATTTACCAGATCAGATGCGTCGGTACTATATTTAGCCGGTTTCTGTGACTGGTTTGACAATGAGCGGAGATTTGTGATTCTGACCACTGCGGCGAATGAATCAATGATCAAAGTCCATGATCGAATGCCGTTGATTTTGGAGAAAGAACAGATGGAAGATTGGTTTGATAATGAAAAGATGCAGGTCATTCTGCGTCAGGAACCGGTGATGCTGAAGAGACAGGCCGAATATGAGCAGCTGAGTTTATTTTCATAAAATGTTAATTTAGAGGAAAAGGGGCAAAAAAGTAATGCAGATATTTGTCGATGCGGATGCATGCCCGGTGGTTGCTATTGTAGAAAAAGTTGCAAAAATGTATGCAGTGCCGGTAACATTGCTGTGCGATACAAATCACGTATTATCATCTAGTTACAGCAAAGTTATTGTTGTCGGAGCCGGAGCGGATGCGGTGGATTATAAGCTGATCAGTATTTGTCGGAAGGGAGATATTGTTGTATCTCAGGATTATGGTGTGGCAGCAATGGCATTGGGAAAAGGAGCGTATGCCATTCATCAATCCGGTAAATGGTACACGAATGATAACATTGATCAGATGTTAATGGAACGTCATTTGAACAAAAAAGCCAGAAGAAGTACGCATAAGAGCCACATGAAAGGACCGAGGAAGCGGACATCGGAGGATGATGAAAAGTTTGCACAGTCCTTTGAGAAAATGGTTTTGATGGCACAGGAAAATGAAGATTGAAGGACATGGACAGCGAATAGCCCGGATAGAAACGATTAATTATGCATATGTATTGCATAAAACATGCCTATATCAATTAAAATGTGTATAATTTTACAAAATTAATGAATAACACTTGCATAATTCAAAAAAGGAGTGTATACTTATACACAGTTTCGATTTTGAGCCGTTCTTTGTTAATAGGATGGCTTAGCTGATCAGATAAAATGAGATAAGTTAAAACTAAGAAGTTATACTAGAAAGATAAAGAGGTATTGTTATGGATTTAAAAGGACGTCATTTATTAAAGTTACTTGATTTTACACCGGAAGAGATTTTATATTTAGTTGATCATGCAGATGAATTGAAGGCAAAGAAGAAACAGGGAATTCCGACTTTGAATCACCCTGGAAAGAATATTGCTCTGATTTTTGAGAAGAACAGTACAAGAACAAGATGTTCTTTTGAAGTGGCTGCCAATGATCTTGGTATGCATACCACTTTCCTTGATCCGTCCGCTTCACAGATTGGCAAGAAGGAAAGCATTGCGGATACAGCACGTGTACTTGGACGTATTTATGATGGTATTGAGTACCGTGGTTTTGACCAGTCCATCGTGGATGATCTGGCAAAGTATGCCGGTGTACCGGTCTGGAACGGTCTGACCAATCAGTTCCATCCGACACAGGTGCTGGCTGATATTATGACAATTCGTGAGAAGTTCGGATACCTGAAAGGTATCAAGATGACATATATGGGTGACGCCCGTTATAATATGGGCAATTCCCTGATGGTAGTTTGTGCGAAGATGGGTATGCATTTTACAGCATGTACATGTAAGGAATACTTCCCGGATGCTGATATTGTCGCACAGTGTGAAGCGATTGCCAAGGAGACAGGCGGCAGCATTACACTGACAGAGGATGTAGAAGCAGGTACAAAGGGTGCAGATGTTATCTATACAGATGTTTGGGTATCTATGGGTGAACCGGATGAAGTCTGGGCAAAACGTATCAAAGAATTATCTCCATATCAGGTGAATAAGAAAGTAATGGAGAATGCAGGAGAGAAAGCCATCTTCATGCATTGCCTGCCGGCGTTCCATGATCTTAAGACAACCATCGGCAAGGAGATCGGTGAGAAGTTTGGTATCAGTGAGATGGAAGTGACAGATGAAGTCTTCGAGTCTGCACAGTCTGTTGTTTTTGATGAGGCTGAGAATCGTATGCATACGATCAAAGCAGTTATGGATGCGACATTATAAGATGAAATGGCATGAACTGACGGAAAAAACAGGATATGTATCCATCGGCAATGCCTTTGTTCCGGGATATTTTTTGACAGAGAATGAATTGGTCCTGATTGATTCGGGACCAATTCAATCAAAACGTTTAATGGAGCTGTTGGATGAGCGGCACTGGCGTGTCCGGGCCGTTATTCATACCCATGTACATATTGACCATGTGGCGAATGATTTATTACTGTTGGAAAAGTTCCCGGATATTCTTTTTTATACATCAAAGGATGAAGCCGATGCGATTGCATCGCCTGAAGATATGATGCGCTCAATGGGATTTGATACGGCTGCCCATGCGAAAGAGGCGCAGGCTGTGTATTATCCGGAGAAACTTCATATCATAGGTGTAGACATGAAGCGGCCGGAAATTATGATTGATGGAGAGATCTTTGAATTGATTTCGCTGGAAGGTCATTCAGTGGGCCATGTGGGGGTTGTAACACCGGATGGTATCTGCTGTCTTGGTGATGCCATTGTCTCAGAGGATGTTTTGAATGTTTCGAAGCTTCCTTATATGGCAAATGTACAGAAGTCTCTGGCTTCT
This sequence comes from Pseudocoprococcus catus, assembly GCF_902381825.1. GTDB lineage: Bacteria > Bacillota > Clostridia > Lachnospirales > Lachnospiraceae > Coprococcus_A > Coprococcus_A intestinihominis. The sequence goes on from NZ_LR698973.1 coordinate 3,010,257, forward strand.
ATGGAGAAGGTAAGGTCATTGAATTATGAGATCTATGTGATTGCCCATCAGTCCGTTGAGAAGAAAGCCCTCATGGACAAAATTGTCACAGACAATATTGCCAAAGAACACCAGTTGTCCAGAATAGCGCTGGAAGTTCTGACGAGACCGATGACCAGAGAGGAAGTGCTGGCGAAATATATGAAAACACTGCATATTAATCAGCGGGAAGGGTTAAGCATGGTGATTATTGCTCACAGTGCTTGGACACGCTATATCGATCTGATGGCTCAGGGTAGAATTGTGTATCGAGAGGGTTTGCTGTTTAGAAAAGATGAATTATATACAGCGCAAACATAAGATGTGTATACGGGAATGCTGATAGAGAGAGTGACCGGATGATACAAAGATCGGATAAGCAGAAAGATAAAGGACACACTGTCCAAAACGATGATGAATCGATACAGTGTGTCCTTTTATGTTTATGTGCGATTATTTTGTATATTTTTCTTCACAGTACTTACATCTGTAAGTGGCTGTTTCTGGATCTGTCAGAAGGAAAACATTCGGCAGTTCCTGTTCGATGGATGTAATACATCTTGGGTTCTTGCAGTGAATAACATTTGTCAGTTTCTTTGGCAGATGAAGCGTCTTCTTCTCGGAAATCTTGCCGTTGGTGATGATGTTCACGGTAATCTTGTGATTCAGGAAACCGATGACATCGAGATCGATACTGTCAAGGCCGCCTGCAATCTTGATGATATCTTTCTTGCCCATTTTTTTGCTGCTGGCATTCTTGATAATCGCAACCTGGCTGTCCAGTTTGCCGAGATTCAGATACTTGTAGATTTCCATGCTCATACCGGCAGGAATATGGTCTAAAACGATACCGTTGTCTAATCCACTGATATTTAACATATAATTATACCTCCACTTTGATTTCAAGTAATGTCAGGATGAGTGCCATACGGATGTACATACCGTACTGAGCCTGTTTGAAGTAAGCTGCTCTCGGATCGTCATCCACTTCAACAGAAATCTCATTGACACGAGGCAGTGGATGAAGAACCAGCATGTCTTCCTTAGCAAGGGCCATTTTGGCCTTATCAAGGATATAGCAGTCTTTCATGCGGATATAATCATCTTCATTGAAGAAGCGTTCACGCTGAACACGTGTCATGTAGAGAATATCCAGTTCGCTAATGGCATCATCAAGACTCTGAACTTCTGTATACGGAATATTCTTCTGTTTCAGCATCTCAAGGATGTATTCAGGTACACGCAGTTCTGGAGGGGAAATGAGGAGAAAACGAATGCCTTCATAGCGGGATAAGGCTTCGATTAAGGAATGAACTGTACGACCAAACTTCAGGTCACCGCAGAGACCAATTGTCAGATTATTCAGATGACCTTTTAAGGAACGAATCGTCAGAAGGTCTGTCATTGTCTGAGTCGGATGCTGATGACCGCCATCACCGGCATTGATCACAGGAATCTTGGCTTTCATGGATGCAACCATTGGAGCACCTTCTTTTGGATGACGCATTGCACAGATATCTGCGTAGCAGCCGATCATACGGATTGTATCAGAAACACTTTCACCCTTTGCAGCAGAGCTGGAAGCAGCGGAAGAAAATCCCAGAACATGACCGCCCAAGTGATACATGGCACCTTCAAAGCTCAGTCGTGTACGTGTACTTGGTTCATAGAAACAAGTAGCAAGAGTCTTTCCTTCACAGGCATGGGCATATTTGGCAGGATTGTGTTCAATATCTGCGGCTAAGTCCATTAACTGATCCAATTCTTCCACAGAAAAGTCCATTGGGTTTAATAAATGACGTGGCATAAAGTCCCTCCTCAATATATGTTAAAAATTAAATTTAGTTATCATACCTATTATACCTGTTTATAGCAGGAAGTCAAATTAAATCTACATAAAATTTACCAGATTTTGTAGAATAATTAGGGGGAGGTGTCAGAAAATTGACAAGGTCAGGTGATAAATGTTATGATACAGAAAAATTAACATGTTATTTATTGTGATTTAAACAGAAAAATTCTATTTATTTGGAGGAACAGAAAGTGAAGATGATGAAAAATGCAATCGTTGCCCAATCCGGTGGTCCGACAACGGCTATTAATGCCAGTCTTGCAGGTGTGATCAAAGGCTGTCTTGAGAGTCATGAAATTGATGTTCTTTATGGTGCATTAAATGGTGTCGAGGGGCTGATGGATGAACGACTTGTGAATCTTACTGATATTTTTGATCATAATGAAGAGAATCTGAATGTGCTGAAGCTGACACCGGCCATGTATCTTGGTTCCTGCCGCAGAAAATTGAAAGATGTCGATCAGGATTCAAGTGAATATGACATTATTATCAATATTTTCCGCAAATATCATATTCATTATTTCTTCTATATAGGAGGTAATGATTCTATGGATACGGTAGGCAAGATGAGCCGGTATGTGAAGGAACACCAGATGGATGTGAAAGTTATCGGCATTCCGAAGACCATTGATAATGATCTGGTGGTGACTGACCATACGCCGGGATTTGGTTCTGCCGCACGTTATGTGGCAGCATCTGTTCTTGAAATGGCCCATGATACCTATATTTATAATACAAAAAGTGTTCTCATTGCGGAGATTATGGGAAGAGATGCAGGATGGCTGACGGCAGCCAGTGTGCTGGCAAGAAACAGTTACAGCCGTGCACCGCATCTGATCTACCTGCCGGAGCATCCTTTTTCAAAGGAACAGTTTATAGAAGATATCAAAGCGCAGTTTAAGCAGCGAGAGCATATCGTTATTGCTGTTTCAGAGGGACTTCGGGATGTTGATGGGCATTACATCAGTGCAGAAACAGCTGCAGTGGATGCTTTTGGTCATGCCACATTAAGTGGTACCGGCAAATGTCTTGAGGGACTGGTAGCAGAGAAATTCGGATGCAAAGTCCGCTCAGTAGAGATTAATGTGCTGCAGAGATGTGCTGCCCACATGGCGTCGGCCACAGATATCGAGGAGAGCTGGCAGCTGGGGTTAAAAGGGGTTGCTCTGGCACTGGAAGGCAAAAGCGGTGAGATGTCCATTGTCTGCAGAATTTCTGATGAACCGTATCAGGTTATTTATGATGGGGCAGATGTGCAGCAGATTGCCAATGCAGAGAAGAAGATCCCGACAGCGTGGATCAATGAAGCGGGCAATGATGTGACAGAGGAGATGGTGCGTTACCTGCGACCGCTGATTCACGGAAGTGTTGCTGTGCCGGAGCAAGACAGTATGCCGCACTATCTGTTTTTGGGAGAAGCGCTTTAAAACATTTTTGGTCAGGGAAGATTTTGGTGTCGATTCACGATACATGATCAATCAATTGCAGGGGGTGTTTGGATGTCATCAAGGGAAAGTTATACCAGTGTGATCAACAGAAAAGCAGCTGCTAAACAGCAGTTGATGAATGTGGCTATGGGCCGAGAGAGAGCAGATCTTGTCTTGAAAAATGCTGTTTATGTCAATGTGTTCACCAATGAACTTTCACAGGGGGATATTGCAGTCAAAAACGGTGTCATTGCAGGAATTGGGCATTATGATGGTGTAGAGGAACTTGATATGCAGGGCAAAATTGTGGCACCGGGGTTGATTGATGCGCATATCCATCTGGAAAGCAGTCTGGTGGCTCCGTCAGAGTTTGTCAAGGCTGTTTTGCCTCATGGCACTGCAACGGTGATCACGGATCCACATGAAATTGCCAATGTTCTGGGAACAGACGGTATTGACTATATGATCCAGGCGACGGAGGGCCTGCCGGTTGAAGTGCGGTTTATGCTGCCGTCCTGTGTGCCGGCAACACCCCTTGATGAATCCGGAGCAAGACTGGATTATCAGGCTATCGATCCTTTTTATGATTATGACAGAGTTCAGGGACTGGCGGAGATGATGAACTATACAGGTGTGATCCAGGGGGATACAGAAGTCCTTCAAAAAATCGCAGCTGCACACAAGTATCATTGCAGGATCGATGGTCATGCGCCGGGACTTTCAGGCAGGGAACTGAATGCTTATGTGGCCTCCGGGGTTTATTCGGATCACGAATGTTCATCCATGGAGGAAGCCCTGGAAAAACTCAGCAGAGGGCAGTATATCATGATCCGTGAGGGAACGGCAGCAAGAAATCTGAGAGCTCTTGCCGGACTTCTGGTGCCGCAGTACTATGAGCATTGTATGTTCTGTACAGATGACAAGCATCCGAATGATCTGCTGCATGTGGGACATATGGATGCCATTATCCGTGAGGCAGTCCAAAAATACAAAGTGGATCCGATCATTGCTATTAAGGCGGCTACCCATCATCCGGCCAGATATTTTCATCTGGCGAGCCGAGGCGCGATTGTGCCGGGATATCAGGCGGATTTTGCTGTGTTTGACAATCTTCAGGATCTGCATGTGGAGATGACAGTAATCAAGGGACATGTGTGGTATCATGACGGACAGCTTGAAGATGTTCCGGTTCCGGAGGTGGATGCATGGCTTTCGGATAAAGCACACCATACATTTAATCTTGACAGATTAACGTCGGATAGTTTTGAGGACCATCGGCCGAGGGGCGTCATCGGCATGGTGCCGGGAGAAATTGTGACAACAGATGCCGGCTATGCGTCGGCGGTTGACATATCGAAGGATATCCTGAAAATTGCTGTCATTGAGCGGCATCGTCATACCGGCCATATCGGCATTGGTTATCTGAAAGGCTATGGACTGAAAGAAGGAGCTGTGGCCACATCGATTTCACATGATTCCCATAATATTATTGTTGTAGGCAGCAACGATGCGGATATGGCTGCTGCCGCTAACCGGATTATTGAGAATAATGGTGGGATCGCTGTCGTGAAGAATGGTCAGATTTTGGGAGAAGTTGTTCTGAAAATTGCCGGGCTTATGAGCGACAAATCGCTGACGGAAGTGAATGATGCCCTTGAGAATGCCAAGAAGCAGGCAGCTGTGCTAGGGGTATCGGAAGGTATTGATCCGTTTATGACCCTGTCCTTTATGTCATTGCCGGTGATTCCGAAACTGCGGCTCACAACCCGGGGGATTATTGATGTTGCAAGACAGCAATATATCTGATATCTCTTGAATTTTTCACTTTAAAGCATTAATAGGGTT
>NZ_LR698973.1:3015661-3052711 GCF_902381825.1 Pseudocoprococcus catus
TATGCATGAAGTCTGTATAAATTTGATCGAAATAATTCAATAATACGGACAATGTGTACAATTTGAGGAGGTATATCATTATGAAAAAGATGAAGAAAGTGCTGGCAGTAGCATTATCTTTAGTTATGGCAGGCAGCCTGGCTGCATGCGGCAGCTCATCCACAGAGACAAAGGCACCTGAGACAGGCGCTTCTGAAACAGCAGCAGAATCCACAGCAGAGAGCGGTTCTGAGGCGGCCAGTGAAGTTTCAACAGACGGCAAGGTGTATAACATCGGTATCTGCCAGTTGATTCAGCATGATGCACTGGATGCAGCAACAAAAGGTTTTGAAGATGCATTGACAGAGGTATTTGGTGACAATGTGAAATTTGATGAACAGAATGCTCAGGGTGATTCTGCAACATGTGCAACGATTATCAATGGCTTTGTTTCAAACAATGATGATTTAATTTTGGCGAATGCAACAGCAGCTCTTCAGGCCGCAGCAGCCGGAACAGACACTATCCCGATCCTCGGTACATCTGTTACAGATTACGGTGTAGCCCTTGATATTGATAACTTTGACGGTACAGTCGGCGGCAATATTTCCGGTACAGCAGACCTTGCGCCATTGGATGGTCAGGCTGATATGCTTCATGAGTTATTCCCTGATGCCAAGAAGATTGGTCTGTTATATTGCTCAGCAGAAGCTAACTCTAAGTTCCAGGTTGATACAATCAAGGGATATCTTGAGAAACTTGGTTATACATGTGAATACTATGCATTCTCAGATTCTAACGATCTTTCATCTGTATGTACATCCGCTGCCAATGACAGTGATGTGATTTATGTACCAACAGACAACACAGTTGCCAACAATACAGAGATCGTCAACAACATCTGTACACCGGCAGGCGTTCCGGTTGTTGCAGGTGAAGAGGGTATCTGCAAAGGATGTGGTGTTGCAACACTTTCCATCAGCTACTATGATCTTGGTGTAGCAACAGGTAAGATGGCAGCTAAGGTTCTTCAGGGTGAAGATATCTCTACAATGCCAATTGAATATGCACCAACATTTACAAAAGAATACGTTGCAAGCCGCTGCGAAGCATATGGTATTACAGTACCTGATGATTATGTAGCACTTGAGGAATAATCATACATAGGAATATAACAAGATAAATAGGGGCTGCGCACAGTATATAAGAAGCTTTCGAGCGGTATATTCTGCGGCGGCCCCATCTTGTGTGTTATGCATGCGGTATGATCTGGTATCATTGTGAGCATGGATACAGTCAACTAGATGAACAGCAAGGAGGAATCAGCCATGAATATAATGGCATTGATCAGCGCACTGCCGGGTGCAGCTGCCCAGGGACTGATCTGGGGAATTATGGCAATCGGTGTTTATATTACTTTCAGAACACTGGATATTGCCGATTTGACGGTAGATGGCACTATGTGTACAGGCGGTGCTGTCTGTATTATGATGATGATGAATGGACACAACGTATGGGTAGCGATGCTGGCGGCATTTATCGCAGGTATGCTGGCAGGTCTTGCAACAGGCTTTTTCCATACCTTTATGGGAATTCCGGCAATTCTTTCCGGTATTCTGACCCAGCTGGCACTTTGGTCAGTGAACCTGAAGATCATGGGCAAGTCCAACCAGGCACTGAATGTGGACAAGTACAATTTGCTTGTTTCTCTTCGCTACATCAAAGGTGTTCCGATTTTTAAGAATACCATTGTGATCGTTGCAATTATGATTGTTGTACTGATTGCCATTCTCTACTGGTTCTTCGGTACAGAGCTTGGATGTTCAATTCGTGCAACAGGCTGCAACAGCAACATGGCACGGGCTCAGGGTATCAATACGAACTTCAACAAAGTACTTGGTCTGATGATCTCCAACGGCCTTGTAGCGCTTTCCAGCGCCCTGCTGGCTCAGTATCAGGGATTTGCGGATATCAATATGGGACGTGGTGCTATCGTTATCGGTCTGGCGGCCGTTATTATCGGCGAAGCGATTTTCGGACGTATTTTCCGCAACTTTGCTCTGACACTGTTAAGCGTCGGTTTTGGTGCTGTTATCTACTATCTGGTTCTTCAGGTTGTTATCTGGCTTGGCGTTGATACAGACCTTTTGAAGATGTTCTCCGCAATTGTTGTTGCAATTTTCCTTGCAATCCCGTATTGGAAGAGCAGATATTTTGCAAAACCGGTAAGAAGAGGAGGCAGCGCAGATGCTTGAGATTAAGAATATTTATAAGACATTTAACGCCGGCACAGTGAATGAGAAGAGAGCCCTTAATGGCCTTTCCCTGAATCTTGAAGACGGTGATTTCGTAACAGTCATCGGCGGCAATGGCGCCGGCAAATCCACCATGCTCAATGCCATCGCAGGTGTATGGCCGGTGGATGAAGGGCAGATCATTATTGATGGTGTGGATGTGACAAAACTTTCCGAACACAAGAGAGCCAAATATCTGGGAAGAGTTTTCCAGGATCCGATGACCGGTACGGCAGCTACCATGGGTATTGAAGAGAACCTGGCATTGGCACAGCGCCGCGGTCAGTCAAGAACGCTGAAGATTGGAATTACCAAGAAAGAGCGTGAAGAATACAAAGAACTGCTGAAGATCCTTGGCCTTGGACTTGAGAACCGTCTGACATCAAAGGTGGGGTTGTTATCCGGTGGTCAGAGACAGGCACTGACTCTTTTGATGGCAACATTGAAAAAACCGAAGCTTTTGCTTCTGGATGAACATACAGCAGCCCTTGATCCGAAGACAGCAGCCAAAGTCCTTGAGACAACGGATATGATCGTCAACAGGGATCATTTGACAACCATCATGATCACCCATAACATGAAAGACGCCATCGCTCACGGCAATCGTTTGATCATGCTTATGGACGGCAAGATCATCCTGGACATCAAAGGCGAAGAGAAAAAGAAACTCACCGTCGAAGATCTGCTGCATCAGTTCGAAAAAGCCAGCGGCGAAGAATTCGCCAACGACAGAGCACTGCTCAGCTAATATATCTTTCCGTAAATGATGCACGCATCGATAATCGGGAATGTATATGAAAGTAAATCCTGAAATTAGTGCAATTGCTGTTATTGTTTTTAGTACAGCCATGGCACAGATAAACTATAAAAGAAATACCTCCGGAAACAGTGGGCGCTGAGCCCGTTTCCGGAGGTATTTCTTTTATAGTTGGTCGTCAATTAGTCAACAACAGCAATTGCGCCGATTTCAACAAGGGCATCCTTAGGAAGTCTTGCAACTTCTACAGCAGCTCTTGCAGGGCATTTCTCTGTGAAGAATTCTGCGTATACAGCGTTCATGTCAGCAAACATGTTCATATCTTTCATGAAAACATCAACACGAACAACATGATCAAGATCTGTACCTGCTTCAGCAAGGATGTTCTTGATGTTTGTCAGAGACTGACGTGTCTGTTCCTGGATTGTATCGCCTGCGAAAGCGCCTGTAGCAGGATCAACCGGGAGCTGACCGGAAACGTAGATAGCGCCGCCTGCCTTGATAGCCTGTGAATATGGTCCGATTGCTGCTGGTGCATTAGATGTGTGAATTACTTCTTTCATAATAAAAAGCCTCCTTGAAATCATGTAAAAATAATATCTCACGTAATTGCTCATATGTTCATAACGCTGATTGCAGCACATTGATAAAATGGCTTTGAACAATTACTAAAATTTATATATTCATCATACCATAAAACAGACAAAAAGCAAGATAATATCTAAAAAATATTTAGTACAACTAAAAGATTTTTGATACTATCTTGCTTTTATACAGTCATCTGTTTGGTTCAGTCTTCTGATCGGATAAAACGGATGAGAAGAGGCTTATCCGTTATAAATATCTCCGAAGTAGCTGTTAAAATCGGCACCGACATATTCGCTCAGATCCTTCATCTCAGCCAGTGTCTTGACGTCAACATCCAGACCATTCTTCATACGGTCTGCTGTCGCAAGGATTTCCTTTTCACCATGGGTATAGATGCGTTCCTTGCCGTCTGCCTTTGGAGATTCGCGCAGTTCTGTCAGGAAATCGGACAGGTGCTGTTTGATGGCTTCGGCATCTCCGAATGCAGCAGGATCAATGGCAATAAAACCATGGCATGTGCCGCCCTTGCCGTTCTGGATACTGTGGTTGGATGTCAGACCCATAGAAAGGATGGAGCAGAAGATTTCGCAGAGCATGGCATAACCATAACCTTTGTGGCTGCCTGTCAGTTCTTCTGCGCCGCCCAGAGGCATAATGCCGCCGCCGGCTTTCTTGTCGATGTTGGTAAGAACTTCTGCAGCGTTTGTGCAAGGATGGCCGTTGGCATCCAGACCCCAGCAGTCAGGAATTGGCTTCTCGGCTTTTCGGTACATCTCGAACTTACCGCGGGTGACGACACTTGTAGATGCATCGAAGAAGAACGGATATGGTTCAGCCGGCATGGAAATAGCAATTGGGTTTGTGCCCAGCATGGCTTTCTTGCCGAATGTCGGAACAACGATGGCTTCTGAGTTTGTAAAGGCCATACCAATGAGCCCCTGATCGCAGGCCATCTTGGCATAATAACCGGCGATACCGAAGTGGTTGGAATCTCTGACGGTGACAATAGCCATACCGATCTCTTTGGCTTTCTTAATAGCCAGATCCATGGCAAAATGACCAATCAACTGTCCCATACCATCATGACCGTCTACGACGGCTGAAACAGGTGTTTCAAAAACGATTTCAGGTTTGGCGTGAACTTTGATCATGCCGCTGGCAATACCTTTGTGGTAGCGGACAAGTCGCTGCGCGCCATGGGATTCAATCCCGTAAACATCTGAGAGTAATAAAACATCGGAAATAATACGGCTTTCTTCTTTTGTGAAACCGAATCTCTGGAAAACATCCATACAGAATGCATCCATTACATCATACTGAATTTTAACGTGTGCCATATCCGGACCTCCTAAATGATTTTTATCAATTTAAAACGTTAGGTATAAAAAGTTTAGCATAAATCCAACGATTTCTCAATGGATAAAGCGTATCTATTTCAGTAATTTTAAAACCATTTAAAAGTTTGTTGATGGAACTTGAAGTGAGAGGCTTTTGGCTAGCAGGATTTCTCGCACAGTCCAAAACCAATCGGATGAGGGCCTGTATGCACGCCGATGGTGGCACCAATCTGTCCGATTTCGACCGTTGGTTCAAAGCCCGGCCATTTCTTCTTCATGTGTTCAATCACATCTTTGCGGAGATCTTCGCCTTCTTTGATGTTGTAGCCGTAACCAACCATATAAATATAACGGTCCGGATCATTACCGTTTTCTTCGATGTGAGCAAATAACTTCTCCATGGCCTTTTTGCGGGACTGAACACGGCCTCTGGCAAGGCCGGATGGAAAGAGTTCGCCTTGGGTCATAAGGATCATTGGACGCAGATTCAGAATATTGGCGGAGATGCCGGCCAACTTGCCGACACGTCCGCCGTGAACAAGGTAATCCATATTTTCAACAGTAAAGAAAATACGGCATGTGTCTTTGATTTCATCGGCGCGTTTGATCAGGGCATCATAATCGGCACCGGATCGTTGGAAACGTACGATTTCCTGAATCATCAGACCCTGCATCAGGGTGGCAAGGGTTGTATCCATGATTGTTACACGGATACCCGGATAATTTTCCTGAATCATGTTGCCTGCATTGCGGGCGGAATTATAGGAACCACTGAATTTGGCACTTAAGGTAAAGCAGATGATATCAATGCCCTGTTTGGCATATTTTTCAAAAACATCATAATAATCCTGAACTGTCGGCAGCGAGGTCTTTGGGAAAATCTTTGGATTGTCCACCATAAACTGATAAAAATCACGGACATCCAGTTCTTCGATCTCTTTTAAATAATGTTCGCCGTCCATGGTCACATAATAAGGCACAACATCCACGCCGAATCTGGTGGCACGTTCACTGCCCATATCCCATGAACCGTCTGTAATAATCTGGTACATAAAAAATCTCCTAAAATCTTGCGAAATCCATTTAGGCTTTATGAAATATATAAAATTATTCGTTCATAAGCAGGCACACTCGCGTTGTCACTTCTTGGCAGCGGTACATAAGGTGAGAATTTCGCATGTAATTTATTTTCATCAAATATAAAAAAGTTATTTATTCAGAGAGTATTATAACGCGAAGCAATATTTTTATCAAAATGAAATGAGAAAATAGGCTACAGTTTCGGGATTTTGTATAGTAAATTTTGGGGATTGACAGATGGTTAAAAAACGTTATAATTAAGTCAGAGTGCAAAAGTTCATTTGGTTTATGACTGTTATGTGAATGGTTATGAATTTTGATGTTTAGCCGCATGAAGGGGTACACCACCACGGGTGTAGTTCTTTGTGCGGCTTTTTTTATGCGGGTAATGAGCCAAAGTTCATGCTTGCATGGAACCTTAGCAAATACTGAGAATGTCAAAATTGGTGCACGTTTGTGACGAGGGGAGGGGTTCGTAGTGATTAAGATCAATGGTGAAATGCTGGAAATTGCAGAGGGTACAACGGTTGCAGCTTTTTTAAAGGAACACGGGTATCCGGACAAGATGATTGCGGTTGAGTGCAATGGCGCAATTATTCCGAGAAGTATATGGGAAGAAGCCATTTTGAAGGATGGCGATACAGTTGAGGTTGTCCGATTTGTAGGAGGCGGTTGATGTGGCAGAGATTATTTTAAACGGGCAATCTGTGAAGACAGAAGCGGCAGATATGAAAGATTTGAAGCGACAGACGTATGCTTCGGAAGGCCTGTCAGAGGATATTCAGAGACATTGTGTATGGATTGTTGAAGGCTTTCAGACGGATGAGAATTTGTCTTTGAAGGACGGAATGACCATCAATTGGATACAGAAAGGCAAGATGCCGGATCGTGAAGAGATGGAGAGTATGCTCTGTGCAAGACATACGCCCCATGTCTATGAAAAGGCGAAGAAGGCAAGGGTGGCAATCGCAGGCCTTGGTGGCCTGGGGTCGAATATTGCAATCATGCTGGCAAGAACCGGTATCGGTCATCTGCATCTGATCGATTTTGACATTGTGGAGCCGAGCAATCTGAACCGGCAGCAGTATATGGTGGAACATCTGGGTATGTACAAGACAGAAGCCTTAAAGGATGAATTGCAGCGAATGAATCCGTATATCGAGGTACGGATTGACACAGTGCGTATTACGGAAGAAAATTGCCGGGATCTTTTTAAAGATGACGACATCATCTGTGAGGCCTTTGATAAGCCAGATGTGAAAGCAATGCTGACAGAACAGATTCTATGTTATTATCCGGAGAAGACATTGATCTGCGGTTCCGGAATGGCAGGCTATGGCTCATCTAACACAATCAAGACGCGCAAGATCAATGATCATTTTTATATTTGCGGGGATGGCGTCAGCGGCGCCATGCCGGGCAGAGGACTGATGGCGCCGAGAGTGACCATCTGTGCGGCACACGAAGCCAATATGGTTCTGCGCTGCGTTCTTGGTCTGGATGCCGATGAGATATAGAAGGATACGGCCGGTACAGTCGAATGAAGATAAGATATAGAAATATAAAAATCCAATTGTTAGGTACCTTATATAATTAGAAAATTAGTTAGGTACCTAACAACTGAAAAAATAAAAAACAATTGCAATCAATTGTCAATGGAAATAGTGACAGAGAACAGCTGAGCTTTAGAAAAGCGAAAGCAAAAGTGAAAGTAAAAGCAGAAGTAAAAGTAAGAGCAAAAGTAAATGCAGAAGCGAAAATAAAAGCAGAAGCAAAAACAAAAATGAAAGTGGGGAACAACTATGCAGAATAAAGATACATGGACATTGGGAGGTCATACATTTACGTCAAGATTTATTCTCGGTTCAGGCAAATACAACCTGAATCTGATCCGTGCAGCTGTAGAAGATGCCGGCGCAGAGATTATTACACTGGCACTTCGTCGTGTCAATACTCGTAAAGAAGAGAATATTCTGGATTATATTCCGGAAGGGGTTACACTGCTGCCGAACACTTCCGGTGCGCGAAATGCCGAAGAGGCTGTTCGTTTGGCAAGACTGGCACGTGAAATGGGATGCGGTGATTTTGTCAAAGTAGAAATCATGCATGATTCCAAATACCTTCTGCCGGATAATTATGAAACAATTAAGGCTACAGAGATTCTGGCTAAGGAAGGTTTCATTGTTATGCCTTATATGTATCCGGATCTGAATGCAGCCAGAGATATGGTGAATGCCGGTGCGGCCTGCATTATGCCGTTGGCTTCTCCAATCGGTTCCAACAAGGGCCTTGCAACAAAGGAATTTATTCAGATCCTGATCGATGAAATTGATCTTCCGATTATTGTGGATGCCGGTATCGGTCGCCCGTCACAGGCATGTGAAGCCATGGAAATGGGTGCAACAGCGATCATGGCCAATACAGCTATTGCAACTGCAGGCGATATCCCGGCTATGGCTGGCGCTTTCAAGAACGCCATCGCAGCAGGTCGTGCCGCTTATCTTTCAGGTCTTGGACGTGTCCTTCACAGAGGCGCCTCTGCATCTGATCCTCTGACAGGATTTTTACATGACTAAGGGGGCGCTTGAAATGGGAAATGAAGAATACATCATTCAGTGGGATGATATGACTCCTGAAGCAAAGGCAAAAAAAGAACGATTGGAGCAGGATCCTTCTTTCAGAACAGACCATATGGCTTATATGGAAGGCATGGATCAGATTTCAACAGATATCAGGGATAAGGTTATGAGCCAGGTGGAGAGCTATGATGAGAAAGTGTATACAGCTGCGGATGTGCAGGCTGCACTGGCTCATGATGTCTGTTCCATCGAGGATTTCAAGGCACTGCTTTCACCGGCGGCACAGCCATTTCTGGAACAGATGGCAGAAAAAGCTGCTGTGGAGCGCCGTAACCATTTCGGCAACAGTGTGTATCTTTTCACACCGCTTTATATTGCCAATTACTGTGAAAATTATTGCGTTTACTGTGGTTTTAACTGTTATAACCATATTCACCGCAAGAAATTGAACATGCAGGAAATCGAGCATGAAATGAAAGTCATTGCAGATTCCGGTATTGAGGAAATCCTGATGCTGACAGGCGAGAGCAGACATATGAGTGATGTGAAATACATCGGTGAGGCCTGTAAACTGGCCAGCAAGTATTTCAGAAATGTAGGTCTTGAGATTTATCCGGTCAATGTGGATGAATATAAGTACCTTCATGAATGCGGTGCGGATTATATCACTGTTTTCCAGGAAACCTATAACCCGGACAAATACGAAACGCTGCATCTGATGGGCCATAAGCGTGTATGGCCGTATCGTTTTGAAGCTCAGGAAAGAGCTTTAATGGGCGGTATGCGCGGTGTCGGATTCTCAGCTTTACTGGGGCTGGATGATTTCAGAAAGGATGCCCTGGCAACAGCGCTGCATGTATATTATCTGCAGCGAAAATATCCGCATGCTGAGATGTCTTTGTCCTGCCCGAGACTGCGTCCGATCATTAATAATGACAAGATCAATCCGAAGGATGTCCATGAGACACAGTTGTGTCAGATTCTCTGTGCGTATCGTATTTTCCTGCCATATGCGGGTATTACAGTCTCTTCAAGAGAGGTGGCAAGATTCCGTGATCACATCATCCGCTTTGCGGCAACCAAGATTTCAGCAGGTGTCAGCACCGGTATAGGTGACCATGAGGAAAAATATACCGGCAAGGAGAATGAAGCTGAGAGTGGTGATGAGCAGTTTGAAATTGCGGATAACCGCAGCCTTCAGGAAATTTATGATGCCATCAAGGATCAGGGGCTTCAGCCTGTGCTGAATGAATACATCTATGTCTAGCCGCAGTTATGCCCATATGATGGCAGTAACAAATCGCCATCTATGTGACAGAGATTTTCTGGAACAGATAGAATTTCTGGCATCCACAGATATCGATGCCATCATTCTTCGAGAAAAAGATATGACACCAGATGAATATGAGCATCTGGCAAAGGATGTGCTGATGATATGTCATGAGCATCATAAGAAATGTATTCTGCATTCATTTGCGGAAGTGGCTGCAAAGCTGAATTGTGAGAATATCCACCTGCCGCTGCCTGTTTTGATGGAGCTGTCGGAAAAAGATGCGTTAGAGGGCTTTAAGCATATCGGTACATCTGTACACTCTGTGGAAGATGCTTTGGCAGCTGAAAAGGCAGGAGCTACCTGTCTGACAGCCGGGCACATTTTTGATACTGACTGCAAAAAAGGATTGCCGGGAAGAGGACTGACATTTCTCGAAAATGTCTGTCACAGGACGAAGCTTCCGGTTTATGCCATCGGCGGCATTACACCGGAAAATCTGGAAGTGGTGAGACATGCAGGGGCTGTTGGCGGATGTATGATGTCATTGTCTATGAAGATCAGAGAATAGAAGTTAGTTGTATCGTACCATTGATTATCTGGGTGTCATATGGCTAAAAAACAAGGCTGCCGTTTTCATGATAAAATACATGAAGCGGCAGCTTTCTTTCTGCCCTTATATTGTTATTTGTTCGGTGAAATGGTAAAATCAGAATAAGATTGAAGTATAAAAGTCGGTGAATTTAAGCAGATCATCCTGGGGGAAAGGAGGCAGCAGTCATGCAGAAAAAAACATATATCGCCATTGATCTGAAATCTTTTTATGCATCTGTGGAGTGCGTTGAGCGTGGCAAGGATCCAATGACAACATGCCTGGTGGTGGCTGATCCCAGCCGAACAGAGAAGACAATCTGTCTGGCAGTGTCTCCGGCACTGAAAGCTTACGGTATTTCGGGAAGAGCGCGATTGTTTGAGGTGGTACAGAGAGTCAGAGAAGTGAATGCCGCCCGTCGCAGACAGGCTTCGGGGCATGAACTGACAGGCAGCAGCAGTGATGCCAATGTACTCAAATATTCTTCCAACATGGCACTGGATTATATTACTGCGCCGCCTCAGATGGCCCACTATATGGAAGTCTCCACGCAGATTTATCAGGTGTATCTGAAATATTTTGCGCCGGAGGATATGCATGTTTATTCAATAGATGAGGTGATGATCGATGCCACGCAGTATCTGGCGCTTTATCAGATGACGGCCAGAGAACTGGCCATGAAAGTCATTCTTGATATTCTGGTGACAACAGGGATCACGGCTACCGCGGGAATCGGTACGAATCTTTATCTGTGTAAGGTGGCCATGGATATTGGGGCTAAGCATACAAAGGCGGATGTTAATGGCGTGCGGATTGCGGAACTGAATGAGCGGAGTTATCGGGAGATGCTCTGGAACCACCGCCCTTTGACGGATTTCTGGCGCGTGGGACGGGGCTATGCCAGAAAGCTGGAGGAAGTGGGCATTTATACCATGGGAGATATTGCCAGATGTTCCATGGGCGGACCGGATGATTATTACAATGAAGATTTGCTGTATCGTCTTTTGGGTGTGAATGCGGAACTTTTGATCGATCACGCCTGGGGATGGGAACCTTGTACTATGGCGGCGATCAAGGCCTATAAACCGAGAAGCAGTAGCCTTGGTTCCGGTCAGGTGCTGCAGTGTCCATATGTATTTGACCAGGCACGGTTGGTGGTCCGGGAGATGACAGATATGCTTGTCCTTGATCTGGTAGAGAAGCGACTGATGACGGACCAGCTTGTACTGACCGTGGGATATGATATTGATAATCTGACCAATCCTGAAATTGCAAAAGCATACAGAGGTGCGGTGACAACCGATCGTTATGGCAGAAAAATGCCGAAACATGCCCACGGGACGGTCAACTTAAAAGGAGCCTCTTCTTCTTCAAAAGTGATCCTGGAGGCGGTGATGGATCTTTTTGACCGGATTGTTAATCCGAAGCTGCTTGTCCGGAGGATTTATGTCACAGCGAATCATGTGGCGGATGAAAAGACAGTTTCCATGAAAACGGAATTTGAGCAGATGAATCTGTTCGTGGATTATGCGGCACGTGAAGCTGAACAAAAGGCAGAATCGGAGCGACTGGCCAGAGAACGCAAATTGCAGGAGGCATCATTGGCCATCAAGAAGAAATTTGGCAAAAATGCTATTTTAAAAGGCATGAATCTGGAAGAAGGGGCAACAGCCAGACAGAGAAACAGTCAGATTGGAGGCCATAAGGCGTGATGGATGCAGAAATGAAAGAATATCGAACAGGCATCAATGACGGAAAAGAGCGAAGCAGCGGGCCGGATTGGCTGCGGTATGCAGATATCATTGATAAACAGCATCATGTTTCCAAGAAGCACCCGCCCATGTCCATGGAAGACCGGGCGGCGCAGTTTTCACCTTTTGCGGCGTTGACGGGTTATGAAGCAGCGGTGAAGGAAACCGCCAGACTGACGGATGACAGGGAGGAATTGGACGAGGATGAAAAAACACGGCTGAATGCACAGCTGCAGAAGATTTCGGCGCGCTTACAGGAACAGCCTGAGGTGATGGTGACGTATTTTGCTCCGGATGAAAGAAAAACAGGCGGTGCAAGGCAGACTTACAGAGGAAGACTAAGGAAAATTGACAGGAACAGAAAAATGTTGATAATGGTCGATCAAACAGAGCTGCCAATAGAAAATCTGCTGAATATAGAGTGCGAATGAGCAGGTGTCGGTGTTTACTATAGGCATGAACGGAGAATGATGGAATCCGGGGCATCGTTTGAACAGCTATACTTCCTGGGTTTGCACAATCTGTCCATCAGGAGAAATGATAACAATCTTTAATGGAATATTTTTGCCGCTGGCCTGGATAGCTTTCTGAACAGCCATAGCCATGCCGCCGCAGCAAGGAACTGTCATGCGGGTCAGGGTAATACGCTTGATATCATTATAGGTGAAAATTTGTGTCAGCTTCTCACTGTAGTCTACGGCATCAAGTTTTGGACAGCCTACAAGGGTGATATGGTCTTTGATAAATGCCTGATGGAAATTGCCGTAAGCGTAAGCAGTACAATCTGCGGCAATGAGCAGATCACAGCCGTTGAAATAAGGCGCATTCGGTGCGACAAGTTTAATCTGAACCGGCCACTGGGAAAGCTGACTTTCAGGAACAGCAGGTGCAGAAGTGGAAGATACGGTATCTGCCTGCGGCTTCTCAGTGTGTTCATGACCGAAGAATGCAGCAGCAGAACCCGGACATCCGCCTGCGGCAGCATGTTTCCTGGCAGCAAGATGCTTTTGAACGGCTTCATGGTCATAAGCTGCGGCTTCTCGTTCTTCAAAATGAATAGCATCTGCCGGACAGGCTGGGAGACAATCACCCAGGCCGTCACAGTAGTCTTCGCGGAGAAGCACTGCTTTGCCGTCTCTCAGGCCAATGGCACCTTCGTGACAGGCGTTGACGCAAAGGGCACAGCCGGTACATTTTTCTGTATCAATGGTAATAATTCTGCGAATCATAAAAAACCTCCTTATAAAACCTAATTGACTAGGATGGATTTATTATAATTCGCTTTGAAGTAAAAGTATGTTGGTTTTACAACGAAATAGTTTAATGTTTTGGCATATTTTGGATGAGGTTTTGGGGGAGGCGTGATGGGATTGATGAGGGCTGCATGGAACAGTATGTTTGTTCTTGATGATATTTGTTTTTTGTGGTACACTACAAGGAGTTAGTATGTCCAGGAGGAATGAAGATGAGCAAAGTTATTTTGACCGGTGACAGACCGACAGGACGTCTGCATGTGGGCCATTATGTAGGTTCACTGAAGCGTCGTGTGGAGCTGCAGAATTCCGGAGAATATGATAAAGTTTTTATTATGATCGCAGATGCACAGGCTTTGACGGATAATGCAGACAATCCGGAGAAGGTTCGCCAGAATGTGATCGAGGTGGCACTGGATTATATGGCCTGCGGTCTGGATCCTGCTAAGTCCACGCTGTTTATTCAGTCACAGATCGCTGAATTATGTGAGTTATCTTTTTACTATATGAATCTTGTCACTGTTTCGAGACTCCAGAGAAACCCTACGGTGAAGTCAGAGATTCAGATGCGTAATTTTGAGACAAGTATTCCGGTTGGGTTCTTTACGTATCCGATCAGTCAGGCTGCGGATATCACGGCATTTAAGGCCACAACAGTTCCTGTTGGTGAGGATCAGAGCCCGATGATCGAACAGACCAGAGAAATCGTTCACAAGTTCAATTCTGTTTATGGTGAAACTCTGGTTGAGCCGAAGATTTTACTGCCGGACAATGAAGCCTGCTTAAGACTGCCTGGTATCGACGGTAAGGCGAAGATGAGCAAGTCTCTGGGCAATTGTATTTATCTTGCAGAAGATCCGAAGGATATCAAGAAGAAGGTTATGAGTATGTTCACAGACCCGAACCATATCCGTATTGAGGATCCGGGTTCACTGGAAGGCAATACAGTCTTTACTTATCTGGATGCGTTCTGCAATGACCAGCATTTTGAAGAATATCTGCCGGATTACAAGAATCTGGATGAACTGAAAGAACATTATCAGCGCGGCGGTCTCGGCGATGTGAAGGTGAAGAAGTTCCTGAACAACGTGCTTCAGGAAGAACTGGAACCGATCAGAAAGCGTCGTGAGGAACTTCAGAAGGATATTCCGTATGTCTATGAAGTGCTGAAGAAAGGCAGTGAAGTTGCCAGAGAAACAGCTGCTCAGACGTTGCATGAAGTCAGAGATGCCATGAAGATCAACTATTTCGATGACATGGAACTGATTCGTTCACAGGCAAAGAAATACGAATAAAAACGTATTGCACACTGATAAGCTAAAAGGAAGAGTGCAGTCATGGAAAATTGATAATAGACTTCAAAATGAGTAGTTTGACACAGGCTCATTTTGAAGTCTATTTTTTTGAAGTTTTTGCCTGTACTCTTTTATTTATATTGTGCTTTTTGAAGTTCAGAAATTTACGGGTTAAACAGGCGTTGTCATTTTATTAATTAAAGTGATGGTTCCTGTTTATTTTATTTCAGAGTCGAGATGATTGAACTCAGGGGTATCGAAAAAATCTTTTAAGGTAATATTGAGTCCATCACAAATCATTTTAATTGTTAATAGCTTTGGATTGGTACTTTTTCCATATAAAATATTTTTAATACTGGATGGCGGCAGAGCAGCTAAAGTCGCCAATTTATTGATAGTAATATTGTGTTGTCCGCACAATTCTAAAATACGGTTTTTGGTAGCAGTATAAGTGTCCATGCATATCCTCCTTTTTGTTTATTGTAAATGGATTAAATTGACAAAGTAGGCTATACATGCTACTATATAGGCTATAGATAGCCTGTTAAAATTGAAGGGGGAATACGTTATGAAAAAGAAGGCGACTATTTTATTAATGGGGTTATTAACAGTGGCAATTTTTAATGGATGCGGAAATAAAGATACATCCAAGGATATATCGGTAGTAGATACAGCGGTGACGGAAACGCAAAGTGAACAAGAATGTGAGACAGTTAGTGAGGCGCAGGAGGAAGTAAGTACAGAAGATGACACACAAGGTTTTGTATTAAGTGGTTATAAATTCAGATCAGAAAAGAATGGTTTCTATATTGTATCGATTGAAGGATTGCCGTTTTATGGGATGGTTAATGCAAAAGGGGATTTTGTTATTCCAGCAGAATATGATGAAATGGAATTTGCTCAGAATGGTAATGTACTTTTGGAGTTGGAAGGAAAATGGGGTGTTTTTGATACTGAGGGAAAAGAAGTATTACCTTTTGAATATGAAGAAATTTCAGCTGGTATCAATAATTATTATGTGAAGAAAGATGGTATGCCGATGGTTATTGACTCAAAAGGAAATGTAGTTAAAGAATTGGATGCTGAGATTATTAGTTATGACAAGATGGTGGGAGATTTATATTTACATGGAGTTGCTTTGGCGGAGAAGATATACGGATGGGGTTCTGGATATGCTAATGTATTTTGTGATTTAAATGGTGACAAGGTACAATGGGTAGAATGTTTTTATAATACACAATTATACAGAGTTTATAAGGGTGATTTGGACAATGGAAATTGGGAAACTATTGATATAATTGATGAAAATGGTGATTTGTTATATGAACTTACCAATAAAAAGGATGAAGAATCATATACTGTTCATGTATTAAATAGTACTAAGGTTTGTTCGTTAGAAAAAATTGATTTTGGAGTTGCATCACAGGATGTTGCATCGACAGGTAGCGGCGAATATTACTTGTATAATATGGAAAAGCAGGAACGTAGTGAACAGAAATATTCCCGAATTGGTAGTCTTGGAGATGGGAAGATTTATGGAAAAAAGGAAGGCGGTATTGATATTTTTGATACTGATGGAAACTTAATAAATTCATTTGAGTTGACCGGATATGATGATTTTTCTAAAGTGGGAGAAATGTTTGTGGTTCAATATGGACAAACATATCGAGTATATAATGAAAATGGAGAGGAACTTACTGGAGAGAGATATTTGAATTATTCGAATAACTATGTGGGAAGAGCTTTTATAAAAGTTCAGAATTTGTCTGGCCAGTGGGGTGTTTTGGATAAAAATGGAAAACAAATATTGCCATTTGGAAGTGTAGATGATTATTCTTGGTATCATGGTTCAGAGATAATAAAGGACAGTACTGTGGATGATAAATGGTATATTTTAACAGAAGAAGTTGATGGAACATTGCGGTTAAATATAATTGACTATAATAATTTATAGTTATAGTATATTGGATCTTATGTTAAGAAAATGATATTATAAAACGGGCTATGCAATGCAGGAAGAAGATTCATTGTATAGCCTGCTTCATTATGAGGGAGAGAATTGAATGATTATTTTTTTTAGTGTTCCGGCTTTACTTATTGTTTTTGTGTTGCTAGCATTTTTAGGTATGGCGGATATGCTTTTTACATTTTTGATAGATATTGTGTTTGCATTGGTAATGGCTGGTTTGTCAATATGGGGATTTTATTTGGCATTTAAAGCTGTTGAAAAGGCGTTTGAAGAAGAAAGATATATGGCATTATTGTGTGCGCCATTATATGTACTTTCAAGTATATTTATACCCTATTATATTTATAGTATATGCGGTATCTTATTGAAGAGAACAAACAGCGCGATGCTGGCTTTTAATATAATTTCTGTTATTATTCTTTCGCTGGTATACGGAAGTATTTATATTTTAACTGAAGTGTTGACGGAGATTGATTTTGTTAATATAGTTGTGCTTACATGTTTTGTGGTTATTGTTTTCATAGCAGGAATCATTGCGGGAGTAGTTACATACCATTCATGGAGAAAAACAGCTTTATCGGAGGGGATTGAAGAGAGTGAAATCTACATAATGCAGGAGAGTGCATATGCAATGATAGAATTTAAAACAGAAGATGAGCCAAATCAAGTTAATAGTGCAGTAAGATTTCCATATGTAGCTGGGGGGTCAAGATATCCTTTTGTTAAATTAAAAAAAGGTGAGAAGGTATACTTGGTGAATGGAAATAAATATATAGGAAAAAGAGAAATGATGACTTGGAAAGGAATTGGATATCAAGATGAAAATTATACAGATGCCGTGTTAGTTTGCAATGAAAGTCATAAAAAAGTTGGCTATGTAAGAGAATGTGACATAAAAGAAATAACAAGTGAATAAAAGGTGTGCGGCCTCATAAAACTACCAAACGGCTCAAAAAGAACTCCTTTTGGAGCCTGTTATATAATTTTGAGGCCGCACTTTCGTTTTATTTATTTATTTATTGAGCGGGCACTGGCAGTTATCCGCCGTTGTTCCTCCACTTGAGGCCGAAGCCGGTGTGCAGGCCGGGATGCGCCCAATAGATGTGTTGTCGCAGCGCCGGTTTCGCAGCTCCGGCAATGGATTTTCTTTGATTTCAAAGCGATAGTCACAGCCTTTTCTGCGTATGCGGGCGTCGATGGTGACATGGCTGGCGACTTCACATAACGGGTCGTTCATGACGTGCTGGTAGAAGAAGAACGGATCATTTTCAGAGAGACGTCCGAGAGGAACAACGTCTTCCTCTTTTTGCGTATTACCGGTTGTTGTAGCAATGATATGACGAATATAATCGATATTTGGACCGAGAACAAGGATATCCGGGAAGTCACCGCAGCCGCCGATGACCTGCTGCCAGCTCTTGTTTTCATATTTCTCAAGCAATTCTTTGGCTTTGTGCAGATGAGAGATTTCCTGCATGAGGCATTCTTCCCATATCTTTCGGATGTACAGATCGCACTCCGTCATCATACAGGAATAATACAGGTAACATTCGGTATATTCATGCATCAGTAGATCTTCCAGCCATGTGGCGGATGGGTCTTTTAAGCTTTCGTACTGGGAAACATGCTCTTCCTCGATCATGCCGATTTCCTGATACAGTCGTCTTCCAAGGTCGGAACGGGAATAAAACGGTGCAATATTCATATAATAATTCATCGTCTGCTGCTCGGCGGCAGTGATGATATTAATACCGAGTTTTGTTTTCAGGGAAGCTGTCTGGTTGTCAATGGAACGGAAAATGCTGTCTGTCGGATAGCGGTGGTGGGCGATGGTCGGTCGGGCCGGTGTCATCTCGGTATAGCGACCCACCAGTTTTTCAGGGCAGGTACCATATTCATAATCCAACAGGTTGGCATAGCGGTACAAATGGTCAAAATCTTCCAGCAGGGCAAAATCCAGGGCTGTTTTGACATTGCAGTCATTTTCACGTCTGGCCAGAAAGGCAGTCAGATCAACAGCCAGCTGTTCATAGGTAATGGTATGCTCAAGAACGGTTTCGTTTTTAGGCTTCAGACAACTGATCCGTTTTTGCTGCATCTGCTCTATGCGGCGGATCATAGCCAGTTCGCGCCGAAGATCATTATCCTGACAGTGACGGCTGAATTGATGGCCGAACCACTGGGCTTCGAATTCGGTGCCGTTCATGAGGACAATGCGGACCTTGGTGTAAGGATGGACGGTGCCGAGATGATAGGGTTTCGGATAAAGTTTATCCCAGTCCATAAAAAGCTGGTCTAAAGGCATCGGTTTTTCTTCAAAAGGATTAAAACGCATGATAAAAAACTCCGAAAGTCTTTGATTTATTCTATGACTTTTGAAGCAAAGGGTGTCATCATAGAATCAAGCTTTTTCTTGACTTTGCGCACGTTTTGAATTATAATTTCATATAATTCAACTAGGAAATGCTGAATATTATGAGGCTGACCAAGCTTGAACTTAAGCAGGATACGGGTCGGTATATGGATTTTAGAGAGATAGGAGATGGCGGGGATGATCAGAGAGACAATTCAGAATGTGGTGGCGAATATTACAGAGACTTGCATGAACGAGGATGTGTATGTGACAGATGAGGAGAGTATTCATCTGCCGAGTCGTGGGGCGATTATTGGTATTATCAAGGATTTAAGACGTGTTGTTTTCCCTGGGTATTTCGGGGATGAGAATATATCCAGCACCATGCCGGGATATTTCCTTGGCAATATGCTGACGCATATTTATGAAGAATTGAAAGCGCAGATTGAGATTGCGTTTTTGTATGATGATAAGGGAAAAAGCAGCAGTGCAGAGGTGACGGAGAAGGCAAGAGAGATCTGCGAACGTTTTATCAGCCGTCTGCCGTATATCCAGAAGATGCTGCTGATGGATGTGCAGGCTGGTTTTGACGGGGATCCTGCTGCAAAGAGCAAAGAGGATATTATTTTCTCTTATCCGGGATTATTTGCTATCTATGTTTACAGAATAGCCCATGAACTGTATGTTCAGAATGTACCTTTTATACCGCGTATTATGACAGAATATGCCCATGGCAAGACTGGGATCGACATCAACTCCGGTGCCACTATCGGGCGCTATTTCTTTATCGACCACGGTACAGGTATTGTTATCGGTGAGACAACAGAAATCGGTGATTATGTCAAGCTGTATCAAGGCGTGACACTGGGAGCATTGTCCACGAGGAAGGGACAGCAGCTGGCCGGAACCAAACGTCATCCGACCATTGGGGATCATGTGACGATCTATGCGAATTCCACGATCCTTGGCGGCGAGACAGTGATTGGATGCGACTCCATTATCGGGGGCAACTCATTTATTACAGAAAGTGTACCGGCGCATACGAGAGTCAGTATTAAGAGTCCGGAACTGACATTAAGTTAAGAAAGACATAAGTGAAGAGAGATGTCAGGTCAGAGAACAAAGGAAATGAAAGAATAAGCCGGTTGTATAGAAAATAGGGGCTTAGTTAAGTGAAGAAAATGAAAGGAAGAAAGAATATATGAAGATTTCAACCAGAGGAAGATACGCATTGCGTATGATGCTGGATATAGCGACAAACGATCACGGGGAGCCGGTCCGAATTAAAGATATTGCTGCAAGACAGGATATCTCCGTGAAGTATTTGGAGCAGATTGTGTCGGTGTTGACGAAGGCAGGCTATGTTAAAAGTATTAGGGGCCCGCAGGGCGGCTATCGCCTGGCAAGACTGCCAAAAGATTACACAGTGGGGATGATTCTCCGGTTGACAGAAGGCGATCTTTCCCCTGTGTCATGTACCGATAACAATTATGATTGTCCGAAAATGCAGGATTGTGTTACAATTCGTATATGGAAGGAATTGGATGAGGCAATCAATTCAGTCATTGACAAGTATACACTTGAGGATCTTTTAGACTGGCAGGATGCCAAGGGCAATGATTACGTTATTTAAGTCCATCCGTATAGAAGCATAACAGAAGCTGGCAAGTCTGCAGGAATTTTATGGGGATAAGGAAATCTGCAGAGAAGGGGGTCTATGTATGAGAGAATGTTTAACTGATCTGAGATCGGCGCGTAATCCGAAGGCACGTATTAAGATTCTGGAGGGTCATTTTGCAACGGTTAATTCCCATATTAATACGTATATTGATATGTCGACAGTTAAGTGCAGACACAACAACGGAAGAGAAACAGCAAGAGTGCTAGCCAATCATTTTCAGAACAATACGATGATCGATACGATTGTATGTCTGGACGGAACAGAGCTGATCGGTGCTTTTATGGCAGAGTTTCTCGCAGATACCGGGATTATGTCCATTAACAGTGGTAAGAATATCTCGATTATTACACCGGATGTGAATGCCTATGGACAGCTTGTTTTCATGGACAGTACATTGCGAATGATCAAGCATATGCAGGTGCTTGTACTGGCAGCATCTGTGACAACCGGACAGACCATTACAAGGGCGGCTGAGGCCGTTTCTTATTACGGCGGAACGGTAAGAGGCGTGGCTGCTATTTTCAGTAACGTGGAACAGACAGCGGAGGGGATGGAGATCTTCTCCATTTTTCAGAAGGAAGATTTGCCGGATTATCAGGCTTATTTACCGTCGGAATGCCCGATGTGCCGTAAGAAGATGCCTATCGATGCCATTGTCAACAGTTTCGGCTACTCAAAACTGTAAGAAAAGGACTGGTCAAATATACAGTTTTATGGTAGATTATAAGGTGAACGGAGGACATCGGTATGATGATGAACGATTTAAAGAGAATTTTATTAAAATTAAGCGGCGAAGCGCTGGCCGGAGACAAGGATTTTGGCTTTGATGAGGCAACTTGTCTGAAGGTTGCCGAACAGGTGAAACAGATTACAGATAAGGGAACGCAGGTTGCGATTGTGATCGGCGGCGGCAATTTCTGGCGCGGACGCAACAGCAGCAAGATTATAGAGCGTACGAAGTCTGACCAGATCGGTATGCTGGGTACAGTTATGAACTGTATTTATGTGTCTGAGATTTTCCGTACATTGGGAATGCAGACAGAAGTGTATACACCATTTATGTGCGGCGCTTTTACAAAGCTTTTTTTCCAAGGATGCAGCTGTTGCTGATCTGAATGCAGGCAAGGTCGTTTTCTTTGCCGGCGGCACAGGACATCCGTATTTTTCAACGGATACAGGTACAACGCTTCGTGCCATTGAGATTGAGGCGGATGCGATTTTACTTGCAAAGGCTGTGGACGGTGTTTATGACAGCGATCCGAAGACGAACCCGAATGCGAAGAAGTATGACAGCGTCAGCATTCAGCAGGTTGTAGATGAGAGACTGCAGGTGGTTGACCTGACAGCAACGATCATGTGCATGGAGAACAAGATGCCGATGGTGGTATTTGGCCTGAATGAAGAGAACAGCATTGTGAAGACATTATACGGAGAGTTTACAGGTACTTACGTGACTGTATAAGGATATTAGGAGGAACTATATTTATGAGTAATGAGAAGTTACAGCCATATGAGACAAAGATGCAGAAGTCATTGGATGCACTGGAACGCGAATATACAACCATTCGTGCTGGCCGTGCCAATCCGCATATTTTGGATAAACTGAAGGTGGATTATTATGGTACACCGACACCACTTCAGCAGGTGGGCAATGTCACAGTGCCTGAAGCACGTGTACTGATGATCCAGCCATGGGAGAGCAAGCTGATCAAGGATATCGAGAAAGCCATTCTTGCTTCTGATATTGGTATCACACCAACGAACGACGGCAAGTCTATCCGTCTTGTATTCCCTGAACTGACAGAGGAACGCCGTAAGGAACTGGCGAAGGATGTGAAGAAGAAGGGAGATGCAGCGAAGACTGCAGTCCGCAATATCCGTCGTGACGGCAATGATGCTTTCAAGAAGAGCAACAAAGCCAAAGAGATTTCTGAAGATGAATATGCAGAATTACAGGAGAAGCTTCAGAAGATCACTGATAAGTATGTGGCTATGGTTGACAAGGCTGTAGAGGCAAAGACAAAAGAGATCATGACAGTCTAACAGGCGTGTCTTGACAAATACTGTTATAAAGTAATTGGGTGGGGCTGCTGCAGAATCTGTATATTTTATGGAGGATGCAACAGCCTC
Source organism: Pseudocoprococcus catus (assembly GCF_902381825.1). Classification (GTDB taxonomy): domain Bacteria; phylum Bacillota; class Clostridia; order Lachnospirales; family Lachnospiraceae; genus Coprococcus_A; species Coprococcus_A intestinihominis. Next base: position 3,038,570 of record NZ_LR698973.1, read on the forward strand.
GTACATATCTGTTAACAGATGATTGATGACAGCTGGGCCAGTACGAGACGGTTACAGTTGATGAATAAATGGGAGTATAATATGGAGAGAATCATAGATGGGGAAACCCTTAATGTGCCGGAGCACGTAGCCATTATTCTGGATGGCAACGGCCGCTGGGCGAAGAAACGTTTCATGCCAAGAAATTACGGTCATATGCAGGGCGCGAAGACAGTTGAGGAAATGTGTGAAGTTGCCAGAGATCTCGGCATCAAGTATTTTACAGTGTATGCTTTTTCGACGGAGAACTGGAAGCGACCTCAGTCTGAAGTGGATGCCCTGATGAAGCTTTTGAGAAAGTATATGGTCGATTCCCTTGAGAGAACAGCGAAGAATAATATGCGCGTCCGGGTAATTGGTGACAAGACCGGGTTAAGTGAAGATATTCAGAAGTCCATTGCGGATGTGGAAACAGCTTCTGCGGGCAATACAGGACTGAACTTTACGATTGCCATTAATTACGGCAGCCGTGATGAGATGATCCGTGCCATGAAGAAGATGCTGGCAGACGGACATACGAATCCGGGTGAGATGTCAGAAGCATTGTTTGAGCACTATCTGGATACGGCCGGCATGCCGGATCCGGATCTGGTGATCCGTACAAGCGGCGAGCAGCGTGTTTCCAATTTTCTGCTCTGGCAGATGGCGTATTCTGAGTTTTATTTTACACCGGTTCTTTGGCCGGATTATAACAAAGAGACAATGATTGAAGCCATTCGTGCCTATTCAAAACGTGACAGAAGATTTGGTGGTGTTTAAATTGTTTATTACAAGACTGATCAGTGGTGTGATTGTACTGGCTATTGCTGTGGCGGCAATGCTCCTTGGCGGCAATATTTTATTTGCCTTTGTGGCATTGATCTCTATGATTGGCCTGTTTGAATTATACAGAGCTTCAGGTATTGAGAAGAAGGGACCGGCTATAGCGGGCTATATTGGAGCCCTTTTGTATGAAATGCTTTTGTGGGCGGCTGTACCGGAAGGAGAACTGATGGCAGCAGCAGTGGGAACACTGCTGATCATGGCTGTTTATGTTTTCAGCTTTCCGAAGTACAAGGTCAATGAGATTTTTTGTGCAGTGGCAGGACTTGCTTATGTGGTTGTGCTGATGTCATTTATTTACAAGGTGCGTATGCTGAATGACGGATTATATATTATTCCGTTGATTTTCATCTGTGCATGGGGCAATGATACATGCGCCTACTGTGTTGGCATGCTTATTGGCAAGCACAAGATGTTCCCGAGACTCAGTCCGAAGAAAAGTGTCGAAGGCTTTATAGGCGGTATTGCAGGTGCTGTGCTCCTGGGACTGATTTACGGACGTATTTTTGGAGCACACCTGATTTCACTGAGTGTGCCGATGCGTGACTGTGCGATTATCGCAGGTGTGGGCGCGCTGATTGCTGTTGTAGGTGATCTGGCAGCATCCGCCATTAAGCGTGATACAGGCATCAAGGACTACGGCCGTCTGATACCGGGACACGGCGGCATTCTGGACCGCTTTGATAGTATCTTATTTACAGCACCGGTTGTGTATATACTGGCGGTATGTCTGGGCGCATAACTGTCCTGAATTGAGAAAGGAAGATCATTTTTTGAAGAAGATTGCAATATTGGGGTCTACAGGCTCCATAGGAACACAGACACTGGATGTTATTTCACAGCATCCGCAGGATTTGAGCGTTGCTGCTTTGGCAGCAGGGTCGAATATTGTCCTTCTTGAACAGCAGATCAGACAGTACCATCCGCTGATCGCAGCTGTTTGGGATGCTAAGAAGGCAGCAGAATTGAAGATTGCCGTATCGGATCTTGATGTGAAGATTGTTTCTGGTATGGAAGGAATGATAGAGGCTGTGACACTGCCGGAGGCAGATATTGTTGTGACAGCTGTTGTGGGGATGATCGGTATCCGTCCGACTATGGAAGCTATCAAAGCCGGCAAAGATATCGCACTGGCCAACAAAGAGACGTTAGTTACGGCAGGCCATCTGATTATGCAGATGGCAAAGGATTATCATGTGCAGATCCTGCCGGTAGACAGTGAACATTCAGCGATTTTCCAGTCCTTAAAGGGGGAACATGCATCAGGCATCAGAAGAATCCTTCTGACAGCTTCCGGCGGCCCTTTCAGAGGGAAAACCCTGGATGAACTTGCAGATGTCCGGGTGGAGGATGCCCTGAAGCATCCAAACTGGTCTATGGGACACAAGATTACCATTGATTCAGCGACCATGGTGAACAAAGGGCTGGAAGTGATTGAGGCTAAGTGGCTTTTCGGTGTAGACCTTGATCAGATCCAGGTAGTTGTTCATCCGCAGAGCGTGATCCATTCTGCGGTGGAATTCCAGGATCATGCAGTGATTGCCCAGCTCGGCACACCGGATATGCGTCTGCCAATCCAGTATGCACTGTTTTATCCCGAGAGAAAGCCGCTTCAGTCAGAAGCCCTGGATCTGTTCAAACTGCATACAATGACCTTTGAAGAACCGGATCTTGGAACATTCAGAGGACTGGCACTGGCTTATGAAGCAGCACGCAGAGGCGGCAGCATGCCGACAGCATTGAATGCGGCTAATGAGAAGGCTGTGGCCATGTTCCTTGACAGAAAGATTCGCTTTCTTGATATTCCCGAGATTATTTCAGAGTGTATGGCAGCCCATCAGTGGATTGATCATCCGTCTCTTGAAGATATACTTGAGACTGAACAGTGGACCTATCGTTATATAGAAAGCAGGTGGTAGATTGAAGCTGATCGTGGCACTTCTTGTATTTGGCATCATTGTCATATTCCACGAGTTCGGACATTTTATAGTTGCAAAGAAGAACGGTATTGTTGTTGAAGAGTTTGCCGTGGGCATGGGACCGAAGCTTTTTGGTGTCCGCCGCGGTGAGACAGAATATACATTAAGGCTGCTGCCCCTTGGCGGTGCCTGCATGATGCTTGGTGAGGATACAGCAGAGGAAGTGATTCCCGGGTCATTCAATTCGAAGTCTGTGTGGGCCAGAATGGCTGTTGTAGCAGCGGGACCGGTTTTTAACTTTATCATGGCTTTTGTCTGTGCTGTGATCATTATCGGTATGAATGGTTATATATCAGGTGAGATCCTTCAGGTGGAGGATGGATCACCGGCCATGGAAGCTGGCCTTGAAGCGGGAGATATCATTACAAAGGCGGACAGAACATCTGTGCATACATTTTCTGATTTCAGAATGCATATTGCACTGAATCAGGGACGGAAATGTACGATCACCTACATCAGAGACGGTGAGAAGCATCAGACTACGGTGACGCCGGAGATGACCGATGATGGTGTATACCGCATTGGTATTGTGGGCGGTGTTCAGGAGAAGCCGAAGTTCGGCGGACTTCTTATCAGCAGTTTCTATGAAGTGAAGTCCAATATTGATCTGGTGATCAAGAGCCTTGAGATGATGATCCAGGGACAGGTATCAAGAAGCGATGTGGCGGGGCCTGTAGGTATGTTTCAGGTGATTGGTGACAGCTATGAATCTGCGGCAAAGTACGGCCTTCGAAGTGTGATACTAACCATTGCAGATATGATTCTTTTGCTGTCAGCCAATCTTGGCGTGATGAATCTGCTGCCGATTCCTGCACTGGATGGCGGACGTCTTGTCTTTCTTATTGTGGAAGCCCTCAGAGGCAAGCCGGTACCGAGAGACAAAGAGGGGTTTGTGCATATGATCGGCTTTGTGATTCTTATGGGAATCATGGTGCTTGTCATGTTCAATGATTTTGCGAGAATTTTTGGTTTTTAGACATTAAAGGAGCAGTTATGTTTGATAGAACAAAAGCAAAGGTGATTCGCATAGGCGATCGCTGCATCGGAGGCGATTATCCGATTGCGATCCAGTCTATGTGTAATACAAAAACGGAAGATGTAAAGGCAACTGTTGCCCAGATCCTGGCCCTTGAAGCGGCCGGATGCGAGATCATCCGTGTGGCAGTGCCGACCATGGAGGCGGCAGAGGCCATCACGGAGATCAAGAAGCAGATTCATATTCCGCTGGTGGCAGACATTCATTTTGACTATCGTCTGGCTATTGCGGCCATTGAACACGGGGTTGACAAAATCCGTATCAATCCGGGCAATATCGGCAGTGTGGATCGCGTGAAGGCGGTTGTAGATAAGGCAAAGGCTTACCATGTGCCGATCCGCGTGGGTGTCAACAGCGGTTCTCTTGAGAAGGATCTGATCGCCAAATACGGCGGTCATGTAACGGCGGAAGGCATTGTGGAAAGTGCTCTGGATAAGGTGCATCTGATTGAAGATCTGGGTTATGACCAGATGGTCATCAGTATTAAGTCTTCAGATGTTATGATGTGTGTGAAAGCCCATGAACTCATTGCCGCAAAGACGGATTATCCGCTGCATGTGGGCATTACAGAGTCTGGAACCCTGATCTCCGGCAATATCAAATCAGCCGTCGGTCTCGGTATTATGCTGAATGAGGGAGTTGGTCACACTATCCGCGTTTCCCTGACCGGGGATCCTCTGGAAGAGATCAAGTCAGCCAAACTCATTTTAAAGACACTGGGACTTCGAAAAGGCGGTATTGAAGTTGTATCCTGCCCGACATGTGGCCGTACAAGAATTGATCTGATCGGCCTTGCCAACAAAGTGGAGAACCTTGTTCAGAATTATGATCTGGATATCAAAGTGGCTGTCATGGGGTGCGTTGTCAACGGGCCGGGAGAGGCCAGAGAGGCTGATATCGGCGTCGCAGGCGGCATCGGTGAAGGCCTGCTGATCAAGAAAGGTGAAATTGTGAAGAAGGTGCCGGAAGACCAGCTTCTGGCTGTTTTGAAAGATGAGCTTGATCACTGGAACAAATAGAAGGATTTGATTAAGTGAAAAAATTTCTGAATATATTACCTGATTTAAAGCTCAGTCATGAAATGACTGAGCTGTTTGAAACTGTGGAATGTGAAAAGGTGGCGGCCAGCAGAGATCATTCGCGCATCAAGATCTATATTCACAGTGATCGTTTGATTGCCCATAAGGCCATCCGGGAGACGGAGCGGGCTATTCGCAGCCAGATGTTTAAGGACCAGGTAGATGTATGCCTGGTTGAAAAATACCACCTGTCCCGGCAGTATACGCCGGCGAGATTGCTGGAGGCATATACTGGAAGTCTGATCGATGAACTGGAAGAAGAGGGAGAACTTTCTGCCAATCTTTTCAGAAAGGCAGAGAAAACATTTCTGGAACCTTTTGTTCTGGAGCTGAAGGTGGAAGAAAACTGCATTGCGCAAGTGAAAATGGAGAAGTTGAAGCATAAGCTGGAACATATTTTTTCAGAGCGCTTTGATATGCCTCTTGGGATCGTCCTCGGATGGCTGCCGAAGAAAAAGAGTAAGTATGCGGTTTATGCTGATTCTGCCATGAAGGAAGAAATCGCACAGATTGTACAGACCTATGAGCAGGCAAAAGAAGACCAGAAAGAGGTCGAAAAGCAGGAGGTCCAGCAGAAGGAAAAGCCTGCTTTCAAGAAGAATTATGTGAAACAGCGGCTTCCGGAAGATAAAGATATTTTTTATGGACGCAATTTTGAAGGTGAAGAAACAGAAATTCATGAGATTATCGATGAGATGGGTGAAGTGGTTGTCCGGGGAAAGATCATTCAGCTGGAGACCCGGGAGATCCGTAACGAGAAGACCATCGTGATGTTTGCCGTAACGGATTTTACCGATACCATTAAAGCAAAGGTGTTCACCAAGAATGAACGTCTGCCGGAGCTTCTGGACAAGTTAAAGGAAGGGGCTTTCATCAAAATGAAGGCCGTTGCCATGATGGACCAGTTTGAGCATGATATTGCCCTTGGTTCTGTATCCGGTATTAAGACCATTCCGGATTTCACGGAGAAACGCATGGATCACAGCCCGGTTAAGCGTGTGGAGCTGCATTGCCATACCACCATGAGCGATATGGATGGTGTAACGGATGTGAAGAAGCTTCTGAAGACGGCTATGGGATGGGGACATCAGGCCATGGCCATTACAGATCATGGCGTTGTTCAGGCTTTCCCGGATGCCAATCACTGTGTAGAGGGCAAGGACTTTAAGGTCATTTACGGCATGGAAGGGTATTTGGTGGATGATATCAAAAATATTGTCACGGACTCCAGAGGGCAGAGCCTGGATTCTACGTTTGTCGTTTTTGATATTGAGACAACGGGATTCAGTGCGGTGAATGACCGTATCATCGAAATCGGTGCCGTCAAGGTGGAAAATGGCATGATCACGGAGAAGTTCAGTGAATTTGTCAATCCGGAAAGGCCAATTCCTTTTGAAATCGAGAAACTGACGAGCATCAATGACAGAATGGTGGAAGATGCCCCGAATATTTCGGTGATCCTGCCGAAATTCATGGATTTCTGCGGGGGCTCTGTCCTGGTGGCTCACAATGCGGATTTTGATACGGGATTTATCCGTCACAATTGTGAGGTTCTGGGGCTGCCCTATGATTACACCTATGTGGATACACTGGGGATTGCCAGAAGCTTTCTGGAAGGTCTGAAGAATTACAAGCTGGATACCGTAGTTGAAGCCATGGGATGTACCCTGGCCAATCATCATCGTGCTGTGGATGATGCCGGAGCGACAGCGGATGTTTTTGTGCGCTTTCTGGAACGGTTTAAGAAAAAGAATATCAGGGATCTGGATGAGCTGAATACATACAGTGCCATGTCTGTGGATGCCATTAAGAAATTAAAAACTTACCATATTATTCTTCTGGCTAAGAATGAGATCGGCCGTATTAATCTGTATCGTCTTGTGTCATTGTCTCATCTGGATTATTATGCAAGACGTCCGCGAATACCAAAGAGTGTTCTTGCAAAATACCGGGAAGGACTTATTATCGGGTCTGCTTGTGAAGCAGGAGAGCTTTTCAGGGCTGTTGTAGATGAACGTCCGGAAGAAGAAATCGCGAGAATTGTCGAATTTTATGATTACCTGGAGATTCAGCCCACCGGCAACAATGAATTTATGATCCGTGATCCGAAGATGACGAAGGTCAGCACGGTCGCTGATCTGCAGGATCTGAACAGGAAGATTGTGGAGCTGGGAGAGAAATTCAACAAGCCTGTCTGCGCCACCTGCGATGTGCATTTCCTGAATCCGGAAGATGAAGTATACCGAAGGATCATCATGTCAAATAAGGGATTTGGCGATGCGGATCTGCAGCCGCCGTTGTACCTTCGGACCACAGAGGAGATGTTGGATGAGTTTCAGTACCTGGGAGCTGAGAAAGCAGAAGAGGTGGTTGTGACCAATACCAACAGGATTGCGGATATGATTGACAGAATTTCTCCGGTCCGGCCGGATAAATGTCCGCCGGTCATTGAGAATTCGGCAGGCATCCTGCGAGATATCTGTTACAATCGTGCCCATGAGCTTTACGGGGAGGATTTGCCGGATATCGTGACGGAGCGACTGGAAAGAGAACTGAATTCTATCATTGGTAATGGTTTTGCGGTTATGTATATCATTGCGCAGAAACTGGTGTGGAAATCCGTTGCAGACGGCTATCTGGTAGGATCCAGAGGTTCTGTAGGTTCATCTTTCGTTGCCTATATGGCCGGTATTACAGAGGTTAATTCCCTGCAGGCCCATTATCTGTGCCCGAAATGTCACTATGTGGATTTTGATTCGGACTATGTCAAAAGTTTTTCGGGCCGTTCCGGCTGTGATATGGAAGACAGGGTCTGCCCGGTATGCGGAGAACCGCTGATGAAGGAGGGACATGATATTCCTTTCGAAACCTTCCTTGGATTCAAGGGCAACAAAGAGCCGGATATTGACTTGAACTTCTCCGGTGATTATCAGAGTAAGGCTCATGCTTATACGGAGGTTATCTTCGGTAAAGGCAAGACTTTCCGTGCGGGAACCGTTGGTACATTGGCAGATAAGACGGCTTACGGTTATGCCATGCATTATTACGAAGAGCATGAACAGCATAAACGTTCCTGCGAGCTGGACCGGATTTCCAGCGGATGCGTCGGTGTCAGACGTACAACCGGTCAGCATCCCGGCGGTATCATTGTTGTGCCCCATGGTGAAGAGATTTATTCCTTCACACCGGTTCAGCATCCGGCCAATGACCAGACAACCAAGATTATTACCACCCATTTCGATTATCATTCCATTGACCATAACCTTTTGAAACTGGATATTCTTGGACATGATGATCCGACCATGATCCGTATGCTGGAAGATATTACCGGCGTGGACGCCACGAAAATACGACTGGATGATCCGGAAGTATTATCGCTGTTTCATGGTCTTGAGGCGCTCCATATTAAACCGGAGGACATCGGCGGTACCGACCTGGGTTCTCTTGGTATTCCTGAGTTCGGTACGGAATTTGTTATGCAGATGCTCCGTGATACAAAACCGAAAGCATTTTCGGATCTGGTGCGTATTTCAGGTCTGTCCCATGGTACGGATGTATGGCTGGGCAATGCACAGACGCTGATCCAGGAGGGAAAAGCCCAGATTTCCACAGCCATCTGTACACGAGATGATATTATGATCTATCTGATCGACAAAGGGGTTGAATCCGAACAGTCTTTCAAGATTATGGAAAGTGTCCGTAAAGGGAAGGGCCTGACACCGGATTATGAGAAAGTCATGAAAGAACATGATGTGCCGGACTGGTATCTCTGGTCCTGCAAAAAGATCAAATATATGTTCCCGAAAGCCCATGCGGTGGCTTATGTTATGATGGGTATCCGTATTGCCTGGTTTAAGATCCATGAACCGCTGGCCTATTATGCAGCCTTTTTCACCATTCGAGCAACGGCTTTTGATTATGGTCTGATGTGTCAGGGTAAAGCGGCTATTGATAATCATATCAAAGCTTATAAAGCAAACCCGAATCTTTCCAAGAAAGAGCAGGATACTCTGCGTGATATGAAGATCGTACAGGAATTCTATGCAAGAGGTTTTGAATTTCTGAAAATCGATCTGTATCAATCGGATGCCATCAAATTTCAGGTTGCAGAGGGCAAATTACTGCCGCCGTTTTCTGTCATTGAAGGCATGGGCGGTATTGCTGCGGAAGCATTGGCTGTGGCAGCTCACGCAGAGACTGAGCGCGGTGAGAAATTCCTGTCGAAGGACGATATTCGTCAGAAGGCTAAAGTCAGTCAGACTGTGCTGGATACTATGGCTGAACTTGGACTTCTCGGTGGACTCCCTGAGAGCAATCAGTTGTCAATTTTTGATTTTGGTTTTTAGGAGGAAGGATTGACTTGAAGAACAAAAAATACAAGAAGAGAATCTATACAAAATCAGAACGATCCTCCTCTGCAAAAGAATATTTAGCAATTATCGGCCGACAGCTGAAACGGCCGATTGAAAAACAGGACAGAGGGATTGATAAGAAATCTGCCATATTGGCTGTGGTATACGGCGTTGTGATGGCGGGGCTGGCTGTGTACGCCATGCAGACGGCTGAGAAAAGCCAGGAATGGCTGTGGCTGGCGGTTGTATTTATCGCTGCAGCCATTGTTGTGAATCTGTTTCGATTCCGATATTCAGCTTTGATCGAGATACTTTTAACAGCCTTTGCACCGGCAGCGGTTTTTATGCTTGTGGAAAGTTATACCCACTTGCTTAGTCAGATGTGGGATGGCCCTGTTATTCTGAACCTTATCATGTATTATCTGTTTTTTGGCGTGCTGCTGTTTATAATCGGAAGAACAGGAATGTCCATCCTTATTGGTTCATTGTTGCTTGGTGCAGCGGGCCTGGCCAATTATTTTGTCCTGATGTTCCGATCATCGCCGATTCTGCCATGGGATCTTTTCTCAGTGGGTGTGGCAGCGACAGTGGCTGATAACTTTGAATATAAATTATCCGTAAGAGCATGCAACGTGATCCTGCTGATCCTGCTGCTCTGGTCATTGTGTCTGAAAATGCGGCTGAAGTTTAAGATGTCGAAGTTCCGCGGTGCCGGTATTGCTGTCATGTGCGCAGCATTCATGGGATTTTGCAGTTATGTTCAGACGGATGCGGCCATCAAAACATTTGATATGGATACAACCCTGTTTACGCCGACGGTTTATTATCGCAATAACGGATTGGCGCTGAGTTTTATCGTGAATCTCCGTTATCTGAAGATTGACAAGCCGGAGGGTTATTCACAGGAAGAACTGGCCAAAATCCAGGATGAGATATCCTCCGGGAACAGTGACAGAAATGTCAGTGCAGACAACATTGATCTGACGAAGAAGCCGAATATCATTGTTATTATGAATGAAGCATTTTCTGATCTGTCGGTGCTGGGGGATTACACAACGAATACAGAAGTGATGCCATTTATCAGTTCTCTTTCGGAGAATACCCAGAAGGGATGGATGTATTCTTCTGTTAAGGGCGGCAACACAGCCAATACAGAGTTTGAGTTTCTGACTGGACTCAGTATGTATTTTCTGCCCACAGGCAGTATCCCTTATCAACAGTATATTAAGTCGGAAGTGCCGTCACTGGCCAGTCAGCTGTCCTCTATCGGTTATACATCTGTGTCCATGCATCCGTATTATCCAAAGGGGTGGAACAGAGATACGGTGTATGATGACCTGGGATTTGAAGAGAAATATTTTAAAGATGATTTTTCAAACCCTGAGATATTACGAACCTATATCAGTGACTGGACCACGTATCAGAAGATTATCAGTCGTTATGAAGAGAAGCCTTCTGGCGAGAGGCTATTTGTGTTTGATGTGACGATGCAGAATCATGGCAGCTATGTCAAACGCTACAGCAATTTTATCCCGGATGTCAGTGTTGTGGGAGGCAGCGGCACTTATCTGAAGGCTACAGAACAGTATCTGTCATTGATCAAGCGTTCCGATGAAGCTTTCAAACAGTTGGTGGAATACTTTGAAAAGCAGTCAGAACCGACGATCATTATGATGTTTGGCGATCATCAGCCGGCAGATTACATTACCAATGTGGTAGACACCGGCAAAAAAACGGGCAGCAATGATGCGTTTGTCACTTCCATTGGAACAGGCAGTGACCGAAAGGAAAGATATATGGTGCCGTTTGTCATGTGGGCCAATTATGACATCAATGCAAGTCAGGGGGAAGAGACAAGTGCCAATTATCTGGCTGTACGTCTTTTGAAGGCAGCAGGGCTGCCGTTGACGGATTTTCAGAGTTATCTGTCTGATCTGCAGCAGAATGTTCCGTTTATCTCTGCACATGCATTGAAGGAAAATACAGGAACAGACTGTGGTGAAGAAGAAGCGGAAGCACTGCTGAAAAATTATAAGAAACTTTTATATAATGATCTGTTTGATACAAAACATCGGCTGCAGGCGTTTTATTCTTATGAATAATCGTCAAGTTGGCTATTGCCAAATAATCAAACTGGTGTTACAATGATTAAGATAGTATATTAACTTTAGCAAAGAGTGGGCGCAAGTCCACTCTTTGTACGTGTTAAGGAATCTTAATTCGGGAAGGAAGTGAGTTACATGGCAAAGAAAGATTATGAAAGCAGGACTGAGGCAATGCTCATGCCGATCGTCGAGGCGAAAGGATTTGAACTTGTCGATGTAGAATGGGTGAAAGAAGGTGCCAACTGGTATCTGCGTGCCTATATTGACAAGGAGAACGGGATTACAGTAGATGACTGCGAAGAAGTCAGCCGGGCGCTCAGTGATTTACTGGATGAAGAGGACTTTATTTCGGAAAACTATATTCTGGAAGTCAGTTCACCGGGTCTTGATCGTCCTCTGAAGAAAGAGAAGGATTTTGCGAGAAGCATCGGCAAGGATGTTGAAGTGAAATTGTTCAAAGCAATTAATAAAGAAAAGGAATTCGTCGGTATTTTGAAAGCATACGATGAAGATACGGTGACACTGGAAATGGAAGATGAAACCGAGATGCAGTTTAAACGTTCCGATATTGCGCGCATCCGGCTTGCATTCTTCTTCTGATAGAACAGACATAGAGGAGGAATTTAAAAAAATGAATGAAGGTAAAGAGTTAATCAAGGCATTGGACGATATAGAAAAAGAGAAAGGCATCAGCAAAGATATTCTGCTTGAAGCTATTGAGAATTCTCTTGTCGCTGCCTGCAAGAATGAGTACGGCAAAGCAGATAACATCCGTGTGACTATGAATCGTGAGACAGGTGAAGTCAAAGTTTTTGCAGATAAGACAGTTGTAGAAGAAGTGGAAGATCCTGAAATGGAGATCAGTGTTGCGGATGCAAGACTGAAGAACAAGTTCTATGATCCGGGCGATATTGTTCATGTGGAGATCGTACCGAAGAATTTCGGACGTATTGCAGCACAGAAGGCAAAACAGGTCGTTGTCCAGAAGATTCGTGAAGAAGAAAGAAAGTCTTTATATAATGAATATTATGGGCGCGAGAAAGACATCGTAACAGGTGTTGTACAGAGATATAACGGTAAGAATATCAGTGTGAACCTGGGCAAGGTTGATGCGGTTCTGACAGAGAATGAACAGGTGAAGGGCGAAGTATTTAAACCGACAGACCGTATCAAGCTCTATATTGTAGAAGTAAAGAATACAACAAAGGGACCGAAGGTCACTGTATCACGTACACATCCTGAATTGGTGAAGAGACTTTTTGAAGCAGAAGTAACAGAAGTCAGAGACGGTACAGTTGAGATCAAGAGCATTGCAAGAGAAGCAGGTTCCAGAACAAAGATCGCAGTCAGCTCCAACAATCCAAACGTTGATCCTGTCGGTGCATGTGTCGGTATGAATGGTGCCCGTGTCAATGCCATTGTTGATGAGCTTCGCGGTGAGAAGATCGATATCATCAACTGGAGCGAGGATCCTGCCGTTCTCATCGAGAATGCATTAAGCCCTGCAAAGGTTGTTTCTGTTGATGTGGATCCTGAAGAGAAGAGCGCAGCTGTTGTTGTTCCTGATTATCAGCTGTCACTGGCTATCGGCAAGGAAGGCCAGAATGCAAGACTGGCAGCTAAACTGACAGGCTACAAGATCGATATCAAGAGTGAATCCCAGGCTTACGGTTACTAAAAGGTGACGGCCATGAAGAAGATTCCTATGAGACAGTGTATCGGCTGTCAGGAAATGAAGAGCAAGAAAGAAATGATCCGTGTCATTAAAACGCCGGAAGATGAGATATGTATTGATGCAACAGGGCGCAAAAACGGACGCGGTGCCTATATTTGTCCGAAAAGTGAATGTCTGCAGAAAGCCATTAAGAACAGAGGCCTGGAACGTTCACTGAAGATGCAGATACCGAAGGAAGTTTACGGACAGCTGGAAGAGGAGATGAAGAATATTGACAGATAAAGCTTTATCAATGATCGGACTGGCGACAAAGGCAGGCAAGATCGCCAGCGGTGAGTTTGCAGTAGAATCTGCAGTCAGAAAGGGCAAGGCATGTCTTGTCATTATTGCATCGGATGCATCTGACAATACGAAGAAATCATTTAATGATATGGGTGCTTATTATCATGTGCCTGTATACATTTATGGAACAAAAGAAAGTCTCGGAACACATACGGGACGTGGATACAGGGCTTCACTGGCAGTACTTGATGCCGGTTTCGGAAAGTCCATCAGGAAACTTATTGATACAGGAATCAATCAGTGATTCCACCATTTTAACGGAGGTAGCCTATGTCAAAAATCAGAGTACATGAATTGGCAAAGGAATTAAATAAAAGCAGCAAAGATGTCATCTATGCATTAAAGGGACATGGTGTGGATGTAGAGAGCCATATGAGCACCATTTCATCAGAGAATGCAGATAAGATTAGAAAGTTCTTTACACAGCCGGCAGCAAAACCGGCTCAGAAGCAGGAAACAAAGCCGGCTCAGGACAATAGAAACGCAGCACCACGCCGCAATAACAATGTCCAGGGTGGTATGGACAGCCGCGGTAATTACAGCACACCATCAAGAGACAATGGCAGCCGCGACGGCCAGAACAGGGGTTATAACCGCGATGGTCAGAATAGAAACGGCGGTCGTGACGGTCAGAACAGAAGCTTTAACCGTGATGGCAACGGTCAGAACAGAAGCTTTAACCGTGATGGCAACGGTCAGAACAGAAACTTTAA
>NZ_LR698973.1:3053136-3130107 GCF_902381825.1 Pseudocoprococcus catus
TCGCGACGGCAACGGCCAGAACAGAAGCTTCAATCGCGACGGCAACGGCCAGAACAGAAACTTTAATCGCGACGGCAATGGCCAGAACAGAAACGGTAGCCGTGACAACAGAGGTCAGGGTGGCAGAAACGGCGGCCGTGACGGCAAGTTCAATCTTGACAGTGCCATCAACAAAGAAGTTGTTATGACAAAGGATACAACAAGAGAAAACCGCAGAAACTACAAGGACAACAAAGATCGTGACAACCGCCGTGATGATAGAGATTTTGAAGGAAGAAATACATCCAGAAACGGCAAGAACAATAATAAGAACAACAATAACAATAACAATAGAAACACAATGCGTAAGAAGCCTGTCAATGCACAGCCAAAGCCGGAACCGGTTGTAGAGAAGGTAACAAGCATTGAACTGCCTGAGACAGTAACAATCAAAGAACTGGCAGATAAGATGAAGATTCCGGCAGCTCAGATCATCAAGAAGCTTTTCCTTGAAGGCAAGATGCTTAATGTGAACTCAGACATCACATATGATGAGGCAGAAGAAATCGCACTTGAATATGATATTCTCTGTGAACATGAAGTTGTTGTGGATGTTATCGAAGAGATGCTGAAGGAAGAGGAAGAAAATGAAGAAGATCTTCAGCCAAGACCACCGGTTGTCTGCGTTATGGGTCACGTTGACCATGGTAAGACATCTATCCTTGATGCTATCCGTAAGACAAGTGTTACATCCGGAGAAGCCGGTGGTATTACACAGCACATTGGTGCCTATGTTGTTGAAGTCAGTGGTCAGAAGATCACATTCCTGGATACACCTGGACATGAAGCTTTCACAGCCATGCGTTTAAGAGGTGCACAGTCTACAGATATCGCAATCCTTGTTGTTGCAGCTGATGATGGTGTTATGCCTCAGACAATTGAGGCCATTAACCATGCCAAAGCAGCAGAAATCGATATTATTGTTGCAATCAACAAGATTGATAAGCCGAGTGCCAATATTGACCGTGTTAAACAGGAACTGACAGAATATGGTCTGATTGCAGAGGACTGGGGCGGTACGACCATTATGGTACC
Source organism: Pseudocoprococcus catus (assembly GCF_902381825.1). GTDB lineage: Bacteria > Bacillota > Clostridia > Lachnospirales > Lachnospiraceae > Coprococcus_A > Coprococcus_A intestinihominis. The sequence goes on from NZ_LR698973.1 coordinate 3,054,211, forward strand.
GGTTTCCGCACATACAGGTGAAGGTCTTCAGGATCTGCTGGATATGATCCTTCTGGATGCTGAAGTGAAAGAATTAAAGGCGAACCCTAATAGAAAGGGTCGTGGCCTGATTCTTGAAGCACAGCTGGATAAGGGCCGTGGTCCTGTGGCAACCGTGCTGGTTCAGAAAGGTACACTGAATGTTGGTGATAATGTAACTGTTGGTACTGCATTTGGTAAGATCAGAGCAATGATTGATGATAAGGGGCGCCGTGTAAAGAAAGCCGGTCCGTCTACACCAGTAGAGATTCTTGGTTTGAATGAAGTGCCTCAGGCTGGTGAAGTCTTCATTGCAACAGATACTGAAAAAGAAGCCCGTACAATGGCTGAGACATTTATCGCCACAAAACGTGAGAAGATGCTGGCTGATACAAAATCCAAATTATCTCTGGATGGTCTGTTTGATCAGATCCAGGCAGGTCAGATCAAAGATCTGAATATCATTGTCAAAGCCGATGTTCAGGGTTCTGTAGAAGCTGTGAAACAGAGTCTTGCAAAACTTTCCAATGATGAAGTGGCTGTCAAGGTTATTCACGGCGGTGTTGGTGCCATCAATGAATCTGATGTTACATTGGCTTCTGCATCCAATGCGATCATTATCGGTTTCAATGTTCGTCCGGACAATCAGGCGAAGATTATTGCAGAACAGGAAAAAGTCGATCTGCGTCTGTACAGAGTCATCTACAATGCCATTGAAGATATCGAAGCTGCTATGAAGGGTATGCTTGAACCGACATTCGAAGAGAAGATCATCGGCCATGCAGAAGTGCGTCAGACATATAAGGTATCCGGTGTCGGCACCATCATCGGCGGTTATGTTCAGGATGGTAAGATCGTTCGTAACTGCAAGGTACGTCTCTTAAGAGATAATGTTGTTATTCATGAAGGTGAGCTTGCATCTCTGAAGCGTTTCAAAGATGACGTGAAAGAAGTTAATTCCGGCTATGAATGCGGTATGTCCTTTGAGAAATATAACGATATTAAGGAAGGCGACCAGATTGAAGCTTTCGTTATGGAAGAAGTGCCGAGATAGGAGTATATAGATGAGAAAGAACAGTATAAAGAATACGCGTATCAATGGTGAGGTTCAGAAGGAACTGAGCCGTATTATCTCCCGTGAGATTAAAGATCCGCGCATCAGTCCGATGACCAGCGTTGTTGCTGTGGAAGTAGCACCGGATCTGAAACAGTGCAAAGCTTATATCAGCGTGCTGGGCGATAAAGATGCACAGGATGCAACACTGGCAGGACTTAAAAGTGCCATTGGTTTTATCCGTCGTGAGCTTGCACGGACTGTGAACTTAAGAAATACACCTGAAATTCATTTTGTTTTGGATCAGTCGATCGAATACGGCGTCAATATGTCAAAACTGATTGACGATGTTGTTCGTTCAGATGAAGGAAAAGAACATGAAGGAGAAGAGGACAATGAATAATATTCTGTCCTGCCTGGAAGGGGTCCGAACAGTCATTATTGCCGGTCATACAAGACCGGATGGTGACTGCGTCGGCGCCTGTATGGGCCTCTGGCATTATCTCAGGGATAATTATCCTGAGATTGAGGCTGATGTCAGACTGGAACCGGTTCCGGAAAGCTATAAAGTGATTGCCGGTGTTGAGCAGATTATTGGCAGCTATGAAGATGATAAGGTCTATGATTTATTTATTGCACTGGATGCCAGTGACAAAGGGCGTCTTGCCGGAGCGCAGAAATATTTTGATACGGCAAAACACAGGATCTGTATTGACCATCATATCAGCAATCCGGGCTATGCCGATGAGAATATGATCGTGTCGGATGCCAGTTCAACCTGCGAAGTACTGACAGGGCTGATGGCAATGGAGGCTATTTCTTATGATGCAGCAGTGGCATTGTATATTGGTATTATTTGTGACACCGGTGTGTTCAAATACAGCAATACAAGCCGTCATACAATGGATATGGCCGGCTGCCTGATGGAAAAAGGCATTCCGTATTCAGATCTCATTGATGATGTTTTTTACCGCAAAAGTTATAAGCAGAATAAGATTCTGGGCTATGCCCTGCAGAAATGCCGACTTGTTCTTGACAATCGAATGATTGTGTGTGTGCTTGAAAGACCGGAGCTGGACCGTTTGGGTGCAGGACATGGTGATCTGGAAGGTATTATCGATCAGCTGCGTCTGACAAGGGACATTGAGGTGGCATTGCTCGCATCTGCCTCCGACACAGAGGCAAACACTTATAAATTCAGTATGAGATCCAATCATTTCGTGGATGTTGCAGCGGTTGCAGGCAAATTTGGCGGCGGCGGCCATGTGCGCGCAGCGGGATTTTCAGCAGTGGGCGATATCAATGAAATTTATCATACAGCAGAAGCATTAATAAAGGAGCAGCTGGATACATGTACGATGGAATGATTAATGTCTGCAAGGAAAAAGGTTTTACATCCCATGATGTTGTAGCAAAACTCAGGGGAATCCTTCATCAGAAGAAAATCGGCCATACGGGTACGCTGGATCCGGATGCAACAGGGGTTCTGCCGGTCTGTCTCGGCAAAGGAACAAAGCTCTGTGATATGATCACAGACCGGGACAAGACTTATCGCGCAGTGATGATGCTTGGCAGAACTACCGATACACAGGATATTTCCGGACAGATTCTTACTGAAAAGGCTGTGAATGTCGATGAGCGTGAGGTCAGAGATGCAGCGGTTTCTTTTGTTGGTGATTATATGCAGATACCGCCGATGTATTCTGCCATTAAGGTAGATGGCAAAAAGTTATATGAGCTGGCCAGGGCCGGTCAGGAAGTTGAACGAAAGGCCAGACATGTGGTGATTAATGCACTGAATATCACAGGAATACAGCTGCCTTATGTCACAATGGAGGTCTCATGTTCCAAAGGCACATATATTCGTACACTGTGTCAGGATATTGGCGAGAAACTGGGCTGTGGTGCCTGCATGACGGAACTTGTCCGTTTAAAAGTGGGGGCATTTGATATTGCACATGCATGGACACTTGCTCAGATTCAGGAAATGGCTGCCTGCGGTGAAGAAGAAGTGCGCAGACATATTGTGCCTGTCGAAGAAATGCTTTCGGATTATCCGGAATTCAAAACGACAGATGCATTTTCGGATAAAATGCTTGCCAACGGCAACTGGCTGCCAAGGGAACAGGTTGCAACCTCCGGCGGTGATGCGTCCGCTGTACTCAAAGACGGAATGCAGGTGCGCATGTACAGCAGCACAGGTAATTTTACGGCGATTTATCAGTATGTGGCCGTCAAAAACAGCTTAAAAAATATAAAAATGTTTGTATAGAGGTAGCATTGGTCATGATTTATTTTAGAGGAACAAAGGATATCCATCTTGATCACACCGTGGTTGCCCTTGGAAAATTCGACGGACTGCATCGGGGACATCAGCTTTTGATCAACAAATTAAAAGAATATGGCAAAAAGGGTTTTCAGACCGTTGTCTTTACTTTTGATTTTCATCCGATGAGTCTGCTGACCGGAAAGAAACAGTCGCTGATTTATACAAAAGAAGAGCGGCTTCGCATTGTGGAAGAAATGGGGATCGATGTATTGATCGAGTATCCCTTTACCCAGGAGACAGCGCATATGATGCCTGAAGATTTTGTGCGGGATGTACTTGTGAGAGATATCGGTGCAAAGGTGATTGTTGTTGGAGATGATTTTCATTTTGGATACCAGAGAAGTGGTGATGTCTCGTTTTTGAAAAAGCATGCGGCAGCGTATGGTTATGTTGTTGATAACTGTGAAAAACTGTGTGTACACGGCGAAGAGATCAGCTCAACAATGATTAGAGGCTATATTGCAGAGGGCAGAATGGAGACGGTCACAGAACTTCTCGGACGCCCGTATGAGATTAATGGAAAAGTTATTCCGGGAAAAGCCAATGGAAGAAAAGTTGATATGCGGACAGCCAATCTGGCGCCAGATGACATTAAACTGCTGCCGCCGGAAGGTGTATATGCATCGGTTGTTCAGATTGAAGGTATGGAAGGAAAGTACTATGCGCTGACGAATATCGGTCGCAATCCGACAGTTGGAGATCATAATGAACTTCGCATAGAAACCCATGTTGTTGAGTTTTCAGGCGATTTATATGATCGGATGATCACTGTGCGCATTTATCAGAGACTGCGGGATGAACACAAATTTGCCAGTCTGGAAGAAGTGAAGGCACAGGTCATGAAGGATCAGGAAAAGGCCATGGCCTATTTTAAAGAACATCATATCTGATGAAGGTGTATAAAGGACGCTCAGGGGAGTCTTCAAAAAAAGAACTGAAACAGAATTCTGCGTTAAGGACAGAAGTGTTTCGGTTCTTTTTTATTTTGCAACTGTTCAGAGACAAGCAAAATTTCAAAAAACAGGTATAAAATGCTTGCATTTTTAAGAATGTTTTTGAAATTTTATTTGGCGGATACGCCACACCGACGAAATGCGTAGCATTTTGGAGGTTGTCTCTGAACAGTTACTTTATTTTTATATAGCATATAAAGACATGCCATACATTCAGAGTCAGGCGATTGAAGTAAAAGAAAGCACTCAGGAAAATAAATCCAAACATATTTTCGAAAACATATGTTTACAAATGCGAACATATGTGCTAAAATAAATAGGAACATATGTTTTTTGAAAGGACGGTAGGACATGGAGACGATATGGGACAGTCATCTGAATGAGAAACTGCGTATTTTGGCTGATGCAGCCAAGTACGATGCGGCCTGCACTTCTTCCGGCGTGGACAGGAAGAATGGCAGCATGGGAACAGGCAATGCAGTGGCCTGTGGTATCTGTCATAGTTTTTCTGCAGACGGAAGATGCATTTCTCTGCTGAAGATTCTGTTGACTAATGACTGCTGCTATGACTGTGTTTATTGTGTCAACAGAGTCGGTAATGATACAGAGCGGGCGACATTCAGCCCGGACGAGGTATGTACATTGACCATGGGTTTTTATCGTAGAAACTATATAGAAGGTCTGTTCCTCAGTTCGGCCGTTTACAGGAATCCGTCTTATACGATGGAGCTGATCTATGAGACAGTTCTGCGGCTGCGCACAGTGTATCATTTTCATGGCTATATCCATGTGAAAGCGATTCCGGGAGCTGATCCTCAACTCATCCAGCAGACCGGCTTTCTGGTGGACAGGATGAGTTGTAATCTGGAACTGCCGACAGCAGAGGGGCTGCGGAGCCTGGCTCCGAATAAGCCCCGCAGACAGCTTTTGAAGCCTATGCGGCAGATTCAACAGCAGATTACTGTTTCGAAGCACGAAGTGGCGCTGTACCGGCATGCACAGCCCTTTGTGCCGGCAGGACAGAGTACCCAGATGATTATAGGAGCAACAGGGGAGTCGGATTATCAGATTATGAGTGTATCAGAGGCGCTTTATGGCAGATTTAAGATGAAACGGGTTTTCTATTCCGCGTATGTGGGTGTGAATGAGGATAGTCGATTACCGGCGGTGGGGACGCTGCCGCCGCTTTTGAGGGAACATCGTCTGTATCAGGCAGACTGGCTGATACGGTTTTATGGTTTTAAGGCAGCAGAACTTCTGAGTAAGAGACAGCCGAATTTCAATCTGCTGCTGGATCCAAAGTGCGATTGGGCGGTCAGACATTTGGAGGCTTTTCCTGTGGAGGTGATGACGGCGGATTATTATCAGCTGCTGAGAGTGCCGGGGCTTGGTGTGAACAGCGCCAGGAGGATCTGTCGTGCCAGGAGGTATGGCGGGCTGCGATTCGAGGATCTGAAGAAGATGGGGGTTGTACTGAAGCGGGCGATGTACTTTATTACTTGTCAGGGAAGAGTTTATATGCCTTTCAGAATGGATGAACGGTTCATTACAACGAATCTTCTTGGATTAAAGGAGCGTCTGCCGGAGAATGTTGTTCGCTCCGGGGATACATTCAGACAGTTGAATCTGTTTGATGATTTTCACTTGCAGATGCCGGTGGAGCAGGAGGATAAGCGGCAGGTATTGACCGGACAGCTTTGATAGGGAGTGACTTGGAATGGAACAGAATAAGAGAATGCGTATTCTGATGTGTCAGAACAGTACAGAAGGTATTTTGTGCGGCGTGTATGAAGCTTTCACAAGCCGGTATGGCCATGCCTGGCAGAAGCTGGCGGTGGGCCCTTATGTGAACGGTGATCTGTTTTCGGATATTTATTCGGTAGAAGTGAATACAGAGAAGGCCGGGAAGGTTGTGAAGGCCATTATAAGCAAGATTTCGGAGGAGGCATGGTATCTGGTACACATGGCGTCGGAGGCGGACAGTCAGGAGAAGGGAGAGATTATCTACAGATTTCTTATTTTGGCCTTTGCCAATGGCAGGAAGGTTTTGAATGCGATGTCCATACCGGAAGTGATGGGACTGCATCAGCTGTCAAGAAGTGTCTCGAGGGAGACACAGCATTTATATGGTTTTCTGAGATTTCAGGAACTTCAGAACGACATTCTGTATGCCAGACTGGTTTCGAAGCATCATGTGGGAATGTTTCTAGCGGAACATTTTCAGGACAGGCTGCCCATGGAGCATTGGGTGATCCATGATGTGGAACGGGATGAAGTCTGGATTCACAGAGCAGGTGAAGACTGGCTTTATATCCGTCATCCGGACTTCAGACAGGATCCGCAGATGATGTTGTCTTCATCGGAATATGCTTTTACAGAATGGTGGAAGACGTTTACGGAGAGTGTGGCTATTCTGGAGAGAAGAAATCCGAAACTGCAGATGCAGATGTTGCCGAAGCGTTACTGGAAGTATATGCCGGAGATGTTTACAAATCCGGGAAGATAAAGTATAATACTTGTGATTTAAGTATTGCAGCAGGGAGGCTTTAGCAACATGAGAAAAATCATTCTGGCATCTGCATCGCCAAGACGCAGTGAGTTGATGAAACAGGCCGGTCTGGACTTTGATGTATGTGTCAGTACAAAGGAAGAGAAGAAAGGGCCGTGGGAACCTGAAGAAATGGTCAGACGGCTTTCAAGACAAAAGGCGCAGGATGTGGCTGAACGTTATGCGGAAGACTGCATTATCGTTGGAGCGGATACTGTTGTATCATGTGATCAGGAGATTCTCGGGAAGCCGGCGAATGATCAGGATGCTTTCAGGATGCTTCATATGCTGCAGGGACGAACCCATGAGGTGTATACAGGTGTTACAGTGATTGAAGGCAGTGCAGATGTAAGGAAAGAAACAGTATTTGCGGAGAAGACGGAAGTCACAATGTATCCGATGACGGATAAGATGATCTGGGATTATATCAGAACAGGTGAACCGGCAGATAAGGCAGGCGCTTATGGCATTCAGGGAAGAGCAGCTGTCTTTATTCGGTCTATTCATGGAGATTACAATAATGTCGTAGGACTGCCGGTGGCAGCTCTGTGGCAGTATTTGAACAGCGGCAAGGAGGAGAATGATGCTACATTATAGTGTTGATAATGAGCTGATGTCTGATCTTTACCGGGATTATCGCCAGATGAAGGGGGCTGAATATGCACAGCTCCATGAACTTGGTGAGCATTATCTTTCGCTGATTGAAGGCTACGATTTGGAAGAGAGTACGATCAAGACGCTTCAGGGACTTGTACAGTTTGAAACTGAAGAAGAATTGGAAAGCGTTGAAAACGGTATTGTACACGGCTATTTGACTGCGAAAGCAGCATTAAGAAAAGAACAGGCGGAATACAAAGAGTTTGTACGGATGTTCGACGGTGAGGAGCAGCAGGCATTAAATGGCCTGTCAGAGTATGTTGTTGGACAGAAGAAGATTCCGTACAAGATTAAGAACAGAATATTGCATGTGGATGTATTGAGTACACCTGCGATGTCTCTGGAACTGGATTTTGCAGATGTATTGATTGAAGACGGCAGACATCCGCGAGAAATTCTCATTACACATCTTTCCGGTGAATGTTTTGAACGAACGGAGACTGTGAAAGGCGAGAATGGTGCAGAAGAAAAGGTCAATGTACCGTATTATCGTCTGTCATTTGTCAATGGTCTTTCAGAGGGACCTTATCAGGCGAAGGAGAGTTCTTTTGTCTTTAGAAGTCTGAAAGGTTCACTGCATTTATATAATTATGATTCGGCGATGGAGCCGTTGGATGTCGATGCGGATAAATTGCCATGGAGGATCCTGATGCATCCTTTGAAGGCAATGCTTGAGAAGGCACAGATACTTGGCGTTGAGTCGCTTGACAAGGATGAGCTGCGTGCCCTTCCGCTGTTGTGTGTGTTTTACGAGCTGATACAATTCTACCTGGCACCAACGACAGAAGCGGGTATAGGGAAGAGCCTGATCCGTTTTGATGAAGATGCAGCGGAGAATTTTGCATTCAGTCAGAATGATTTGGAGGCAGCATGTGAATATCTGACCCCTTATGGTTTGGAGGAACTGACGGGATGGCTGCATAAGGCTATTGATGAGCGGGCAGCTTTCTGCCGTTATTGGATACAGTTTGCTTCCATGAAGAAAGCAGAAACATTATACGGCGTTTTGACAGATATACTGGACACTTGCAGCCAATATTACGAGAAAAGAGTGCTGCCATTATCATGCCGCAAGCATCATGGTGCCGTACGGCGGGCGCTGAATGAGTATTTCTGCAGACATAAGTGGAGAGGCGAATTCCCGTATTACAGACGTGTAGAACCATCCAGTTTTCTGGAAGTGTCCAATGTTTATAAGCGCATGTACACCTATATCAATGAGAAACAGAAGGCGTTTTATGTGGATTTTATTGAGGGCGTCACGGAGAATAGTTACAGCATAACGGCAGTTGCGGGATATGTATTGCTGAAAGACGGAGAGAGCGCACGGGATTACAGAGCCCTAAATGGATATTTTCTTGACGGCGGCCGACGCAACAGTCATATTGTCGGTCAGATTACGATTAATGATATGATGAATGCGGATCAGGTGATTGAATTACTGAACACGATGATGCAGGATATTATGCGGGAGTTTGCTCAGAAGAGGCAATAGACGCGATTGGTTATATTTTAGAATATTTGCGACAGATAAAACCTTACTAATTTTCAGGAGAATAACTGACGATCAGTAAGGTTTTTAGTTTATACGGAGAGAGGGAAGTATATATGCCGAATTTGGAACAAATAAAAAGAGAACTGAAAAAGTACAATTTTGCATATGAGGAGAATGTACTGCCGGTACATACAAACGGACATTATTTTTTATATGGTTTTTATGAGAAGGGGATAGCTATTTTTGCACTCCGGCCTGATTGGACGATTGAGGAGGGGGCTCTTCTTCCATGGGGAGATGTGTTGTCGCTCAAGGTGAAAAAGAGTTTGCTTTTTGAGAATAGAATGGATATTTTGACGCCAAAGATGAATATATCCATGAAGATCATGAAATCGACGGGTGGATGTTCATGGATAAAAGAGAATTTGAAGAAGCTTGAAAATCTGAATTATTATCAAAATCTTTCATTTGCATTTGGTGGGGCGGAAAAAGCTGATGATAATTGTGCAGCGTCAAGAGCGGGTCAAAAGAAAGCGCAGGAGCGAGAAAATACAACTGAGATTGTAGAGACAATTTACCGGAAAATGACGGAATATACAGCAGCCCCGATGGTGAGTTTTGAACTCGAAGAAGGGGATGCGGGGCTTTTTGACTGTAAGATTGGCGGCGCTTATTATGTGCCTGAGGGAGAACATCGATTGGAGAACAGCAGAACAGGCGAAGAATTGTATCTGCTGGCGCAGGTGAATTTTGCGCAGATTCCGCATTTGCCGGATTATCCTGAACAGGGGCTGATGCAGATATTGATCAGCAGTGAAGATATGTATGGATGCAATTTTGAAGATGGCTACGACCAGACAGGGTGGTGCATACGTTACTATGAAACATTGCCGGAGCGGGCGGAGAAATCATGTATTCGTGAACCTGACTGGCATGAAGATACAGCGCTTCCTATGGAGAGAGAGGTAACATACCGTTTGAAGCCTACTGAAATTGTTCAGACGATGCCCTTTGACGATGTGAATTTCTGGCCGGCCGCAGATACCTGTCTGGATAGTGAGCTGCGGGGATATCTTGAGAATGACGATGTTATGGATGGCCTGTGTGATATGTATGAGGAGTATATGTGTCAGGTTGGCGGTTATCCGTTTTTTACGCAATCTGATCCCAGAAGTGCCGACGATGGTGAGATATTATTATTTCAGTTGAACAGTGTGAAGGATATTATGTGGGGAGATTCCGGTGTCGCAAATTTCTTTATCGACAGAGAAGCACTGAAGAACAGAGATTTCAGCCATGTTATGTATAACTGGGATTGCTATTAATGAGTGTCAGGTTTCAATACAATAAGGTGCATTGAGTAATTGCAAAATGCGACAGACAGGTGTTACATACTAAGATAATGTGGTGATATTCATATTGAATCTTCACATTCAGGTACAGTATCATACACTGAACGATAAGTGTACCTGAATGTGCTTTATAAGCAGCAATAAAATATTTTATTAAAAATATTAAAAAAACTGTTGACAATTCAAAATAGGAGTGGTATCATAATCAAGCTGTCAGCGAGAATAACGCGAAACAGCACAGATTCCATCAGATCAGAAAGAAATTTGAAAATAAATGAAAAAAGTTGGACTTTTTCCAGAGATGTTTCTTCTATTTTTATAATTAACAAAATAGTAAGAGGACTCTGGTATTTTTTTTGCCTTTCAATCAAAAGGATGTATCTATTTAGGTATATGAGAGGGCGAAAAATAAAAATAAAAAATTGCTAAGAATACGCAATAAAAACATTGACAGATAAAAATATTTGCAATATAATAAGTAATTGTGACAGTATGGTTAAAAATACTTCGCCAATAGCCCCGGTGGGGTATTTGAACAATATATTTTTTAGAAAATATCTGATTGTTGGACGTTTGTTGTGATTGACGAGATCAACAGATGAAAGTGAGCTTTGATGTTTTCGGACATTTACATCAGGGAGCTAGTATTTCTTATACGATTAGATACACGAATAAGGAGGTTCACTATGAAAAGCTTTGTAGCCAGCCCGGCAACAATTGAAAGAAAATGGTATGTAGTTGACGCTGCAGATCAGACATTAGGACGTTTAACTTCACAGGTAGCAGCAATCCTGAGAGGTAAGAATAAACCAACATTTACACCAAACGTAGATACAGGTGATTATGTAATCGTAATCAATGCTGACAAGATTAAAGTAACTGGTAAGAAGATGGATCAGAAGATCTACTACAGCCACTCTGATTATGTAGGCGGTATGAAAGAAGCTACATTAAGAGAAAAAATGGCTAAGAAACCTGAAGATGTTATTACATTAGCAGTTAAGGGTATGCTTCCAAAGGGACCATTAGGAAGAGCTATGATCAAGAAGCTTCATGTATATGCAGGTCCTGAACACAACCATGCAGCTCAGAAACCAGAAGTACTTGAACTCAAGTATTAATTAATGAATTACATCGGAAGGAGAGAGAATAATGGCTTCAGTAAAATATTACGGAACAGGTAGAAGAAAAAAGAGTATTGCCAGAGTATACCTTACACCAGGTACAGGTAAGATTACAATCAACAAGAGAGATATCGATGAATATTTCGGTCTTGAAACATTAAAAGTTGTTGTTAGACAGCCACTTGTTGCAACAGAAACATTAGAGAAATTCGATGTATTAGTTAATGTTCACGGCGGCGGTTTCACAGGTCAGGCTGGTGCTATCAGACACGGTATCGCTCGTGCATTACTGAAAGCAGACGCTGAATTCAGACCAACTCTTAAGAAAGCTGGTTACCTGACAAGAGATCCACGTATGAAAGAACGTAAGAAGTACGGTCTCAAAGCAGCTCGTCGCGCACCACAGTTCAGCAAACGATAATCTACGCGATGGCCATGAGCCATGCGACGTCAAATATGAAAAGCTTCGCCCATGCTTGCATGAGGCGGAGCTTTTTTTCATTTGACGTCATAGGGCGAAAGCCCGTGACCGAGGAAAACCGAAGGTTTTTCGAGGGAAGCAAGGCGAATGTTCCCGGAAAATCAAGGTTTTCCGGGGTTTTCTTATACCTAAACGGGTGACAAAAGTTTGCCCCCATTTGACCAAACGAGAGCCGTTTTCACCCAATTTTTAGTGGTTAAATATAGGACAACCGGCAAAAATGGGGTCAAAAAACGGCCTTAGTGGGTAAAAAATAGGACAACCAGAGAACAATTTCGGGGATATTTTTGAGGGTGATTTGGCACTCTCAGACACCGGATTTTTCGCTGGAGGGTTTGGCATAATCTGACCAAATCTGAACAATTAAATACGATTCTAATGCAGGCACTCAGTAACAAATAACTGGGTGCTTTTTTTGTTTCAGAGATTCCGGCATTAGAAAGGGCCGTCACTTTATGATTTTGAAGTGGCGGCTTATTCTATTTACGCGAGTAATGAGCCGGGCAGATATGCTTGCATATCTATTCGGCGAATACCGCGATAACGAGATTGCTATCTCGCCCAGAAACAACAGCAACAATCAGAAATGAGGTGAAGTCATGAACACACAAATGATCGCCATCGCCAACCAGAAAGGGTGCTATGTGCCGGTGGCACATGTTCGGCACTGACTGGAGCGGGAGTGGAGAAGCATTGGCAAAACAACAACCTGTGCGAACTTGGGAATAGGTCTGGCACAGGCCGGAAAGAAAGTGCTTTTGATCGACGGGGACCCACAAGGAAGCCTGACAATCAGCTTGGGAAATCCGCAACCGGACAAGCTGTCATTTACACTGTCGGATGCAATGGGCAAAATTCTGATGGATCAGCCTATACGCCCCGGAGAAGGTATTCTGCATCATGCAGAAGGCGTTGACCTGATGCCTGCGGATATTCAGCTTTCCGGTATAGAGGTTTCTCTGGTAAACTCCATGAGCCGTGAAACGATTTTACGGCAATATCTGGGCACACTGAAGGGACAATATTCCCATATCCTGATTGACTGTCAGCCCTCGTTGGGGATGCTTACGGTCAATGCGCTGGCGGCTGCGAACAGGATCATGATTGCTGCTTTGCTGCGGGACACCTATGGAAGTAAAATCAAAGTCTTTGGAACGGAGATCCCACACTCTGTCCGTGCAAAGGAAATTAGCGCAGAGGGAAAAAGTATTTTCGCCCATGACCCTGGCGGCAAGGTGGCAGAGGGGTATCGAAATCTGACGAAGGAGGTGTTGAAATTTGAAAAGTAGCGCGAAAAAAGGAGATTGAACTGACCAAAGGCAGACGGGAGTTGACGGAAGATGATGAGAGAGAAGCGGATGCCCTGTGCAAACGGTATCTGGAGCGTTGGAAGGAGGAACAGGAATGAAGATTTTGAAATGTCTGCTGATGATCGTAACTGCACCGGTCGTTTTGGTGTTGACGCTTTTTGTCTGGCTCTGCACGGGGCTGATCTACATATCCGGTCTGGTGCTTGGTCTGCTCAGCACGGTAATTGCTCTGCTTGGCGTGGCTGTGATTATTACCTATTCCCCGCAGAATGGTGCAATTTTGCTGGTTATGGCATTTTTTATTAGCCCGATGGGACTGCCGCTGGCTGCGATTTGGCTGCTGGGCAAGGTGCAGAGTTTGAAATTTGCGATCCAGGATTGGGTGTATGGGTAAATGATGTGAATATAATTTGGAATGAAAAGAAGCAGGACAATGGGTGATGAGACCCAATGCCCTGCTTCTCTGTTTATTCGGAACGAACTGTAATATATTTTTGATTGCGACTTTTAGGTTTATCGGGAATAGTCATTTCTAATTGCCCGGATTCTAAAAGCGGATTGATATGCTTCAAAGTGAAGTTTCTTAAATCTTTGAAGCCACAAAATACTGCAAGCTCTTTCTTGGATTTTGGTGTTGTGCAAAAAGCCAAAATCTGTTTGGACATCGTTGATAGTTCAATATCTTGGTGGGTAACTTGGTGGGTAACTTGGTGGGTATCACCCTCTAAGTTGTAGTTTACATTTTTCAAGATGACTCTGAAATCTGTCGCTGTTGAGGAAAATTCGGGCTTATATGCCTCTGTGTATCCAGGCAGCTTTTCGGTTTCACTGACGATTTTGCGCAGGCCACTTCCACGGCGTTCCATGTACTTCATGCGGTGGAACAGGTCAGCAATCACAGGGTTTCGTCGCATCGAACGAATACTGTAAATATCGTATTCCTGAATTGAGCCGCCGCCAAACATACCGCCCGGAGATGTGATTTCCACCCGATCATCAAACATATCAATGTGGACTTCGCTGCCAAGCACAATATAATCACGATGGATAAGTGCATTAACAAGAGCCTCTGTTACAGCTCGTTCAGCATAATCCGGCTTGTCTACCCGATACTGAGCTTCTTTGACAAAACGGACTTTGGAATTATTGCGAATAAATTCACTGCCGCTTTTCAGTAAATAAATCAAATTCCCCTCGTATTCCTTATCGTCCAGCGCATCATCAAAGATAGAGCCCTTTTCCAAGCCATTCCACCGGGTACAGAACATACGGGAGTTATAAACTGCGTGCTGATCGGTCATGAGTTTTCCAGCATTGGTCAGGAGTCCATTTTTATCAGTCAAACCAAAGGAAACATAATCGGATGGTTCAAAGCGGAGACCGGTCCGTTCCAGATAGGTTGCTTCCAGAAGTGTAAAGCTGTAATCCTTTTTCACAGCGTCTGTTGTTAAGGTGTCAAAGGACTGATTGGTTCCCTTTAAAATCAGTTCATTTACAATGTAATCCGGGGCAATTACGCTTTCATTTCCAACACGGATATATGCTTCCATCACGCCGTCTGCCTTGTAATAATATGGGGTGCTGCGGCCGGGAGAAACCTCCAGAGCTAATAGATTATTACCATCTTCCGGTAATGGTTTTAAGATAAACTGAGGTAATGGTGTGATTCGTTCTTTGATTAAGCGGCTGATCGCCTCAGCATCATTTTGAACATCGGACAAGCCAATAGGTTTCCGGTCATCGGAGACCCCGAAAAACAGAGTGCCGCCGATTCCATTGGAAAAGGCACTGACACTTTTTAACCAGCTTTTTGGCTTTTTTGTTTCGAGAGCAACTTTGAAATCACATTCTGTTGCTTCAGCAATGAGCTGTTCTATCATAAAATCCCTCCTTTGAGGTATTGGTAGTTTCTTTATATTATACCCATAAGGAGAGTTTATTTCAACGATAGGCACAAAGAGTTCAGAAAAAATATTTTGAGAGGAGGGCTTTTTATGGTAACTACAAGAATCATGCCGCTTCATGTCGGTAAAGGCCGCACAGAGAGTCGGGCGATCAGTGACATCATTGACTATGTAGCAAATCCACAGAAAACAGATAATGGTAGGCTCATCACAGGATTTGCGTGTGACAGCAGAACGGTTGATGCGGAGTTTCTTTTAGCAAAAAGGCAGTATATCGTTGCTACCGGACGAGTGCGTGGCGCAGATGATGTGATTGCCTATCATGTGCGCCAGTCCTTCCGCCCCGGTGAGATTACCCCGGAAGAAGCAAACCGGCTGGGCGTAGAATTTGCAAGGCGTTTTACTAAAGGCAATCATGCCTTTGTGGTCTGCACTCACATAGACAAGTCGCACATTCATAATCACATTATCTGGTCATCGGTCAGCTTAGAATATGACCGGAAATTCCGAAACTTTTGGGGCAGCACCAAGGCGGTTCGCAGGTTAAGTGATACCATCTGCATTGAAAACGGACTGTCCATTGTAGAGAACCCGAACCCTCACGGAAAGAGCTATAACAAATGGCTGGGCGATCAGGCAAAGCCCTATCACCGAGAGCTGCTGCGTGTGGCGATTGACAACGCATTATCACAAAGTCCTGCTAATTTTGAGGAACTACTGAAGCTGTTAAAAGAGTTCGGCTGTGAAGTATCAAAGCGTGGAAAATCGTATCGTCTGAAGCTCCTCGGCTGGGAGAAAGCAGCCCGTATGGACAGCCTGGGCGAAGGATATGGATTGGAAGATTTACAGGCAGTTCTCTCAGGGAAGAAAACGCATACCCCACGAAAGAAAACGGTCACACAGGCAGAGCCGCCGAAGGTCAATCTGCTGGTGGACATTCAGGCAAAATTGCAGGCTGGAAAAGGTGCTGGCTATACGCGATGGGCCAAAGTTTTCAATCTGAAGCAAATGGCGCAGACCATGAATTACCTGTCAGAGCATAACCTGCTGGAGTATGCGGTTTTGGAAGAAAAGGCTACGGCTGCCACGGCACATCACAATGAACTTTCGGCGCAGATCAAAGCGGCTGAAAAGCGCATGGCAGAGATCGCTGTTCTGCGTACTCACATCGTAAATTATGCCAAGACCCGTGAGGTCTATGTGGCATACCGCAAGGCGGGTTACTCTAAGAAATTCAGGGAAGAACATGAGGAAGAAATTCTGCTCCACCAGGCTGCTAAGAATGCCTTTGATGAGATGGGCGTCAAGAAGCTGCCCAAGGTCAAAGAGTTGCAGACAGAGTACGCGAAATTGTTGGAAGAAAAGAAAAAGACCTATGCCGAGTATCGGCATTCCCGTGAGGAAATGCGAGAACTTTTAACGGCAAAGGCCAATGTGGATCGGGTCCTGAAAATGGAGGTAGAACAGGATGTTGAAAAAGAAAAAGACCACGGCCAGCGGTAAGCTGGTCCTGGTCAAAAGCGTTCGCAGGCACTGGACATCCGGGGGATGTCCGTTTAGTGCCGACCGGAGTGGACCGGAGACCACGCAGTCACAGAATGAAATTCTGTGTTCAAAGGGGCTTGGGGGCGCTGCCCTCAACAAGCAAGCGGAGAGGAAAATCACAAAGGGATATTCTTTCGGGCTTCTCGCATTTTTTGCCCTAAAGCAGTTAAATCATCAATCAGCATAATCGTTCACCTCAATAATATTGTATCGTTTCGGTTTATATGATGGAATGACCTTATTATGCCTGACAAGCTGTACGATTATGCCGATTATATAAAGCTGCGATTGGTGATAAACTTGTATTATTCGAGATAAAGAACTATAATGTACTCTGTGGAGGTGCGAAATGGACTATATGACATTGAAAGAGGCCGCCGAGAAGTGGGGCGTGACACCTCGTAGGGTAAATTATTATTGTGCTGGTGGGCGTATCCCCGGTGCTGTGAAAATGGCCGGTGTTTGGCTGCTCCCTAAAACTGCGGAGAAGCCGACTGATAGGCGCAGAAAGGAAGGAAAAAAGAATAATGAAGATTCTCTTAATTGAAGATGATATAGAAATAAGTGAAATGTTATGTAGCTATCTTATAGCAGAAAATTTTGAAGTTGTCTGCGCTACCGATGGTCAAAAGGCATGTGAGGCTTTCGACATTGGTTTTTATAGTATCGTCTTGTTGGATTTGATGATTCCCAAAATTACAGGTATGAATGTAATGAAGTATATTCGTCAAAAAAGTACGGTGCCAATTATCATCATTTCTGCAAAGGATTCGGATTCCGACAAAACTTTAGGTTTGGGCCTCGGTGCGGATGATTATATTACAAAACCGTTTTCCATAACAGAGGTTATGGCGCGTATTAAAGCAAACATACGGAGAAATACCGAATATGCTGCCGTACAGCCAGAGCAAACGAAACTTGTGTGGGGCCCATTGGTTATGAACTTGGAAAATCACACCGTCACAAAATCAGGCGAGATTATCGAACTGACCGCAAAAGAATTTGATATTTTACGGCTGCTTCTGGAAAACCCACAAAGGGTCTACACAAAGGCTCAAATCTATTCTTTAATTTGGAATGATGCCTATATGGGGGATGAAAATGCCGTCAATGTTCACATCAGCCGTTTACGAACAAAAATTGAGGATGATCCACGAAAGCCACAAGTTGTTATAACTGTATGGGGAATTGGCTATAAGCTGGGAGAACAGAAATGAGCAATGCGACAATTATCTTTTTACTAACCCTCTGTATTATGATTTTAATCTGTATCATTGTGTACCAGCAGTTTGTATTCCATAACGGAACAAAAGCAAAAATACATGAGATCAGCAGCAAATTGAAAGAACTTCTTGACACCGACAGCGACGAAAAAGTGACAGTCTTTACCGATAATAAGGCACTGATAGAGCTTGCAACACAAATCAATCGAATGTTGGAAGATCGGCAAAAGGTAAAAGTTGAGTATCGGCGGGCTGAAATGGCATCCAAAAAGATGTTATCTAACATTTCCCACGACATTAAAACTCCCATGACAGTGATTCTTGGCTATTTGGAGATTATGCGTTTGAACGGAACCCAAAGCAATGAAATGTTGCAAAAGGTAGAAAGCACTGCCCAGCGGGTAATGGGATTGATTACACAATTCTTTACGCTTGCTAAATTAGAGGCTGGCGATACAGGTATGCCATTGGAGCGTTTGAATGTGAACGAAGCCTGCCGGGAAAATATTTTGGATTTCTATGAACTCCTTTCACAAAAAAATTTTGAAGTGGAAATTAACATACCCGATCATGTGTTGTATGCAAATGCTAATAAAGATGCGTTGCAAAGAATTATGTTCAATTTGATTTCCAATGCAATTCGCTATGGCGGCGATGGAAAATATTTAGGTATGTTTTTGCGGGCAGATCAGGCACATATCTATATAGACATTGTGGACAGGGGCCGTGGAATTGAAAAAGAATTTGCCGATTCGGTTTTTGATCGGCTGTTTATGATGGAAGATTCCAGAAATAGTGCTATGCAGGGAAATGGTCTTGGACTGACGATTGCGAAAACTCTTGCCTTGCAACTCGGTGGCGATATTACTTTAGAAAGTCATCCGCACCAGAAAACAGTTTTCACTATTACGCTCAAGAAAATGGCCTATTAAACCATAGGTCATTTTTTCAAGAAAGAAATTTGTAAGAATTATTCAAGAGTTTTGAAAATCGAACTTTCTATAATGTCAGTAGAAAGGAGGGCAAGACAATGCCATTTATTTTACAAACAAGTGGTCTTTCTAAAAAAATCGGTAGTAAGGCACTTGTCACTGATGTTAATATTCATATTCCCAAAGGGAAAATTTATGGTTTTCTTGGTCCTAACGGAGCTGGTAAAACCACAGTGATGAAGATGATTACTAACCTTTGGAAACCTACCAGTGGGACTATTGAGGTGTTTGGAGAGGTATTGACTCCAAAATCCTATGAAGTCTTAAAAAGAATGGGAAGTATCATCGAGTTTCCCACCTTTTATGACCACATGACCGGGCGTGAGAACTTACAGCTTCATTGTGAGTATATGGGCTATTACAATGTTGACAGTGTTGAAAGTGCGTTGCAAATGCTGGACTTGACATCAGCAGCCGATCAGCCGGTCAAGAACTATTCCCTCGGCATGAAAGAACGCCTCGGAATTGCAAGAGCCATTATGTGCAAGCCGGAACTGCTTATTCTCGACGAACCCACAAACGGCCTTGATCCAGCAGGAATGAAACAAATCCGTGATTTATTAAAAACACTTTGTTCGGAGTACGGTATTACCGTTATGATTTCAAGTCACATTTTATCTGAAGTGGAGAGTATTGCGGATACCGTTGCTATTATCCATCACGGAAAAATGATGAAAGAAATTCGTATGCAAGATATCGAGGAAATGAACCTCAATTATGTGGAGCTTTCTGTCACGGATGAAAAGCGGGCTGCCTATGTCTTGACTGAAAAGTTGGGTCTGCAAAATTTTAAGATTCTTGACAGCGGTAAAATTCGCATATATGACCATGCAGCGTCTACCAAGCAGTTGACGAAAATACTGGCTCTGAATGATGTCGAAGTTGTGAGCATTGGAAAGAAATCTGAAACGCTGGAGGACTACTTCTTGAAGCTGACCGGGGAGGTGAAATATCATGCTTAAACTCATTAGGCTGGAATGGAAAAAGAATAATGTAGGAAAGTACATTCGCAATGTGGTTATCATGTCGGCTCTGATCTGCCTGTTCATATTTGCCCTTTGCTATTTGGGAATTGCCAATGATCCTGATACGGGTGTTCCTGATGCGGCGCCGGGTAACAGTGCGATTTCTTCCTCTATCGAGCTGTTTACAAGCATGGCTTTTCTGGTGTTTACCAGTGTCATGTTGTCCACATACATTGTGAGCGCCTATAAAAATAAAACCATGAACTTAATGTTTTCGTATCCAATTAAGCGACAGAAAATTCTCGTTTCTCAAATGTTAGCTGTATGGATTTTCAATTTCGTGGCTCTGGTGCTGACAAAACTATTGATTTACGGCTGCATTTTACTTGGTTCACAATTCATGGTTTCCTCATTCCCACTGGACTACAACATGGCAAGTATGGGGTTCTATATTCAGTTACTCTTAAAGTCCGTTGTCATTGTAACCATGAGTTTTATCGCCTTGTTTATTGGTATGGCTATGAAGTCCTCAAAAGCTACCATCGTATCATCTTTTCTGCTGATCTTTTTGACACAGGCTAATGTGGGCGATTTTTCTTTGGCGGATAATGCCATTCTTCCTGTTGTACTTATGGTACTTTCCTTAATCTTTGCGTTTCTCTCGATTTACAATGTGGAAACTAAGGATTTGAACTAAAATGCTCGATGAAAAGGAAAGTTCTTATAGTGATGCCAACTATAAATTGATATTAAATAGTTATTAAACTGCCGGGCGACGGCAAAAGAAAAAAAGCCGTCGTAGAGCAGACAATTTGACACGCCCATTTGAAACGGCGGCTTTGATTTTCAGAGCCGCCGTTTCTTTGCGTTTGCACAAACCAATGACGACTTGCAGGGACACGGTAGCCGATTGGAGGTTAATTTACCGTGTCTCGTTTGCTTTTTCAAAGCTCACATGATCTACATCAGTTAAAAAAAGCATTGCTCCTCCTCCGGGCAAGTATAACATTGCATCGGTATTATCGTTCCATGTAATTCGGTATAATAGCGGCTGTTTTTGGCGCGTCAGTTTTCCATCGCGGAAATCTGGCGTTTTCTTATAGATTTGTACTTGCCTGTTTATCCAATATACGGGAATATTAAAGTGGCTTCACACCCTTTCGGGAAAACATTAGTAAGTTTGAAACTGCCGTTATGAGCTGCGGCGACTTGTTGGACAATCAGCAATCCAAGCCCATGTCTTAAATCAAGCCGTTCATCTGTGCTTTCCATATAATGCGGCTTTTCTTCCAGCTCTTGCAGCTTTTCAGCAGACAGACTCGTTCCGTTATCCGTAACCGCCAAGATAAGATGGTTTTGCGATGCTGTAAGAGAAATGCAGACTTCACAGCCCTGTGGGTTGTGTTTCATGCTGTTCTGGACAAGGTTGTTTACAGCCCGCGAAATCAATCTGGCATCACATTCCAACACAGCATTTTCGGCGTCAGGAGTAATCTTAATTCCGATGTTGTAGCTATCGGAAATTCCTGTATTCAACAGGTCTGCTACATAGGATCGCAGTAGTTTGGATAAGCGAACCATCTCTTTATGAAGCGGCTGCATCTCATATTCCAACTGCGATACTAAATTCAAATCCTGCACCAGCTCTTTGATTTTTACACTTTGCTTCCGTACTATTTCTGCCTGTTCACGGATGCTCTTGCTGGCAGCCTTACTTTCTGCAATACGGCCCGCATACCCCATAATCATGGAGAGAGGTGTGCGGATGTCATGGGAAACGCCGCTGATCCAGTTCGCCCGCGCTTCATTTTGCCTATTCAAAATGGAAGAAGCTTTGTTTACACTGCTTGCAATTTCCGATAGTTCTCCGCTGATATGAAGTGAAACTGGCTTTCCGTCTGCCAAAGTTTCCACAGCGGATACAATCGGTTCGGTATTGTGAATGATTCTGCGTTTGGAAAAGTAATAGGCTGAAAAGAGGCACAGCACATCCAAGCCAAGCATCCCCAGCACAAAGATGGGGAGTCGTTGAAGTGCTGCAATGGAATAGAAATTGCTGGTGAGTTTTGTGTAGCTGTCTGTGGGATAGCCCAGCACCAACAACCCATCATCGGTGTTCCAAATAAAAACCGGGTAATCCTCAATATACCCTTTTGAAAATAGTGCGACATCTTGAATTGTGTAATTTTTCGGCACATTGTCCGGCAAATCAACCGACCAATAACATTGACCATCTGTGTTCAAGTAGATCGCCCAAATATGATTCTGTCGGAGCATTTGCACCGCCTCATCCGATAATTGTTCCGGCGTAGCGGCGGTAGCAGTCATTTCCAACATGGCTTGCGGGGATGAATCGCCATAATCCTCGGTCACAATCTTTTGAAAAGTCAGACCGAATACTACTGCATTAAGAAAAAGCAATATCAGAATAAAGGCAACGAACGACACAAGATATTTAGATATATAACTTCCGAATGATTTCATGACATCACTTCCTTGCTATCAGCTTATAGCCTAATCCTTTAATGGTTATTAGGGACACGGGTTTTGATGGATCGGTTTCAATCTTTTCCCGGACGCGCCGGACATGAGCATTGAGGCTGTTTTCGTAGCCAAAAGGATTATCCCCCCAGAGGGCTTCACAAAGCGCATCTACGGTAACAATCTTTCCAGCATTACGGGCAAGCGTTTCAAGTAGAGTATGTTCTTTGGCCGTCAGGGAGATAATCTCGCTGCCTTTATGGACTTCGGCCCGGCTGAAATCAATCGTACATCCATCCAAAACAAGCAGCGGTGAATCCTCTTTGTAGGTCCGCCGCAGTACCGCATAGATACGCAGTAACAGTTCCTGCGGCATAAAGGGCTTAGAAATGTAGTCATCTGCACCAAGCCCCAATCCCGATAATTTGTCTGCTGCTTCGTCCTTTGCTGTTAAGAAAATGATCGGCACATTGGTAAAAGTGCGGAAATGTTGCATCAGAGAAAAGCCATCCCCATCCGGCAGCATGACATCCAAAACAATTAAATCGGGAGTTTCCTCTTTTGCGGTCAAAATAGCTTCTTTGACCGTCATTGCGGTAAGGACAGTTTCAAATCCTGCATCTTTCAATATATCTGAAACCATTTTCAATAGTTCCTGTTCATCATCTACCAACAGGAGCCTTTTAGTATGTAAAAAGGAATTATCCATAGCAGTTTCTCCAATCTGATTTTATTTGTTTCTATTATATCATGGGCTGTACATTCTGCGTTCTTGTTCCTTGAAAAGTAAGGTAAAAGTAAGGACGGGAGAATGTAGATGTCAGGTTGAAGTTGTACCATAGAAGAATCGAAAGGAGATGTTTCTATGGACTATATCATTACAACGGAACAGTTGACCAAGAAATATAAGAACTTCACTTCGGTCAATCATGTTTCGCTTCATATTCGCAAGGGCAGCATTTATGGTTTTCTTGGCCCGAACGGGGCAGGCAAATCCACTACCATGAAAATGCTGTTGGGGTTGACCGCTCCCACAAAAGGCAGCTTTACCATTGATGGGAAACAGTTTCCGCAGAATCGGATTGCCATTCTCAAAGAGATCGGCTCTTTCATCGAAGCGCCGTCTTTCTACGCGAATCTCACCGGGCGGGAAAATCTTGACATTATCCGCCGCATTTTGAGACTGCCGAAAGCTGATGTGGAAGATGCTCTGGAACTGGTAGGGCTGACCGAGTTTGGCGACCGGCTGGCAAAACAGTATTCGCTGGGAATGAAGCAACGCTTGGGCCTTGCCGGGGCACTCTTGGGGCGTCCGCCGATTCTGATTCTGGACGAACCCACAAACGGTCTTGACCCGTCCGGTATCCACGAAATCCGCAATCTGGTAAAATCCTTGCCCAGCCTTTACGACTGCACGGTGCTGATCTCGTCCCATATGCTGTCTGAAATCGAATTGATTGCAGATGACATTGGGATTCTCAACCACGGGCGGCTGCTGTTTGAGGGAAGCATGAATGATTTGCGTCAATACGCCCTGCAATCCGGCTTCGCTGCGGACAATCTGGAAGATGTGTTCCTTTCTATGGTTGAGAAAGATAACATGGACAGAAAGCAGAGGGCAAAATTATGAAAACGCTGGCAATCGAACTTCGGAAAGAAAAGCGAACCGGCGTGATTTCCGTGCTGCTGGCTGTTGGTGTCTTGGGAGCCGCCTACGCAGTTGTCAATTTCATTATGCGGAAAGACACACTTCTGAATCTGCCGCTGGCCCCGATGGATGTTTTGTTGACCCAGCTCTACGGCATGATTATGGTGCTGAATCTGTTCGGTATCGTGGTTGCTACCTGCATGATCTACAACATGGAATTTAAGGGAAGTGCCGTAAAGAAGATGTATATGCTTCCCGTCAGCGTCCCGGCCATGTATCTGTGCAAATTTCTGATTCTGACGGTCATGTTTTTGGTTGCAATCGTGCTGCAAAACCTGGCACTTGCACAGCTCGGAATGACGGACTTGCCGGACGGAGCGTTTGAGATGGGTACGCTGGTACGCTTTGCCGGATACTCTTTTCTCACATCCATGCCGGTACTGTCGTTTATGTTGCTGATTTCCTCGCGCTTTGAAAATATGTGGGTGCCGCTTGGAATTGGTGTTGCCGGTTTTCTGAGTGGTATGGCACTTGCAAATTCGGGGCTGACGTTTTTGCTGGTGCATCCTTTTGTGATTATTATGAAACCAGCAGCAGCCATGAGCGCCCAGCCTGATTCGACGGTTGCCCTTGTCGCTTTGGTGGAAACACTGTTGTTCCTTGCTGTGGGCTTGTGGCTGGCGAAGTACAGACGCTACGAGTAAGGAGGGATAATAAGAAATGAGTTTTTTGGATTTACTCAAAATCGAGTTTATGAAAGTAAAACGCTCCAAAATCGTACCCCTGATTTTCATTGCACCTTTATTGGTGGTGGTTTCCGGGGTTGCGTATTTGAGCAACTACTTTACACCGGAATACACCAATGCGTGGCCTGCCATGTTTATTCAAAGTGCGCTTGTTTACGCCTACTATCTGCTTCCATTCAGCATGATCGTGGTTTGCGTGATGATCGCAGGACGAGAAACAGGAAATAACGGGATTCTGAAAATGCTGGCGCTGCCAGTCAGCCGCTGCGCATTATCCATTGCCAAATTCTGTGTGCTTACCTTTTATCTGTTTATGGAGATGGTGGTGTTTCTGGTCATATTTGTAATCGCTGGGTTGATTGCGACACAGACAATGGGAGTAACAGAAACCTTGCCAATCCTATATCTTCTGAAATGGTGCTTGGGGCTGTTTCTGACTATGCTGCCGTGCATTGCGGCTATGTGGGCCATCACTGTGCTGTTTGAAAAGCCGCTTCTTTCTGTGGGATTAAATCTGCTGCTTGTGATTCCCGGTGTATTGGTTGCGAATACGCCGCTGTGGATCGCCTATCCGTACTGTTACAGCGGTTATCTCGTTTCCTGCTCTCTCCATGATTTTACAGCAGAAACCTCCGACGCCGCTTTTTCGGTGTTTCCGTTCCTGCCGTGCGCGATTGTAGTGTTTGGCCTGTTTTTCGCGCTGGCTGTCACCAAATTTGGGAAAAAAGAAATGAGGTAAACTATGCCGATATTCTCTGGAACGGCATACAGGCTGAAAAGGTGCAGAGGGCATTTGAGAAGCTGAATTACCGGGAACAGACCTTACTTGAAAAACGGTTAGCAATCTGTATGACCTGCGGGCGAGTTGGCTCATGGAAGAACGGCACAGCAGAAATCGTTCGGCTTGCTGATTGGGATACAATTAAGACGAACTGGTTTGCCAATGAGGCGATCCGGTATATTTTATCATTGTCGACTGATGCTCTTAAAAAATATATGCTCGTCCCCCTTGAGCCGCCACTTATATCCTGAATCCTTACAACAACTGTAAGTGGTATTTGCTGTGTTCCAATGCTATCATTTTATTACAAATGATAGGAGGTATTCACATGAAACCCATTTTGAATATTGAAAATTTAACAAAAATCTACGGCAATGTGCCAAATCAAACAAAGGCACTGAATGGGATCACCTTCCAGGTGATGCCGGGAGAGTTTCTCGGCATTATGGGAAGCAGTGGTTCCGGTAAATCCACGCTTCTCAACTGTATTGCAACTGTGATTCAACCCACAGGTGGAAGCATTCAGGTGGAGGGCGATATTCTGCAATCCCTCAAGGGAAAGGCTCTTGCAGAGTACCGTGGCAAAAAAGTTGGTTATCTATTCCAGAACTTTGAATTGCTGGACAACCTGACTGGCAGGGAAAACATCCTGCTCCCGACTTCCTTGCATGGGGTATCCGAAGCAGAAAGCAGCCAGCGGCTGAAGCAGTTGTCTGACTATCTGGAAATCACTGATGTTCTGGATAAGTTTCCGTCCAAGATGTCCGGCGGCCAGCGTCAGCGTGTTGCGGCAGCAAGGGCTCTGATCTTACATCCCCAAATGATCCTTGCCGATGAACCGACGGGTGCGCTGGATTCTAAGAACGCAAGAAGTCTTATGGAGAAGCTGTCCGGCCTGAATCGTGACGAACAAGCTACGATCCTGATGGTAACCCATGATTCCAATGCCGCCAGCTTCTGTAAACGCATCCTGTTCATCCAGGATGGCGTGATCTTTCATGAGCTTCGGCGTGGAGACGAAAGCCAGCAGGAGTTCTACGGGCGCATCCTGAAGGTGATGGCGCAACTGGGAGGGGGCAGCGCAAATGTTCTCTAATCTCATTCTTCGGAACAGTCGCCGCAGCCGAAAGGAAAACGGCCTATTTTTCAGCTCCCTGGTGATTTCTATTGTTGCCTTTTACATGATTCTTTCCATCTCCACTCAAGATGTGATGCTCTTTTTGCAGAAAATGGAGAGTGACGCAGTTGACAAACTCCTGCTTCTGATTCCTGCGTTTTATGGGATGACCCTCGGTATTCTGTTCTTTTTGATTTATTTTGCCTGCAAGTATCAGTTCGAGCGCAGACGGCATGAGTTTGGTGTTTATCTAATGTTGGGGATGCGTAGAAGTAAACTGTTTGGTATGCTTCTGGCGGAAGATTTCCTGACCAGTATTCTTGCCATGCTCATAGGCTTACCTGTGGCTGTGGTGCTTTCAGAAATTGTCAATCTTGTCACCGCCAAACTGGTAGGCATGGGGATCATCGGTCATCAGTTTTCTTTATCCTGGTCTGCGATTGAATGGACACTGGCAGGATTCTTGGGTATTAAACTGCTGGCACTTCTGATTTTGAGCGGAAAGATTAGCCGACAGGAGATTGGAACTTTATTATCCCAGCCGACGAACCGCTCAAAAAAGCAAATGCCCTCTGCTATCTATGGGCTGGCTGCTGTATGCGGAAGTGTGATGTTGGCAGCGGCTTACTACATGGCGATTCAGGGAATTGCATGGACGAAGGTAAGTATGATGGGGCTGACTTTACTGTTGGGTTCGGCTGGTACGATGCTGCTGTTCTACGGAATGCGTGCGCTGATTGCTTTGATTGTTAAGAAAGGAAAAGGAAATAAGCAGCTTCATGTATTTACCTTCCGTCAAATTCAGGAGAATGTCATTCATCAGTCAAGCTCCATGGCAATCAGCTCCCTGCTGATTCTGGCAGCACTGTGTTGCTTTGGTGCAGGCGTGGGAATCGCAGGAACAAACAATCTATCCACTGGTCATGTAATCGACTATACCTTTGAAGATTATACTGCAGAAGATTCGGCGCAGGTTCTTCCAAATATACAGGCAGCCCTGAAAGAAAACGGTTTGGAAAATCAGTTTTCTGAGCTTTTTGAAATGAAGGTTGGGCATATTCGCACCACAGAAGATTATGAGAATGCCTACAGCATGGACGCTGTTATGGACTCTCTTCGGAGCCTGCCCCAGTCGGAAGATCGGGATGTCCTTCTGAACAATCTTGGTTATGCCACATACCCGTATTTGATTTGTCTGTCGGACTATAATCGTTTACTGGAATTGTCCGGCAGGCCTGTCATTAAATTAAGTGAAGATGAAGCCGCTGTTTATATAGGTTCCGACTTTACTACTGTAAATCGTACCGCAATGCTGAACGGCATACTTACTGAACAGCCTGAAACGGAACTAGTTGGCAGTCCGATTTATCTTACTGGAGAGGTTCAGTCTGTAAATTTGATTACGGATCGTTCTATTACTTTGGCCTTTGCATTGATTCTTCCAGATGAAGCCTTCCTCTATCATACCCAAGGAATGTATGATACGTATGTGAATGCGGTACTCAGTGAGCAGGCTATGGAAGGAAATAGCCTTATGACTGCCTATTCTGGTCTGAACGAGGAGCTGGACGAAATAGGTATCGAATATGAAAGCTATCTTCAGAACATGGGACGCCAACTTTTCTATACCGTAGCATCCAGCTATATTACCCTCTATCTGGCGATTGTGTTCCTGGTGGTTGCCAACACCATTGTGGGTGTTCAGTTCCTGATAAGCCAGCAGAAAGCCGGGCGTAGATACCAGACCCTGATCCGCCTGGGAGCCACTTACGAAAGCCTTTGCCAGTCTGCCGGAAAGCAGATTGCGTGGTTTATGGGACTTCCTGTATTGGTTGCAGCTGTCAGCAGTCTGTTTGGAGTCAGAGCGTTGTTTACAGGGATACTCTCGTCTCGAACCCGTGGGACAGTGTCTGAAATGCTGCTTGTATCTGCTGCTATGATTTTGCTGCTTTGCGTGATAGAATATATTTATATGAGAGTGGTCAAACACTCCAGTGATCGGTATTTGCTGACACTGATGCAGCCGCATAGAGAAGAATAATTGGGAAGGAGGTGCTGGCGTGAAAAGAATTGCTGTTGTGGAAGATGAAGTCTATATGCGGGAAGAACTCTGCAATATGCTCCAAAAGGACGGGTATCTTGTGGAGGCAATCACCGAGTTTGAAGATGCCGCTCGGCTCTTGGCAGCCCTCCGTCCTGACCTTGTGATCTTAGACCTGAATTTGCCGGAGATTAGTGGCTTTCAAATCTGCCAGGAGCTAAAGAATAAAACCGCTATCCCCGTCCTGGTGCTGACTTCCAGAGACCAGGTAAAGGATGAACTGCAAGCGTTCCGGTTGGGTGCAGATGAATATTTGACGAAGCCGTGCAGAAAAGACCGGCTTCTTGCCAGGGTATCCAATATTCTCAAAAGGTATGAAGGCCGTACCAACCTCATAGGGGGATTGGATTTCTTGTTGGACCAGCAGACTTACACACTTTATATTCATAACACCTCTGTGGTGCTTCCCAAAAATCAGGGAAAACTGTTGGTTGCTCTTTTGGCCAGTGGTGATGCTCTGGTCACGACGGAGCAGCTTTGCTTAGCACTATGGGGAACCACAGAATACATAGACGAAAATGCCTTGCAGGTTAACCTGACCCGGTTGAAAAAGACGATGTCCGGTCTGGAGATGAAGCAACGAATCGTTGCGGTTCGTGGGATGGGCTATCGTTTGGAAGCGGAGGTATCTCCATGAAGCAGTTTTGGCGCATAATAGAACGGTACTACCCTTGGCTGCTGTTGCTGCTGGGTGTGGATTGCTTTTGTTCTATCATTCTTTGGATTTCTGACATTCAGGCATTTCAGACCTTGATTGGGTTAGTGGTTCTGACAAGCATCCTTCTGTTTTCAGCGATCCTGTTTGTACTAAACAAGCGGGAGACCACCCGCCGGGAGCTGTTCCGGGATTTCCTCAGTGATCCTACCATCTGCAACGAGGAAAGGCTACTCAGTGTCATCAGCCGGGAAGAAGAAGAATCTATCCGGCTTTTGGCCTCAGTTTTACAGGAACACAAAAATGAGAGCAGCAGTATGGCAGATGCCCTACGGGACTATGAAGAATATGTGGAAGGCTGGGCACATGAAGCGAAAACGCCCCTGTCGTTGCTGACCATGCTTTTGGATAACCGAATCGACGAAATATCGCCTTCCCTGCAAGCTAAGTTGGATTATGTCCGTAGTCAACTTCAGGAGAATGTCACGCAGATGCTTTACTATGCCCGGTTAAAGAGCAGTACAAAGGATTATCGGTTTGAAGATGTCAATTTGAATGACTGCTTGGGGGAAGTTCTGGAGGACTATGCCCCACTTCTGGAAGAAAAGCAGTTTGTAATTCTCAACAAACTGCAATTTGAAACAGTTTATACAGACCGTAGAGGGCTTCAGTTTATGTTGGGACAAATCGTGAGCAATTCCATCAAATATAGCAGCGATAGTCCCATGCTAACGATTTCCATGATACATTCGGAGACCGCAGATGTCCTTTCTGTTGAGGATAACGGCATTGGTGTAAAAAAATATGATCTGCCGTATATTTTTCAAAAGGGCTTTACCGGGGATTCTACTGACAGCCGAAAGAAAGCTACTGGTATAGGGCTTTACCTGGTTAAGAAGATGGCTGACGATCTAAACCTTCGTTTGGAAGCTACTTCCCAGTGGGGAAAGGGCTTTAAGATAGTCATTTTCTTTCCAAAACTGGGATCCAACGGTGGAAAATAATATAAACAGAAAAACGCCCGCAGGATTTTCTCCTGCGGGCAGCATGTTGTCAGCTATCCAAAGGCTTGTATTCTGTTACAGTTTTCAAATAGATTTCGGGATCGCCGTTCAAGATAAGGTATCAATCGCAATCATGCTGCCATCGGCGAATTTCAGTTCTACACAGCTGTTATCCATATTGTAGGCACAAGATATTAAGGTTTTCATGGTATGTCCTCCATTCAAGAAAATCAAAGCGATTTGACAGTGGCGACTTAGACATGAAATTCATAGGTCGAAAAATGGAGCTGGAAAAGTTGAATGCAGAATACGAGCGCGATGGCGGCTTCGTTGTTATTTACGGTCGACGTCGAGTAGGAAAGACAACATTGATCAAAGAGTTCTTGAAAAAGAAAACAGCCTTCTACTTCCTTGCAACAGAAGAATTGGAATCTCAAAGCATGAAACGTTTAACGGGCGTTGTTGCTCGTATGACGAAAAACAGCCTTTTACAGAAAGCTGTATTTACAGATTGGCTTGATTTGTTTCAGGTTATTGCTGATTATGAGCCTGACAAGAAAAAAGTGCTGGTCATTGACGAGTTTCCGTATCTTGTAAAGATCAACTCAGCGTTCCCATCTATTTTGCAGAATGCATGGGATGAGATTCTGAAGGACAGCAATGTGATGCTGATTTTGTCCGGATCTCTCATTGGTATGATGCAGAAACATGCACTGTCGTATGATAGTCCTTTATATGGGCGTAGAACAGCGCAGATGCGATTGGCTCCATTGCCATTTACAGATGTTTATGATGCGTTTGCACTGCCTTTTGATAAAGTAGTAGAACAATACGCTGTGACAGGTGGGGTTCCAAAGTATCTTGAGTTTTTTGAAGACGGGCGTGATTTGGTCGATCAATTAAAGGATGTTGTTTTATCGAAAAGTGGCTTTTTGTATGAGGAACCATTTTTCTTGCTAAAAAGCGAATCCATGACCGCAGTAAACTATTTTTCTATCGTAAAAGCGATAGCAGACGGAAACCACAAATTAGGCAAAATTGCTGGTGCACTAGGGCAGGAAACGCAGGCATTAACACCATATTTATCGACACTTGCGGATTTAGGGTTCATTGAAAAGAGAACTCCGGTAACAGAGAAAAATCCGGAAAAATCCAGAAAAGGCTTGTATTTTATCGCAGACAATTTCATCCGTTTCTGGTTTCGGTATGTTTACCCCTATAAAGGTGAGTTGGAACTGGACAATATGCAAATTGTTTTGGATGAGATTCGAAAAGACTTTATTGAAAAATTCGTGGCATTTGCATATGAGGACATCTGTAAAGATATATTTGCGAGTGTATGCAAACAAGGAGAAATTCCGTTTGTTCCGTCCCGTATCGGTTCTTATTGGTTGAATGATTATGACGGTGATACAGAGATTGATGTAATGGCAATAGACAATCAAAACAAGAGGATATTTGCCGGAGAGTGTAAGTATCATGTCAAACCAGTGGATGCTCCCGTATATTTCTCACTGAAAGAGAAAGTTGATGGTGCAGCTGGAATTCGTAAGGCATATCCTGGGTATGATGTTATCTTCGGCCTGTTCAGCAAAAGCGGTTTTACGCAGCGTATGCTTGATATTGCCAAAGAAAACACCAGTATCTTCCTGATTAATGAGGAGCATTTGGTGTAATTATTTGCTCCAGGCAAAGCGTACATCGTTAAGCGTTTCTACTGCTGTTTTAACGTTATCTCTTCATGACCAATGCAGAGCTGAACAAAGCATTATATCAAAAGATGTTTGCCGAGCAGGAAACCTATCGGGAATGGCTGCTTTCCCAGCCTTCGGAAGAAATTCTGAACCACACCTATGAGTACACGGTTCGGGAGGACATTCTTCTTTCGATGGAATACAATGATCTGCCGGATGAGCAGGTCAAAGCGCTTCTGAAATCTCCCAGTTCCCTCGCCGACGTATTTAAGGATTGGGAGCACAAAGAAACGGGCTATATGGAGGACATCTGGCAGACCGTAGCGGATCGGGCCAAGTCCGAAGTGCAAAAACAAAAGAAGAAAAAGAAAAACAATACAGATGATAAATAATTTCCTGCTTGTATTGCTGGAAAATCGGGATTCATAGAGTTCTTTTGTGATTTGCAACTGCTAGTTGACAGATTTACAGCCTGAAATGGTGGAATGCAAACAGCAAAACTGTTATATTTAGCTCATAAAATTTGCAAAAGGAGAAAAAAATGATTTTAGCTGATAAGATTACAGAGGAAAGAAAAAAGAATGGATGGTCACAGGAAGAACTAGCCAATCAGTTGGGCGTATCCAGACAGGCAGTATCTAAGTGGGAAAGTGCAGGAGCTGTTCCAGATTTGCAAAGAATTTTACAGATGTCGGAGCTATTTTGTGTTAGTACAGATTACCTATTAAAAGATGAAATGAAAGCAGAAAATATCACCTATCACGAAAGTTCTGAAAGCTATGCAGAACCGTTGAAAAAAGTAACTATGGAGAATGCAAATGAATTTCTTGACATGAAAAGAAATGGATCCAAAGTAGTGGCAAACGCAACAAGTATGTGTATCTCAAGCCCAATATTATTGATTGTTCTTGTGACAATGGCAGAAGATGGCGTATTTCATGTTTCGGAATCTCTGGCAACAGTATTTGGATGTGTTTTTTTGCTTGGAATGGTTGCGGCAGCCGTCTTTTTGTTTATTACATATGGAATGCGTGAATCACATATGGAACATTTTGAAAAAGAATGCTTTGAAACAGAGTATGGTGTATCTGGAATGGTACGAGAAAAAAAAGATTCCTATGAACCGATTTTTATCAAAGGAACAGCTGTTGGGGTAGTGCTTTGTATACTGGCAGTGATTCCGACAATTATTGCCGGAGCCATGGAAACGTCTGACTATTGTTGTGGCCTTTCCGTTGGATTGCTGCTATTCATACTTGCAATAGGAGTGAATCTGTTGGTTCGTGTTGGGATGGTAAAAAGCAGTTACGATACCCTTCTTCAGGAAGGCGAATATACAAAAGAAGAAAAACTGTTTAAGAAAAAGACTGACACGTTTTCTGGTGTATATTGGTGCTTGGTTACAGCGATTTACCTTGCATGGAGCTTCTGGACGATGAGCTGGGATATTACATGGATTGTATGGCCGGTTGCTGGTGTTTTGTTTGCAGCATTGCTTGGTGTGGTGAAAATGGTGTTAAAGAATGGCAGTGAAACTCAGCACTATATTTAAGATGGAGTTAAGTTTATTTTCCGCATATTATACTCATCCAGAAAATCCAATTTGTTTAATTGGATAAATCGGGATTAACAAGATTGATCAAATTATTGAGGGTTGTATTTCTAAATAATTTGGCCTATCCTAAATTCGGATTAAAAGGAGGGAACAAGCATGAAAGCAGACCAATTGATGGTTCCAGTATACATTAACGAAAAAATAGTTCTGGATATGCTTGCCATTATTGAAGATGGTTTTTCTACGGTAAGTCAGGTAAGCTATACTGAACACAAAGAAAATAGCAATTCTCAAAAGCTTGAAGCAGGAGTTTCTACCTCTGCAACACTCTTGAGCAAATTGCTCAAAATTGATCTAAAAGGCGAGCTGTCCCATTCTGGCAATAGTGGAGAAAACGAAAGCGTTGCCAAGGAGAAAGTGCATACTAATGTATCTTTGCTCTCCAAGTTTCGGACATTTCTCGTTGATGAAAAATCCTGAAGTCTGGATTTGATGTTACAAATATGAAAATTGGCGATTTTATCGAAATAGAGGGCGAACTACAAAAGAATCCGTTGATCAACTATATGGATATTTTTGTAGATCTGTTTCGTATGGCTGATATTTTTGCCGAAAAGCCTCAACTGGGTGGTAAAACACAGGCTAAAGCTCAAAAACAACAGGAAAATGAGACTGTTAAACAAATCAAGGCCTTTGCTGACGAGCTCAAGCATAGCGGTACCATAGACTTTATCTTGTCTGATACTGCTGGTACAGTCGTTCTGTCCGCTCAAGAACAGTATTTGTCAAACGATAACATTTCTGAAATCATCGGTGGTCATTTCAAAGTTCTTGGAAAAGTTATCGCAATTTGCAAGGACGAAACAGAAAACATTGACCTTTTGAGAAAGACTACTCTGTCTATTCTTCCGATTGATCTGCTGACAGAACCGTTCTCCGGATTTCAGAATGACGATACAAAACAATTTAATCTCCCAGAATTGAAGACTCAGATTTCTGGTCCTGCTGTGATCGTTATTCCTGTAGCTATTTACGCATGACTTTATAATACCGCCCGTCGATCCGATGACCGACGGGCGGTATTAATATATGCTTGGGGATCCGATTTTACCCAAAATCTCCTATGCAAAACGACTATAAAATCGTGTAGCCAATATTGCAGACAGTGTTCAAAGGGTATCAGGGAGTTTTCCTGGCGAGTTATTTTACCAATTGAGCCGAAAGAGAAAATGCGAAAATGAGCAAAGAGCTGTAACTTTGCCCTGTTTGCCAGTTCCCTTCCAACGTATAACTTGTGTGTGATGCAACAGGGTGTCGCGCATTTCTGGCGGACAGCTGGAATAAAGCATTTTCATCTGATTGACACCCTCATCCTCCAGAGAAATATCTGGATTTATAAGCGTATCTAAAGAGATGAGCAGGACCTTTGCCAATGCTCTCAAAATCAAATAGGACGGGTTCATTTTCCATTTTTCGATATTGGCAATTTGCTTTACAGAAACATGGCTTAGATCAGAAAGTTCCTGCTGTGTCAGTTCTTTATTCTTTCTGGCTTCTCTCATTTTCTGCTCTAAAGCAGTTAAATCATCAATCGGCATAATCGTTCACCTCGAATATATTTTATCGTTCCGATTTGTACAAAGGAATAACCTTATTGTGCTTGAGAACAGGACTGATTATGTTGATTCCTTTTTGATAACATGGTTGCTCCATGATTATGGCGTTTCCGGCTACTAATTGAACTATGAGGATGAATTGCAGATTTCAGCTTTTAGTTCGTTGCCAAACGAGAATGATATAGAATGCGGTAGGGAGGTTAGCAGTTTTATCCGCTCATCTATGAGCCGTTTTTTATTCTCTGTAACATAAAATTTCATCTGGATATTCCGTTTCCGGTTCGCCATGCGCCGCTTCCGTTCTTCATAAGGGTTTGGGATTATACCAACAAGCATTTTTCATTTTCGGGCAATGGACCTGAAAATCCGAAAAATCGCAAGCGGGTACTCGCTTGCTGTGCTTGCTATTGAAACCCTACCTTCTATTTCTCCCTCTACTAATACTACAATTTGAAGGTGGAAAAATGGCTGTATCCGCAAAGAAAAACTGAAAAAGGCCACGGCTGAACCTCCATTCATGGTGTGATCCATCATGGCCCTGGCTACACAAGGAATACAAATTGACTTTTCCGGGTTGGTGTTGTAAACTGTTATTAGCTTTGACTAACCATAAGGAGGGCGCTCATACATGACAGATATGGAAAAAGTAAAGATTCATGGCGTCCCGGAAACCATGCTGCAGACTCTGTTTGCCCGGGCGGCACATGAAGGAGAAATCGATTGAGGCCAGTAAGGCTCGCTTTACCTGGGGCCTGAAAAGCGGTAAGGAACTGGAGAGCATGGTGTCGGGGCTTACATGGGTCTAGGATGTGAGTTTGGTCGAAGGGATGAAGGAACTGTATCCTGTCTATAAGTTGCTGGGATGGATACAGCCTGTTAAAAAACTTTCTAACAAGCTGGTAATACTGAGAAAATAGGATAGATATAAACTGCCATTCAGCTTTGTCATAGGAGATGCGTCAGCCATGGAGAAATTGAATTATTTAAGACAGGACAAAAAAATACCGGGGAAGGAATCCTTTGTGACCTATGTGGATTTTCAGGTAAAGGATGGCACCGCCGATATGTGGCTGTATGACATTTTTCCGGGAGTACAGCTCATGGTTGTAGATTTTTCTTCTGAGAGCTGTTTCCGAAGCGGTGAAAAGCAGAATGTAATCGGGATCAATCATTGCCGGAAGGGGCGGTTTGAATGTGTGTTTGACAGCCGGAATTATCTCTATTTGGGAGAAGGCGATATTACTCTGAACAGCCAGATGCACCCGCCAATCGCGTCTTCCTTCCCCTTGAACTACTTTTATGGGTCCACTATTATTTTGTTTCCGGAGGTCATGAAGGATGTACCGGAGCTTCAGGCCTTTCAAATCAGCGCGGAGGCAATCACAGAGAAATATTCTCTTGAATCAAGATCCCCGGTATTTCGCCGCAATGCGGAAATAGAGCATGTATATCAGGAACTGTATACACACCTGGATCGTCCGTCTCTGCCCTTTTTGCGGCTGAAGATTTTGGAACTCCTTTATCATTTCCAATTCAGACAAACTCTTTTTGAGGAGAACCAGCACTATATTTCGGGAGTGACCGTGAAGCGGATCAAGCATGTCAGGGAGCATCTGGTACAGGATATGGAACACCGGACCAATCTGAAGGAACTGGCATTGGAGCACAATTTAAGTCTGACACAGTTAAAAGATGGATTCAGGCAAATTTATGGCGAATCACCTTATGCATATTTGCGTAGTTACAAAATGCATCGGGCGGCACAGCTTTTGCGCCAGTCAGAAAAAAAAATCAGCGAAATTGCGCTGGAAATGGGTTATCAGAATCCAAGCAAATTTTCAGAGGCATTCCATGCGGTGATAGGTTGCAGACCAAGTGCCTATCGAAAGCAAAAAAAGTAGAAGAAAATCATAGTGACACCTTCCGGATGGAGGTGTCATTTTTTGGCTTTTTGGAGCATTATGCACAAGACATGGCTTTTCAGAGTGGCAAAAGAATCTTTCACATGGTAATATGCACGAGTTAGCAAAGACTAATCAAAGATGCAGAAAGGAAAGAAATACATATGAAAACAAAACTTACAACAAAGGATTTAATTACCGCAGGCGCCTTTGGCGCAATTTATTTAGTGCTGCTCACGGTGTTGTCTTCAGTCCTGACCATTGTTCCAATCCTCTTTCTGGCAACGCCGTTGATTGCCGGCATCATACTGGGAACTGTGTATATGCTGTATGCCACCAAGGTGCCGCGCACCGGTGCAATCCTGGTGCTGGCGATCCTGGTGGGGCTGATTACGTCCATGGCAACCATTTATCCGCTGATTTTGGCAGTTGTATGGGGATTAATCGCTGAACTCATTACCGCAAAAAGACGCAAATCTGCAGGTGCTCTGGCAGTCAGCTACTGTGTGTTCAACCTGACTTCTATGGGTCCCTTCTTTGCCCTTATTCTGGCAAAGGACGCCTTCTTAGAAAGTTGTGCAGGGTACTATGGAGAAGAATATATCGCAACGCTGGATAAGCTGACGCCCAGCTGGATTGTTCTTGTGCTGATTGCTTTGGCTTTGGTGGGCGGATTGCTTGGCGGTCTGTTTGGAAGAAAGATCCTGAAAAAACATTTTGTGAAAGCCGGTATTACAGCGTGAACCGCGAAAAGATTTCCAGTGGTCTTTTGGATCCGAGAAGTAAGCTGGCGGTATTTATTGCCGCCTGCCTTTCGGCATTTTCCGGGTTGACACATCCGCAGGAATTTGTCCTTCTTGCCCTGTGTGTGGGGATAACG
Source organism: Pseudocoprococcus catus (assembly GCF_902381825.1). Classification (GTDB taxonomy): domain Bacteria; phylum Bacillota; class Clostridia; order Lachnospirales; family Lachnospiraceae; genus Coprococcus_A; species Coprococcus_A intestinihominis. The sequence continues at coordinate 3,092,340 of NZ_LR698973.1, forward strand.
CTTCTGTGCCAGAAATGGAAGAGGGCTTTTTATACCGGTCTTATCTTTGCAGTTATGTTTTTATGCGATCTGTTTCTAGCACCGCGATTGTCAGGGATACTGCAGAATATCATCATGCTGGCATGTCATTTCTGCCGGTTTATTTTACCGATGTTTGCAGCCTTTTATATTGTGACACAGACTTCCAGGATTGGGGAATATATCAGTGCATTTACTCAGATGCATCTGCCAAACGAGGTCATCATTCCTCTGGCGGTGATGCTCCGTTTTGTCCCGACTATCCAGGAAGAATGGCAGATGGTGAATCAGGCGCTCCGGTTAAGAGGGATGGCGCTGACATGGAAAAATGTTCTTCGTCGTCCGCTGCAGATGATGGAATATATGCTGGTTCCCTTTTTGCTGCAGTGCTCGGTTATCGTGGATGAGATGTCAGCTGCTGTTATGGCGCGGGGGTTTGACAAAAATATGCCGCGAACCAGTTATGCGGAGATTCAGATGAAGGCTCTGGATTGGTGTATAATAGCTGTTTCTGCCGGACTGCTGTTCTGGAATCTTTGTTTCTGAGGAAGGGAGGAGATGTTTTGATCAAACTGAATCATGTTTCCTTTTCTTACCAGAACGGGGAAGCAAATGAAATGCAGGTGCTGTCTGATGTAAGCTTTCAGGCATCACGCGGAGAATGTGTGGTACTTTGTGGGAAAAGCGGATGTGGGAAGACGACCATGCTTCGCCTGGTAAACGGTCTTATCCCTCATTTTTATGCCGGGAAACTGGAGGGGAATGTCCTTGTAGGCGGACAGGAAATGCAGCAGACACCGTTGCCCAAAATGTCCCGGATTGTGGGAAGTGTCTTCCAGAATCCCCGTACCCAGTTTTTTCATCTGGATACGACCGGAGAGATGGCTTTTAATCTGGAAAATCAGAATGTCCCCCGCCTGCAGATGAAGAAGCGTCTGGAGGAGGTGTCCTATCGTCTGAACCTGCAGGAGCTGATGGACCGGAATATTTTTGAACTGTCAGGCGGCGAGAAACAGCAGATCGCCTGCGGCTCCGTTTATGCGGCTTTACCGTCGGTCATCGTTATGGATGAGCCTTCTTCTAATCTGGATATGGAGAGCATCCGAAAACTGCAGAAGTTGATCCGCATGATGAAGGATGAAGGAAGAACTGTGCTGATTTCAGAGCATCGGCTGTGGTATCTGGAGGGAATCGCTGACCGTTATGTGCTGCTGGAGGATGGCCGGATCAGGCAGGAATTTACGCCGGAAGCAGCGGCCGATCTTTCGCTGGAGAAGCGCAAAGCGTTGGGACTCAGGGCAGTAAAGCGGGAGCAGCTTTATGAGCTGAGGCCCGATATGGGGCTGATAAAACAAAAGAGTACCGGGCTGGAAATAGATGGGCTTCAGTTTAGCCGCCAGATGCGCCAGGTACTGAATGTGCCGCATTTAGAAATACCGTCAGGGGCAATCGTAGCGGTGATCGGAGAAAACGGTGCCGGGAAATCCACTTTCAGTCTTTGCCTGGCAGGTCTTTTGAAGCATACGGGTACAGTACGGATCGACGGCAAGAAGATCGCGCATAAAAAGCTGCCGGAGCAGGTCTACCTGGTCATGCAGGAGGCAGGACATCAACTGTTCAGCGATACGGTATTGGGTGAATTGACCTTGAATAATCCGGCGCTGTCAGAAGAAAAGGGCAAAGAGGTTTTGACAACGCTGGGCTTAAATGGTATGGAGAACCGTCACCCTGGCTCCCTCTCCGGAGGTCAGCAACAAAGGCTTTCTCTGGGAACAGCTCTTTGCATGAAGCGAAAACTGATGCTCTATGATGAGCCGACCAGCGGTCAGGATGGAGAAAATCTGCTGCGGACAGCGGAGCTGATCCGTGCAGCCAATAAACAGGCAGCCAGTACCCTGATCGTGACACATGATCCGGAGTTGATCTTGCACTGTGCGACCCATATTCTGCATATCCACGCAGGGGAAGTAAAGAAATTTATACCGCTTGATGAGAGGGGAGTGCTTTATATGAAGAAGGTATTTGGAGAGGATGCGCAGACAAAGAAGCCGCAGAAAACCGGTATTCCGCGCCTGCTGGAGTTTACAGGACGGCATCGTCCCCTACTGGGCGCTGCGCAGTTGTTGTCCGGCATCAGCGCCTTGTTCCTTCTGGGACCGTTTGTGTGTGTTTATTTTGCGGCCCGTGCGCTTTTAACCGGACTGGCCGGAGGAGGTTTTGCTATCTCGTCCCTGGTGCAGTGGGGGGTGTGGGCATTGGCGCTGGAACTGACCGGGCTGATCATTAATTTTGCGGCACTTATGTGCTCCCATACCGCAGCTTTTCATACAGAAAAGAATTTAAAAATGGCAGCGCTCCGTCATTTGTCCAGGATGCCAATGGGGTATTTTGAGGAAAATCCCAGCGGTAAGCTAAGAAAAATCATTGATGAAAACAGCGCCCAAATGGAGACTTACCTTGCCCATCAGCTGCCGGATCTGGTGAGCGCTCAGGTCACGACGGTTGCCAGCCTTGTGCTGATGCTGGCTATGGACTGGCGCATTGGCCTTCCGCTGATCGTTCTGATGCTTGCAAGCTTTGCCTGCCAGATGACAATGATGGGCGAAAAAACCATGAATTTCATGAAGCGCTATCAGGACGCTCAGGAGGAAATGAACCACGAGGCGGTGGAGTATGTCCGGGGAATCTCCGTGATCAAGGTATTTGGACAGTCGGTACATTCGATACGACGCTTCAAGGAAGCGATCAATGCTTATCGGGATGACGCACTGGCCTTTACTATGGCCTGCAAGCCCGGATATGTAGGCTTCAATACTGTGGTCAATGCCGCTTTTCTTGTGCTGATCCCTGCCGCACTCATCGGCATGACTTCGGCGGGAGATTTGACTGCCTTTATAGAGAATTTCCTGTTTTATCTGATTTTTGCACCTGCATGCGCATCTGTTCTCAACAAGATCATGTACATGAGCAACTATAAGATGCAGGCTATGGAATCTATGCGGCGGATTGACACAATTCTGCTTGCCAGAGAGCAGTCAGAGGCACAGGAGCCGCAAATGGCACAGGGCAGCGACATTTGCTTTGAGCATGTGACCTTTACCTATCCCACAGGCGAACAGCCTGCGGTTTCAGATGTCAGTTTTACAGCAAAAGCCGGAACCGTTACGGCACTGGTGGGACATTCCGGCTCCGGCAAGACCACCATCGGGACCCTGGTCCCCCGCTTTTATGATGTGCAGGAGGGGCGCATTACGCTGGGCGGCGTGGAACTTTCTGAGATCTCCCGACAGGAAGTCATGGGAAAGATTGCTTTTGTCTTCCAGAATCCTAAATTACTGAAAACAACACTGGAGGAAAATATCCGCGGCGGCTGCAAAAATGCCAGCCGGGAAGATATCCTGCGGGCAGCCCGTCTGGCACAGTGTGATGATATTCTGGCAAAGCTGCCGGAGGGCATTGACAGCATCGTGGGCGGGAAAGGCGTCTATCTTTCCGGAGGAGAAGTACAGCGGGTGGCTATTGCCAGGGCAATTCTGAAGGACGCACCGGTCATCATTCTGGATGAAGTCACGGCATTTGCCGACCCGGAAAATGAGGTACAGATTCAGGCAGCCCTGAAGGAACTGACAAAGGGAAAAACAGTCATTATGATTGCGCACCGGCTGTCCACCATTCAGGATGCGGATCAGATCCTGGTAATGAAAGCAGGGCGTCTGGTAGAACAGGGAACGCATCAGGAACTGCTTGGTAAGAATGGCGAGTATGCCCATATGTGGGCAGATTACAATCAGGCAATCGCCTGGAAGATTGACCGGAAAGAGGAGGTGAAACCATGCTGAAGAAATTATTCGCATTAAGCGATCAGGGGGAGCGGGAATTAAAGCACGGGATTGTGGCAACTACGATAGGACATTTGTGCATCATGGCTCCCATTTCCCTCTTGATGCTGGTGACCATGGGACTTCTGAACAGGCTCTGCGGGGAGACTGGACTGACAATGCAGCCAGGAGTGATAGTTCTGATGGCGGCGGTTCTCTTGCTGTTGATCTTCATAACCCAATGGGTTCAGTATAACCTGACTTATAAAGTGGCTTACGAAGAAAGCGCTAACCGGAGAATTACCCTGGCGGAAAAGCTGCGGCGGCTCCCACTGGCATTTTTCGGTCAGCGTGATCTGTCTGATCTGACAACAACCATGATGGGTGACTGCTCTAAACTGGAAAGAATTTTTTCCAATGCGGTTCCCAGTCTCTTTGGCACAGTCATTATGTTTGTGATTGTGTCCGTGGGGCTTTTGATCATGGATTGGCGCATGGGGCTGTGCATTGTTCTGCCGGTACCGGTAGCTGCGCTTATTTTGATAGCGGCCAGAAAGGCCCAGACAAAAGCGGAAAGCCGCAATTATGACGCTCACCGTGCCGCTTATGATGGGGTGCAGGAATATCTGGATACCATACAGGAGCTTCGCTCCGCCGGTCTGGAACAGGAATACCTGGATGGAGTTGAGAAAAAACTGGATTATGTGGTAAAGTGTGCGTTTCGTAATGAGCTGGCTCCAGGTACTGCTGTGACGTTGGCGCAGCTGACAGTACGCTTTGGGCTGGTGGCAGTTCTGCTGGCTGGAGGTCTGTTGGTAGCTCAAAATATGCTGTCCGTCAATATGTTTATTCTTTATCTGTTGGTAGCAGGCCGTGTTTATGAACCCTTTGGTTCCTGCTTTATGCTGATGGCGGAACTGTTTTCTGCATTTGTCAGCATTGAGCGGACGAAGAAGATGGAAGCGACAGTGGAGCAGACTGGTCAGCCTGTTTGTAAGAACAATGGGTACGACATTGAGTTTAAGGATGTTTCTTTTTCGTACAATGATGAGCTTGTACTCAATGGGATTTCCTTTGTAGCGAAACAGGGGCAGATCACTGCGCTTGTAGGCCCCTCCGGCAGCGGAAAATCTACTGTTTCCCGTCTGGCAGCCCGGTTCTGGGATGCAGATGCCGGTCAGGTACTGCTGGGTGGCGTGGACGTGACGACTGTGGAGCCGGAAACGCTGTTTAAGAATTATGCCATCGTCTTTCAGGATGTGACCCTTTTTGACAATTCTGTTATGGAGAACATCCGCCTTGGTCGGGCGGGGGCGACAGATGAGGAAGTGCTGGCGGCAGCCAGGGCAGCTCAGTGCGAGGAGTTTGTTTCCCGTCTGCCTGGCGGCTATTACAGCAATATCGGTGAGAATGGCTGCGCCCTTTCAGGAGGCGAGCGGCAGCGTATCTCTATTGCCCGGGCGATCCTGAAGGATGCGCCGGTAGTTATTTTGGACGAAGCCACAGCTTCCATGGATGCGGAGAATGAGAACTTGGTTCAGCAGGCACTGTCCGTGTTGCTGCAGGGGAAAACTGTACTGGTTATTGCGCACCGTATGCGGACGATTGCAAACGTCGATAAGGTTGTTGTCCTGGAACAGGGCCGCGTCGCAGAGACGGGAACGCCGGAGAAACTTCTGAATCAAAAGGGATTGTTCTATCGTTTGGCTGAAGCACAGACGGTACATTGATAGAGCTTCGGAAATCAGAAAACAATGCAGACAGGTATATGATCTCTCGGAATCTTGAGTGATTATCCCGATCATGGCATCGTCTGTCATGGCGGCAAGCTCCTTCGTGGGCGAAAAAGAAAAGCACACCTTAGAAACATTGCTGTATTCTCCGCTCTCGCTGGGGCAGTTATTCCAATCCAAAATACTGGCAGGCTTCTCGGTTGGAATGATGATTTCCTTTAGTTCGTTTGCTGCCATGCTGCTGGTAATGGAGCTGGAATCCTTTTTCCTAACCGGTAATCTGCTCCTTCCCGCAGCGAGTTGGCTGGTGATCATGCTTTTGATCGCACCGGCAATCTCTTTGATTGCAATTGCTGTAACTGTGCGGAGTTCTGCAAAGGCACAGACTATCGAAGAAGCACAGCAGCGGGCAGTATTCCTGATTTTTCCGATTCTCGCTTTGCTCATCGGACAATTCACGGGCATTATTCTAATCAGCGCAGGACTTCTCTGGGGAGTGGGTATTGTTCTGGCAGCACTTGCTATATTGCTTGTGAAGAGGGCTGCTGGAAACTTCACTTACGAAAAACTGCTGAAATAAGGATACCTTCAAAATTCAATTCAAAAGAGCCAGCCCCTATAGGATACCGGTAACTGGATACAATAAAGGAAAAAGAAAGAAAAGGTGAATATCATGAGAGAGACATATCTTGATCTTCCATCCCGATTGGAAGATGCGTTCTCTGAAATCGACAACGATATTATGATAGAGCTGCGGAACGAAAAGGAAGAATACGCGGAACTATTGCAGAAAATTTCTGACCTGAAACAGAAAGCTCCATTTCTGACTGATCTTTTGGAGAGCAGCGGAGAAATCCGATTGACCGCTAAGGAATACGCAGCCTTTACACAGTATCTGCATCTGGTGCGTCAGCGGGATGATATGGAGCGACAGCAGATTTACTTCCGCGGTCATACCGATGCGGTGGCGTATCTCAAAAAAATCAAAGCGATTTGACAGCACGCACCATCTTGATGATGCAAAGGCGATTTGTGACTCTTAAAATGTAACGAACAAATATATACAATTCACTATTAACGAGCCGACTTATATGAGAGACGCATATCGACAAGAAAATGTATTATGTTACAAACTTTTTGAAAATAAGAGTTTTTAGTATCAATTCTATAAACTTGATTATTTTAGAGGTTTATGTTATGATTTTAAGCGAAAGGCGGTGTTACCTTTATGCAAAAAACAATACTACGAAAACGTGATCTCTATCTGAATCGGATTATTGCATTTCAAGATACAGAAATGATTAAAGTCATGACTGGTATCCGACGTTGCGGAAAGTCCAGCTTAATGAAGCTGATGGCAGAGCACTTACGGGATACTGGAGTGACCGATGACCAGATTATTGAAATGAACTTTGAGTCTATGGGCATTCCGGATATGGATGCAAGAGGATTCTATGAATACGTCAAAGCACGCATTTGCCCTAATAAACGGACATACCTCTTCTTTGATGAGGTACAGAAAGTGCATGGTTGGGAAAATGCAGTAAACTCTTTCCGAGTAGATTTCGATTGCGATATATATATCACAGGATCCAATGCCTATCTGCTTTCTTCTGAACTTTCCACTTATCTATCTGGACGATATGTGGAAATTAAAGTCTTGCCACTATCTTTTAGGGAATTTCTGGACTTTCATGGTTATATTCTGACGGAACGGAAGTCACCTGCAGGTGGTTTCAGAAAGCGGATTACAGATGCAGAGGGAGAAACATATGATGTAAAAGAACTTTTTGATGCCTACGCCAGATTTGGTGGTATGCCTATGCTTGCTGATGTAGGATTAGAAATTGACCGGGTGACAGCTGCGTTAGACGGTGTTTATTCTGCTGCTGTTATCAATGACATTCTGGAACGGGAAAAGCGCAAGGGACAGCGAAATATTACTGACCCGGTGCTTCTGAAAAAAATCATCTTGTTTTTGGCGGACAATATTGGCAATAACACTTCTGCTACCTCTATTGGAAACACTTTAGTCAATGAGGGGCTTTTGAAAAATGGAACTCGAAAAACAAAGCCTGCCGTACAGACGATTCAGGCGTATATCGAAGCTTTGACAGAAGCCTATATTTTCTATGAAATCAAACGATTTGATATAAAGGGCAAGGAGTATCTGCGCACCCTGGGCAAATACTATATTGTTGATATTGGGTTGCGAAATTATCTGTTGGGCTATCGTGATGGTGACAGTGGACATATTTTGGAGAATATCATCTACTTTGAACTGTTGCGCCGTGGTTATGATGTTGCCATTGGAAAAATCGACAATCAGGAAGTCGATTTTATTGCTACGAAAGCAGACGAGAAAAAATATGTCCAGGTTACTGAATCAATGAATGCTCCGGAAACGAGAGAGCGAGAGCTTGCACCGCTGCGTAAGATTCGTGATAGCTATGAAAAGATAGTGATTGCCTTGGAATGCGATTTTACTCAAACACAAGACGGAATCAAAATCATTAGAGCACTTGACTTTCTTTTGGAATAACAGGCGGCTCTATCACGCATAATCTTCTTTTGCCATACTAATTATATCTGTATATCTGTATGTGTAAAGAAGCTGCATCGCCGATTGGTTTTCTTTTGAGAGCCAGTCGGCTTTTTCTATATCAAAATCCAAACGGAGGTATTACTACATGACCAATGCAGAGCTGAACACAGCTTTATATCAAAAGATGTTTGCCGAGCAGGAAACCTACCGGGAATGGCTGCTTTCCCAGCCTTCGGAAGAAATTCTGAACCACACCTATGAGTACACGGTTCGGGAGGACATCTGGCAGACCGTAGCGGATCGGGCCAAGTCCGAAGTGCAAAAACAAAAGAAGAAAGAGGATAAAGAGCGATAACTGCTCTGGGCCGGTTGGGTAATCCAGCCGGCCCTTTTACATAGCCGGACTGCTTTTTGGCAGTCAATTCATGACTATGGAAAGAAGGATTTTTATGCCATATATTCCACCGGAGGTCGTTGCAAAGGCCAAGGAGATGGGCCTGCTGACCTATCTGAAAAACTATGAGCCGGGTGAACTGGTGCATTTTGGTGGAAACACTTATTGTACCAGAATCCATGACAGCCTCAAAATCTCCAATGGCAAGAGTGCTTCATATTCGGCTGCTGCCTCTGAATCAATATGCTTATACTTGTTTACCAGTTTCACAAAACGATCGGCCTGCGCCTGCTTGCATTCATTCTCTTTTAGGTTGCAATATTGCTATCAGCGGAAGACCACAAGAATAAATTGTGATTTCACAAGATTGATGTTATAATAAGAGAAAAGTTCCTGCCGGAGCAACCGCCCCGGTGGTATGGATAGAAAGGCAGGAAAACAATATGCACATCAGTACGGACACATTAGCCCGTATCTGCGAAACGCTGAATTGTGAGATTACCGATGTGATTGAGTTAGTACCAGACGAGCCTGCTTCCACAGGAGGTAAGGAACATGAGCGAATTGAAACCAAGAATAACGGAAAACGGAATTGATTATATCCTTGTTGGGGATTACTACATCCCGGATTTGAAACTGCCGAAGGAACACCGCCCTATTGGAAAGTACGGACGGATGCACAGGGAATATTTAAGGGAAGTCCACCCAGTCAGATTGAATACATTGATACTGACCGGAGAATTGTGGACATATCTTGCAGACCTGAACGAACAGGCACAGAAACGGTTAGATACCATCATGGAGCAGATGAAAATTGCCGAGGGCGTAACCGGGGAATTAAAGTGTACTCATCAAATGGAATGGGTGCAGCGGTGCAATAATATCCACAATCGGGCAGAAGAAATTGTTTTGCATGAGATAATTTATTCATAATAGTGTATGGTGTCAGGATTATGACAAATCAGAGGTTAAAAGGTGCGTTATGTTAAAAAGCATAGGGTTATATTTTAGAAAAATAGATTTTCTGAATTTTGCAGTTGGAGCTATAATGCCAATCATTGTATTGTTTATAGTTTATTCATCAGTCAAATCAAATATAATTCTTCAAGACACTGATTTTTTAGCACTGTTGGTGAATCATAAAGGAAAATTCATATTTTACTTTTTCGTGTCCTTTATTGAAGAAGTTATTTTTAGAGGAATTATTTTTGGGCTGTTGCTGCAAAAATGTAAAAATAAGTATTTGAGTTGCGTAATAGCTGCACTTATTTTTACACTACCACATATTTTTAATACCGATAATATTTCTGTTCTGGTAATGTTTATTTTTCCTTTTCTATATGGAATATTTGCCAATGAAATGTTTTACACTACAAAGAGTATTTGGATGCCCACAGGATTTCATTGGTTATGGAATTATACAATAACAAGTTTGTTTCTTGTTACAGGAACACAAAGTTTCATATATGTACATATCATAGCAGCAATGATTATAATGATACTGTTGTTTTACATTGTTATTGGGAAAACACGCCTAAGTGGCGATTGATAGCTTACAGTTTACCGTTTTTTCCTCTGCCTGATAGGTGTTCCCATTTTCTTTCAGTTCATCAGCAACGGTGGTCTGGGGTGCACTCTCACTGTCCTTTTTATGGGCTTCCCGAATATCCCGGATAATGAGGCTGAGGTCATCCAGAACCATGTGGCTGAAAATAAGGTTGCCATGATTGATTTCCTTATAGTCATCTTTTTCATAACTGCCAAGAGCCGATTTTGAAATCCCCGTTTGCTCTGCCAGTTCTTCCAGTTTTAATCCTTTGTTTAATCGTAAATCTTTTAGCCGTTCCTGTATTGTAGTAGCTCCGTTCATTGAAGCAGTTCCCACTTTCTGACGACATTTATAACCGTTGAATTGATTATACCATATCAATTCCGCAATCGTGGAAATTTCTGATTTTTACCCCTGATTCCTACTTTGTGGACATACGGCACAGGGCACAAAAATGTTCTATGATACAGGTAGTTCATCGATGGATTATTCCAATCGAATGACCAGCCTGTGTGGGATATGCTTCCCCGGCGATGTAGTGCCATGACTTTTGGCAGGGATATGGAGGTCGGTGCTTCTTTTTTGATTAAAAAAAAATCATCTGACATTCTTCAAGTCCCCGCGTGTGATTAGTAGGAAAATAAATTTTTCTGCGAAAGTACCGTCCAAATGCCCTCTGAAACTTGCAATTAGTGAGGGAATATTTCATTTTTGCGAAAAAAACTTGCAAAAGGGGGTTGGTAAATATACTTTTAAAAGCTTTTTAAAGAAGAAATCAAAAATTACAGGCATTCAACCTAACGAAATCGTGATATAATGATCGCAAGAGAGCCAATATGCTTGCATGATTGGCGAACGGCGAATGGCGATCATGATAGCTGCGTATGCAGCGTCAAGCACCAAAGGTGCGAATCATGATATAATCAAAATATGGTTGAATGAGAAATATGGAGGTAGCTTATGGGCGTAAGTTATAACAGATTATGGAAAATGCTCATAGATAAAAATATGAAGCGGATAGAGATGCAGTACCTCACCGGGATTAGTGGTAATATTCTTGCCCGGATGGGAAAAAACCAGTATGTATCAATGGAGACGATTGAGAAGATCTGCAAGAAGCTGGACTGTACTGTTGATGAGATGATGGAATTTACAGATGATGAATAACAGGAGGTTGCTGCAATGACAGATACACAGCAAAGAGCAGCGGCGAAAGCATTTGCGAAAAACTGGAAAGACCGTGGACATGAAAAAGGCGACAGTCCGACGGCTCTATGCTGACACCATTTGAACAGGCAAAAAGATATTCTTCTGAATTGCCTTATTCAAAAAGACTAACAAGATAACTTTTATAGGCAGAAAAAATCAGGAGAAGTGAGGAATATGCAGAAAAGAGACTTAATCCAAGCGAATGCTTCATTAGAAAATCTACGACAGAACTTGGATATGAAGGATTTTGCAAAAGAAATATTACTTGAGGAGAATTATAATAAATTTATAAGATCATACAAATTTACATTTTGGTTTCAATTAATCGGTGTATTAGCTGGATTTATAGTGCCATCAGTTGTTCTTCTTATTATTTTTAAAGAGTTTATTTATTGTGCTTTTGGTGCAACCATAGGAATTTTTTGGATGTGTGTATGGATGCTGCTAAGTATGGTAATTCCACCGACAAGGATATATCGAAAATTTGCAAAGTGGTATAGGAAAAGCGATGTGTCTATACACGACTTGGATGAGATATTTTATTGAAGAGGAGAATAAAATAGATGGAGATGAAAAAGGAATCGAATATGCTGACCGAGGAAGAGCCAAAATACATAATATCGCTAAAGAAGAGATATAGAATTCTTTATGTCGTTATGTTTGTTTTATTTTTGGTGTGTACGATGTATTTTGGAGTGATATTATTTTGTGCAGGTACAGATACGATGATTTTTGGTGTTGGAATCACAGTTATTTTTCTTTTATTTTTATTCTGTTCTTTGTATGGTTTAACAAAAAAATGTGAAAGATACAAAGGCAAAGTTGTGTATTCATTTTTCTTAACAAAGAGAGAATATAACTTGTCAGACATAGCATTCTCCAATGAAAAAATTGAAGAGTTTTATAAAGATTATGGAGATGGAAATGCAAGCAGCAGTTGGGATAAGGTCACGACTTTCTATAATAAACAAGGTGAAAAGCTCTTTAAATTTGGCTTAGCTTATGACAACGTTCAGTTATTAGTAAGAGATGTCAAAAATACACAGAGAAGTATTTCAAATCAGAAAAAGAAGAAATAGACAACTTCCAGTTGACCAAGAAATTAAGGAGAATTCATAATGAGTGAGAAAACAGAGATTACTTTCATGCAAACAAGATTAATCCGGCTTGCTTCAGAAGAGTGACATTTACCTGTTGAACAGATTATCCACTTGTTTAAAGAAGCCGATGTTCTTGGATATATAGAAAAATGTTATGAAATTTTTCATTGTGAAGGCGATGAAGCTGTACTTGAAGATATTACTGAATTTTTGCAAGGACAGAAAAGAGATATTGACAGATTTTCTATGTTCAAAGACAGGAAAAGCACTGTATGATGAAAAACAAAGCTGTGGTGCAATGGTCCGGCATATATAGCTGAATTGTATAGGGAAGAGTTAAAGAAATCCGGATATCAGATCCTTTTAATTTCGGAACATTGATCTCAGTTTTTTATACCCAGGAATCGGCATTTATGAATAAGCCGATTCTTTTTATTATGCCACAGTAAAAAATAAAGGAAGTTACAAAAATCCGACTGCATGCTATTGAAATATTAGCATGGACACATGTTTTGAAAAAAAGATGGCAGAATAATATGTCGCTGTGATATAATAAAGAAAACAATTTGACATTTATATTCGGAATATTTGGAAGAGAATGAAAAGTGGATAAACTTTAAAAATAAAACAGAAAACTTAAAGTCATTTAAGACTTTTTAAGCACGAGGGAAGCGTATGGATGATTTCAAAAAACTCACAGAGCAACTTTTGAAAGTATATATTAATGCCGAATCAGTAGATAATTTTGGTATAGAGAATTATTTTGATGAAAATATTAGTCTGATTGGAACTGGGAAACATGAGTTATTCACGAATCTGCATGAGTTTTTAGAATCATTTAAATTTGATGTAAAACGGAGAGGTAAAATCAGACTTGAAGTACAAAATTTACATCAGAAAGAAGAACGGCTTGATGATGACCATGTTCTTGCACACGGAACAGTAGATTTTACTGGTCTGTTTAAAGATGGTTCTATTTGTTTTAAAATGGAGACAAGATTTACGATTATCTATAAGTGGACGAATGGGAAATGGCTGGTTCAGCATCTGCATCAGTCAACACCGGATCTGGAACAGATGGACGGTGAAGAGTTTCCTCTCACATTGGGGAAGCAGGTTCAAAAAACTCGGCAGGCTCTTCATGCCTTAGGCACTGCTTATTATCATATTTCAAGGCTTAACTTAAAAACAAAGAAGATTGAACTTGTCAAAAGATCTCGAAAAATGGGTATGGATATTAAAGATAACACAGCAGATTGGGATCCACAGTTCGAGGTTATCGAGAGTATTATAGCAGAACCCTTTGTACAGAAGTATATAGATTTTTTTGATATAGAAACCATGGCGGCCCGTCTTCATAATAAAGAATCTATGTCTTCTGAATTCAAAAAGAAGGATGGCTCATGGTTTCTTTCTATGGTTGTTCCGCAGAGTTATGATAACAATGGAAATGTTACATCCGTGCTGTTTGCAAATCGAGATGTGACAGATGAAAAACTGCGGGAATTAAAACAGGAGGAAGAATTGCGGGAAGCAAAATTAAAAGCAGAATGTGCAAATAAAGCAAAATCGTCATTTCTGTATAATATGTCTCATGATATCAGAACTCCTATGAATGCAATCATTGGCTATGCAGAACTGGCGTCCAGACATTTGCAGGAAACAGATAAACTTGGCAGATATCTTGAAGAAATTCAAATATGCGGAAAAGAACTTTTGTCGATGCTTGGTAACGTTTTGGATCTTGCAAGAATTGAAAATAATAAGGTTGAAATAGAATGTACTGTTTCAAATGTCCATGAGTGCTTTGAAAATTGTGTCATTATGTTCCAACAACAGGCAGAAAGTAAAAATCAGACGCTCTCTTTGACAGAACAAATCATGTATCCGTATGTATATATGGATGCACCGCACCTGTCAGAAGTCTGTCTTAATATTATAAGCAATGCAATAAAGTATACAAATACAGGAGGTAGGATATCCTGTAATGTTGTACAGAAATCCTGTGAAAAAGAAGACTGGTGCAATATGATCATTAGCATTACCGATAATGGAATTGGTATGTCTGAAGAATTCCAAAAGCGTATTTTTGAAACTTTTGAAAGAGAACGTAACACTACATCCAGTCATATTGAAGGCAGTGGCATCGGAATGGGTATTACGAAAAAGCTTGTAGAACTCATGGATGGGACAATAGAAGTGAAAAGTAAGCAAGGTAAGGGTTCCACATTTACGGTGACTATTCCTTGCAGGAAAGCGTCAAAAGAAGATTCTCTGGTGAAGGAAAATAGTAGTCTGAGCAATAAGAATTGTTTGAACGGTGTTCGAATCTTATTAGTCGAAGATAATGAGATCAATACAGAAATTGCAACGGAACTATTGACAGAAGAAGGATGTATTGTTGAGTCTGCCAATGATGGTGTTGCATGCATTGATATGATTGAAAGGGCTGATGCTGATTATTACAAGATGATCCTTATGGATATCCAGATGCCGGTTATGAATGGATATGACGCTACATTAACTATCCGAAAGATGAAGGATAGGAAAAAAGCCAGTATCCCAATTATTGCGATGACTGCCAATGCTTTCGCAGAAGATATACAAAAGGTTCTTTCTGTTGGAATGAATGCGCATGTTGCAAAGCCTGTTGATATGAACATTCTTGTGCCAACAATGATGAAATATTTATAATAGACAGCTTCAATGAAAAAAGCACAATATAATACAATGAAAAGATTCGTCGGCAAATCAGTCGAAAGGCTGAGACGCAAAGCTATAGGGTCTGTAAAATGACAGCAAATGCATTTGAAGAAGATAAGAGAGATGCTGTTGCAGCTGGAATGAATGGTCATATCGCAAAGCCAATCCAGGTTGATAACATGCTGTCGATATTAGCGGAAATCATAAGGCAACAAGAAAAGTAAATGAGCTGACGATTATAGTAATAGCGAGGACTTGAAAGCCCTCGCTATTACTATGCATTTTCAGTAAATGAATTATTTCTGGTCCAGTACGGACTGAATCTGCTTCATCAGCTGATCGTAGTTTGACTGATCGTCAATGCCACCCATGAAAGGTTCCCCAACGATATTTCCGTCTTTATCTACAAGAACTGTTGTCGGGAATGCCATAATGTTTCCTGCATATTTTCCGACGGTTGAATCGGAATCGAAAGTCAGGTTTTTGTAGGAAGCTCCCTGGGCCTTCAGGATTTCTTTCGCTTCTTTGATTCCATCCTGATTATCATCTAATGTATCTGTATTGATACCAACAACTTCGCCACCCATTTCTTTGAGTTTCTCATTTAATTCATTCAGCTTAGAGAGCTCTCCGACACATGGCTTGCATCCACTGAACCAGAAGTTTACAACTGTAACTTTATTTTTAGCGAAAAGACTGTCATCTACATCGTTTCCATCCAGATCTTTTCCTTTGAAACCTTTGAATACAGCTGTGGATTCGTCTGATTTGGAGGAAGAGCTGTCAGAGGAATCGGATGCAGCAATCTCTTTCTCAAGCTTGGCAATTTCTTCTTCAATTCCGCGGATTGTCTCGATGTCTTTGCACAGAGTTTTATATTCTTCTTCAGAGAAAGAGTCTTTGTTAGATTCCACTGTGCTTGCGAGGGAATCAGCATAGTTTTCGCTCATGGCATCACCGGCAGCGTTCTTGTTCATAAGACCAAAGGCTTTGTCCCATGCATCTTTGTGATCAGCAAAAAGCTGGTTTTCCTGCTGGTAAAGGTCATCCCGTTTTTCGTTCAGCTCGTCTGCGCTGCCCATTTCTGTTGTGGAAGAAGATTCCTGTTTTGTGTTTGTATTGTCTGTTGTGGAGGAATTTCCGCAGCCTGTAAACGCAAAAAGTACAGAAATGGCAAGGAATGCAGCAATTACCTTTTTTAATTTCATTGAGTTTGTTCTAAGTGTTTTGTTTTTCATGATTTTAAATCTCCTTTAAATTACGTTTTATTAGTTTTTATTTTCAGCCTGTTTCTTAGTTGAAAATCCGTAATGATAGCAGATTGCATCAGTCGGACAGGCTTTCATACATTCTCCGCATCGGATACACTCCGGATGGTTTGGTGTGTCTACTACATTGACATCCATCTTACAGACACGACTACATTTCTGACAGCCAACACATTTCTCATGATCAACCTGAATCTTAAGAAAAGATACCTTGTTAAACAGTGAGTAAATAGCACCCAGCGGGCAGATCCATTTACAAAATGGACGGTAAAACAAGATGCTCAGGATGATGAAAAGCGCAAGGATTGTGAACTTAAATGTAAATAAATGTCCGAGTGCGGCACGAATTCCTGAGTTGGCAAGTGCCAGCGGAATTGCGCCTTCAAGTACGCCCTGTGGGCAAATGTATTTGCAGAAGAAAGGATCTCCCATACCAAGTGAATTGGTTACAAATGCCGGAAGTAGTATAACAAAGACGACCAGAATCACATATTTCAGATACCGCAGAGGCTTCAGTTTTGCGGTGGAAAGTTTCTTGCCCGGAATCTTATGCAGCAGATCCTGGAACCATCCAAACGGACAGAGGAATCCACAGATAAACCGTCCTAACAGAACACCTAACAGGATGAAAAATCCGGTGATGTAGTAGGTAAATTTGAATTTTGAAGAACCAACCACGGCTTGAAAAGCTCCAATCGGACAGGCACCTGTGGCGGCAGGACAAGAGTAACAGTTTAGTCCCGGGACGCACATCGTTTTTACATTTCCCTGATAAATTTTCCCTTTAAACAGATTCGGGATGTGAATGTTGGTCAGCAGTGTAGCAGCTGCCTGAATCCATCCGCGGAAGCGGACCAGAAAGTTTTTGTTTGATTTCATTTTCTTATCCAATTCCGACACACTCCATACATAATTTTATTGCTTTACTGAGTACAACTGCAGCTTCTCCGCGGAAAATTCCAACAAGAAAAAATACCATACCGGCTGCAAGTAAAAAAACTTGTGTTGCTTTTTCTGATTTCATTCAAATACCTCTTGTTACTGTAAGTAGTAACTGTTCCTTTCAATGTTATTGTTCTTTAGGTGTCTTATTGACCGTTCTATGGTTACATTATATAATATAGAATGTAAATTTCCTGTTAAGAAAATGGAGAAAAGTAAATTGAAATTATTAGTTGTTGAAGATGAGAAGAAATTATGTGATATGATTGCGAAAAGTCTGCATCAGGCAGGTTATGAGGTGGATACGTGTAATGACGGAGAACAGGCATTGGATATGATCTATGCGGAACTGTATGATCTGATTGTGCTTGATCTTAATCTGCCCGGGATGGATGGGATGGAGATTCTTCGGGAGCTTCGCAAAGAAAATGAAGAGACAAAAGTATTAATTCTGTCTGCGAGAAGTCAGATTGCAGATAAGGTTGAGGGATTGGATTCAGGTGCAAATGATTATATGGAAAAACCATTTCATCTGCAGGAACTGGAAGCTCGCGTGAGAAGCCTGACAAGAAGAAAATTTGTACAAAAAAATATTTGTCTGGAATGTGGAAAACTTCGATTTGATACGAGAGAAAGGGTTGCATATGCAGAAGATAACCCTGTTGCGTTGACGAGAAAAGAAAATGGAATTCTAGAGTATCTTCTTTTGAATCAGGGAAGACCGGTCAGTCAGGAAGAACTGATTGAGCATGTATGGGATTCTTCTGTAGACAGTTTCAGCGGATCAATCCGAGTGCATATGTCTTCTTTGAGAAAAAAACTGAAAGCAGGACTAGGATATGATCCGATCGTGAACAAAATCGGTGAGGGCTATAAGATAGGGGGAGATAGCAGAGCATGAAAAAAATATCACTTCAGTGGAAATTAACATTTCTTACAACAGTGTTGATCACCATATTATGCGGATGTCTTACATTTTTCTTATATAAAAACGGCGTCTATTATTTCGATACGCTTCAGGAGTCTATCACGGATCAGAGCACAGCGCCGGAAGCGGTGTACATTGATATTCCGGATGACGAGTGGGATGACTTTGTGGCACAGTTTTCCATGAAGGTTTATAACTCCAAATCAGACTATAGAAGCAGAAGCCTTCTGATTACTGCTATTGTAGCGTTGTTTGGCGGCGCAGTGACGTATTTTATCAGTGGACGGGCATTGAAACCACTCAAGGAATTTTCAGAGACAGTGGAAAAAGTTCAGGCACAGAATCTGACAGATTATATAATCGAAGAGAATAAGATTGCAGAGTTAGACAGACTTCGCATATCTTACAACAAAATGCTTATGCGGCTTTCAGAATCATTTGAGACGCAGCGTCAGTTTACGGGAAATGCAGCTCATGAATTGCGTACGCCACTGGCCTTAATCCAGGCACAACTGGATCTATACCATACAACAGAACATCCAGAGAGTACAACAGCGGCAGAAGAGACAATTCAGATGGTAACGGAACAGAATGAACGTCTTAGCAAGTTGGTCAGAACGCTTTTGGATATGAGCGAATTACAGACGGTAGCGCGAAATGACAAAATTGAGATCCATAGTCTGATTGAGGAAGTACTGACAGATCTGGAACCGCTGGCACAGGAAAAGAAGGTTGAACTGATACAGAAGTCACAGGGAGCAGGAGAAAAGGCAGATGAAGAATTATTTTTGACAGGAAGTGATATTCTGATTTACAGAATGTTATATAATCTTGTGGAAAATGCGATTAAATATAATCGGACCGATGGAACTGTTACAGTATCAGCAAAGAGGGAGAAGAACGAAGTTGTTCTGACGGTTTCGGATACAGGAAATGGAATTGATGAGGCATTCAGGGAGCAGATTTTTGAACCGTTCTTCCGGATAGATAAGTCAAGAAGCCGGGAGCTTGGAGGTGTGGGCCTTGGACTTGCGATGGTTCGAGAAGTTGTGAGGGTTCATGACGGGACGATTAAAGTTTATACAAATGAGCATGGTGGGACGACATTTGAAGTATGCGGCCTTGCCGAATATCGCGATAACGAGTGAAACTCGCAGAGCGTGTTTCACTCGTTATCGTGTGTTTTATCTCATTTATTCTGCACGTAATCCGGTAAGCTCTTCGAAAACCGGTAATTCATAACAAGGAATATAGATTCCATAGGTTTCTGTATTATGTACAACCTCAAGAATATAATAGGAATTACAATTGAGACAGCCAAACTTGTCAATTGACATATGATATGGTTTATGTATTCCCTTATCATAAGGCTCCTCTTTATGCCATTCCTTAATAACTGTATGCTTTTTTACTGTACGAATAGATGAAAGAGAAGACAGCGGGAAAGCATATTTTCCGTTACAGTTGGTTAAATACAGGTTTTCATTATCACGGTAAGCTTTAAATATCAGATTGGAAAACTGATGAACCTGAAGCCCTTTTTCTATCGCTTTTATTTTGCCGTTACGTTCAGTGTAGTAGCAAGACAGCACATCCACATTTTTAGCATTATCGGGTACAGCAAGCTCCGCCAATATGTCTTTCATGACTCGATCATGGGTAGCCAGCGCATGTTGATTTTCATCCGTATCTAAGACATGATGGGATTTTACTTTTTCACAAACTGTTAATAGGACGAATAGAATAACGCAAATAGGAAGAAGCCAAAAAACCCAGGGTGCGTTGTGATATGCTTCGGCAAGGGAAACCCGTGCTCTCAATAGGGCGCTGACGCAGATAAAAGCGAGAAAGAGACATATGGATTTAATAATGCGCAGAAGTAAAGGCATTTTGGACTTTTGGATAATAACATCTTTTTGCTCGGTGGTTTTGGCCAAAG
Source organism: Pseudocoprococcus catus (assembly GCF_902381825.1). Classification (GTDB taxonomy): domain Bacteria; phylum Bacillota; class Clostridia; order Lachnospirales; family Lachnospiraceae; genus Coprococcus_A; species Coprococcus_A intestinihominis. The sequence continues at coordinate 3,112,486 of NZ_LR698973.1, forward strand.
TCTGGGATAATATTTCAGATGGTTTCAGTATTAAAAATTCATTGCCGTTTAAGCGTTCGTTTTTGCGGTTGGTAGTTATATCAATACCTAAAAATGGTTTCATAAGCGAAATTCTCCTCCTATTCGTACTTCAAGTTAACAACATGTTTTAAAATAAGATAGAGCCGTCAGGGACTGAGTGCCTGTACATCTCTGGTGTTTATATATCATTATTATACATAGATCTGTACAGAATTAAAAGAAGGTTTTAGTGTATACATTTGGAAGTATCTATCAGTTTTCGCATGTGTTTTTGTTGATATTTTCTAAAGTTTTTATATAATAGAAGCATATTGATAATTACATTTTATGGGGGAAGAGACAAATGAAAATTACAGGGATTAAAGTGCGTCAGGTAGAAGTACCGTTAGTGGAACCGTTCCGTATTTCGCTCGGGGTTATTACGCATTCTCGAAGCGTTATCGTGTCGGTGGAAACGGATGAGGGTCTGGTTGGTTACGGAGAAGGGGCGCCGGCGATTCTGATTACAGGAGAGAGCTTATCCGGTACAAGCGATGTGATCAGAGAGATGGAGAGAGATCTCATTGGTGTTGATCCGACGGATCTGGAAAAGGTATACTGGACGATGGATCATGCCGCAGCGCATTCGGGATGTGCCAAGAATGCTATCGATATGGCATGTTATGACCTTCTTGGCAAGAAAGCAGGCATGCCGGTCTATAAGCTTTTGGGCGGATACAGGAATTATATTGAAACGGATATGACGGTTGGTATCGATACGCCGGAGGTAATGGCGGCCAAGGCTAGACAGTATGTGACGGATGGTTTTGATACAATTAAGACGAAAGTCGGTACTTCCTTTGCGGAGGATATTGCCAGAGTCAAAGCGATTCGTGAAGCGGTTGGGGATGACGTTAAGATTCGTGTGGATGCGAACCAGGCTTGGACAGCAAAAGAGGCTGTCCGTCTGATCAAGAGGCTGAATGAGTATAACCTGGAACTGGTAGAGCAGCCGGTTGCCTACCATGATATTGCAGGTCTGGAATATGTTACTAAACATTCAGACGTGCCGATTATGTCGGATGAGAGCTGTTTTAATTCAAAGGATGCACTTCGACTTGTAGAGCGCAGAGCTATTGATTATCTGAATATTAAGCTGATGAAGTGCGGCGGCATTCGCGAAGCACTGAAGATAAATGCCATCTGCGAGGCAGCAGGCATTGAAGTGATGCTTGGATGCATGGTAGAAGAGAGCAATCTGGGTATTACAGCAGCAGCCAGTCTCGGTGCAGCCACAAGAAATATCACACGCGCGGATCTCGATGCGACTTTTAACATGACAGAGAGGCCGTTTAAGGGAGGCATTTATGTGAAAGACACGAAGAAACTTGTGCTTCCGGATGTTCCGGGCTTTGGATTTATTGGTTTTGATAACGAATAGTTGATGGGAGGTGTGAAGCATGTATCAGGATTTATCATTTATGAAAATTCCTTTGCCGGAGGATGTTTTAAAGCTAAAAAATTATGGTGATTATGCCGGTGCCCAGAAAATGATCCGTTATTTTCTGGAACACAAGGAGATACCGAAGGCGCTGCGTAAGCGCTTGGAAATTGAGCAGGAAATTATCGGGGTGATGGGAGCAGATGAGTATCCTTACACTTATGCCGAAGCATTGGAGATGATGACCAGTCATCTGCGTGATTTCAAAGAAGAAGAATTGCAGTATCTGAAAGAGATTGGTGCGGCGGACTGGATTTATATTGATGGAGAAGTTCATTTTCAGCGCCTTTTCTATGATAATCTGACACAGACGCGTCCCGATCTGGCCGCTCGTGTGATTGTACAGAATGAGGAACTTGAAAAAGAGAATGCAATGAAACAGAAGCTGCTTAATGGGAATGTTCATTATATGAAGGAACACGGAGGCAGAACAGTTCATACACGCATCCGTGCAACTATTAAGGCCAAAAAGGAATTCGAGGAAGTCGGACGAAAAGTTTCTGTACATTTGCCGATTCCGAAGGTGTATGAGCAGGTTTCAAATGTACAGATTCATGCTGCGAATCCGGAGATTACTTTTATTGCACCGGAAGATGCAGCGCAGAGAACAGTTTACTTTGAGACAGAACTGCAGCCGAATCAGGAATTTATGGTGGAGTATTCATTTGATTATCATATTAATTATGTAGAACTGGATCCGAAGCGTGTCGCCGGTGAACAGCCGGATTTCTGTCTTGAAGAACAGTCACCGCATATCATGTTTACACCTTATTTAAGGAAACTGAGGGATGAACTGGCCGGTGATGAGACGAATCCGGTTATTCTGGCACGCCGATTTTACGATTTTGTGACGACAAAGGTCATGTATTCTTTTGTGAGAGAATATTTTACAATTGAGTGCATTCCGGAATACTGTGCAGTCAATTTAAAAGGAGACTGCGGTGTACAGGCCCTTCTTTTTATCACGCTTTGCCGAATGTCCGGTATCCCGGCACGCTGGCAGTCTGGGCTGTATGCGACAGACTACTATACAGGCTGTCATGATTGGGCGCAGTTCTATGTTGCGCCTTACGGATGGGTATTTGCAGACCTCTCTTTTGGCGGAAGTGCATGGCGCGCAGGTGAAATTGAACGCTGGAATTATTATTTCGGTAATCTGGATGTTTTTCGAATGCCTGCGAACTCGGAAATTCAGAAAGCTTTTGTACCGGAGAAAAAATGGCTTCGCATCGACCCGATTGATAACCAGCGGGGCGAATTTGAATATGAGGATCATGGCCTTCGTTTTTCTCAGGTGGAAGTGTCACAGAAACTCATCTCTATGGAAGATATTGAGAAATAACAATTAATAGCCTTGCCTTAAATCGACGATATGGTTCAGCACCTGACCGGCAAGAAAGCGTTCAATATTTTCAAAACACAGGTTCCAGATGGCCTGTTCAACATCTGTGTTGCCACCAAAACTTGGACCGGCGATATGAGGGGTGATGAAGACGTTTGGCAGATCCCATAACGGAGAGGCCTTTGGCAGCGGTTCAATTTCTGATACATCCAGAGCAACCCCTTTTAAGTGCCCTTCTTTTAAAACATGCAATAAAGCATCATTTTTAATCAGACTGCCGCGGCCGACATTGATCAGCAATGCCTCTTTTTTCATCAGACGCAGACGTTTTTCATCAAAGAGGCCGATGGTTTCTGATGTATTTGGCAGACATCCGACAACGATGTCTGCTGTTTTAAGTTTGAGATCTAACTGGTCTGATCCGATGACTTCATCAAAGTCCGGAAGTGCTCTATGGTTCGGATGGCGGCGGAAGCCAATGATGGATGTATCAAAAGCTTTTAAACGATGGGCAAGGGAAGAACCGATGTCTCCGGTGCCGAGAATCAGGACTGTTTTTTTGTAAATCGTGCCACAATTGTCAGATGGAAGCCAAGTGTGAGCTGCCTGATGATGTGAATAAACTGAAAATGATCGATACAGTGCAATAATAGTGCCAATCACATATTCGGATATAATGATACCAAAAGCACCGGAAGCATTGGTGATCGTCAGATGGGAAGGCAACCGTTTCATACGTGCGTATTTGTCTGCGCCGGCCCATGTCAGCTGCAGCCATTTCAGACGAGGCGCTTTCAGAAGATCCGGTTCGTCAGGTTCGCCGATGATAACATCTGTGTGGCGAAGCAGAGATTCAGGGATGGTCTGACTGGAATTGATAAAGGTAAAATGACATTGTGAGCCAAACTGTGTACTGAAACGATCACGGATTGATGGTGGACAAGGGACAGCCACTAAAATATGGATGGGATAGTATGTGTTCATTGTGATATTTCCTTTCTGACTCTAATCATAACATAGAATGTCGAAAAAATAAAAAGAATCTGACCGATGAGTTGCGACTCTTGACTAAACATGTTAAAATAAAATGCTATCTATAAATATTAAAGAAAGAAACATTAATGAGGTGTATCATGGATCACGACAAAAAAACAAAACATGGTGGCCATAGAGGGCGCTTTTCGGGCAAGATCGGTTATGTTCTGGCAGTTGCCGGTTCAGCGGTCGGCCTTGGTAATATCTGGCGTTTCCCTTATCTGGCGGCAAAGTATGGCGGCGGAATTTTTCTGCTGGTGTATATTCTTTTGACAGTATCTTTTGGGTATGTATTGATCATGTCGGAAACGGCGATCGGACGTATGACGAAGAAGAGCCCGGTGGGAGCCTTTTCCTTCTTTGGCAAAACGGCACCATTTAAGATCGGTGGCTGGCTGAATGCAGTCATTCCGATGTTGATCGTGCCTTATTACAGCACCATTGGAGGTTGGGTCATTAAGTATCTGGTGGCGTATCTCAGCGGTAAGGTGCAGGTTGTAGCAGAAGACGGTTATTTTTCAGCATTTATTGCAGATTCCTGGCAGGCAGAACTCTGGTTCATTGTGTTTGCAGCATTGGTGTTTATCATTATTCTCGGAGGTGTCAAGAACGGTGTTGAATTGATGTCAAGAATTATGATGCCGGTTCTTGTGGTGCTGGCGATCATTGTGGCGATTTACTCTGTAACCCGTCCCGGGGCCATTGAGGGTGTGAAGTATTTCCTGATTCCGAATTTTGAACATTTCTCATGGATGACAGTTGTAGCTGCCATGGGACAGATGTTTTATTCGCTTTCCATTGCCATGGGTATTTTATATACGTATGGTTCTTATATCAGTAAAGATATCGACCTTGAACAGACTACCACACAGATTGAGATTTTTGATACAGGTATTGCGATTCTTGCAGGTCTGATGATCATTCCTGCGGTTTTTGCCTTCTCAGGCGGTAATCCGGAGACGCTGCAGGCAGGTCCTTCTCTGATGTTTATTACATTGCCGAAGGTTTTTGCCAGCATGGGCATCGGAACGGGTGCCGGTATTCTGTTCTTTGTGCTTGTATTACTGGCGGCACTGACAAGTGCTGTTTCGTTGATGGAGACAAGCGTTTCCACATTCATGGATGAGCTGCACTGGAGCCGCGGTAAGGCCAGTTTCTTGATGGCAATTGTGATGATCGTATTCGGCAGTGCATCATCTCTTGGATACGGTGTCCTTGATTTCATCAGGATATTCGGCATGAATTTCCTTGATTTCTTTGATTTTATGACGAATTCAGTTATGATGCCGCTGGCAGCGCTGGCTACATGTTTCCTTGTGCTCAAAGTGGTTGGCTTTGACAGGATTGCGAAGGAAATCGAACAGTCATCCAAGTTTGGCAGAAAGAAATTGTATAATTTCTTCCTGAAATATCTGGCACCGATTTGTCTGATTGTTATCCTGCTCAGCTCTATTGCCAACGTTTTAGGCATTATCAGCATGTAGAAAAAACTGAATGCCCATCCGGAGATGGAGTTTTATTGTGTTATCCTTGCAAATACAGTGTGATAACGCTATAATAGAGTGTGACAGCGGGGAGTCTGCCGGAGCAGGCTGAGAACAGGCTGAGCCGCCTGGACCCATAACCTGATTTGGATCATGCCAACGTAGGGATATGTATGCACACCGTCGCATAAAGCGAATGAGAATTTTGATGCGGATATGTCTTTCGGGGCATATCCGTTATTTGTTTTCCGGATATTCAGGTAGAAAACTTGTGAATAATTTCGGAAAATGAAGCAAAGATTAAAAGGAGCGTAAGAAAATGCTTGGAAATTGTATTGAGAATGTGAGAAAGAATGTTCCGCTTGTTCATAATATTACGAATTATGTAACAGTCAATGATGTAGCTAATATACTGCTGGCCTGCGGCGGCAGCCCGATTATGTCTGCGGAGCCGGAAGATGTGGAAGATATCACATCCATCTGCGGCGGCCTGAATATCAATATCGGCACGTTAACAAAGAGCAGTATTGAAGGTATGTTCCGTGCAGGAAGGAAAGCGAATGAATTGAATCATCCAATCCTTCTGGATCCTGTAGGTGCCGGTGCATCGGCCCTTCGTACGAATACAGCGGTTCAGCTGATGGAACAGCTCAAACTGACGGTGATCAGAGGCAATATTTCCGAGATTAAGACACTGGCCCTGGGAAGCGGTACCACAAAGGGTGTGGACGCGGATGTAGCAGATGCTGTAACTGAGGAAACACTGGATCAGGCAGTTCAGTTCGTCAAGCAGTTTGCCGCAAAATCCGGTTCCATTGTCGCCATTACAGGTGCTATTGATCTTGTATCCGACGGTGAGAAATGTTATGTGATCCGCAACGGCAGACCGGAGATGGGTAAGATTACAGGTACAGGCTGTCAGCTGTCCGGCATGATGACAGCATTTCTGGTGGCGAATCCGGACAATCATCTGGAAGCAGCAGCTGCTGCTGTATGCACCATGGGTCTTGCAGGTGAGATTGGATGGAGCAGAATGCAGGAAGGCGACGGTAACTCTACTTACCGTAACCGTATTATCGATGCAGTTTACAATATGGATGCATCAACTTTAGATAAGGGGGCAAAATATGAAGTGCGCTAAAGAAGATTTGTTATTGTATGCAGTTACAGACCGCCATTGGTTAAATGGGCGGACATTATATGAAGTGGTCAAAGAAAGTCTGGATGGCGGTGTGACATTTCTTCAGCTGAGAGAGAAGACACTGGATGAGGCTCATTTCCTTGAAGAAGCCAAAGAACTGCAGAAACTCTGTAAGGAATATAAAGTACCATTTATCATCAATGACAATGTGGATATCGCCGTTGCCATGAATGCAGACGGTGTTCATGTGGGGCAGAGTGATATGGAAGCCGGAGATGTACGTGCCAAATTAGGTCCGGACAAGATCATCGGTGTTTCAACACAGACTGTGGAGCAGGCTATTCTGGCTGAGAAGCACGGAGCCGATTATCTTGGTGTCGGTGCAGTCTTTCCGACAACTTCCAAGGATGATGCAGCAGAAGTTTCCTATGACACATTAAAAGCCATCTGTGAGGCTGTATCCATTCCTGTTGTAGCCATCGGAGGCATTACACAGGGAAATGTTGTCAAACTGGCGGGCAGCGGCATTGACGGTGTGGCAGTCATCAGTGCCATTTATGCACAGAAAGATATTAAGAAAGCAACAGCTGATTTGAAGGAAGCTGTTAAAGCAATCGTATAAAGGAGGCAGTTGCATGTGTACAGCGGCAACTTATCAAACAAAAGATTTTTACATGGGAAGAACTTTGGATTACGAGTTTTCCTATGGTGAAGAAATCACCATTACACCGAGATATTATCCCTTTCATTTCAAACATGGTGCGGTGCTTGAGGATCATTATGCGATGATCGGTATGGCCCACGTGGCAGAGAATTATCCTCTTTATTATGAAGGTGCCAATGAAAAGGGACTTGCTATGGCGGGTTTGAATTTTGTGGGGAATGCTGCTTATGGTCAGCCGATGGATGACAAGGATAATATTGCAGTATTTGAGCTGATTCCATGGCTGCTGGGTCAGTGTGCCAGTGTGGCGGATGTGAGAAAACTGGTTGAGACGTTGAATATTGTGGATACGGTTTTCAGTCCGCAGTTTCCAAATGCCCAGCTTCACTGGCTGATCGCGGATGCCAATGAGGCTATTACCATGGAGTGTATGAAAGACGGCCTGCATATTTATGATAATCCGGTGGGGGTGATGACAAATAATCCGCCCTTTGACAAGCAGCTTTTCAGATTAAATGACTATATGGGACTTTCGCCAAAGCAGCCATCCAACAACTTCGCAAGTCAATTGGAACTTGGCAGCTATAGTCGTGGGATGGGCGCCATCGGACTTCCAGGTGATTTATCCTCCGGAGCGCGTTTTGTCCGTGCGGCTTTTGTGAAAATGAATGCTTTATCCGGGAATTCTGAAGTAGAAAGTGTCAATCAGGTCTTTCATATTATGGGATCGGTGGAGCAGCAGAGAGGCTGCTGCGAAGTGTCCGAAGGCCATTATGAAATAACGATTTACACGGCTTGCATGAATGTCAGCAAAGGTATTTATTATTATACAACTTATACGAATCATCAGATCACAGCTGTGGATATGCAGAAAGAAAATCTGAATGGAGAGATGCTGGTGCGCTATCCGATGCTGCAGGAAGAAAAAATTTTGATTCAGAACTAAAAAACAGGGAGCTGTCGCTTTAAAGATTAGAAAATCTTGAAGTGGCAGCTTTCTTTGTTTCACAGTAGAAAGGTGCCGCCTCTTGCGTATCCGGCAATAGACGGCACCTAAATGAGGGGTGTATAGGTGTTACATATTATAATATTATGCAATAGGTAAATCTGGCATGGCATCCAGATTGTTTTGAAGCGGGCGTTTCTTATCTTCGATTTCAGAAACAATTGCAACAACAGCATCCGTATATGGCGTCAGGATACCAAGCTTTTTGCCTTCATCGGAAACAACCCCGTCGATGAATCGAATTTCACATTTTCTGCCCTTTTCAAGATCCTGCAGCATGGAGGCTTTTCCCTGAATGGTACCGAAAACCTTTTGAACAGTAGCAATAGCAGCATTCTGACCGGCAATGTCGTTGTAATCAAAAAGTTTGTTGAAATCCAGCCCAAATATAGAAGGCAATGTAATACCCATTGCATGGCAGACACGAATGCATTCACGGCCAATCCGCACAGCACAGGTTAAAGCACGTTCCGTATGGATAACATAATAGAAGGTATCCGCACATACGGTAGACATACCTGAAAAGGTTGCATTGATCATAACTTTCGACCAGCGGTCAGCCATCAGGTTTTTGGTTAGATTGACACGTCCGGGACACATTTTCTCCAGGACAGCTTGAACTTCATAAACTTTTTCGTCAAGTTCATCATTCAATCTTCCAAGATGAAATTCAAAAGTCGGGGCATCCGGTGAACATGTCAGGCTTGAAGTACCGGGGCCAACAAATGTTGCAGGCCAGCCAACAGTCGCCCCCATGATTTTGTCTTTGGGATAATATTTGGCAACAGCCAGTTCCGGGAGTCCGTTCTGGCATGTGCAGATGATTGTATCATCTCCGCAGTGAGCAAGCATTTGAGGAATGGCAATGTCATTAAATGTTTGTTTGGCCATGTAAATGATCAGATCATAGATGCCATCCATTTGATCGGGAGTACATGCTTTAACGGGTACGTTCATCTGCACACTGCCGGTGACGGTTGCTCCTTTACGATTGAGAACGTCTACATGCTCTTTCCATGCATCCACCATCATAACATCTAAACCGGCTTTATTTAAGTAAGCACCTAAAATTGTTCCCAGAGATCCGCATCCCATAATTGCTATTCGCTTGATCATACACTTTCCTACTTTCTTTGATATCAGATGAGGTCGACGTGTCGTGCTTTTTCTGTCAGCTCGTCCCGGAAGTCAGGGTGGGCCAACGAAATCATGGCTCTGACACGGTCAGCCATTGTCAGGTGTTTCAGATCGATACAGCCATACTCAGTCGCTACATATTCTATATCAGATCTTGGTGTTGAAATTGGTGTACCTTCCGGAAATGTAAAGTTGATTTTGCTGTATCTTTTTCCGTTCTTTATGTAACTGGAATCCATTGCGATAATGGATTTGCCGCCTTCGGACCATTGGGCACCGCGAACATAATCAAGCTGACCGCCGATTGCGCTGTATTGATGATAACCGATGGCGTCAGCAGCTGTTTCTCCATAAAGATTGATAGCCATTGCGGTGTTAATAGAAATCATTTTTTTGTTTTTCATGATCATTCGTGGATCATTAGCAAATGAAAAATAAGCATTGTAGATATTCTCATTATGATCCATGAAGTCATACATGGCTTTATCACCGGCAGCAAAGGCATAAACAGATTTGCCGTCCATAAATCCCTTGTATTTATTGGTAACATTTCCGTTTTTCATCAGTTTGACCATGGAAGGGCAGAGCATTTCGGAAAAAATACCCAGATCGTTTTTGTCGGTCAATTTGCTTCCAATCGCAGAGGACAGACCGCCTATGCCAAGCTGGATGGTGGCCCCGTCAGGGATGAGCGGGACAATCTGATTTGAAATTTTTTCCGTTATCTCATCAGGTTCACCTTCGGCCATTTCAGGAATTGCTTTATCCGACATAACAATAGCGTCGGCATCGTTGATATTGAAAATATTGTCCTGACCGTAAACGTAAGGCATATTAGGATTCAGTTCCAATATGATTCTATCGGCTGTGTCAAGGAGAAAACGATAGACACTGCCGCCGGAAACACCGAAGGAAACATTGCCGTTTTCGTCAGGCATAGAGGCAGATATAAATACAACGGATACTTTGCCGATATTATGAAACCAATCGTCAACCTGGCTCAGGTGCAGCGATGTAAATGCAGAAGGTCGGCCAATTTTCATGGCCGTTCTTTCGAAAGGGCCGAGAAAAAGGGAGAGCATTTTAAATGGCTGATTTTCTGCAGGTTCGGTGTAGAGCCGTGTCGGCCTTAGCAGAAGTCCGCTGATGATGGTGATATCATTGAGTTCATGACGTCTTTCCCATAAAGCATCGGAAAGCCCAGGTGTGATATTGGAAACAAAGCCGATAAAGACACGGTCATGATCATGAACCAGTTTCACAGCTTCTTCCGGGGAGGTCAGTTTATTTTTCAAGTCGTTTTTTGTCATTTCCATAATTTCTATTTATCTCCTGTAATCATAGAAACCGATACCTGTTTTCACACCAAGCTTGCCGGCACGAACCATTTTGCGAAGCAAAGGACACGGGCTGTATTTGTCACTGCCGAGTTCATGCTGCAAGGTTTCCATGAGTGCAAGGCATATATCGAGACCTACATAGTCTGCAAGCTGGAATGGTCCCATCGGCATATTGGTGCCCAGACGCATGGCTTTATCAATATCTTCCATTGAGGCAACACCTTCATAGAGTTCGTAAATGGCCTCATTTAACATCGGACCAAGAATTCTGTTAACGGCAAATCCGGCGGATTCATTGACTTCAACGGGATCTTTGCCAATATCTTTGGCAATTTCAATGATTTTGGCAACCTGTTCATCTGTGGAGAGTTCGCCGCGGATAACTTCAACCAGCTGCATAACTGGGGCAGGATTGAAGAAATGCATGCCGATGACAGGGCGGCTCAGGCCATTGCTCATTTCGGTGACAGAAAGGGAAGACGTATTGGATGCAAACATACAGTTTGCAGGAACAATGCTGTCCAGTTCTTTAAAGGTTTCTTTTTTTATTTGCATATTTTCTTTGACAGCTTCAATGATCAGATCGGCATCTTTAAAGATTTCTTTTGTGCCGATTGTGATCCTGTCTAGTATAGCATTTTTTTCACTATCTGTCATTTTTCCTTTTTTGACCTGATAAGCAAGTGTTTTATCAATACTTTTTTTGCCTTTTTCAGCAAGTTCTTCTGTGAGATCACAGAGATAAATGGAGTAATTGCCATTCATTGCAAAGACCTGAGCAATACCGCTGCCCATAGCGCCTGCGCCAAGAATTCCGATTTTCATTGATGATCGCCTCCTGATTGCTAGAATTTAGCACATTTCATAGATGCCGGCTGCGCCCATACCGCCGCCGATACACATTGTTACAAGACCATATTTTTTATTTGTGCGTTTTAATTCATCTAAAAGTTTGCATGAGAGGATAGCACCGGTAGCACCAAGCGGGTGTCCGAGTGCCAATGCACCGCCATTAGGATTAACTTTGGCAGGATCTAAATGCAATTCGCGGATACATGGAATGGACTGTGCTGCAAAGGCCTCATTCAGTTCGATGACATCCATATCATCAACAGTGAGACCGGTTTCACCCATGACTTTTGGAACCGCGTAAATCGGTCCGAGTCCCATGTAAGCCGGATCCAGACCGGCTGTTGCGAATCCGATAAAGCGGGCAATAGGCTGAATATTTAATTCGGCAGCTTTCTGTGCGGACATTAACACGACAAAGCCGGCACCATCACTTGTCTGCGAGGATGTAGCGGCTGTCACAACGCCATCCTTTTTGAAACAAGGCTGGAGAGAAGCCAGGGATTCCATGGTTGTACCGCGGCGAATCCCCTGATCCTGGTCAAAAACGATGGGATTGCCTTCCGGGTCAATACCGTCAAGTGGAATAATGGAAGCAGCCAGATGACCGGCATCCTGGGCAGCCGCTGCTTTTTTATGACTTTCTACAGCAAAAGCATCCATTTCTTCACGGGTAATGTTACATTTCGCAGCAACATTCTCAGCGGTGGATCCCATATCCAGGTAATTGGCACGCTTATTTTTCCATAACCATGGATTGATAGCTTTTTTCATTGTTTCATAGCTGATTGGCACAGCAGTCATGGATTCCACACCGCCGGCGACAATGACATCAGCGATACCGGCTTGTATTTCTGCGGCGGCAATGGCGATTGTCTGAAGTCCGGAAGAGCAAAAACGGTTGCAGGACATACCGCCGACACTATCTGGCAGGCCTGCACGCTGTGCGACAAGACGTCCGATATTGAATGTCTGCCCAATTTCCTGCTGGGCACATCCGACGATAATATCATCAATGGCTTCATCAGGGAGATTTTCTATTTTATCAAGCACACCACGCAGGACAAGACCGCCAAGGTCAACAGGGTGTGTTTCACGCAGAGCGCCTTTTTTTCCACTTTTGGCTACGGCAGATCTGCCGTAGCCAACGATTACAACGTCGGTCAATTTACTTTTCATTGTGAGCCTCCTTTATCAAAGCATTTTCTGGATTTTAAGAATTTCAACCAGTGCTTTATCACGCCACTTATTTAAACTTTCAACTGTATTACCGAGTTCCGGATCACGGTTGGCAATTTCTTCTTCCACGCCTTTTCCGGCAATATCGTAAATTGGCTTATGAGGCAGGCCGTATTTTTCAGGACCTTTTGCGATGCCGCCGTCGATACCGAGGCTGATGCACATGATCTGACCGAGAATGGCCATTCGCATACCTGGACCGAACATGATGGCGCGATCCACATCTTCAACGGAGCAAACACCCTGTTCAACGATATCCATAGCTGTAAAAAGTGCTTTCCAGGAAATGTTATTGACAATAAAACCGTCCACTTCTTTTCGACATACAATCGGAGCCTTTCCCATTGCCGTATAAACTTCAACAACTTTGTCGATGACATCTTTCGGGCATTCCGGGCCGCATATTTCGATCAATGGCAGAATATAAGATGGATTATAAGGGTGAGCAACTAAGATATTGCCGGGATATAAGGCATCTTTTTGGAGAATACTTGGAAAATAATGGCTGGTTGTGCTGACAATAATCGTTTTGTCACCAAGTATTTCCTGAACTGTACGGAAGATACTGCGTTTTAAGTCTTCACGTTCAGGAACGGCCTCCTGGACAATATCAGCACCGCCTTTTAAGGCTTCTTTTAAATCCGTGGAAATTTTGACGGTTTTCTGTTTCTCATCTGCAATGGCCTGGGTTGTCATACCGGCTTCAACGAGAATATCAAATATATTTTTTAAATTTTTACGAATCTGTTCTTCACTTACAACATCGTAAAGTGTAACATCAAAATCATGGAGCAATGCGTTGGCTCCAAGGCCGGCACCGATCATACCTGTACCAATAAAAACTGCTTTATAATTTGCCATAGTCAATAACCCCCTTTAAAGTTATGTCATTTGTATTTATAATCCGATAATTGTGACAACTGTAGTTGCTACAAGGGTAACAATTAATGTGAAAACAGTACAGATCCAGAATGCATACTTATAACTGAGCTTATGATTGACGCCCAGATAAGCAAACATCAGGAAGCAGCCTGTTGAATGTGGCAGCGAATCCAGTGTAACGGAAGCAAAGGCCATTAAACGGTGCAGAACATTAAGATCACAGCCGGACTGGATAAAATAATCACCCAGATACTGCATACATAACTGCAGACCTGATGAAGCAGAGGCTGTAACACCGGCCAGGACACTGGTTGAAATAACGCCTTTCCAGTAAATAGGAATATCCAATCCAATCAGCCATGTCAGAATGTTCTGGAAGGCAGGTGCTGATGCAACGATGCTTCCGAAACCGACAACGGCACCTAATACAAGGGCAGATGTTGCAGCTGCGCCTGCACTGTCGGCAAATAAGCTCTTAAACATAGCTGCCAGTGAATTTCCAAGATATTTACGGTTTAATACAAGGCAAATGATGAATGCAAAGGCCATACCCAGACAGGAAAGCAGCGTTGCATTAGAGATAAATTTTGTTAAGCTGCCGATGACAATAAAAGCAACAAGGAAGATCAGAGGCAGGAAGGAGGATACTGTACCGGGAAGTTCATCTCTGGATTTCAACTCACCTTTTACAGGGCTTTTCCAGTTTTTATCCCAGCCTTCTTCTTTGCCGGCGGCAACAAGGGCCATTTCTTTTTTATAAACGTGCTCTGTATAGATAATACTGATTGCAAGTCCGGCAATGGCCATGATGAAACCGAGGAGAGGCGCAGCCATTAATGTTGTTCCGAGTCCAGTTGGGATAACATTCTGAACCTGTGTACTGCCTGGAACGGCCATAGACCATGAGGCACCGCCGATAGCAATTGGGATGATGGTCAGTTTTCGAGGAATATTCAATTCTTCAAATAATTTGAACATGATCGGTCCAACTGCAAACATGCATACGAAAAAGCTGACGCCGCCGTAGCAGAGAAGGAAGCAGAACAGTGATAAAACAGTGATGATATGCTTCTTTCCGAACCAGTCGAGGAATTTATAGGCAATCGCGGTGCAGGCACCGGTTTCACCCATGATATTCGCAAAACATGTAGAAACAAAGAATAAAATGTAGTAAGCTGAAAATACAGTTGCAAGGCCTCCGGCCCAACTTGTGGCGAAGCCGGTCCAGAGATTGATACCGTTGAAAATACAGATAACTGCGCCAGCCAGCAAGCTTAATGGAACGGCATTTAATCCCCAGTAAGCGAAAACAATCATGACAATAATACCAAGGATAAGCCCTATAATACCTAATGCTGTCATTTGTAACCCTCCTTTATTACCTCTTTCCTAACCTTTTTCATTTATTTTGAATAAAATAATTATTATCTTACAAGTGGCTTCAGACCAAGAATTTCTCTTGCTTCTGCAGCAGTTGCAGGCTGTTTGCCAAATGTTTTAACTGCATCAACGGCTCGCTTAACAAGCATCTCATTTGTTGCGATAATCTTTTTGCCGTCCTCATCAAAACCATAGACAACGTTATCTTCCAGACCAACACGAACATGACCGCCCAGGGCGATGGCTGTGTAAAGGACAGGCATATGACCGGCACCGATACCGAAAGCAGACCATGTGGAGCCTTCAGGAATATGTCTTGAAAGATATTCTACATTTTCAACTGTTGCCGGCATACCTCCGGTAACACCGAGGCAGAACTGGAAATGCATTGGTGTTTTAATGAGACCTTGATTGTAGTAGTAATTGACATTGGTCAGCATACCAGGATCAAAAATCTCAAATTCCGGCTTAACATCATGTTCATTATAAGCGGTCATCAGCTTAACAAGGAACTGAGGACTATTTTCAAAAACGGCAATTGGTGTAAAGTTCATGGAACCTGAATCTACAGAACCCATTTCAATCTCAGGGCAAAGTTCATGATGTCTGTAACGCATCTCATCAGGGCACATATGTGCAGGTGTGGAACCGGAAGAAGTACAGTTGATGACAACATCACAATCTTTGTAAGCTCTGATTTTCTTAACAATTTCGAGAAAATCTTCTGTAACCATAGCACCGAGGCCATCTTTGGCACGTGTGTGGATGTGGACAACGGATGCGCCGGCTTTCCAGCA
Source organism: Pseudocoprococcus catus (assembly GCF_902381825.1). Classification (GTDB taxonomy): domain Bacteria; phylum Bacillota; class Clostridia; order Lachnospirales; family Lachnospiraceae; genus Coprococcus_A; species Coprococcus_A intestinihominis. The sequence continues at coordinate 3,128,283 of NZ_LR698973.1, forward strand.
TTTGTAAGCGTCTTCAGCAATTTCATCCGGTGTTTCAGGAATTTTGTAACCCTTTGGTGTTAATGCACCTGTTAATGCTGCTGTGATAATGACTTTGTTTTTTAAGTTACTCATGAAAATACCTCCCTTTACGTTGTTTCACCTTATAGATGAACATCCTATGTTTTCTTACACCTTAATAAGCAGCAAGTTGTGTGCCAATATAAAAAACTGAAAAACAAAGGATTTTTCGACGATTTGAGCAAAAAATTGATGCAGAAATGCATTTTTTTAAAAACTTTGCCCAAAAACAATGTATTTTTGCAAGAACAATGCTATAATGTCACAAAAGAGAAACATTGTACGTATGGGGATAGGTTAATAAGAGGAGAGGAAAATGGAATTTGATTTAGGGAGGCTTTTAACTGAGGAGTCGAAGCGCATGATGAATTGTCTTCATGAAGGAATATTTATTGCTGATAAAATGGGCAATATTGTATTTGCGAATCAGGCTTTATTGGAGATGGCGGGTGGTACGGAAGAATACGCGCTATCTTTGAATGTTTTTAATTTCAAAAAGCAGGGAGTCGATGTCAATAAAGACCAGTTATTGGCGCAGAGAGCCCTTGAGACAAAGCGGAGGATCACACGCATCAGCGAGGTGAAGATCACGACGGGTTATTCCTACAGACAATTGGGGACGGCTACGCCTTTGTTGGATGATGAAGGTGAAATTCAGTATATTGTTGTTGAAATGCAGACCTTAGATCATATTCAGCGTACCTATCAGGACGGCTTGTATGAACAAAGGGAAGATTTCGGAGAGGAGGTGAAGAAGGATTCTTCACCATTTATCTGTGTGAATCCGAATATGAAATCCATTTTGAATATGGCTAAAAGAATTGCAGATATGGATACAACCATCTTAATTACCGGTGAAACAGGTACAGGAAAGCAGGTTTTAGTTGATTATATTGTCAGTCAGAGTCATCTGGCCTCAAAACAGGTTGTTTCTATTAACTGTTCTTCCATTCCTGAAAATTTATTTGAATCGGAATTATTTGGATATGAATCGGGAAGTTTCACAGGGGCATCCAAGAACGGCAAGATGGGATTATTTGAGGCGGCAGAGGATGGTGTGATTTTCCTTGATGAGATTAATTCGATGCCTCTGTCCATGCAGGGAAAATTGCTGAGAGTGTTGGAAACAAAACGGTATTATCGAATTGGTTCATCGAAGGAGAGAACACTGAAGTGCAGATTTATTGCAGCAACGAATGTTGATCTGAAAGACTGCATTGCTACGGGAACATTCAGAAGCGATTTGTATTATCGCATTAATATTATTTCGCTGAATATTCCACCCCTTCGGGAAAGAAAAGAAGATATTATTCCGTTGACACAGCAGTTTCTCAGAAGCTTTTCAGAAAAATATGGTGTCATTAAAATGGCAACACCGGAACTGATGAAGATACTGTTAAGCTATGACTGGCCGGGAAATGTCAGAGAGTTGAGAAATATTTTGGAGAAGCTGGTGATTATGACAGATCCGAAGAATATTTATCTCTCGGAGATGATAGAAAGTGTTGGTTTCCCTATTAAAGAGGCTCCGGCTGATTTTGTACTTCCAATAGAAGATTTGACATATTATGAAAAATTATATCAGGCGTATCCGGAGCAGTTTTCTTTAAAGAATTGTCTGGAGAATTTTGAGTCGTCGTTGATAAAGAGTGTGCTTGACCATACACATAATACTTATAAGGCGGCTGAGATTTTAAAAGTTGATCAGTCTTCGATATCCCGTAAAATTAATAAGTACCATATAAGCTACAACAAAAAATAATAT
>NZ_LR698973.1:3130840-3149914 GCF_902381825.1 Pseudocoprococcus catus
CCGAAAGAGTTGACAGAGGACTGCAGCAGTACATTAGAAAAGTTAATGACGGTACTCTGGATACCTGCAGGAACACCCACCTGAAAAATCTGTTTCATATACAGGGGTTGGATTTTCAGCTTTGAAAAGCGAAGCTGGTAACTGCTGTCGGAACGGTAAAGACAGGTCAGGACAAGGGTACATGAGATCATCTGTGCAATAACTGTCGAAATAGCGACACCGGCCACATCCAGATGAAAAACAATGACAAGGAGCAGATTCAGGATGGCATTGACGGATCCGGATATAATCAGGAAAAATAAAGGCCTTTTGGTATCACCGACGGCACGCAATATGGCAGCGCCATAGTTGTACAGCATGAAAAACGGCATGCCCAGGAAATAAATACGCAGATACAGGGATGACAGATTAATGACATCATCCGGGGTTGCCATCAGTTCAAGGGCACTTCTGGCAAAAAGCTGACCGATGACCGCCATCAGGATACCGCTGATTAAAGCCAGGGTGATGGCGGTATGAACAGTTTCGGACATTTCCTTGTGTCTTCCGGCAGCATAAAAGCGTGCTGCCAGAACATTGGCCCCAAGGGAAATACCGATAAACAGATTGGTAAATACGGCAATCAGTGCGGTTGTGGAACCCACAGCGGCCAATGACTGGCTGCCGCTGAAACGGCCGATGACAATAATATCAACGGCATTGAACATCAGCTGTAGGATGCTGGATATCATCAGCGGCAGGGCAAAAGAAATCAATTTGTCCATGATGGAGCCATTGCACATATCAATTTCAAATTTATTATTTTTCAAGGTCGGAGACTCCTTCCTTTTCTAAAAATGGTTTCAGATAAATCTCCATGGAACGGTTCATTTCTCTTGAAAAAGCAGATTCATATTTGCGATTGCAGAAAGCCCGCATCCAGGCATCATAGCCCTGAAGACCGGTGCGGCCTGCAAACATCCGGCGGATATCGCTGCTTTCTTTTGAATGATAAGTATTTTCGCAGACAATATCACTCAGATCAAAGCGGGATGGTTTCGTACGGTTTTGCTGTTGTGCCGTGGGATGTCCGAATACAAGCATACAGGCCGGATAGACGTACTCCGGGAGTGACAGCAGTGTCCGGATTTCTTCGACATTTTCCATAATGTCGCCGATATAGCAGGAGCCGATGCCGAGACTTTCAGCTGCAACAACTGCATTCTGCGCAGCAATCATGGCATCTTCCACAGCAAGGAGCAGATCACCGGCACCGGGACAGCGCGGTGAGATCCCGGCCTCCTTATAGAAAGCATCCCATTTCTGACAGTCGGCACAGAAAATCAGTACCATCTGCCCTGCGGCAATGAAAGTCTGATGATCGCAAAGGTCAGCTAAACGATCTTTTTTGTTCTGATCAGTGATATCCAGAATGGTGTAGAGCAGCTGGCATCCGGCGGAGGGCGCCTGGATGGCGGATGTCAGGATCAGTTTCTTATCTTCATCTGTGATAGGGTCATCTGTGAAAACCCGGACGGATTTTCTTTGATAAAGCGCATTAATGATTTCATTCATATTTCCAAAAACCTCTTCTATGATAAATATAGTTATAATCAGTCTGAGCCCGAATGATCCGATAAGCATCAATTGGACTCTAAAATCTATTATCGCACATCTATTGTTGAATTCACAATAGTTATTTGTAACTTCTCCATAGAAAAGATGAATAAGACTGGTATTTAGAAAAATATCTAAATAACTATTGACAGGGAAGAGTGACGGATATATACTGTATTTAGAAATATTTCTAAATAGATTTAAATGATAAAAAGGATGGTGGTTATGGGATTTGCTGAGACATTCAAGGCATTGTCTGATTCTGTGCGAAGGGATATCCTGATGCTGCTTCGGGAAGGACGGATGTCTGCCGGAGAGATCGGTTCGCATTTTGATATGACGGGAGCGACGATTTCCTATCATTTGAATATTTTGAAGAAAGCCGGGCTGATTTTTGAGACGAAGGAGAAGAATTATATTTATTACACGCTGAACACTTCTGTCGTAGAGGAAGTAATGCTGTGTCTTTCGGAATTGAAGGGAGGTTCTTCTGATGATCAAGGAGAATAAGCGTATTTTAATTATCACAAGTCTGATTATTTTATTGCCTGTACTGGTGGGACTGCTTCTGTGGCATCAGCTGCCGGAACAGATACCGGTGCATTTTAATAGTGAAGGCGTAGCTGATTCTTACCAGAGCAAATTGTGGGGCGTGACATTTATTTATTTTGTTATATTTGCCTGCCATTGGTTCGCTGCCATTATTACAAGCGTTGATCCACGACGGAGAAATATCAGCAGTAAGATTTATCGACTGGTGCTTTGGATTTGCCCTGTTGTTTCTGTTTTTGTGGGGGTTACGATTTATGGTACGGCTCTGAACTGGCCATGGGTGAATATCAATTTTATGGCCAATCTGCTGCTCGGTGTGATATTCATTGTCATCGGCAACTATCTGCCGAAATGCCGCCAGAATTATACAATTGGTATCAAGCTGCCATAGACACTGAGTGATACGGAGAACTGGGATAGAACGCACCGGTTTGCAGGAAAGATTTGGATGCTGTGTGGTGTTTTGGAGATCATAGTTGGATTTTTGCCGATTGCTCAGTTTGAAATTGTAATGATAGCTCTGATCCTTCTGGCAACGATTCCAGTTGCGGTGTATTCGTATCTGCTTTACAGGAAAAAGATGGGATAGAGAATCAGATTGAAAATGGACAGACAAAAATATTATAGTTTTTGATATCAATGATGATTGTGTCAATATACTTGGCGTATTTCATCAGTTTGAAAACTATCGGGGTAAATTATAAAAAGGCTGCGTCTGCAGACAGAAAATTCTTTTAAAGAATGAATGTATCTGCAGGTGCAGCTTTTTGCGTGCCAGATTGAACATTCCAAAATTATTCAAGATATACTGGGCAGAGAATTAATAGATATCATTGACATCATCATTTTTCAATAGATTCCAGAATTCTATGGGATCATATATGGGAATTTCTGCTTTTGCATAACCTTTTTTATTTCGTGTAATAATGCAGTCCATTTTAGAGCGAATAGCTGTTTCGGTCATAACGGCATCCTCAAAAAAAGTCAATAACAACACAGGTATCTATTAATACTTTCATACTTTACTCAATTGCTCCTTTCGTGCTTCTTCAAATGTAATCGTATCTGGGATAGAACCAAAAAGAGCATCTACCGTATCTAATTTGTTTTGATAGGGAGATGTGAGTTTGGCAATTGTTTTACCGTTTTTGGTAATAAAAATATCTTCAGTGGCGGCAAGAATTAAATACTTTCCAAGGTTATTTTTTAATTCGGTAGCAGTAATAGCCATGATATCCCTCCTTTGATTGATATATATTATTACAACAAAAACGAACGAAAATATCAATTAAATCGTACGAAATTAAGCATCCGACCTGGAATAAGCATTCTTCATCTCATTGCTGAGTTCATAGAGCACCTTACCCAATGTATCAGAAGTGGCTGCTTTCAGCATATCAGCGACAGCCTGATTCGCTTCATGTTTTAATGCAAGATGTTTATCCGTATCTGCCTCGTTCTGGATCATATCGTCATAACGGTTGATGATTTCGTGTCCTTTGGACAGGACATGTTCCTGATAACGCTCAATATGGAAGATGGACTTCTTATAGGAAGCGTCAGCCATGGCAGCCATCATTCGGCTGGACCAGTAGAAGTTGTCTGTGGAGACTTCGCCGGTGGTGTTGGAGAGGTAATCCGGAGTTGTCTCGATATCGGCATAAAACGGCACCATCACATTGAAAGCATTGGAAGCAAAGGACAGCCACTGAATGGCTTTGATGTCATCAGGACGGTTATCGTTAATCTGAATCAGGGACATAAAGTCATTGCGGTTGATGCCGATGGAACGGTAGGCACCCCGCATATTGCTTTCCCCGTATCCGGCATAAGGGTCGTATGGTGTTCCCTGGAAGTGGGAGGAGAGGACATATTTCACATCTTCAACGGTGACTTTCCTTTCAGGAACCATGCACCATGGAATATTGTCGGAATATGGTGTGAAATCTGCGGCAGGGCCATCCCAGCGCCATGTGCGCGGATTCAGGCAGCGACCCATATACCATGCACGTGGGGTATTGTAAACGTGGTCGGAATCGTCATGACTGCCAAAAGCATCTCTTGGGTTGAGAACGCCGTCCATAGCCAGATTCAGGTGATATTTCTCAATGAAATCCTTCAAATCCGCAGAGCACATATATTCTTTCTGCTCGGAAAAAGCATCTTCCAGATTGAACTGGTCAATACCAAGCTGATTTGGCATGATTACATAGACATCATCTGGCACTTTGCGGGCCATCCAGTGATGACCGCCGATAGTCTCAAGCCACCAGATTTCATCGGCATCCTGAAAAGCAATGCCGTTCATTTCATAAGTGCCGTACTGTTCAAGCAGGCTGCCGAGGCGTTTGACACCTTCACGGGCACTGCGAATATAAGGCAGAACCAAGCATACAATATCTTCCTCGCCGATACCGCCTTTAACCTCTTCCTGTCCATCGCTGGCCGGCTGATAAACAACCAGAGGGTCAGCTCCCAGAACTCTCGGATTGGAAGTGATGGTTTCTGTGGCTGTCATGGCCACATTGGCTTCATTGACGCCGCTGGCTGCCCAGATACCATCGCCTTCAAGGGCGTTGGGTACAGCGGTATAACGCATCGGATTGTCCGGAAGGTCGATTTCCACATGGGAAAGGACAGATATGTATTTGCGGGGCTGCTCATCAGGGTGAACCACCACGTATTTCTTAGGGGTAAATCTGCCGGAAGGTGAGTCGTCGTTGCGGGCAATCATGGTAGAGCCGTCATAGGACGCTTTTTTGCCGACAAGAATTGTAGTACAAGCCATTTATAATTCCTCCTTGGTATGTTATCTATTATCTATAGAAATCATACCACTTTTGGAGGAGTTCGTACAGTCATTACTTAGCGCTTCATAGAAGTAACAGTTACTTTGAATCAGATAAAATGAGTTGCATAGTCGTGGCGGTTTACGGTATACTATAAGTGCAATTAAACGGGATAAGGACTGGAAGGCGAAGTTTATACGGCTTGAAGAAATGATGCTGTTAAGAGGAATCCTGTTTACAAAAGATAAGCCCGTATTCATATAGAATACGGGTATTTTCAAAGGAGGAATTTGATGAAAGCAGCAGTGATTGACAGATTCGGAGGACCGGAGGAGATTTATTACACTGACATTGAGAAGCCAGTGCCGGGACCGGATGAGGTTTTGGTGAAGAATATTTATATTGGCGTAGGAAAGCCGGATTATATTATGCGAAGTGGCATCTGTCCGTTTCTCGAGGTAAAGCCGCCGAAGCTCGTTGTGGGTAATGAATGTGCCGGTATTGTGGAGGCAGTGGGTTCAGAGGTAAAGGGTATTGAACCGGGGATGCATGTCTGCGTCAACAGTGGTCTTGGATATGGCGCTTATGCGGAGTATATTGCTGTACCGCAGAAGTTTGTGACGGTATTTCCGGACGCATTTCCGCTGAAGTATGCACCAGGATTTCTGAATTATATGGTGGCCTATGCGCTGCTGAATGAAATCGGCCGCGGAACAGACGGTAAGTCTATTTATATTTACGGCGCTGCAGGCGGTGTTGGTACGGCTGTTATCCAGACTGCGCTTTTGCAGGGGATTGAAGTGATTGCTTCTGCCGGCAGTCAGGAAAAATGCGATTATATCAAATCGCTGGGAGCGCACTGCGTGTTTAATCATAAGGAGCAGGACGCCAAAGAAGTCATTATGGATTACACCAAAGGCCGCGGTGTGGATTTGATTTTTGACCAGCTGGTGGGTAAACGCTTTGCAAGCCAGTTTGAATATTTGGCGGATTTCGGTATGATTGTGATTTATAATTGGCTGGAGGGCAGTCCTGAACTGGATCAGCTGGATACTATTATCAAACAGTCCAGTCATGCATCAGCTGTTCGTTCATTCTCTTTCCATATATATGATGATAAGCCGGAACGTCTGGCAAAGATCCGCAAAATCTGCATGGATCGGATTATTTCCGGGGAAATCGTGCCGCATTTTTATATGGATCTGCCGTTATCAGAAGCAAGAAAAGCCCATGAGCTGATGGATGGGTTGAAGATTATGGGCAAACTTATTCTTCATGTAGAGGAAAAATAGTTATAGCTCTATATTCATCAGCAACTATGAGAAACACGCTCCGCGAGTTTCTCAAGTTATCGCGGCCTCTACACTCCGTTTCGGTCGTTGCTCGCGTAAATAAAAACTGCAGTTTCAGATAGGCAAAGATACCTGAACTGCAGTTTTTGTTATATTTGGATATAATGGTGGCGGAATGTTATGGCTCTGAAGAAACAAAGGTATAAGAGGCATCAACCAGACGCCCATAGGAAACAGAAAATCCGGGTTCTGTATATGCTTCAAGAGTGCCTCTCACAATAATCTCCGTTCCTTCCGCCGGGTAATCCTCAGGGGAGAGCTCTTCACTGTCTGAAAGGACAAATTCAAGCCCCTGGGCACAGCAGGCGAGGGCGTCTTTAATAATACAATAGTAGAAATAACGATCCAGTGTATCGGCATAGGAACTGGAGAAAATACCTTCAATTTGGAATGTTTTTCCGACATAGTCTTCAGGATGGTTTGTAATCTGAAAAACAGTGGCATAAACCATATCACTGTCCATTGTGGTCAGATTATAGTCTACATCGGAATCTTCGGACGCAGCGATGGTCTGGGAAGACTGCGACGTATCTGAGGCTGTATCTTCAAGCTGATTGTAGGTCTGTTCTTCCTGGACTGCAATTGTATCGGATGAGCTGCTGATGGTGATGGTATCCTTTTCGGAAACGGCATGATCAGCAGCGCTTTCCGGGGCGGAGGAGTGACTGCATCCGGCAGAAAGCAGTACAAAAAAACAGATACAAAAAAGTAATTTTTTTTTCAAATTTATTGACCTCCTCTAAGTCTCCGAATTATGCAGGCAATCAGAAATGCGGTAATATCAACAGCAACAATGGTGGAACCGACCGGTGTTCCTGCCAGGATGGACAATAGAATTCCGAAAAATGCGCAGAAAACGGAGAGAAGGACGGAACACAAGGTAACACTGAAAAATGTTTTAAAAATCCGCATGGCTGACAGTGCAGGAAATATAATTAATGCCGAAGTCAACAGAGAACCTACGAGATTCATGGCAAGTACGATGATGATAGCTGTAATAACAGCAATCAGCAAATTGTACATTGATGTGCGGATGCCGATGGCTTTGGTAAAATTTTCATCAAAGGTAATAGAAAAAATTTTATGATAAAAGAGCACAAACAGGATGACAACAATCACTGAAAGTGCGCAGCATAAGTGAACCTGGGACTGGGAAAGCGTCAGGATAGATGTTGATCCGAAAAGGGTGCTGCATACATCACCGGAGAGGTTGGGACCGGTGGCGAAGATGCTCATCAGAAGATAGCCGATGGCCAGCGCACCCACAGAGAGCATGGCAATGGCGGCATCTCCTTTAATTGTGGTATTCTGACCGGTTTTTAGTAAAAGAATCGCACATAAAACTGTCACTGGGAGGATGAACAGCATATTATTGGTGAGATTCAGAATAGATGCGACAGCCATGGCGCCAAAAGCTACATGAGAAAGTCCGTCACCAATGAAAGAGAATCTTTTTAATACCAAGGTTACGCCAAGCAGTGAGGAGCATAAGGCAATCAAAACACCTACAATCAGTGCATACCAGACAAAGGGATATTGAAAGTAGAGCTGAAATTTATCAAATAAGGCGGTCATGGGTGTGTACCTCCGAATGAAAATAGTCTGAAGCTAAACCATAGAAAAATGGTGTTCCCAGATGGAGAATATGGGTGGCATCTGCGGCTGTTGCCTGCAGATCATGGGATATCATCAAGATGGTAATCCCTTCACGTCGATTTAAGTGTCGGATTAAAGCATAGAAATCAGCGGTGACTTCCGGATCAAGGCCGGAAACCGGTTCATCAAGAAAAAGAATTTTTTTCGTGGCACATAATGCCCGAGCCAGCAGTACACGCTGCTGCTGGCCGCCGGACAGTTCGCGATAGCATCGATGAGCCAGATGTGTAATTTTTAATTGCTGCATGGCAGTGACAGCCTTCTTTTTATCAGAAGCATGATAAAAAGGATGAAAGCCGCTGCGTCGGTCACATCCGGAAAGGACGATTTCACGAACGGATGCAGGAAAATCTTTTTGACGAGATGTCTGTTGAGGCAGATAACCGATACCGTTTTGCTGAATCTGATGATCATATAGAATCTGACCGTTGATGGGATTCTGAAGGTTGAGAATTGTGCGCATCAGAGAAGACTTTCCAGAGCCGTTTTCTCCGATGATGCACAGATAATCCCCCTCATTAACAGTAAAATTAAGATGCTTCAGGATAATACGTGAACCATAACCAATGGTCAGATCCCGGCAGGTAATCTGTGTCATAATAATCCTCCTGTTACTGAAGCGCCTGTTTTAATACAGTCAGGTTATTTTGCATAACAGACAGATAGGTTGTTCCATTGGCAACGTCATCAGAGGTTGTAGACTGCATGGAATCAAGCGTCAGAATCTGCTGATTCTTATCCTTGGTATTCTGGATAATGGTATTGGCAATTTTCTGATCTGATTTTTCGATTGTCATGACATATTTCAGATCAAGTTCGTCTACTTTTTGCGCCAGAAAAGTGATGGTTTCAAAGCTGGCTTCTGTTTCGGCAGAGCAGCCCACAAAGGCAGCATAATAGTTTAAACCATAATCATCCACCATATAACGGAATGGAAAACGATCACCAAAAAGCAGTGTTTTCTGCTTGGAATCATTGACAGCTGTCTGATACTGCTGATCTAGATCTGTTAATGCATCGATATAGTCTGAGACGTTTGTTTTGTAAATGTCTGCATGGTCAGGATCAATTGCTTCCAGATTAGATGCAATGGCAGAGCACAATGTTTTTGTATTTTTGAGAGAAAGCCATACATGTTCATCATATTCCGGTTCTTCTTCTCCGTCTGCTTCTTCCTCTTCAGCTTCAGTTTCCATGCCTTCAACAACTTCTTCTTCCTTGATGCTGTCACCAAGGACATCCAGAAGATTAACGACTTTCATATTTTTATTCGATGCATTCTTTAAGGCATCATCTACCCAGCCATCAGATTCGCCGCCAACATAAATAAACAAATCGCAGTCGGAAATTTTGGCAATATCATCTGCTGTAGGCTGGTAGCTGTGAAGATCCACACCATTATCAAGGAGCATGGTCAGTTCAACATTTTCAGTCTGATCGCCAAGGATAGATTTGACCCAATCATATTCAGGAAAGATTGTTGTGACAATTTTGAGTTTGGCTGTATTGGTCAGATCAGATTTTGTGACCATGGATGCTGCAGTCTCAGCAGCAGATGAAGCTGTTTCAGAAGTATTTTGCTGGCTGCCGCAGCCGGAAAAACAAAATAAAGTCATAAGAAATACAAGAAAAAGTGATAAATATTTTTTCATAAGAAAAACCTCCGTTTGAAATTTGAAAAAAGGGTACAAAAATAAAGGGGTGCGAGTGAAAATTAAAAAAAACACACCCTTCAAACGGATTATTTTAATCGTTGAGCCTTACCTTTTGACTGACAAGAGAGACAGCAGGAAGACAGAAGGATTGAAAAGCTGGGATTAGAAGGAGGTATGCGCAGAAAGGCATGAAAACCGTCTGGTGGAAAACCCCGCCGTCAAGACTTCTGAGCGTCCGTTCAGCCTGATGGATACAGGCACAGACAGGGCAATCCTGGCCGCTGCAATGATGATTCGCTTCTTCAATAATAAAAAAGAATGAAAACATTGTCGCAAAAATGAGCATGATACATAAGATGGTGGCCAGATTTCTCTTTTTCATTGTGTTGTGGGCAGTGCACATTGCATTTCCTCCTTTCCTCAAACAAAGCTTCTGATTAGTTCGTACTGTTTCTGCATTCGCTGCAGATACCATAAAATACGGTACGCAGTGGATTCATCTGGAAGTTATGATGTTCGGCAAGATGCTGCTGTAAAACCGCCACTTCATTGCACTGCAGGTGAATGACTTTCCCGCACTTTTCGCATTTGCAGTGGTAACAGGTCTGTTCAGAGGTTGAATCAGTATCGCCGATGTAGACAAAACAAGCGCTGCTTGTGCCATCGATGATATATTTTGCTACCAGTCCTTCATCTACCATCTTCTCAAGATGACGATAAATGGTGGTGGTGCCAACAGAAATCTGCATTTGTGCAAAATGCTTGGAAATATCATTGACTGTCACATGACGTCCAGGTACAGATTTTAAAAAGGTAAGAAGCTCGGTCATTTGTTTGGTGCGGTAAGGCGCCTTTTTACTCATAGAAACCGTCTCCTTCAATTTGAAAATTGATTTCATTTTAGCATAAAAAATAAAAAAGTCAATAGAATTTGAAAATGGTTTTCATGTTTTGTATAAAGTGTCGCTTGTATTATTTGTATTATGATATATAATATAAATAATAGGAGGAGAAGGCGATGATTATTAAAATTAATTCCAGATCGGAGATGCCGATTTATCTGCAGCTGCGCAATCAGATTGTTAAAGGCATTGGCAAGGGAGAACTTGAACAGGGAGAGATACTACCTACAGTGCGTCAGATGGCGGCGGACCTGGGAGTGAATGCCATGACAGTGAGCAAAGCCTATCAGCTGTTGAAAGTAGAAGGATTTATAGAGACGGATCGGAGAAAGGGCAGCATTGTCTGTATACCGGAGAAAGAATATCCCACGCAGCAGGCTGCTTTTGAGGAAAAACTGGAGGATGAGTTGGAGCTTCTGACTGCGGAAGCCAAAATCCGCGGGATGGATAAGGGACAGTTTATACAGTTCTGCCAGCACATCTTTGAGGAAATGGAGATGGTGCCGGAATGATAGTAACGATCATTATGATATTGACGGATTGGCTGATGGTGGGGGTTACGAAGTTGGTTTACAGCTGCAAAGTGGCCTATCGTCAGGGAATGCTATTTGGTGTTCATGTGCCGGAGAAGGCATCAGAACTGCCGGAAGTGAAGACGATGATTGAAAAATATCAGTCATGGATGAAGGCTTTTTATCGCTGGCATTTTGCCATTGGAACGGTGATTTGTTTTCTGGGAATGTGGTATATGTCCATCTTTGTTATTGCATGGACTGTGTGGATGACGGCCTTTTTCATCGGTGTTATGGGCAAAGTCTGGCAGACACACCGGCATATGTATGAATTGAAGATGCAAAAGGGCTGGTATGAGGCGACATCAGAAGAAGAGCAGGTGACAAGTGCCGTGGATACAAAGACAGCCGCCAGAACAGCCCAAATGGCAGTGCCGATGATTTGTCATGCGCTGCCGTTGATTGTGCTCTGCGGGCCGTTGGTGATACCGGGGCTTTGGCATGCCATGGCTATCAATTCAGAGAGCTGGATTATCTTTGTGTGCTGTTTACTTGTCTGTGGCTGCCTGTTGGGAGTAGCTTTGTTTTACGACAAAATGGGCAATAAGATTTACAGTGAACATTCGGATATCAATTTTCAGGTAAATTGTTTAGAGAAACGTATGACGTCCGTTGGCTTTCTGGCCAGCAGTATATGTAATTCACTGGCTTTCTGGCCAATTGCCGGGACGCTGCTATCAGGCAAATGGATGGACTGGAGCTGGCTGGGGTTGTATGCGCTTTTTGAATCGGCGGCGGGAATCGTGATGATTGTACTCTTTTTTATCATCAGGCGCCGGAAAGAGGCACTTTTGAAGCAGGATACAGCACCGATGTATATTGATGACGATTATTACTGGCGAAATGGCTGGTACAGCAATCCGGATGACAGACGGCTGTTTATACAGGACCGCTACAGCAGTATGAATTATACCGTGAATTTAGGCAGGACGGTAGGGAAAGTCATAACAGGTATTACTTATGGGCTGCTGATCGTCATGATGGCGGTATTTTGTCTGTGGCTTTTGAAAATTGACTTTACACCTGTGCGCATGCAGGTGACAGACAATACAGTGGCCATTACATCCGGGTATTCGAATATTTCATTTGACAGAGATGAGATAGAAGACATGCAGCTTTTGGATGCACTGCCGGATGACAATTTCTATAAAGTTAACGGATCAGCCGACGGTAAGCAGTATCTGGGTAAATTTAAAGGCAAAGAGGCCGGCAAATGTCAGATGTATGTGACGTTGGATGTGACGCCGATACTTGAGATTAAGATGCCGGAGTATACGATTTTCATTAACAGTCGGGAGGGCGGTATGGCTGAGAGCTGGTATCAGGAATTGAAACAATAGCCGTGAGTGAAGTATCTTCTGAAAGATAATAAAGGCTAGAACATTGATATTGCGGTCAAAAAAGACTATAATACAAAATAGAAATATTGCTCAATGTCAAGATGAGAACAGAATGGGAGGTATCAATATGAGTCAGACATTAGTGACCTATTTTTCAGCAAGTGGTGTAACCGCCAATGCGGCAAAGATTCTTGCACAGGCAGCAGGGGCTGATCTGTATGAGATCAAACCGGAAGTTCCCTATACCAGAGCCGATCTGAACTGGATGGAGAAGAAAAGCAGAAGTACCGTTGAGATGAATGACCCGTCATCAAGACCGGCCATAAACGGCAAAGTTGAACACATGGATCAGTATCAGAATATTTTCATTGGGTTCCCTATATGGTGGTATCGTGAACCGAGCATCATTGATACTTTCCTTGAAAGCTATGATTTTACAGGCAAGAGAATTATTCTCTTTGCGACATCCGGCGGCAGCGGTCTTGGTAAGACAGCCGAGGGTATGAAGAAACTTGTACCTGGAGCAAAGGTTGAAAATGGGCGGATGTTCAACGGCAAGGTATCTGAGGCTGATGTCAAAGCCTGGGTACAGAGCCTGAATTTATAGAGAAACGAGAAAAACTAAAAACATGGGGTGTCATACGTATTGAAAATTGTATGACACCCCATGATTTTGCCAGTAATGCATCAGAGTCCGGGACAGTGTTTTAAATGGGCAGAGTGATGACACCGGTAATCAGCATATAACCAAGGGCTGCACTTCCGGCAATCAGAATAATCAGCATCAGACATCCCACCAGCCTTTTCTTCATTGTGAAGAAGAAACTGGTAACAAAAATCATCAGCAAAAATATAATCAAAGGTACAGCAATTATCTCCATGTTCGCCTCCAAAATAGGGTTAATCTTCACGTATATTTATGTATTTTATCAGATACTGGCCGGATTGACCAGAGAAATTCTGTACTTTTGCAAATTTATAAAATGGACTGTTATATCATATATTTTTCTGGTATAATAAAAACAGAAAAATTATTGGACTGAGTGAAATTTCTTTTTTTTACATGAATGCTCCATTGGAATAGAGTAGATACTCAAGTTTTACATCTCTAATAAATATGCTGATTTCTGGGTACAATGTTAGTATCATAGACCAGAGGAGAGGTGTATATTACTTGGGTGTAGAAGAGTATATTCCGGACCGGATTGCAGGGTTGAGTGAAAAGAGGGGATATACGAAGTATCGTTTGTCTCAGATTACAGGCATGACACAGACTGCATTGGGCAATATATTAAGTCAGAAGAGTATCCCTACCATTCCCACACTGGAGCGGATATGTGATGCATTCAATATTACATTGGCACAATTTTTCTCAGAGGATGGGAGTCGGTTGGATTTGACGGATGAACAGAGTGAGATACTGGAAGTGTGGGATGGGCTGGATGTAAAGGAGAAAGAGATTTTATTATCATTCATACGCAGTTTGAAGAAATGAGAGCAGTTCAATCAAAAGGGACTGTTCTTTTTTATGCTTTGAGAGAACGGAGAGGCAAAGTATAAAAGGGAGACTATCGGGGTGAATGAGGATGAACGAGACGATCAATACAATGCCGGAATATGAACGATTACGGGCGGATTATGAGAAGAGACTGCAGGAAGTCGAACAGAACTATCAGAACCAGCTGATTCAGATGGCAGATGAGGCAAAGCGGGCGAATATGGCGAAAACCGATTTTTTGCGTAGGATGAGTCATGACATGCGGACACCGATCAATGCTATCAATGGCTATGTCAGAATCGCCGGGGCTTTTCCGGATGATCAGGTGAAGCAACAGGAATGCAGGAACAAGATACTGACGGCGTCGGGATATTTGCTGGAGATGATCAAAAGTGTGTTGGATATGAGCAAGCTGGAATCCGGTGAGATGACTCTGGAGCATAAGTCATTTCAGATGACTGCGCTGCTGGATCGCGTCTGTCGAGTTATAAAAGTGCAGGCCATGGAAGATGGGATTGATTTTAATGTGGATAATGAGGTGCTGACGCATTCATGTTTGATTGGCAGCCCTGCACATATTCAGCAGATTTTGATGAATTTGCTGAATAATGCGGTGAAGTATAACAGGCGGGGCGGCAGAGTTTGGCTTCGGTGCAGGGAGATTGCGGACAGACCGGATCGATCGTGGTTTGAATTTGTCTGTGAGGATACGGGAATTGGGATGTGTGAGGCTTATCAGCAGCATATTTTTGAACCTTTTTCACAGGAATCCGATGGCGTCAAGAGCAAGTATGATGGAACGGGTCTGGGACTCCCGATTACCAAGAGAATGATCGAACTGATGGGTGGTACCATTGATTTTTGGAGTCAGAAGAACGTCGGTACCCGATTTACGGTCAGACTTCCGTTGGAGATTGACATTGTATCCTGTCATTACGATCGAGCGATCCACGCAGATGAGACAGCGAATCTGGAAGGGCTTAGAGCATTACTTGTTGAAGATAATGAAATGAACATGGAGATCGCTGAGTTTTTACTGAAAGAACAGCACATGCAGGTTGATAGGGCATGGAATGGTGCTCAGGCTGTAGAATTGTTTGAACAGTCAGAAACGCATGCCTATGATATTGTCTTGATGGACATTATGATGCCGGTGATGGATGGACTGGAGGCCGCCAGGCGGATACGTAGCCTTAAGCGGGAGGACGCCAAAACGGTGCCTATTTTTGCCATGTCGGCCAATACATTTATTGATGACATCGCTAAAAGCAGGGAAGCCGGGATGGATGAACACTTTACAAAACCATTGGATATAGAGGTCATTCGTGAGGCTATTGGGCGATACTGTGGTCGTGGCTGAGTATTTTGAAATTACATCACTGCTGAAAACAGCATGAACGGGAAAAACGATTAAACGGCAGGTTTAGTCGTTTTTTTACATAATTGTGCAAAGTGTATTTTAACGCATCGGAATCTAAGGTATAATAAATGGGCAGTGTGTAGATTAGAAGAATAGAAAGGTATTGTGATGGGATCATTTGAAGAAGATAAAGACATTATCAAGCAAAATCTTGAATGTGTGACGGAACGTCCGGATGCTGTTTTTGGTATTCGTATGTTGATGGAAGATAAATGTGAGATGCCGGACCGTGAGACGGTGCAGGATGTGATGAATCGACATTTGGGCAGAAGTGAGTGCTTTTGCTATGATGCACAGGTCATTGGCTTTTCTGCCAGTCAGTACAGTGTTCATTATGCAAAAGAGAATAAAGATATATCACCGCAGCTATTGATTATGGGATGCAAGCCGATAACGGCGCCTGTGATGGATGGCATGGAGAAAAGTCAGACCTGGGATTGCCCCGAATGTGATGACATTCTGCAGCAATGTACCTGGCAGGTTGCAGCATCAGATATGATGGCAGCAGGCTTGAATTATAAGGAACGTGCTGAGATGCTGGTGCAGTATGTGGAGGCGTTGATGGAACTGTTTCCATCCTGTAGGGCGGTTGTATTTGACAGTTCCAAGAAGATGTTTACAAGGGAGAAGTTGATCCGATGCCGGCTGCCGATGGAGTCTCGTTTTATTTATTATGCAGTGAATGTCCGATTGTTCAATATTCAGGGAGCAGGGGATATGATTGTGGATTCTGTGGGAATGAGCATGTTGTCTTTGCCGGATATCCAGTATCATTTTCATGGTGTGAATCCCAATGCGGTTGTTGCCCATGCTTATCAGATTCTTGCCTATATTTTTGCTTCTGGCAATCCGATTAAGTCCGGGGATTCTATTGATGGATTCAGGGGTGGACATATGGATCCTTCTGTTCAGTGGAGAGTGCAGTATGAGAATGCGATGCTTCCGCCGGCACGAAAGCTGTTGGATGTGAATATGGGTGCGTATGCAGCAGGTGTCAGGGAATAGCGGACAGCAGAGTCTTCCCGGATTTAAGTGAGTTTTAAATATGAAATGGAGAGAACAATGAAGATTATTAACAACATTGAAATAGATAATCCGAACCAATGGATAGAGCGCTTTGTGGAGCAGGTGCTTGAGAATGCGGGCATAGATTGTGAGCAGGCGCTGATTGAAGAAATAGAGGAAGAGAAGCGCATTCTTTTGAGTGCAGGTGGTCAGAGATACGATATCAGAATTCAGGCTTTTCTTCCGGTTGCAGCTGATTTGAATGGTGTGGTATGCACGGAGAATGTACAGTATGTCTTGTATCGGAAGAATACAGAGAATGGTCGGGAATATGGTGAAGCGATAGATGATGATTTTATAAGGATTCAGCGCGGCAATACGGCTGCTTATGAAGAAGTGCAGGAAAAAACATTATTCTAATGTTATTCTCTTTTTTGAAAAAGCTATACCTGACTCTTGTATTTTACTTTTAAATAGTGTAAAATCTAGTCAAAACGCACTTCATATTGTATTAACTTTTCTTAAGTAGACGAACGGTTATGAAGCATGCACAACTATTCAATATTTCAATTATAGATACAGGGGGAACACCATGGCAAAAGAAATGGTTGTTGTACTTGACTTTGGTGGTCAGTATAATCAGTTAATTGCACGAAGAGTCAGAGAATGTAATGTATATTGTGAAGTCCTTCCATATACTAAGACACTGGACGAGATTAAAGCCTTAAATCCAAAGGGTATTATTTTTACAGGTGGTCCGAACAGTGTTTATGATGAGACTTCTCCTCATTATGAAAAAGCTATTTTTGAACTTGGCATCCCAATCCTGGGTATCTGCTATGGTTCTCAGTTGATGGCTTACACACTGGGCGGTGAAGTAGCAACTGCACCTGTCAGCGAATACGGCCATACAGATGTTGAAGTTGATACAACTTCTGTCCTCTTCCACGACGTTGCAGATACAACCGTCTGCTGGATGAGTCATACCGATTATATCAAGGAAGTACCGGAAGGCTTCCGTATTACAGCCCATACACCTGTCTGCCCTGTTGCAGCTATGGAATGTGCTGAGAAGAAGTTATACGCTACCCAGTTCCATCCGGAAGTTATGCATACCAAGGAAGGTATGAAGATGCTCCACAATTTCGTTTATGACGTCTGTGGATGCGTTGGTGACTGGAAGATGGATTCTTTCGTTGAGACAACCATCAAGTCTCTCCGTGAGAAAATCGGCGATGGCAAGGTTCTTTGCGCATTATCCGGCGGTGTTGATTCCTCCGTTGCAGCAGTTCTTCTGTCAAAAGCGATCGGCAAACAGCTGACATGTGTGTTTGTTGACCATGGTCTTCTGCGCAAGAACGAAGGCGATGAAGTTGAAGCTGTTTTCGGCCCTGATGGCCCTTATGAACTGAACTTTATCCGTGTTAATGCACAGCAGAGATATTATGACAAACTGAAAGGTGTTACAGAACCGGAAGCGAAACGTAAGATTATTGGTGAAGAATTTATCCGTGTCTTCGAAGAAGAAGCGAAGAAGATCGGTTCCGTTGATTTCCTTGTACAGGGAACAATCTATCCGGACGTGATCGAAAGTGGTCTCGGTAAGTCTGCTGTTATCAAGTCCCACCACAATGTGGGAGGTCTTCCAGATGTTGTCGATTTCAAGGAGATCATTGAACCATTAAGAATGCTTTTTAAGGATGAAGTCCGCAAAGCAGGTCTGGAACTCGGTATTCCTGAGTACCTTGTATACCGTCAGCCATTCCCTGGCCCTGGTCTTGGTATCCGTATCATCGGCGAAGTTACCGAAGAGAAAGTTAAGATCGTACAGGAAGCAGATTACATTTACCGCGAAGAAATTGCCAAGGCAGGCATTGACAAAGGTCTTGGACAGTACTTTGCAGCACTGACCAATATGCGTTCTGTCGGTGTCATGGGTGACTTCAGAACCTACGATTATGCTATTGCACTTCGTGCGGTCAACACAAGTGACTTCATGACAGCAGAAGCTGCACAGCTCCCATGGGAAGTACTTGCAAAGGTTACAAATCGTATTGTTAATGAAGTAAAAGGTGTTAACAGAGTTATGTACGATTGCACGGGAAAGCCTCCGGCGACCATCGAGTTCGAATAAAACGAGATGTCACAGGGCACACCTCATTATCCTGTAAAAGGCAAAAATGATTATCCTGACAGCAACAGAGATCATACCGCAGCGTATCTCTGTTGCTGTTCTTTTTGGTTACTTCTGCCACGGTTAATCCGTTGTTGTCCACCTGTGATTTGGGTGCATAAATCGAGGACGTCCACAGCGATGATATATCGGCAACGGCCATGCCACTGTGTATGTTTAAGGACTGTAAATTTAAAGGCTGAAAATACTGCTAAACACTGATATTTACTGGTGTTGCGTGGGGTATCGTGTAAGTGATACTGTGTGAGTAATACTGCGATATGATGCTGTGGAATGATGTTTTGACGATGTTGGGGTGGATGTTATATAGATTGCCACTGCGATATGCCACTGTGGCATTATGCTGTAATATCGGGTGGGTTGCAGTAGGGTTTTACAGTAGGATGAGCAGCAGCGGTGGTGCAGGATGACAGGATACTGGATTTTGCCCTTTGAGAATAATAGGGTGTGCCCCGGAACACGAGAGGTCGAAGAAACCCAGTGTTTATGCGGGTTTGCGGCAATTCGAGAAGTCTTTTGATAACAATTTGATAACAGTTAAAT
>NZ_LR698973.1:3150822-3168329 GCF_902381825.1 Pseudocoprococcus catus
TAAAGGGTACACTTTAAAATGGAGCTCGGAAATCCAGCATTTATGCGGGTTTCCGGGCTCTTGTTGTGTGGTTTGAGTGCAGATTGAGTATAAAAATTAATTTTTCTTTTGAAATATTTCTTCTGTTTTTTCGAAAAAGAAATTGATCAAACTCTTCAGTGTTGGTAATCCATTCTAAATCAGAACGACTGAGAAATTTTTGTTTTAATATATTATAAAATTCTTGTTTAGAATAAGAACACTGAGAACTATTTAGATTCCCTATGATTCCATTTATGCGACCGAATAGGCTAGCACGTTCTTTTTTGTCTGGATAATAATAATCAATAATATTATGTAAAATAGTTTTAGAATCCCTTCTATCATGTGTGTTTCCAGTGAATTTGTAATCAGCACGACAATACCAGACGGTAATTTTTATATGCTTGCCAGAAGCAGTTGTGTGATAAATACAATTTTGGCTGTACCAGTTATCTGTATCAATGTTGTTTTGATAGGGAGAATGGATATATGTATTAGGAGCAAAAATATATTTATAGTTATGTGATGAAACAACTTCTATTTTTAATATGGTTCCTGGTAATAGATATTGTCTAAGATTTTTAAATAAATGAGCATAATTAATATTTGAGGAAGATACAAGTTTATTGCAAATAGTGGCACAATGAGATTTAGTTGAAATATGCTTTGCAATTTTTTGTATGGTAGTTTCATCAAGTATATTTTTGAAATGATATATTTTGACGCTCATTATGTCAGTATCAATATTTTCAGTATCTAAACAGTTAATTGCAAGCCAATTATTATCAAGCGTGTAATTGGGATTTTCCAGTAAAAAAGGTCTAGGACTATTAGAACCATATTTCATATGTGAATAATTATTAATTTTGTTATTGATTATAAATAGATAATTTGCAGGAAGTAGTGGTATTATATTATATATTGCGGCAGGCAATGAAACAATCGCTCTTTGACATATATCGTCTATTAATGTTGTAATTTTGTTATTATGTTGTGCTATTAAGGATTGTAACCAGGATGAAGGCATAAGTAGCTCTGCTGCAAAAGCATTTGCTTCTTGTTCCATTTGATAATACTCTGTTATATCAATTTCATTTAAAAATTCTGTTGTACATGAAATCATTCCGGTATGTGAAGGTATTTGCAAATGAGCTAGCTCATGTGCATATGTGAATCGTTTACGTAAAGGAGACATATTGCTTTTTATAATAATGAGGGGGGCGTCATTATTGAGGCAGATGGCATCACCATCAACAGGAATATAGGCTTCTTTAACGTCGGCATAATGCTTCAAGAGTTCATCTATTTTTACTGGTAGTGATAGTTTATGATATTGAAAAAATTTTTTTGCTCTTTTTCGTGCTAATTCTATACTCATTATTCAATCATTCCTTTTTCTTTAAGCCAATTATAAATCTTTTTTGCTTCTTCCGGTGATGAAGAACGAGCGACTAATTTAGAAGTATATTCTTCTTTAAGTAATTCATTAATATTAATGTCTTTTTCGTGAGCTGAAATGATATATTTAAGATAGAAATCATTTTCAACCCAAAGAAAGTATTCTTCTTCTGTCATACCAAGATATTCAAATACACTACAATCTGTATCTGAGTCATGCCATTTTTCTATATAATCATCAATTTCATCTAATATTGCGTCTGCATTAATAACATCATTGATAAAATTAGACATCACTTAATTTCCTCCCTTTTACTGCTGGTTTAATTGTTCGACCTGTGATTTTATCAGCGGATCCAAGATGTACTCCGTTTTTAGCACTATAGATTTCTACGTCACCATGCTGTGAATCCCACTGATATAGTCTTTTTCCATCTCGGGATTTCCAAGTTTTTTTACCTTCAATTCTTTTCGAAAGAATAAAGCAATCTTCGAGAAAAGAAGGTGGACTATATGGTATCAAATGTTTATTCCTCCTTATTTTTAAACGGATATATTAAGGAATTAATCTTATTTCTGATCTCTGCAATTCCAATTCCACTTTTTCTTTTGTTTCTGCTATTTCATCTATAGCTGCTTGCGTAGCTTCATTTGGATTATCTCCAGCGGATTTCAAAGCACTCTGGTAGAGGTAATTCATCTTTTCCCATTTCAACAAGTCATTAAACACCTTATAACTTCTGATATTTAACAAAGCGTCCTGCAAAGACAGCGTATGTGCTTTCCCTCTGGTGGTATATCCGATTTCGAGATAAGAAGAAAGAACTGGATTCAGATGGATGGATACAGTATCATCTTTTAATATCTTATTTTCCCCTCTCTCCCCACTGATTTGGAGGATGCCGGAATTACAAAGCACCATAAGTACGCCCATCAGGTCACCGACTGTTTCCAGACGAAGTCCGGCGGTATCACTGCCATTCAAAGCATTATAACTGACACCGAGTGCAGCTGCAATTTTCTCTAACTGAGGAGGTTGTGGCTGCATTTTATTGGTTTCGTATTTTCGGATAGAAACCGGATGGATGCCGGTCAACTCAGCCAGTTTATCTTGCGTGATGCCGATTTGCTTTCTGCAGTATTTGATTTTTTCTCCTATGGTCATTTTCATCGTCCTCCATGTATCGAGATGGCTACATTATACCATGTTTGAAAAAAATTTTCTACTGGCATTTCAAAATACTTGACAATAGCGAAGTCGCTACATATAATGGAAGCATAAAATGTAGCGATAACGCTATAAAAAGAAAAGGAGGATGCATATATGGAAGAAAACAACAAGATTTATATTACTGCAAATGAACTCGCAGAAATGTTGGGTGTTTCTGTAGGTCATGCGTACAAGCTGATTCGTAAGCTGAATCAGGAACTGGAAAAAGAGGGATTTCTGGTGATTGCGGGCAAAGTTTCCAGAAGATATTTTGAAAAACGCTGGTATGGCTTCAGTGTGTAGAAGGTGGTCGGATGAAAGCGGAAAAAGACAAGAAAACAGGGAAATGGTTGATTCAGTATCGTTATACGGATTGGCAGGGGAAACGCCGGAAATCCACTAAAAGAGGTTTTGCGACCAAAAGAGAGGCCGAGGAATGGCTTCGGAATTTCCTTATTACACAAAAAGCAGACTTTGATATGAAGTTTGAGAATTTTTGGAAGATGTATTGTGCAGATATGGAAACTCGCCTGCGGGAGCATACCATAAGAACGAAAAAGTATATCGTGGAGCTGAAAATTCTCCTGTATTTCGGGAATAAGCGGGTAAATGATATTACTGCAGCTGACATCCGTCAATGGCAGAATGAATTGATTAAAATGGGGTATTCACCCACTTATCTGAAAACAATTAATAATCAGTTGAGTGCAATCTTTAATTATGCAGTTCGATATTATGATTTGAAAAGTAATCCCTGTGCAAAAGCCGGAAGTATGGGTAAGAGCAAGGCAGAAGAAATGGATTTCTGGACAGGAGAGGAATTTAGGAAGTTTATCGACAGTGTCATGAACAAAAGACTTTCTTATATGGCATTTATGACTTTGTATTGGACAGGAATGCGTTTGGGAGAGCTTCTGGCCCTGAATCCGAAAGATGTAGATTTGGAAAAGAGAACAATTACTATCACAAAATCATATCAACGTCTTGGCAAGAAAGATGTGATCACTCCACCAAAGACACCGAAGAGCAAGAGAGTGATTACCATTCCAGAGTTTCTGGCTGCAGATATCAAAGATTATATAGACAGCTCATATGAGTTGCAGGAGAACGACAGGTTGTTTCCCATTACAAAATATTATCTGGAGCATGAAATGCAGCGAGGAATTAAAGAAAGTGGAGTAAAGCGGATAAGAGTACACGATTTGAGACATTACCATGTATCACTGCTTATCAGCATGGGATTTTCGGCGGTATCAATCGGAAACAGGGTGGGGCATGAAAGCGTGGATATTACTTATCGCTATGCTCATATGTTCCCGACGGAACAGACACAAATGGCAAAATTGCTGGATGAAGAATTTAAGGAGGGCGCAGAGGAATGAGCGGCACACACAAATATCCGACAATCAGTTTCTGTATCTCTCTGAGAGAGAGGGAAGAAATCGAAGCAAAGATTTTCACAAGCGACATGAAGAAAACAGATTATTTTGTCCGTTCCTGCATTTATAACCGGGTGTGCGTGGTAGGCAAGAAAGAAACAGTTTATCAGATTGTGGAACGGTTGCAGGAAATGGAGAATCGTCTGGTGGAACTGGCGGAGCAAATTGATGGCAAAAAGCCGGGGATTACTTCCGAAGAAATCAGAGATTTGCGGGAAGCCTATGAAGATATGCTGAAAGCAATTCTTTGGATGTTGGACGGTGCAAGGTATCTGTGGCAAGGCGAAGAAAAAAGCCCTGACAGCGGCAACTGTTAGGGCTGTGATAACTGGAAAACCTCTGTTATCAACAATCACAATTCAAGTATAGCAGAGGTTTCTTCCGGTGACAACGAATTTTTCAAAAACGGAGGACATTATGGCAGGAACGAGAACAGAATTACAGATGATTAAAATGTCGGAGATACAGTCGCAGGAGGTGGCGTGGCTGTGGTTTCTGTTTATCCCTTATGGAAAGCTGACGATTATACAAGGCGATCCGGGGGACGGTAAGACAACGTTTGTGCTGAACATAGCGGCGAAGCTGTCAAAAGGCGAGGGTCTGGACAGCAAAATGAAACTGACGGAGCCGCTGAATGTGATTTACCAGAGTGCGGAGGACGGGCTTGCAGATACGGTTAAGCCCCGTTTGGAAACGGCAGGAGCAAATTGTGAAAATATTTCCGTCATTGACGAGAGCATAAAATCACTTTCCATGATAGATGAACGTCTGGAAGAAGCAGTCATAAGGAAAAAGGCGAAGCTACTGATTTTAGACCCGATATAGGCGTATCTCGGCGGCGGTATGGATATGAACCCGGCAAATGAAGCAAGGGATATGACAAAGAAGTTGGCGACTTTGGCGGAGAAATATCAATGTGCCATTGTACTTGTAGGGCACATGAACAAAGCGGCTGGAAATAAGGCAGCATATCGGGGCATGGGTTCCATTGATTTCTTTGCGGTGGCAAGGAGCGTCCTGCTGGTCGGCAGAGTGGAGGGCGAAGCGAATATAAGGGCGGTAGTCCAGATAAAAAACAATCTGGCGGCGTTTGGGCACCCGAAAGCCTTTGAGTTGTCGGAGGACGGTTTTCACTGGCTCGGAGATTATGAGATTACCGCTGATGAAGTGTTGGGCGGTATCGCTCCGAAAGCGAATAAGCTGGAACAGGCGAAGCGTCTGCTCCGGGAAGTGGCAGAAACAAACAATGCCATGCAGAGCAATGAGATTTTCAATCTTGCAGAGGAACAGGGTATATCCAGACGGACGCTTGAAAATGCGAAAAAGGAATTGAGTATCAGAGCAAAGCGGATAAACAATTCGTGGTATTGGGAACTGGATAAAATCAAGCCGGAATAAGGCAACAGCGCAACAATGCAGAGTATATAGAATTTGCGGGCTTGGTGTCTGCAAGGTTGCAAAAGATATAGACCTTGCGTTGTTGCGGTCTTGAAAAGGAGGGCGAGTATGATACGACAGCCAGAATGGGGAACCCGGAATGTGAACAAATATTTTTACGAGAGTGAAGCCCGGAGGATTGCCGAACTCAATGAAATATTCGGAGATATAGAATTGACTGAGGCAGAAATGCGGATGCTGATATGGCTTGCCGGATGGGATGAATATACGATAGAAAATGTACTTTCGGCTATCCGAAAAGCTATAGCGGCGGAAGTAAAGCGGCGGCAACAGCCGCCCCGTCCGTAGGACGGAAAAGCCCCGGCAGGGCGCAAAGGCAGCTTTTGATGGATGGAACGGCTGTCAAAAGTGCTTTTGCGTTACTTTCGACGAAAGTAACAAAGCTTATGCGCCGTATCCGGCGCTGATTGCCCGGAAAGGGAGAAAGGATATTGATTGAAGCGAACTATCAGCTTTATGACAGGAAAAGGCTCTGACAACCATAATAGCAGAAAATTCCATGCAAAGAATACTGACCCGGAGCGAAGCTGTCTGAACGTGGAATACTGCAATGAAAATGTTAAGGACGTATATCACGAATTATTTGATGAAGCACTCGCTTGGTACAATGAGAAGCAGACCAGAAGTGACCGCCGGATTGACGATTATTATGAGAAAATCCGTTCCGGCAAGCAGGAAAAGCCATTCCATGAAATTATTTTGCAAATCGGGGATAAGGACAACATGGGGGCAAAGACGGAGAACGGACGACTTGCGGCAAAGGTGCTGGATAAATATATGCGGGATTTCCAGCGGCGAAATCCTACGTTAAGAGTATTTAGTGCCTATCTTCATATGGACGAAGCAACGCCCCACTTGCATATAGATTTTGTACCGTATACGACAGGAAGCAGGCGGGGGATTAATACAAGAGTTTCTTTGAAACAGGCGTTATCTGCTCTCGGATTTAAAGGCGGTACAAGGCGGGAAACGGAATTAAATCAGTGGGTAGCTTATGAGAAAGAACAGCTTGCCGCTGTCATGCTGGAACATGGGATTGAGTGGGAGAAGAAAGGCACACATGAAAAGCATTTATCTGTTTTGGACTTTGAGAAAAAGGAGCGGGCAAAGGAAGTCGCAGAATTGGAGCAATCTATTTCTGACGGAAAAGAGCGATTATCAGATATTCAGATTCAGCATAGAAAAGCAGTGCAGGAAACAGAGCAGATACGGCAGAAGGGCGAAGCAATCCGGCAGGAAGTATCGGAACTTTCGGAAACAAGTGATTTGCTGAAGGAGCAGGCGACAACGCTGGCAGAGGACAAGAAAAAGCTGCTGTCTTATAATGTGAAATTGGAGAAGCAACAGAAGAAATTGCAACGAGATATTGAGAAAATGGTTCAGTCTAAGGCGGTCATGGAACGGAACATACACGCTTATGACGAGGATGAGAAGTGGCAGCTGCCTGAACCGGCGGCGTTGATGTCTGCAAAGGCTTATAAGGATAAAAAAGCTTTTCCGCTTGTGGAGAAATTGAAAGAGACGATAAAAGCATTGACGATTAAATGCGTCCAGCTTGCGGAACAGGGGAAGAAACTGAAAGATAAAGTTACCCGGCAGGAACAGCAGATCAGCCGCCTGACAGATAAGGTCATGGAGCAGAGCGACATTATTGACCGATTGCAGGAGAAAACGGCAGATTTGGGGCGTTTGGAACGCTATTTCGGCAGAGAACAGGTGCAGTCGATAGTTGAGCGGTCTAAGGCCCTGGAATGGGCAGAAAAGGAAAATAAACGTCCGAAACGTGTATTTGATATGAGCAGATAGGGGGGATTGATAGAATGACAGATATGGAGAAAAAAGTTATGGTTCGGCTGTGTGCGAAAATCCTTTCAGAAACAGATTTGTATGATACAGATATGGAAGTACGCAATCTAATTGACTGGATATGTGTGTCGGAGCAGATAAAATCAAACAATAACGAGATACGAAGTATAACCGGGGAATATAAGCGGATAGAGCCGGATTGCCGGGAGGGAGTGCGGACGCAGTTGGAGCACATGAAGTCACTCTGTAAAGAACGTGAGAGCTTGTATGAGAAGCAGAATGATTTGAAAGGGCAGAAGCAGAAAATCGAGAGAGCATTGGAACGGTAGGGATTTGGGGCATGGCGGCGGCTGTGCCCCTTATTTCTTGTGGCAAAATTGCTGATAATATGCTAAAATCAAAGAGCAGAGATAAAAACACAACGTAAGGGATAACATCTCTTATAGAGCCGGTAGGTAGTCCGGCCGCACAGTTTTGGTGTAAGTAGCCCTCCCTCCTTGGGTCGTCCGTTCTTTGTTCAGTACAATTTATAAGGAGGAATTGTCATGGACAAAGTATCAGGCAGATTGACAGTATTTTTTGAGGAACCATTCTGGATAGGTGTGTTTGAACGCATATCGGAGGGAAAATTATCTGTATGCAAGGTTACGTTCGGGGCGGAGCCGAAAGATTATGAGGTATACGATTTTGTTTTGAGAAATTACTATCGACTGAAATATAGTCCGGCTGTGGCAACTGATGTAAAAGAAGCTGGTCGCAATCCGAAACGGGTACAGAGAGAAGTGCGGAAACAGATGCAGAGTGCTGGAATAGGCACGAAGTCGCAACAGGCTTTGAAATTACAGCAGGAGCAGTTGAAAACTGAACGCAAGACTGCGAGCCGGGAACAGCGGGAAGCAGAGAAACAGAGACAGTTTGAACTGAAACAGCAGAAAAGGAAAGAGAAGCATAGGGGCAGGTAACGCCTGTTCCGGCGTTCCTTTATCAAATTGCGTAGACTTTGTTGTTACGCTTTAGAGGGTTTGAAACGCTTGTTTTATAAGGGCTTGGAAGTGCCGAAATGATATGGGCGATACTTTATACCTTTACCGTTCAAATTGGATTTTGGTTGCGTAACAGGAGCGATTGCACATTTCCTTGGTGGATATAATTACATGGTGCTAGCACCATGTAGAAATAGGATCAGAAAGGTTAAATGGTGTTTTCATAATGTCTATATCAGTAAAGCTGAATAAAAATGGTATTAAAAAATTACAGAAAGAATTAGAACAAGAAATGAAAAAGAGGACGATAGTGAGGGAAGGCGTAGGATTGCGTAAAGATAGTGAGAAATTTTTGAAAATAGTATTGGAAAAAAGAGAAGAAAATGGGAGTGATATTGTCACTTGTACATTAGATATGTTTAGTGAAATTCCAAACATTGAATTTAATGTTGGAAATATAATGGATGATTTGAAACTACATAATTGTATTAGCAGTAATAGTACAGTATTTATTTCTGGCGAGGTGCAGGTTATATTGACTATAGATGGAATTGAGTATTTTAAGGAGAAGGAGATTCAAATGAAAGAAAATCAAAGAATTACGAATAATACCAATAATTTTTATGGAGAAGTTACCGGTGTACAAATTCAACAAGGTACGGTTAATTCTTCACAATCTCAATCAGTTAATCAAGGGTTTGATTATGCTGAAGTGGCTGAAATCATTCAGAAGATAAAAAAATATGATTCTTTTTTGGATGATGAGTATGGAGAAAATGCTTTGGAAATGCGAAATAAAATCGACGAAATAGAGGATTTGGTGCAAAAAGAAGAAAATCCCAGTAGAATAAAGGCTTTGCTAAATGATATTAAAAACTTGTCCATAGGTGTGGCAGGTAGTTTAATTGCTTCTGGTATTGTTACTCTTTTGAGTAGAGTGTAGGAGGCATATATGGGTGGTATAGTCATTGAACTTCAAAGAGAAGCATTAGATGAAAAAATCTCTATTGAATCATTGATACGAAAAGCATATCTTGTTGCTAAAAAATTAAAATTAAAAGAATTTGAAGAATGGCTTAATCAAGAGCAAAATGGCTATAAAAAGGAGATTCCAGAATATCGAAATATTACAGGAGAAATAAAAGCATGGAATCCATATCATGGTTGGATTCCAATGATATTACCTGCAAAAGTGGCAGATATAGCTTCAAGAATGCCCATTCCAAACTCAATATCTTCTCTTTTAGATGTATACAATTCTAGCGAAGATAGAGTCGCTTTTTCGGTAAATGGGGCAATGACAGAATTTTTTAATAACAGTATAGATTTTATGCCAACAAAATATGCGTTTTTTGTTTCAAAAAGTGAGTTATATAGAATTATGAGTACTGTTAGAAATAAAATATTAGATTGGGCATTACTCCTTGAAGAAAATGGAATAGTTGGGAATGAGATGACTTTTACTGATGTAGAAAAACGGATAGCGATAGATACACCGATAATCAATAATTACATTAACAATTTTTATTCTAAGGTGTCAGATGTTGATATGAAACAAGGATAGTATATTCGTGATACCTGTATGATACCTGTTTATGGTAAAACTGTAAATAAGGTGTGGAATTTGGATATTATGAAGAAATAAATCCGTAAAAAAACAAGAAATATTTAACAATTATGTTATAATTGCAAGGAGTTTGAATAAGGGGTTGTTGAAGTGCTTATCAGCGAAAGAATCTTCCTTTTAATGGATAAGAACGGACTAAGTCAGAAAGAATTTTCAGAGCAGACCGGAATTTCCCAAAGTACGATCAGTGATTGGAAACGGAAAAAAACAAATCCATCTGCGGACAAAATACTTAAAATATGTGAAGTATTACATATTACGCCAAATGAATTATTAGCAGAGGGAACAGTTCATGATGATGGCAGGATGGATTATGTATTTGCAATGAATAAAGACGAAGAGGTTGTTCTGGAAAGTTTCAGAAGTCTGGAAAGTCGGAAAAAAGAACGACTATTGGGCTATATGACCGCTTTGAAAGAAAATAAGTGACACTTTAAATCGTATGTCAGGGATGTCTTGACATACGATTTCTTTTGAAATAAAACATGTATATACGTTACGTATATACAAACAAAGAAATGGAGAGAGTATATGGGAGATGTAAGTATTATTGCAAGACGACTTGAGGATGGTCATGTTCAGTATGGATGGAGCGGAAATGGTGGATATTATAAAGTGGTAGGGGTACGGCTTCTATTATGGTATCTGGAGCCGGAAGATGTGGAATATCTTTTTGGATTGGGGCAGACCTCATTAATTGGAAGACGTGGAAGCGAATACGGAGGATACCGTTGGCTTGAAACACATAGCCTTACGGGTGAACCATTTTGGTTAGACTGTTCGGAACGAAGTATTTTCAGTAGAATTGCATTTATTGATTATGGATATTTTTATGATCTGGATCACAAATGGTACTATATCATTCCGGGACCGTTTAGGATTAAGATGCCTTTAGAGTTGATCGATCAGAATGTAGATGAACAAAACTATGAATTTGATTTTTGTAAAAAAGTTCAAGATAAAATACTTCGTTATATTCTGGGGGATTATAGAGAAAAAAATTCGGAGTTTGCTGAGTTTTTGGATAAAGAAGGATATTGCGTAGCGGATATCCTTGAAAATATAAGCGAAAATGGCTTGTTATCGGTTATGGAATTCTATCACAAGTATCGGAAAATATTTGATTATTTTGATGACTGGATTCTTATTAAAACAAATGAGGAAGATACTGAAATCACAGATATTGTTATGAAGAAAATGAGTGAAAATCATGTTGAGACATGTGAGTGGTAAGATAAGGAGTTTAGTTTATGGGAACAAATTTTTATCTAATGAGCAAAAGTAAGAAACTGATTCGAGAAAATTTTGCAGTTGAAAAAATTATGGAGTTACAGATGTCGAATATGAACTTGTAGATGAGCCATATCCAGGATATCAGATTCATCTTAACAAATTGAGCTGTGGATGGCGTCCGTTATTTCAAAGACATAAGA
This sequence comes from Pseudocoprococcus catus, assembly GCF_902381825.1. Classification (GTDB taxonomy): domain Bacteria; phylum Bacillota; class Clostridia; order Lachnospirales; family Lachnospiraceae; genus Coprococcus_A; species Coprococcus_A intestinihominis. The sequence goes on from NZ_LR698973.1 coordinate 3,162,198, forward strand.
ATATTAAGAGCTTTAAGCAGTTAGAAGATTTTTGCATGAAGAATAAGAATATTGTTGAAATCTATGATGAATATGGCGAAAAGTATACATGGAAGCAGTATTATGACAAGGTATATAATCACAGTCAATGTAAACCAAAACCATTTAAATGGGTATATGAAATAGATCCTCTTTTTAAGAATAATAAACCTGCATTACATGTTGTGCCATGTACGGAATGCATTCACGATATTTGGAACAATAGGGAGAGCAGATAGATCACTTGTTATTCCGTTAATAGTAGCTACTTTTTGCTTAATCTACGGAAACTTAGGATTAATACTAGAGTATACAGGCGTGTGCGAGGGAGATTGTGGATAAAGAGATAATTTACCAGTAAAAACATAATGGAGGGCAAGTCAAGAAATGGCTTGCTCTCTATTTTACAATAATATTTGTTGATGTATAATAGAGAAAAAGAGACAAATCGGGATTGCCCGAACTGAAGGTGAAGGATACTTCTTGTCTAAAGGGCAAGAAGATGGGGATTAGATCATGAAAAATCACATGGAGAGAGTTTTCTCGCATTAGCACAGAATAATATGAATCCCAATGGCTTGTATCTTTTTGACGAGCCGGAAGCTGCATTATCACCGCAGAGACAGCTTACATTGTTGATGCAAATATACAGATGTGCAAAAGAGGGAGCACAGTTTATTATAGTTACGCATTCGCCGATTTTGTTAGGAATACCAGATGCAGATATTTATTGTTTTGATAATGGATGCATACATCTGTGCGAATATGAGGATACAGAGAGTTATCAGGTGACAGAAATGTTTATAAATAATAGGCAGATGCTGTTGGATAGATTACTAACAGATTAGATAATAAAGAAATCGACAAATTCCAATTGCGAAAATTGATGTGACAATTACATATGGTGAGAAATTGAAAAGAAAAATTAGAAAATTATTTTGAAAAAGAGTGTCCGTAATGTAGAAAGGGGGAAACCAAGATGAAAAACATGAAAATAGATGCCAATGGAACAGAAATCAGAGTGATAGGCGATGTTGTTAATGAAGACGCTTACATTTCGCTCACTGATATTGCAAAATATAAAAATCCAGACAATGCTTTTATCGTGGTAGCAAACTGGATGCGTAATCATTCTACGATTTCATTTTTGGGCTTGTGGGAACAAATTCACAATCCCAATTTTAAACCTATCGAATTCGATAGGTTTAAAGCAGAATCTGGTGATAATGCTTTTACGCTGACACCGCAGCAATGGATAAAAGCAACGGATGCAATCGGTATCGTATCAAAATCGGGACGGTATGGCGGCACTTATGCCCATACAGATATAGCTTTCGAGTTTGCTTCATGGATTTCACCGGAATTTAAGCTTTATATTATCAAAGATTATCAGCGGTTAAAGAAAGATGAAGCAGATCGGTTAGCGATTGGATGGGATGTAAAGAGAGAACTTTCAAAAATAAACTATCGTATCCACACAGATGCAGTAAAAGAATTTTTGATAACGCCCACATTATCTCCGCAGGAAATGGCATATACATATGCTTCAGAAGCAGATATTTTAAATATGGCTTTGTTTGGAAAAACGGCAGTACAATGGAGAAGTGAAAAAGGAATAAAGGGGAAAACTCCTAATATCAGAGATTTTGCTTCAGCAGAAGAATTGGTTGTGCTTATCAATCTGGAAGATACAAATGCAGATTTGATAAGACAGGAAGTGCCTAAAATTGAAAGACTGAAAATATTAAGAGAAAAAGCGTACAGGCAATTAGAGCTTTTGAGAAAGAACCAGGATACGATTGCGGCATTAAAGAAAAATCTTATTGAAGATACAGAAACAAATGGTTGATTTCCTAAGCAAAACCGTTTATAATCTGAATCGGAACATATTGCTATTATCCACAGTTACGGAGCGAGTGTTATCAACACCGATAACAAACTGATAACATTAGCCCATATAGGCAGGACAATATGGATAGATCAAATAATCGAAAGAAAAGTGAACACGGCAACAAATAATCTCTAAACAAAATTGATTAGTAATTGCCGAGTTTGAATAACGGATTAAAATGCCGAAAGCCTGTATTTATGCGGGCTTCCGGCATTTGTTTTATCAAATGGCTCTAGTTTGGCTCTATTTGTGGGCGGGATAAGGGTTGCGAAAGCACTGATGGAGAAATAAAGGCATAATGGTAAGGAAAAAGTGATATATGCATCTTGGAAGCACAGGAATAATGAAAATTATAAGTTCAGCTGGAACAAAAAGTATGTTATGTACTGGAGAATTCCGGGGATCTGTGGGGAGTAATTGCGGGAAAAAAGGGAAAAGCGTATAATGCAAGAAAATAATGTTTTCACAGTGTAAAATAGAGGAGAGAACTATCATGCAGAAAATACTGATTGTAGAAGATGATACAAATATCAATAATCTGCTTCAGGAAGCATTATCCAAAGCAGGCTATTCCTGTGAGCAGGCGTTTTCCGGAACTGAGGCAAAGCTGCTTTTGAATATGCAGGAGCATAGCTATGCACTGGTGTTGCTGGATTTGATGTTGCCGGGAATTACAGGAGAAGCAGTTCTGGAGGAAATACGGAAAAAGGGAAATCTTCCGGTTATTGTTTTGACTGCGAAAGATAGCTTGGATGAAAAGGTAAAGGTTTTAACTAGTGGGGCTGATGATTATATAACGAAACCATTTGAAATCAGGGAAGTGCTGGCGAGAATTCAGGTACAGCTCCGTCATAAAGAAGAAAAAGAAACAGAAGAAGAGCATAATCTTTCATTTAAAAAGATGGTATTGAACAGAGATACTTTTCAGGTCAAAATTGATGGAAAAATACTTTCTAAGATAACAAAACAGGAGTTTGCGATTTTAGAATTACTGCTCAGGAATCCGAAGCAGGTTTTCAGCAAAGAGGACATCTTTGAATATGCGTGGGACGAACCCTATATGGGTGAAACAAAGACTCTGGATGTACATATAAGCAATATTCGTAAAAAAATCAAAACAGTTACATCTGAGGAATATATTGAAACAGTCTGGGGAATCGGTTATCGTCTGCATGTTTAATCTTTACTCTTTTTTTACTATTTATTTGCGTTTGGTTAGGATTATTCCTTTATGATAAATGCAGATAAGAAAAAGGAGATGAAAAACTTGAGCGAAATGTTATTGGAAACAAGAAATTTGACTAAGCAATATGGACACCATAAAGCTGTGGGCAGTGTCAATATGCATATTAAAAAAGGTGCTATTTATGGTTTTATCGGTCGGAATGGAGCTGGGAAGACAACTTGTCTGAAGATGATCAGTGGACTTTCCAAGCCAACTTGTGGAGAAATCGAGATGTTCGGATACAAGGGAAAGGATTTGCAAAAAGTTCGATCACGGATAGGATGTCTGATTGAGGCACCGGGACTTTATGGAGATATGACTGCATATGAAAATCTGAATATCAAATGCAAGCTGTTTGGAATAAAGAAAAAAAGTTATATTGAAGAAATATTGAGAATTATCGGTCTGGAGAATGTGGGAAAGAAAAAAACAAAACATTTTTCACTTGGAATGAAACAGCGTTTGGGAATTGGTCTTGCTTTGGTTGGAGAACCAGATTTATTAGTTCTTGATGAGCCAATCAATGGATTGGATCCACAGGGTATTGCAGAGATCCGGGATACGATTCAGAGACTTCAGAAAGAGAAGAATATGACAATATGCATTTCCAGTCATATTCTTGAGGAATTATCGAAGATTGCTACTGATTATGGAATTATTCATAATGGAAGTTTATTACAGGAAATTACAAGAGAAGAATTAATAAGAAGATGCAGTGAACGGATAGAGTTGACATTGGATCATCCGAAACAGGCGATTCCGGTGATGGATTCTATGGGATTTACCAACTATCAGGTAACAGATAAAGAGCATATTCATATTTTTGAACGATTGAATGAAAGTGCAGCGTTGAATATGGAACTTGCAAAGTCAGGAATTCCGGTAAAAGGGATTTCCATAACCAGTGAAGAACTGGAAACTTATTTTCTGAATCTGACGGGAGGTGTGGATCATGCTTAATATAATAAAAATGGATTTATACCGGATGTTTAAAACCAAAAGTATGTATGTAATCTGGATCGTACTGGCAGCAATATTATTGATTACAACATCTTTATGCAAGACAGATTATGAGCTTTTGACTGAAAAGGATGCCATGAAACAGGAGCAGGTTACTGAACCAACTGCGGAAAATATGAATGTGGGAATGATGGTAACGCTGCCTACGGAGCCGGGAGAAAAGGTGACGGTATATGATATCTTTTTTGCCAATTCCCAAGGAAAATTGTATGCACTGCTTTTGGTGATTTTTACTGTTCTGTTTTCAACAGCGGATATCAGTAGCGGATATATTAAGAATATAGGAGGTCAGGTTAGAAATAGAGGAACTCTGATTTTTTCCAGAGCAATTGCCTTGGCTGTCTTTACGGTACTGACAATGGCAGGTGCATTCTTATTTCAGGCAGCGGCGAATGGTATTGTTTTCGGGGAATTGGAATGGGGAAATACAAAGGCAATTTTATCTTATTTTGTGACTGAACTGGCTCTTCATTATGCACTTGTGCTGATTTGTATGGCGATTGCAATTATTTTGAAAAATAATGTAATCAGCATGGTCATTGCTGTCTGTCTTAGCATGAATGTAATGACCATTGTGTATGGGGTGATCAATAGTGCTATTCAAAAAATAGGAATTCAGAATTTCCAGATTTATAAGTATACGATAACAGGAAAATTATCACTGCTTCCTATGAATCCGAGTGGAAATGAGTGTTTGGCGTCATTTGGTGTGGCAATAGTGTTCATCGTTATGATGATATCAGTAAGCAGCGTTGTTTTTCAAAAGAGGGATATTTAACGGATGAATATCGTAATTGGGATATTAGCAGGAATTATTATCTTACAATTTATTATTATGTGGAAATACCAGCGGCAGGTGAAAGACATCTGCCGCCAATTGGCGTTTATGATGAAACATGACAGTAACATGTTGATTAACCATGAATTTGATGTGGGTGGAATAGGAAAGCTTTCTGACAAGTTGAATGAGTTTCTGGAACTGCGAAGAAAAGAGAAGCAGCATTATCAGGAGAAAGAAGCTCTGATTGCAAACACTTATACAAATCTTTCTCATGATATCCGCACACCACTGACATCTTTGGACGGATATTTCCAGCTAATGGAAGAATGTGAAAATATAGAGGATCAGAAACGTTATTTAAGCATTATCCACGAAAGAATTCATAGTCTGAATGAAATGTTGGAAGAACTTTTTATGTTTACAAAGTTAAAAAACGAATCTTACAGTTTGGAATTGACATTGTGCTGTATGAACCGGATTTTGAAAGAAACAGTTTTTTCATACTATGATGAATGGGTAAGAATGGAAATTCAGCCGGATATTCAGATTACGGAAGAACAGTTGTATATACATGGAAACAGGCAGGGACTCCGCCGTGTTATCCAGAATGTGATAAAAAATGGGCTGGATCATGGAGAAAAGAAGATTAGCATTGTGTTGGAACGTGATCAAAATCAGGCGGTGCTTAGAATCAGCAATCAGGTTACACATCCAGAACAGATTAATATAGATCATGTGTTTGAGAGATTTTACAAAGCAGATGCTGCCAGAAGTAAAACATCTACTGGATTGGGACTATCTATTGCAAAGGAGTTGGTTAGTCGGATGGATGGAGAGATTGAAGCAAAAATAGAAAAAAAAGAGTTTATTGTTGAAATGAACTTTCCGATTGTAACCGATGCTAAATAGTATTTTGCAACGTAGAGGGATAATCAATAATTTTTATTTATCCTTGCAGAAGCATTAGCTCTTATGTTAGGATACTATCTAAGGAAAGTACCCATGGGATGTTTGATCATAGGGACTTGTTTTTATCGGTTGTTTGCAGGGGAAATGTATCCATATGCGAGAAATAGCTATTGGAAAAGGCGGTTGATGCGATTGCACGCTGATTGCACAACAGTTTGATTTTTGATGGTTTAATTGTTTCCTATATTGCTTTAAATTGCCCTAAAATAGGGGATTTTACGGCATATG
>NZ_LR698973.1:3169570-3202454 GCF_902381825.1 Pseudocoprococcus catus
AAATATCTTGGGACTTGCCGAGTTTGAATAGCTTGAAAAATCGCGGAAAAGCCCATAAATAAAGGCTTTGCGGGCAGTCGAAAAGACCAAATGGAGTTTAAAAAATATTTTTTTCTCTTGTTTATATTCCAGATTCACCTGCAAATTTCGTGAAATCAGTTATTCTCATAAAATAGAATTAGAGTAAATATGAAGAACAGTTTGTTTTGATTGAAGTGATTTTCGTCAAGGCAGACTGTTTTTTTGTTGCCTGCATTTAGAAAACAGATACCACAGAAAGGTTCTTTACTTTCGATGAGCTTAAACTCCATGACACAGTAATCACACTGATGGAGAATTAAAAAACAAGAAAATTTGATAAATTTCGGAAAATGATGTCCGATTTTGTATCTGCCAGTACAGAGTATATGAAGAGATAAATATTCAAAACACAGGAGGTACTGATTATGCAGAACAAATTATTTTTAAAGGCAGCCGATATATGTGAACTTCTGGAAGTGAAACAAACATCGGCTTATGAGATCATCGGAAATCTGAACAAGGAACTGGAAGAACAGGGATATCTGACGCTTAGAGGAAAAGTTCCGACAAAATATTTTGTGAAGCGTTTCTACGGAGTGGAAGATACTTGTGAGATTTCACAGGAAGAGGGAAAGGAATGGTTTCATGCGTAAGAGAAAAATGTATTTATCAGTGGAAGACATTGCAGAACTCTTTGGATTATCAGTTTCGTTTGCTTACCGGGTGGTGGGGTAAGGATATTCCGGACGGGTAAGAAATTTGTGCCCACTGGGCACAAAGTAGGAGGAAGAATTAAGTTGAGATTTATGATAAAACTGCCATTTCGAATTATTGCGGCTCCTGTTTGGCTGGTACTTGCAGCGGTGAATATTGTGCTGGTGTTCCTGGTTGGATTATCTGCTGGATTCTGCTATCTGATAGCCGGAATCTCTGTTGTGACAGAAGTCTTGAGCATTGGGTTTGGAATCAGTACGGACTGGACAATGAAATCAACAATTATTACGACAGTAGTGTTTGTTCTACTTCCACATATCGGTATGGGGATAGTTGCAGTGATTGAAGTTGTGAAATGTGGATTACAGGACTTTATTTTTGGATGATTGTGGAAAATATAGTGATGCTATATGGAGGCAGAAATAAATAATGGAAGAATTATATAAAGTGATGGATGATTTGCTTGAAGTGGAATTTCAGATGAAAGCAGGGATGGATATCCTAAAGGAACTGGAAGAACTTTATTTGTCAGATCCCGAAACAGAAGAGTCTGAAGCAAGAAAACTTGCGGTGTTAATCAAGGGATATTTGCAGTCAATGAAGTCAAATATTCGAGAAATCATTCGTTATATTGATGATACAACACTTGAGAAATCAAACGAGGAAAAGAAAGACAAACAGGAATCTGCGAGTACCATATCAAAGGAAGTGCAGGAATTTGTAAATCTGACAATTACAGAGCATATGGGGAAAGCATATTCAGAATGGAAGTTAAATCAGGATAAAGAGGCGGTAAGTGAGATTGATAAGAAATACCAGGAATTACTGGAAACGTTATCATCAGAACAGGAAGAAGTGATTACGGAATACTGTAATGCAATTTTTAGCAGTGGAGCAGAAACAGAAGAATTTTTCTACCGACTGGGATTAAAAGATGGACTGAATCTGAAAAATACGGTAAAATTAGTATTAGAAATGATATCGTGAAATCGGGAGTTGCAAAAGAGAATAATGAGAATTACTTAACTGATGAGGAACAGCACAAAATCATAATTAAGGATTATGATATGTTGTTTGAATACAGAGAATAGCAAAAAACGGAGGAAAAATCATGAAAAAACGCACTCTTACTGTACTAGTTGTTGTGTTAGTATGCACATTCTTGACGGCGTGTAGTAAAGAAATAGACACTGTGACGGAATCTGTAAACGAAAAGGAAAGTAGTGTAATAAAGAACCCTACAGTTTTAGAAGATACAATAGAAATTGTTTTTCCAGAACAGTTTGAAGGATTGTCTGGGTATGATGAAGAAGCACTAGTCGACTATCTTAAAGAAAACAGTGACGGAAATTATCAGAAAATCGAATGTATTGACGGACAAGTTAATATGGTTGCTACTCAGGAAGAAATTGAGTATTGGAAAGGATATGTTGAAAAACATATAGATGATCAAAAGGCAGTATTAACAGGTATCAATCAGAAGTATGATATGTGTTGTAATGATTCATATAACACTATTAATATGTACTATGATCAAGAGCTTTCATTTAAAAAAGCTTTTTCATGCGTTGGAAAAACAGCTATATATTGTGCCATGTATCAGATATTAGATGGCAATCCTGATTATTCAATTTATCTAAATATTTATAATGTTGATACAGGGAAATTAGTAGTTGGCGGAAATCTAATGAATGAAGAAGTTTCATATACAGATGAGGACTGGGAAAAAACTTTCTAGAGAAAAGAAAAATTTTATGCTTTGTAATAAGATGGATTTCTATTAGAATGACAATCTGGTATGATATATTACTCTGACAGGCTATAACTTCCAGTTTACAGAATCAAGAAAATCGGAATTGTGCGCCCAGATAAGGGCGAGTAGTCTAGCAGGTGGAATGCCTGTCTGGTAAGGTCTAACCAACCGCCAGTAGCGAGTCTTGGGTGACTGTCAGTAACGGTAGTTGCTAAGCGTAGACAGCGAGAAAATAGAGAGTGTGATTGAGCCTCGAAATTTTGACATTTAGAAGGCTGACGTTCTAATTTCGACGGAAAGCAATACAAATCAATTCGCATTGGTGAGAAATGGTTTGCTTCTGCGGGGTCAAAGAGCACTTTATGTTTTACATTGTGATTATTCAGTCAACTGGGGAGAGCCTATTGTTTCTTGCCATTGCAAGTATGGCAAACAACTGCAAAACAGGAGAATGTCAAAAGAACAGTAGGCAGTCGGATAGCTTCATAGTACTGAAGAAGTTGGGTAATGCCAACGGAGGAAAGGGAGCTACATAATAATGGTCTTTCTGAGGACACATCAACCGTACTCAGGGACGGAGGTATTGATGGAAACGAAATTAGAAAGAATAGCAGAAATATCGGCAAATTCGCCGAGACCAGAGTTCACATCGTTGTATCATCTAATCAATAAAGAAATGCTTTTGCAATGTCACAAAGAATTAGACGGAAACAAAGCAGTCGGTGTTGATGAGATTACTAAGAAAGAGTATGAGAGAAATCTGGAGCAAAACATAGATGACTTGGTAGAAAGACTGAAAAGAAAATCATACAAACCACAGCCATCAATTAGGGTATATATCCCTAAAAGCAATGGAAAACTTCGACCATTAGGAATTGCGTGCTATGAGGACAAAATAGTCCAATTAGCATTAAAGAAGATATTGGAAGCTATCTATGAACCGAGATTTCTGAACTGCATGTACGGATTCAGACCAAACCGAGGATGTCATAACGCAATAAAAGAACTGTATAAGAGATTAAACAACACGAAAATCTGCTATATTGTGGATGCTGACATCAAAGGATTCTTCGACCATATGAAGCATGAATGGATTATCAAGTTTCTCAAACTTTATATTAAAGACCCCAATATAATTGGTCTTGTCAAGAAGTATCTTAAAGTGGGAGTGATGGATAATGGTGAACTTATGGTGAATGAAGAAGGTTCAGCTCAAGGCAATATCATAAGTCCAATCCTAGCAAACATATATATGCACAATGTATTGACACTATGGTATAAGTTTATTATTACCAAAGAATGCAAGGGAGATAACTTTCTAATTGCATATGCAGATGATTTTGTTGCAGGATTTCAATGCAAATGGGAAGCAGAGAATTACTACAAGCTTCTTAAAGAACGAATGGAAAAGTTCGGTTTACAATTAGAAGATAGTAAAAGTCGTCTCTTACAAAGCGGTGCTTATATTGCAAGGGCAAAGCAAAAGAGCGGTGAGTGTATCAGATTACAAACATTTGATTTTCTGGGATTCACATTCTATTGTGGGCGTTCACGCAAAGGCATGCCATATATAATGCCAAAGACAAGCTCTAAGAAATTCAGACAGAAAATTCGAGGTATCAAGGTATGGTTATATGCGAATAGAGACCAACCGCTAAAGAAACTAATGGGTATGCTAAATCTGAAACTAATAGGTCATTATAGGTACTATGGCATAAGTTTTAATGGCAGAATGATTTCAAACTACAAACAACAAGTGAGAGAACTTCTGTTTAAGGTGCTGAATAGACGAAGTGACAGAAAGAGTTATACAAGAGAAGGATTCATTGAAATGCTGAAATATTATCCATTGGCAATGCCAAAGATTTATGTCAGCTTGTTTTGAGAATGTAAATATTATTATGAAGAGCCGTATGCGGGAAAGCCGCACGTACGGTTCTGTGAGGGGCTTACATTGTGAGGTGTAAGTCTACTCGACTGAGGTGATGAAACTATGGCTGAAATACAAATTGCATGGTTAGAATTGATGACAGTTGGAGGTCTTGGTGTAATATTAGTTCTACTAGGAGTTACTTTCAATATCATTGTAAAAAGACAGAATAAATTGTGTACAAAAAAGACAGACGGTATTGTTAAACAATATGGGTTTCCTGGAAATGGAAGAGTGTACCCAATCGTTGAGTACTTTGTGAATGGAACTTGTTATAAAGCAAAGAAAAAATTTCGAGGAATTATAACAACGCAACTATCAGGAGTACCTGTACCGATGAAATCAGAAGTCTATGAAGATGAAAAAGGATGGCTACATGTAAAAACTGGAGCTATTGCAAATTTGCGTCAATTTGCGGAGCAGTTGTGGCCTATCAACAGTAAGATGACAGTTTATTATAATCCAAACAATCCTAAAAAGTGTTATGTTGATAGACCAATTTCAAAAAGTATTACTTCCATGATGTTTATCATAATGGGGACAGTAACAATACTCTCGAGTGTACTGGTATTCTTTTTGATGCAGTTATAAATTGCAAAAGATAATTGCTAATCAGACAACTTCAAGTTTGTAGAATTGTAAAGGAATAATATTATTTTAAATGAGCTGTTCGGATTAAATGCGTTGCCCTCTAACGGGTCAAGGATGAACCATGATACAATCAAACTTGAGTATGGTATTAAACATCAAAATATTCGTAATTTCCTTTTAGTTAAGAAACAAATATAGTAAGAGCAAAATATCGCTCTTTTTTCATTCAAAAATAAGTTATACTAGAAACAGAGGTGATATCCATGATCAACGATAAAGAGAAAAAAATGATTCAAAGATATTGTATATATCCAAAGATTGCAGTGGTTGCACTCATCTTTTCATTTGTACAATGTGCATTAATAGTACCATTAGAGATGATAGATGATTTAGTATTCCAAAACAAAGGTTTTCAGCCTACAGGGATGTTTACTGCATTAGGATTTGTCATTATATATGTTGTTATATTCTGCTTCTGTGCACTTGCCCCTAAGTTTGGAATGAACGGTAAGAAATGGAAATCTCTTATAGGTAGGTTAAATGTGAAACAGTCAGAAACAGATTATTCTAAAGAGGTATCTGCTGCTTTGGCGTCACAAGCTGTTGGTCGATTCCTTAAAGAAAGTGATAATGATACTGCAAAGAATATAGGAAGTGCTATGCAGGTGGCTGGTGCAGTAAGTACAGTCTCTACATCTATAGATATGTTATCTGAAGCAGGAAGTAATGCCGAGAACATGGCACATGCTTATAGAATCCCTATTCCTGATATAAAAAAACAACTCATTGCCTTTGCAGTTATCCCAATACTTATTGTAGTCGGTACTTATATACCTCAATATATAAAAGGAAAGCAGGCAATGGATCAAAGAATTGCAGCTTCTGCAAAACAAGTAGAAATAGTAAAAAAGGCATTAGAACCTGTATGTGTAAGAGTACATGCAGACAATCCAAATGAATCACGTAGTAGATCAAGTTATACTGTTATGGGATATTTAAGAGATTCAGGTGCTACTGATTGTTATGTTCATGTTCAAGTCAATAATAGTGGTACTATCACCAATATCTCATATGTAGAAGGTGTGGATATTAATAAGAGTTTAGAAGAGAATTTAATGCAGGCAGAAAAAGATTTTGCGACATTACAAAAGTCTTTTGAGAATTTAAATGTATCCGTATCTAATCCTGAGATATTATCTTATCAGGCTATTCCACAACAATTTAAAGATGAATTTCTAAATGGGACATTTTATAAGAGTTTCCGTTTCTATGATCAGGATGCGCCTATCAGTTTGTCTTGTTCATTTGATACAGAGACAGAAGATCAGTTTGATGAATATACAAGACCTAAAATTCATTTCTTCTTAGGATCAAAATAGACACCTTATGAATAATAAATTTGATGAACAAAATGATACAGTCAACTTCCTGTTTGCATATTTCATTAAAAGGCACATATTAAAATTAACACAAAAGGAGATGTTAGAATGAAAGCTCATGAATATTGGTCTGTCGGAGCATTGATAACGATGCTAGGAACTTTTTATAGCGGATATAAAGGTTCAAAATCAAGCCATAAATATTTTGCGGCAAGTTCTTTGCTTTGTATGATTATGGCTATTTATACAGGTCATAAGATGATATCTAAAAACAAGAAAACAAAGAAAGAACCAATATCATTAGGAAATGAAGAATAATACAATCAACCTTGTGCCCAGTGGGCACGAAGTTGGCATAGTCACTATGGTGTCAGGAGAAATCCTGGCATCCTTTTTTATATCTTTTTACACTTCAAAAAATAATTTCAAAAAATTTCTAAAATCATGTCCGATTTTGTCGCTCCCAATACAGAGTATATGGAAGGCAAATTGAAAATCCTCTGATTTCCAAAAATCATAAACGTAAAAGAGGTTCAGACAGTTCTTCCGATTGCACCTTGACAATTGAAGGAGCTGATACATCTTGAGAAACATGCTTACCGGAGTTAATCCGGCTCGTGCAGGCGAAGACTCCTACGGGAAGAGCGAAGCAATAATGATACCACCGAAAGGTACAGGACCTCTGCTGAAACAGAGACTGTGACTGTATTTTTACAGCCGGGTTATCTGAAATGATAACGATCAGATGTATATGTACAGACAAAGCCAAAATACGAATACTTAGATTTTCTTATTTATATTACAGGAGAAATCCTGTAGCAAGTGGGGAATGGTTCGACTCCATTCCTCATTTTTTCGTGCAGAAAATGCACAGATTATTATTCTGTTTGAAATACCAGGGAAGGGTGCTGCAGGAAGAAAGGGAGGACAAAAAGAATGAATACGATTGTTTTAATGGGTAGACTTGCCAGAGATCCAGAAACTAAGCTGGCATCTACTCAAAAGGGAAAAACCAAAGTATCTAGGTTTCCACTGGTAGTAAAAAGAAATCGCACAAGCAAAGCATTTGTAGTGATGATCACAGCTTATGGAATGTTGTGATAAACTATAGTTGTAACATTGGTGGCTGATAAGATATACTAACGATTAGGAGTGATTTATTATGCCACAAGTTTATAAACCAGAGTTTAAAAGAAAGCTTGTACGTCTTCATTTAGAAGAAGGACGTTCCTACAAAAGCCTTACCCAGGAATATGGCGTGTCTAAATCCGCCATTTCCAAATGGGTCGAATTATTCAGCAATGCAGGAAAAGATTAACCGGATTCTGGTTACAGAAGCAAGCCGACAGGAAATGTAGCTGAGCGAAGTGACTTGACTGAGTAAATTGAAATGGAAATATGTCTGATAGTGTGATATGATTTGAATGGCAAAAGATATTTTAAGAAACAGACATGCTAGCGTTAAGTTTGCTAAGGAGAATAATATGGAATGGTTCGGAATTGTAGCATTGTTGCTGTTACTTTGTTATTCGGCGTATCCGGGAAAAGTAAAGCGTTTAGAAACGAAAGTAAAACGATTGGAGAAAAAGCAGAGAGGAGTGGCATATATGTCAAAGCTGATTAATGATCTTGTAGGAAAACAATGTATTATCAGATCAGAGTTCATTTTTAGTTTTGCAGGAAAAACTGAATTATCCTGCAAGATAATAGACGCAGATGATGAATGGATAAAAATTTGTTATACAGAGAAAAAAGATAAGCAGGTAGTTAAGCTGATGCGAATTGAAAATATTGAATCAATAGAAGAACAGTAAGTTCTATTTTAGAAATTCAGAGGAGTAAAGAGCATGGATTATAATTTACAAAAAAATCAAAATGCAGAACAGACTTATATTGCACTTTTCCAATTCGAGACACACTGTGTCCTGAATTGAGCTGGTCACATTATCGTGTCTTGATGCGTATAAATGATGAACAGGCAAGAGATTTTATATGGAAGAATGTGCAAAAGCAGCATGGAGTGTTCGTCAACTGGAACGGCAGATCAACACGATGTATTATCAGCGTATTTTAGCAAGCTAGGATAAAAATGGGTAAACTGACCCATCAGGATCTAGGACAAATGCAGATGTATGTGAATTACTATACTCGTGAAATGATGAATGAAGGAGACACGCAGCCTATTGGGATTGTACTTTGTGCAGATAAGGGAGATTCTATTGTAAAATATACGCTTCCTGAAGATAATCACCAGATATTTGCATCGAAATATTTCACCTATCTGCCGTCAGAGGAAGAATTGAAACGTGAATTAAATTTGAAAGAATTTCACAAAAAAGAATAAAAACGGAAATACAAAGCGGAAGTTATAGTAAAGGAGATTTACAATGGAGTTTTGGATTTTTATGGTGATTATGGATTTGCTTCTTCCATTTACGATGATTGGTTTTGGAAAATATTTTATGAAAAAGGCTCCAAAGGAAATAAATTCAGTATTCGGATATCGGACTTCGATGTCTATGAAGAATAAAGATACATGGGAATTTGCTCATAAATATTGCGGTAAAGTCTGGTATGTCTGTGGAATGGTTATGTTGCCAATAACAGTAATATTCATGCTTTTAGTAATTGGAAAAAGTGAAGATTGTGTTGGGAGTATGGGAGGAATTATTTGTGGTGTTCAACTTATTCCTTTAATTGGGTCTATTCTCCCAACAGAAATAGCATTAAAAAAGAATTTTGATAAGAATGGAACAAGACGATAAAGTTTGCAGAATCAAGAAAATCGGGATTTGGAGGGGCAACATGAATTCTTATAAATTACTTTTTGATTGGCAAATTTCTATGCCAGATAACTGGCAAGGCGAATACGATAAAGAGAGTGGTCAGTACATTTTTTATCCTGACAATAGTGATTTGACAATTCGTATAACACCGTTCCACGCAGAAAGGGATGGTATACTTGCACCAAGAGAAGTAATGGAAGATGCTTATATCAGAACAGTGCCAGTATCTGCAAGACAGCGAAATTTAGATTTCTACATTCCAAGCGGATTTGAAGCAAAGATATACGACGATGTATTAACGGAAGATAGCAACACTATTTATGTTGTTTATGTAGGGTATTATTCTGCGGGTGAATTATTGTCTATCAGCGTATGGAGTACCAACAGAGATGAAGGAGAACAAGCCTTAAATGTTCTTAATACGATAAGGAAGTAAGCAATCGCCAAATTCAAGTTTGCCGAAATATCTTTCTAACTTTCCCTATTTTACAGGCTTTCCAGCCTGTGCATTAGCGAAACGATATGTATTTTCCCTTATTTTTGCCCTTATGAGATAATCGTAAGGGAAATAAGGGAAAGTTTTATTTAGTCGTTGCCTGCCACTTTATCAAGTAACTTTGCGGATTCCCGCTTGGCTTTTCTTGTGGAATGGGCGTAGACATTCATTGTGGTACTGACATCTGAGTGTCCTAACAGTTCCTGTACATCTTTCGGAGCTGCTCCATTTGCCAGAAGGTTGCTTGTGTAGGTGTGTCGCAACTGGTGAAAATGAAATCCTTCAAATCCATCCAGTTTCTGAGCAATCTTCCTGCAAACAATTCCTAACGTGCTTGGCAGTTCCAAACTTCCATCCGGTCTTAAGCAGACAAAGGATATTTCCTTATAATCTTCTGGAACATTCTCTGTTCCGTCCAGATGATAGAACTCATAGTAAACTCTGTTTTTGTCTTTTACTTCTCTGTAGTAGTTTTTGTGGTAAAGTTCTCCGTACTGCATTCGGTTTTTAAGTTGTTCCTTTCGGGCATTGCGAAGAATCTCTGCCAGTGTATCTCCAAAATCAACAATCCTTACCTTTTTTCGTTTGGTTGGTCCGATGATATTCTTGTGCCTTGAACCATCATATCGGATACTGCGTCTGATTGTAAGGCACTGTTCTTCAAGATTCACATCCTGCCATGCCAGACCACAGGCTTCACCGATACGAAGTCCTGCATAATAAGCTATCTGGATTGGAAGTATTGCCGGTGGATTGTAATTCTGTAGAAATTCAATCAGTCTTTCATAATCCTCTCGTGGAATTGGCTGTATATCGCCATCCATGTCATCATCGGAAAACAGGTCAACCTCATCCGTCTGGTATTTCAGCTTAATATACTGCATCGGATTGAAAGTGATATATTGCTTTGGTGATACTGCAAATCGGAATGACTGCTGTAATACTGCCGAGAAAGAACGAATGTAATCTTTGCTGTAACCTTTTCTTTCTGAACCATCTGGATAAGTGCCACCAAAGGAAAGCAGATCGAAGAAGGCTTGTAAATGCTCAGATGTTACATTTTTCAACTTTCTCTCTGAAATTGGATGCTTCTTGATGCTGGTAATAGCACCGAGGTAATTCTGGACTGTCCCATTACTGAGCGTACCGGTCTTTAATTCTTCCTCTGCCCATATATCAAGTAATTCTCCAATTGTAATATTTTCCGACTTTGCAATGAATTTCTTGCTTTCGTAATCGTCCATTGCCTGACGGAGCAGTTTTTCCGTTTCACTTTTGCTTTCTGTTCCAGCGTATTCTTTCTGAACCAGATTGCCGCTTGCATCTTCTACATAGAAGCGGTAGTACCATTTCTTTCCTTTTTTTCTTACAGATCCTTTTGCCATAATCGTGTGTCTCCTTTCGATATCAGACAATCGGAACTGATGAAATGCTTCTTGCGTGTAGGCATCTTATGGACAAGTCCATAAGCCAATTCGCCGCTCGTCAAATCTGTAAACAGCCTGACTTGCTCGTGCTCATTGTATCATAACTCCGGTTGTCGTTCTATACCGAATCGGAATCATCATACAAAACTTCTGATAAAAGATTTTCAAGCCTTTGTTCTGCTATTTCCGGTTTCTTGGAATAGAGCCTTACAATATCTGCCATATCATTAAAGGCATTAACGGTATGGGTGATCTCCCGGAGAAACATAATCTCGTTATATTCATCATTCGATTCAAATCCCATTGCCTTTGCAATATCCGCTTCATTCGTGTTGCCCTTGTAATTCTTGCAGGCAAACTGGAATGATTCCAGAAACAGGTTATATTGCTTTAACATCAACAGCAGTAAATCTTTGGAAAAAGCATCTTCCTTTTTACTAAGGTCGAGAGGTAACTGTTTGAGAATATCGCCCATTGCATCACGAATCTGTAATTCTTTCTTATCCGTAATATCGGTTTCGTATTCATCGGTTTCCCCCTTGAGCCATTCAATAGATACATGAAGTGCTTCCGAAAGACCTTCCAGCACCATCTTTTTGGTATTGTCAATCGAACCATTCTCATAACGCAGGATTGTGGAAGCGGTAACTCCCATCTTCTCTGCAACATAAGGCTGTGTCAGATTTAATTCCAGACGACGCTGTTTTGCCCTGCTACCTATCAGCTTGCGTAGTTCTTTATCTTTCATGCTGATTGCCTCCTTTTTCGGTATGTATGAATTATAGCATGTACCTCACATAATTGCAATATGCAATTTAATTATTATTTTTAAAATTTCATAACGCTTGACAACGCAATATAAAACCGCTATACTAACAGCACAACAAAAATTGCATAATGCAATTTAACGGGAGGTGACAAGATGACGGAAAGAAAGATTGCATTATCCATCGAGGAAGCAGCCGACTATACAGGAATTGGCAGAAACACTTTGAGAAAGCTGGTTGAATGGAAGAAGCTTCCGGTATTAAAAGTCGGAAGAAAAGTCCTTATTAAAACTGACATTCTGGAAAAGTTCATGGAAGCCAACGAGGGGCGAGATCTGAGGGATAAAGGAAATGTAAAAGCTGTCACAAGAAATGTGGCAACTTAAAAAGGCGGCTTCCTACGAAACCGCCAAAGGTTCTATCAGACCGAAGCCATGATATACCTACACGCAAGAGGATTATACCATGTGCTTCTCCTGATATGCAACCGGGAACTGTTGTTTATCGGAAAAAGAAAGGATGAAGACGATATGGCGAAATCAACAAAGACTTATGAAGAAAGAATACGTGCATTAGAGAAAAAGGAACAGGAAAGCATTGAAGCTACAAAAAAGCTCATAGCACAGCGGAAGGAACTGGAAAAGAGAAAGAAAGCGGAAGAAAGTAAAAAACGAACCCACAGGCTCTGTCAGATTGGAGGAGCGGTGGAATCGGTTCTTGGCTGTCCGATTGAGGAGGAAGATTTACCAAAGTTGATAGGCTTCTTAAAAAGGCAGGAAACAAACGGGAAGTTTTTCTCAAAAGCGATGCAGAAAGAATTAGTTACAGACATGGAGGAAGTGTAATGGCGGAGGGAGTGGGTTTTCCATTCCCTTCATTGCCTTTGAATGAAGGGCGCACTTATGGACAACCAGAGGTCGTCCTTATAAGTTTGCCACAAGTGGCAACCGGTCTGCGCTTACGCTTGCCGGGCTCGTTCCGTCGGCGGGGCTTTCAGCCAGACCTGCTCATGCCGCAGGGGGCACTCTTGTGCAGAGGGCGTTCCGACAGCTTCACTCCTGCAAAACCAGAAGAAGATGCTGTCGGAAATCAATGCCGGATATGGCAGAAAGGGGGAATCGTATCATGGCGATATTTCACTTTACAGTAAAGATTGTCGGGCGCAGTAAAGGAAAATCTGTCATATCCGCATCGGCATATCTTAATGGAGATGTGATGAAGAATGAGGAAACAGGCAGAATCAGTTACTATACTTCCAAAAAGGAAGTCGTCTACACCAGTCTGATGATGTGCGAAAATGCACCTCCTGAATGGCTGCATGTACCGGAAGAAAATATAAAAAGGTTTCAACAGTCTATCCGTTATAAAAGAGCGGATGATAAAGATGCCGCACTGGAAAAGTTTAAAATCACATTTCAGAAACAGCGTCTATGGAATGAGGTCTTAAAGATAGAAAAAAATGCAGATGCACAGCTTGGACGCTCATTTGAATTTTCCCTGCCGAAAGAATGGAGCAGACAGGAACAGATTGATTATACAACCGAATATATTCAAAAGACTTTCGTGGATAAGGGAATGTGTGTCGACTGGAGCATACACGATAAGAACGATGGAAATCCACATGTGCATTTACTTGTAACCATGCGACCATTCAATCCAGACCACTCATGGGGCAACAAGGAAGTCAAGGACTGGGATTTTGTCAGAGATACTGACGGAAATATCGTGGTTGATGAATCCCACCCGGACTGGTGGCAGGATAAGAAAAATCCTGACCGGCATGGAATCCGCATTCCGGTACTTGATGAAAACGGAGTACAGAAAGTCGGGGCAAGAAACCGAAAACAATGGAAACGGGTTCTGACCGATGCTACCGGCTGGAATAATCCAAAGAATTGTGAGTTATGGCGAAGCGAATGGGCTGGGATGTGTAACCGGCATTTATCCATAGACAATCAGATTGACCACCGCTCTTATGAAAGACAGGGCAAATTAAAAATCCCTACGATTCATGAGGGTGCGGATGCAAGAAAGATTGAGGAAAAATATCTCACCGGACAGATATGGAATGGTTCATGGAAGGTAGAGGAAAACCAGATGATTAAAAAACAAAATGCACTACTGCAAAAGGTAATCACAACCTTTGGTAAGGTATCCGGTGCATTGTCAATATGGAAGGAGTGGTTGAATGACATTAGAAGAAAGCAAAGAAGTAATTCCCATGATGGAAGCAATGATTACACAGATAGAGGAACAGCAGAATATCATGGCAGAGATGCTTCAGGAGATACAGGAAAAGGACGAGAAGCTGATGTGCTTTCAGGAGCAGGAAGAACGATTGCAGCAATTAGAGAAAGAATTGTCAGAGCTGCTACAAATCTTACCGGATACAGAAGGACTGTTGATGCTTCTGGAAGAAAAGACAGACCAGATACAGAAACTCACAGACGAAAATCAGCAATGGCAGGAATTGGCACAGAAATTGAACAGCGAGAACCGGCTATTGCAGAAACAGAACAGCGAATTACTGAACTTGAACAGCAATTAGAGAAAGGAAGGTTGATTGATGAACGAATTAAGAAACTCAAAGAACGACGATCAACTGGAAGAACTGCTAATGCTGACGGAGCAGATGCAGGAAGAACTCGACCAGAAAGACCGGACTATCAGGAAACTGAAAGTGCAGCTCGACGAATCGCTGACCTTGAACGAGAGGTTAAACAGCGAGAACAGAGCAGGGAACATTCAAGCCTTAAAGAACGACTTGAGGAAAACAAAAGAATTATTGCAGAGCGAGAAAAAGAAAACGCACACCGCCCAAGCCATGATAGAGGAATGTCGAGATAAGCAGAGACAGGCAGAACAGGAACGGGATTATGCACTCTCCCATCAGAAAAAAGTAGAGATACCGGTTGAAAAGCCGGTGCTCTATCAAAAGTGCGGGAATTGTAAACAGACAGCTTATCTGAAAGCTAAGGAAAGGTATGATACACAGAGAGAAAAACTGGCAGGCAGATATAAAGCAAAAACAGCTATATATGAAGCATTGATGTTTCTGCTGATATGGTATTCCGTATCAACTACTCTTTTTCAGATGATACGGTCAAAAATATTTATTTCTGATTGCGTGGTATTCTTTGATACAATCGCCACTTTTATACAGAACATTGCAGGATTGACTATACTGGCAGGGAAGAATGTGGCACAGGTTAGCAATGGAATATCCAATCCTGTCGTTGTCGGAATTATATACTGGATGATAAGAATACTGATTTCCGGTGGATGTCTGGTGGGTGTGGGAATACTTTTGGCATTCATCGAAATAAAGATTGCAGGGCTATATAAGAAATACTGTTGGGATATGATTACCATAATGGTGATACTCGTAAGTATGGCAATAGCAATCTATTTCGCAGATTGGATAAGGACAATATTACCAGTCAATCTACTGTTTCTATTGTTATTGGTACAGGTAATATATGTCGTGATAAGATGGTATGTGAAAGGCTGGCGGGAAACAAGGGGATATTACTAAAACATACTATACCATGCCTAAAACTGTTAAACAATAAATCGGCATAATTGGTCATTTCATGATGCAAGATAAAAAGACTGATTATGTCGATATACAGATTCTGTGAATGAATGAAAGTGGATAACTTGTTTTGTCCGAGCAAGGGAACTATAATGTTTTGGTAGAAGTAAAAAAGACAACCATTTGGTTGAGAAAAAAAGATGCAGAAAAACCTATTGACGGAAGAATAAAAAATCAAGGAGTAATCATGATAGAAAACAAGATAATATTGATTGAAGATGATAAAGAAATAAGAGGAATGATAAACGATTATTTATCAGGAGAATTTGAAGTGACAGCTTTTAATGATGGTATGTCAGCTATCCAGAAAATTACAAGCTATGATGAATATGCGCTTGCGCTTATTGATCTTATGTTACCGGATATAAGCGGGATGGAGATTATTAAGATAATTCGTAAAGTCAGCAAGATACCAATTATTATTATTACTGCTAAAGACAATGATATAGACAAATCATTAGGATTGAATTTGGGTGCTGATGATTATGTGGTAAAACCTTTTTCACTCATTGAGCTTACTGCTAGAATAAAGGCTAACATCAGACGAGCAAGAACCTACCAGGCGTTACCGAATAGTTCTATTATCAAAATTAAAGATATAGAAATCGACCCTCATAGTCACATGGTTCAGCGCAAAGGAGTAACCATAGATTTAACGCCAATTGAATTTCAAATTTTATACATTTTAGCAAGCCATCCGGGGCAGGCTTATTCAAAGGAAAGGCTATATGAACTGATTTGGAAAGAACCATATTTTGGAAATGAAAATGTGTTGAATACACACATCAATCGTCTTCGCTTGAAATTGAAGAGCAATGCAGAAGACAGTACAGCCTATGTTAAAACTTTATGGGGCATTGGATATAAGATGGAGGAGAAATAGATGATGATTTTATTTGTGGTTCTTTCATTTGTTATGGTTTTTATATTGATCTGGCAACAGATACAGCATAAAAAATTAGTACGAGAAATTGATTATATTACAAGTAGGCTTGATACTATTTCTGTCATTTCTGAAAATGGCTTTGTACTTATACCTACAGATAATGATAGTATCAAGAAATTAAGCGCTGCACTTAATAAGCTGCTTCAGGATTTTTATACAAAAAAGTCACAATTTGAGCAGAGTAAACAGGCAATGGCGAAAGTCCTTACAAACATCTCTCACGACATCCGAACTCCACTCACTGTTCTAAAAGGAAATAGTGAAATGCTTTCCAATATAACAAACACTTACTCTGCATCTGAAAATGTTCATGCTATGGCTGTTAAAATAGACCAAAAGGCTGATGATTTAATCTCAACAATTAACGACTATTTTACAATGTCTAAAATAACTTCTGGAGATTTTTCTATTAAAATGAAAAAGGAAAATATATCAAGGATTTGCCAAGATACAATTTTGGACTACTATGACCTTCTTGAACAGAAACAATTTGAAGTCAATATTCAGATACCGGATACACCGATTTTTGCCTATACAGATAACGAGGCGTTACAACGCATTTTAAAAAATCTGATAGACAATGCCATCCGACATGGTGGTGATGGTAAGTATATTTCTTTAAGGCTCACCACATCAAATGGAAAAAACATTATTGAAATAGAAGATCGAGGAGATGGGATATCACCACAGCAGCAAAAACAGATCTTTGAAAGGAATTATACAACAGCCCGAAAAACTTCCGGCAGTGGTTTGGGGCTTTCAATTTCAAAATGTCTTGCTGAACAAATTGGGGCAGACTTAGAAGTTTATAGTGTACAAAATGAGCAAACTATTTTCTCAATCATCTTGAAAAAGTTAGAAAATCGTTAGATTTATGACAGAGAAAAGAGAAGTCCATTTTGTATAATGGCAGCTATAAAGGAGGCACACAAAATGGATTATATTATGGAAACCGTAGGTTTGCGAAAAGCCTACAAAGATAATATTGTTGTAGACGATGTAAATATGCATATATCTAAAGGGGCAATATATGGCTTTGTTGGTCCAAACGGCGCAGGAAAAAGCACGGTTATGAAAATGATTTTGAGTCTTATCCAGCCAGATGCTGGAGAGGTTCAGCTTTTAGGCGAAAAAGTTACCAGTCACAGTTATGAAATATTCAAAAAGGTTGGTTCTATTATTGAGAATCCATACTTTTACGATAAAATGACTGCCAGACAAAACTTAGAGTTGCACTGTGAGTATATGGGATTTCCCAACAAGGAACGAATCGATGAGGTTTTGCATTTGGTGGACTTGCAGAATGTCGAGAAAAAACAAGTTTGTCATTACTCGTTGGGTATGAAACAACGACTTGCTATTGCAAGAGCTATTCTGGCAAAGCCAGAATTTTTGATTTTAGACGAACCGATCAATGCTTTAGACCCTGAGGGTATTCGTGAAATGCGAACCCTTTTTCAACGGCTAAATCAAGAAGATGGAACAACTATTTTTATATCCAGCCACATTCTATCCGAAGTGGATCTTCTTGCTGATACGATTGGAATTATTCAACACGGAAAACTCTTAACAGAATTACCTATCGAAGAAATCCATAAGCATCAAACAGATTATATCAGCTTGCAGGTTGACGATGTGACTCGTGTTGCTGCACTGCTTGAAAACATGAGAATCACGAATTTTAGTGTATTAGATAAAGAATTTATCCACATTTATGATTCTGATATTTCAGGTAAAGCTCTGTCAAAAGCCATCATTGAGAACGGGATTGGTTTGGAGAGCATGGGACGCAAGCAAGACACACTGGAAGATTTCTTTTTCCAGCTTACAGAGGAGGAAAAATGAGATGACACATTTGATCAAACTGGAACTGAAAAAATTTGGTATTGCACAAAATATTATCTTTATGTTTGCCGCAATTCTTTTCAGCATCCTTTTCATTACAATATCTTTATGGGATAGCATGACAGACCCCAAACAGGTCAAAGACACATTTGAAAGCACATACCTTGTCATTGGCTTATTGATGTCATTCATTTTTCTTGTGTACTCGTCGGTCTTAACGGCAAAGCTGGTTATTGGAGAATATAATCATCGAACAATTACGATTATGTTTTCTTATCCTTTAAACAGAATAAAATTGATTGCCAGCAAATTAACTATAATCATGGTTTATACAGCGATTTCAATGACGATTGGATATATCTGTTGTAGCAGTTATATTATATTTGCGGATAAATCCTTTAATATGCTGGAGGGAACATTTCAACCATCAATGCTCCGAACATGGATACCAATGGCAATAACCACTGTGATTATATGTATGGTGCTGTCTCTGTGGTCATTTATTATTGGCATGATCAGAAAATCTGTTCCTGCAACAATCGTTACTTCTTTGATTGTTATTGTGTTACGGCAAGTTATTATCACCAAAAACACAACCAATCAGGAGTCCATAATGCAAGTTATCTTAGTTGCTATTGTTACCGTCATTGCTACACTACTTATCTTTAAAAGAAAAGTGCCTGAACTATATTGATTATTTCTATTTTTACAAATGGTAAAAGAAAAAGCCGTCGCAAAGCAGATTCAATTTCATGTATTTATATAACGGCGGCTTTGATTTTTAAAGTCAATGTTTTTAGTGATTACACAAACAGATGACAACTTACATGTATGTGGTAGCTGACGTAAGTTTGGATTATTTTAAAAGATTTCCAATGAATCTTCCGCATCTACCCACATCTGCATATTCCCATCCAGATATAATCGTACATATTCAAGCGGTTCATCAATTGCAAGTGCATTTAATGCACAATCTGAGCCAGGCGTAGTTTTTAAATTCTTTTCTGCTTCCCAACAGTCAATGCGGAGCATATAGCTCGCAGAGGTATAAACATCAACACTATTACGTTGTGGATTGTATTCTGCAAATATTGTTCTCATTGTATCAAATCTCCTTATCATTCAATCAATCATTTCTTACAAAATCAGAAGCGTTTCAATCAGTTCACCATGTCATTTTCATTTTGTGCTATAATGTGTTATCAGTTTTTTTGCCCTTGTATTTGCCCTTATCAGAGTTCGTAAACACTGGTGGGACGATATAACACAAGGGAAACAATAAGGGAAAGCTCACCTGCGCCAAACTTAGTGTTTTCAAAGGCTTGAGAGATATTTGATAATAAAATATAACAATTATTAAATCCCTTGGAATACATGAAATCTCAATTCAAGTTTGTAGAATTCAAAAATTTAATATGAAATGTGAGATAGAGCGTATGGAAATTAACTATACGTTCTATTTTTTTGCTTATTTTTAGAAAAAGTGATTAAAAAACTATTGACATTTTGTTACTGGCAGAACTGCCAAAAGTATTCTTATTTCCTGTGGTGCGAGGCTGGCACCATTTGATCAGTAAATATAGATTATCGCAGCTGTCGGGAATTTCCCAGTCGTCACTGGGGAGAATCATGGCGCAGGAAAACCTGCCGTTGCTGATTACACTTGAAAAAATATGTACAGCATTAGGCGTGACATTATCACGGTTTTTTGTTTTTGAACGTAAAAACGGTAATGTTTTTCTTGTGTACAGCAGAGTACTATAGTATAATAAATCCGGTTTTATTGCATAAGTTTAAAGGTTATAATAAGGAAAACGGCAAACCAGATGAAAGTCTGGGACGCAAAGCCAGAAGAGGCTAAAGTCAGAAAGTTTGACCAGGTCAGCCGGTTGCAACTGTTTCTATATCATATATGGAAAAGATGTGAAAGTGGAAGAGATCTCGATAACTTTTATACTATATCGATGAGTGATTCTAAAGAAATGTAGTAGGGATACGGGCATATTTGGGCAAGTATCCTTTTTATATGCCAAAATGGGTACGAAAACTGGCAGGGACAGATTCTCTGTATACAGATAAAAGCAGGATGAAGAAGGCATAAGACGAAGAGAGGATTTTTATAAAATGAAAAATTATGAAGACAAAATATATTCATTAGGTGAGACTGTAACGGGACAGACACAGGCTATGTCACAGGCCGTACAGAAAACACTGGAAAATAATGGCGGGGTAGGTATAATGACAGGATCTTATGACCAAAACCTGTCTATTTTGTCTGTGGATAATCTGCTGTTGCATAGTACAGGATATACATTCGATACTTTCATGGAACAGACAAAAGGCTCATTGAGAAACTTCTTTTATGGCGAGGAAGATATACTGGAGCGAGACCGTTTTTTGCAGCTTCACGGAACAGGGGAAGCACAGATCCTTGCAGCAGACGGTACAGTGAAAAATGTACGGCTTTGTAAAGAGGATGCGACAGATGAGGCGGGCAGACAGATCTGGGTTATGTCCGTACAGGTCAACTGGGATCATGTAAATTTGGCACTGCTCAATGAGGCTATCTGTTCCGGCTTCTGGTATTTTGACTGTGACGAAAACAGTGAGATTGTGAATGCAAACTGGAGTCATGAATTCCGAAAAATGCTTGGCTATCATGATACTCTGGACTTTCCGAATAAACTGGAATCCTGGTCAGATCTTCTGCATCCACAGGATAAAGAAAGAGTAATGGTGCAGCTTCAGGCGGCAATTAAGGATAAAACGAACCAGATAAAATACCAGGTAGAGTATCGTATGAGAATGAAGGATAATCAATACCAGTGGTTTCGGACATCGGCAGAAGTAATACGCCGTCTGGATGGTTCTGCCAGCAGGATTGCCGGGATTTTTATTAACATTGATGGGGAGAAAAAAGAAACCATGCAGGCACAAAAATCTGCTGCTTTCCACCGGGCTTTTACGAAAGCAGATTTGTGCGAGTATTATGTAAATCTGGAAACGAATACTTTTGATACCTTTAAGGTTGAACCGTCCTTGATGACAGTTTTTGAACAGAGTCGTACATGGGATGAACTGATCCGGCATTTTGTGGATTCCTATGTTGTGGAAACAGATAAGAAAGCGGTAGCTGCTTTTTATGACCGTGGTTATATTGCAGAAAAACTGAAAGGTCTGGAAACAGAATTATCTTTAGAGTGCCGAATCACTCTGGATGGAGAAGAACGATGGGTCCGCAATGTGATTATACGTGGCGAGATAGAGGATTCAGAATATGCCATGATCTTTCTGCGTGATATCACGGAGGCTAAGGTAGAGAGCGCACGGCATCTGCAGATGGCAGCGGACAATGCTTCCATGGAGCAGCTGATCCAGAGCATTGTGCGTCTGGTTGACCGTTTTGTTGTCTGTGATCTGGAAAATGACAGATATGAATTCTACAACCTGAATGGACAGATGATATATAAACCTCTGGGATTTTATCATGATTTTCAGATGCAGGTTCTTGAAAAATATAAGACACTGGAACCATTGGAAGCTATAGATATTCTGATAGCCCCGGATAATATTCGGAAAAAACTGAAAAGTGAAAATGATATTTATAAGTTTGAGTATTGCAGCCTGGATGAAAAGACTTATAAAATCGCTTCTTATATTCCCTTGGAATGGAAGAATGGAAAGCTGGAAAAGGTATTGATGGCATCCATGGATGTGACACAGGAGAAGAAAGCAGAGATTGAATCCCGTCAGGCACTGAAAGAAGCTTACCGGTCCGCAGAAAATGCAAATCGTGCGAAAACAGAATTCCTTTCCAATATGTCCCATGATATCCGGACACCAATGAATGCGATTGTGGGTCTGACGGCAATCGCAGGAGCAAATGTTGAGAGCAAGGACAGAGTCATTGAATGCCTCGGCAAGATCACAGAATCAAGCCGCCATCTGCTGGGGCTGATCAATGAAGTATTGGATATGGCACGTATTGAAAGTGGAAAAATGACACTGGCACAGGAAGATTTCAATCTGTCAGAGCTGGTAGATAATCTTATTACACTTACGAAACCGATGCTTGATGAACATAAACATAATTTTGATATACACATCAATCATATTGAACATGAGGCTGTCTGTGGTGACAGCCTGAGAATCCAGCAGGTATTTGTGAATCTGATGAGTAATGCGATCAAGTATACACCGGATGGTGGAAATATTATTTTTTCCATAGAGGAAAAACCCAATGGATTTTCAGAACTTGGATGCTATGAATTTACGATTGAGGATAATGGAATCGGTATGTCAACGGAATTCCAGAAAATCATGTTTGATCCTTTCAGCCGTGCAGATGACCACCGGACAACCAGAGTTCAGGGAACCGGTCTTGGAATGGCAATCAGCAGAAATATTGTGAACCTGATGAATGGTAATATTAAAGTGGACAGTACCTTACACAAGGGAACCAGAATTACGGTAACAATTTATCTGGAGCTTCAGGAAAAAGAAAAAGAACAGGACAAAAAACTGATGAATCTGCCGGTTCTGGTAGTGGATGATGATAAGACATGCTGTGAAAGTACAGTTGCCACACTGAAGGAAATCGGTATTACAGGTGAATGGGTTCTCTCTGGCAGGGAAGCGGTTGAGCGCTGTTATGCACGGCATGAGTTGAAAGATGATTACTTTGCTGTTATTTTAGACTGGAAGATGCCGGAGATGGATGGTATAGAGACTGCCAGACAGATCCGGAAACGGATCGGGAAAGAGATTACCATCATTGTATTGACATCCTATGAATTCAGCGAAATTGAAGAAGAGGCAAAGGCTGCAGGTGTAGATGCTTTTATTGCAAAACCGCTGTTCCGTTCCCGGCTGACGGCTACACTGCGGCAGTTTACTTCAGGCAGAAAAGAAAATACAGCGAGAAATTATCTGGAGAAACTGTCAGAAGCAGATTATACAGGAAAAAGGATTCTGCTGGTTGAGGATAATGAGTTGAACAGAGAAATTGGTGTTGAAATTTTGCAGATGACAGGGGCAGAAGTGGAAACAGCAGAAAATGGAAAAATCGCAGTTGAAAAGGTGGAAGCTTCTCCGAAAGGTTCGTATGATCTTATTTTTATGGATATCCAAATGCCTGTCATGAATGGTTATGAGGCAACTGCAGCAATCAGGAGCCTTCCGGGTGAAAATGGAAAACTGCCTATTGTTGCCATGACTGCCAATGCTTTTGCAGAAGATGTACAGTTGGCCAAAAATACAGGCATGAATGGACATATTGCGAAACCGCTGGATATGCATAAGCTGAATGATGTTCTGGAAAACTGGCTGTAATTGCTTTCCTGGATGCATGGGAAAAATTTCCTGAAGAATATATTTCATCCATTTGTTCAGGCTGATCAGGGAGCAAGATCGCAGTATAAAGGTACCGGACTAGGCATGGCGATTGTAAAGGAACTGCTTGGTCGCATGGGCGGAACCATTCAGATTGTCAGTGTGGAAAATCAGGGCACTACCATACATGTGGTCATACCTTTTGAAATAGCAGAAGAACCTGCAGTTGTACAGGAAATGTCTGAATTACCGAAGGAAAATCTGTCCGGGTGCCGTATTCTATTGGCAGAGGATAACGAGCTCAACAGGGAAATTGCGGCATTCCTTCTGAAAGATGAGGGAATTTCCGTCACAGAGGCGGAAGATGGACAGCAGGCCCTGGAACTATTTAAAGAGAAACCGGCAGGAACCTTTGATGTAATTTTGATGGATCTGATGATGCCTGTTATGGATGGATATACAGCTACGAGAAAAATCAGGGAATTAGAACGTTCAGATGCAAAAACAGTACCGATTATAGCTATGACAGCAAATGCATTCCAGGAAGATGCTGAAAAGTGCATTGCCGTGGGTATGAACGCTCATTTGGCGAAACCTTTGGATATTGAAAAGATGAAAAAGACTATTAAAAGTATTTGTTCCTAATATAGGGAGAAAGTAAATGAATAGCATAGTTATGGAAATAAATATTATTTGAGATTCGGGATAAATTGTGAAATGCAGACAAACAAGAAAAATAAAAATATAATAGGTATTATACAGAGTTTCCTTATATTGATATTAGTGGTTCTTGTTATTTTTATGATGATTCAGATTAGCAGGCTGCAGGGGACAGCACGCGTAATAAATTATGCAGGTCTGGTACGTGGAGCTACACAGCGTGAAGTAAAATTAGAAATTACAGGAAACCAAAATGATGAATTAATTAAATATTTGGATGATATTCTTCTTGGATTGAGATATCAGGATGGACATTATAATCTGGTAAAACTTAATGACGAAGAATATCAGGGAAAATTGAAAATCCAGAGTGATTACTGGGATAAATTGAAAATAGAAATTGAAGCAGTAAGAAACAAGGGATATGAAAATACAGACATTGTTAATATGAGTGAAATATATTTTACGATGGCAGATGAAACTGTCTATGCCGCAGAAAGTTATTCAGAAAAGATCGCTATAAAGATTCGTACCATAGAGCTTTTGTCGGCACTTGATATGTTGATTCTGGTAATATTGGTTATTATGCAGACTTTAAAGGCAATGCAGATGGCAATGCAAAACAGACTGCTGGAACAGAAAGCATTCGTAGATGCCCATACTGGGCTGCCAAATAAAAATGCCTGTAATGAGCTTCTTAATAAAAAAGATATAATTACAGATTCTACAGCATGCATAATGTTTGATTTAAATAATCTAAAAACTGTAAATGATACAATGGGACATTCCGCAGGAGATCAGTTAATAATGAATTTCTCAAAGCTTTTGCGCAGTGTTATTCCAGAAAAGGATTTTGTTGGAAGATATGGCGGAGATGAGTTTATAGCAGTCATTGATCATACAAGTGAGGCGGAAATTAAGGAAATATTGAAATCCTTGTACAGAGAAAAAGATAGATTAAATAGTTATGAAAATCAAATACCAATCGACTATGCATGCGGATGGGCATTATCCTCCGATGATATGTCGTGTACAATGCAGATGTTATTGGATGATGCAGATGCTTATATGTATAAAAATAAACAGTTATGCAAGAAATATAAAGGAAACAGAAAATATGAATAAAAGACAAAAAATACTGATTGTCGATGATGCAAAGTTCAACAGGGATATATTGAAAGAATTTCTTTGTTAGTAAATTGACACAAGTTGGCTGTAGAGTATAATTATAGTAAAAGTACAGCAGAAGCTGTCGCAAAGATATATATAAAAATGTTGTGGGGGTATTGAACATTAATGAATGTAAAATTAAAATCTGGAAGCAAGCGACTGTAGCCTGGAGGGTGGGAGAAAGATGAAGAAGTGCAAATTAGTACAGAATATAAGAAATTTCAAATTTTGTTATTTTATATTTTGCACAATTATATGTTTAATGGTTTTATCCGTTCCTACATTTGCAAAAGAAAACTCTGACAATGTTATCCGGGTAGGATCTTTTGAAGAAACTTATAATACCGTCAATGAAAAGGGAGAAAGAAGCGGCTATGGTTATGAGTATCTTCAAGATATTGCAGGTTATGCAGGGTGGACCTATAAATACATAACAAGTGATTGGAAAAACTGCTTTACACAGTTGAAAAATGGAGAGATTGATATTCTTGGTGGCATTTCCTATACAGACGAACGTGCTGAAAATATGCTTTTTTCCGATATGCCTATGGGGGAAGAGAAATATTACATCTATACGGATGCATCCAATATGGATCTTACAGCAGGAAATTTGGATTCTTTTGAGGGAAAAAATATTGGTGTGTTTAAAGATAATATAACGGAGGATGTGCTTAACGAATGGGAGTTAAAGTATGGTCTGCATACGCAGCATGTCAATGTTTCTAATACCTCAGAAGTTATGGACAAACTGTCGAAACATGAAATTGACTGCTTCGTTTCGGTAGAAGAACCCCGTTGGGAAGAATCGGAGATTTCGCCGATTACAAGTATTGGAGAGACAGAAATCTATTTCGCTATAAATCCCAAACGTCCGGATATCAAAGAAGCACTGGATAGTGCTATGCGCAGAATCAAGGATGACAACCCATTTTACACAGATGATCTCTACAGGCGTTATCTTTCTGCACAGAGCAGCTCGTTTCTTTCAAAAGAAGAAAGGGAGTGGATCGGGCAGCATGGAGCAATCAGGATAGGGTATCTGAATCAGGATGGAGGTATCAGTAGTGTAGATCCATCAACAGGCAAATTGACAGGTGTTATCACAGATTATGTGGATCTTGCAGAAAATTGTCTGCAAGGTCAGACTCTGGAATTTGAATTAAAGGGATATGATACAAGAAGTGAACTGCTTCAGGCATTGCAGGATGGAAAAATAGACCTGATTTTTCATGCAAACCAGAATCCATACTTTGCAGAAACAAATGGATTTGCTTTGTCGGATACGCTATTGACTCTCAATATGGCAGCAATTACGGCAAAGGATTCTTTTGATGAAAATAAAGAGAATATAGTTGCCGTTGAAAAAGATGATTTTGCATTGAAAGCATATCTTTCATACAATTATCCGCAATGGAAGGTTGTGGAATATGAAACATCAGATGCAGCAGTAAAAGCAATGCAGAAAGGGGAGACGGATTGTATTGTAAGCAATTCAGGTACTGTTTCAGACTATTTGAAAAATAATAAGCTTCATAGTGTTTTCCTGACAAAAGAAGCTGATGTTCCATTTGCTGTTCAGCATGGAGAACCGATTCTTTTGTCCATTCTGAATAAAACACTGACATCTATGCCTACAACTCAATTTTCAGGTGCAGTAGTTTCGTATAATGCTTCTTCACGAAAAGTTACAGCGAAGGATTTTATTCAGGACAATTTACTGGCTGTCTCACTCATAGTTGGAATCTCTATTTTTGTTGTCCTGTGTATAATTCTTGATTCTTTGAAAAAATCAAAACGTGCGGAAGAAAAATCCAAGAAGTCTGCTGAGCAGGCATTGAAGCTGAATCAGGAGCTTGAAGAAAAACAGCAGGAATTACAAAATGCACTTGTAGAAGCACAGAGTGCCAATAAGGCTAAGACTTCCTTTTTAAATAACATGTCTCATGACATCAGGACACCGATCAATGGCATTATGGGCATGCTTACAATTCTTGAAAAAAGCGGAAATGATGGTGAGCGGGCAAAAGATTGCCTGAATAAAATAAATGAGTCTTCGAAACTGCTATTATCATTGGTAAATGATGTTTTGGATATGGCAAAGCTAGAATCGGATACCGTGGTTTTTAGTGATGAATCCATCAATCTGGATCAGGTATGTCAGGAAATCACGGAGTCACTATCTTTTCAGGCAGAAGAAAAAGGACTTCATGTTATAGGAGAACATGATGATTACAGTGGTATATATGTTTGGAGCAATGCAGTTCATTTGAAAAAAGTATTGATGAATCTGTTTACAAACAGTATGAAGTACAATAAGGTGAATGGTTCTATTTACATGAGTATGAGAACGATTGAAAGATCAGAAGATCACATGACATGTGAATTTAAAATAAGAGATAATGGAATTGGAATGTCAGAAGAATTTATAAAAAATGAATTGTTTACTCCATTTGTACAGGCAGATAATTCCCCACGTTCTGATTATAATGGGACAGGTCTGGGCATGCCTATTGTGAAACAACTTGTAGAAAAGATGGGCGGAACCATAACAGTTGAAAGCAAGCTTGGTGAAGGAAGCTGTTTTACTGTAATACTTCCATTCAAAATTGATACGAATGCACGGCCAGAAGAAAAAGAAGATTTTGATGCAGATATATCAGATATCCGGGTATTGCTGGTTGAAGATAATGAGCTGAATGTGGAAATAGCAGAATTTATGCTGACGGAAAATGGAGCTAAAGTAGAAACAGTGAACAATGGGTTAGAAGCTGTTCAGCATTTTGAAGCTTCCGAACCGGGAACATACGATGTTATTTTAATGGATGTTATGATGCCGGTGATGGATGGTCTTACTGCTGCAAGAACAATAAGAAACCTGGAACGGCAAGATGCAAAAACAATCCCTATCATTGCTATGACTGCAAATGCGTTTAGGGAAGATGCAGAAAAGTGTATGGAAGCAGGAATGAACGCACATCTTGCAAAGCCGTTGGATGATGAAAAAATTAAGCAGACCATAAGAGAAGAGTTGAGAAAGCAAATATAATAGCTTCAACTGTGCGTACCTGTGAAGGCGTGAGTCGGCGGTCCATTTTTCAGTAACACGATCTAGTACTTTTTAAGATAAAGTAGAAATAGTGCAATTTTCACAGGATATTATACAAGAATTACATAGAAATATATCGTATTATTGATATAGTATTCTTGAATTGTATGTGAGGAGAAAACTATGGCAGCTGAAAGAAAAACATTAACACAGTTATCTGTGCCAATATGCTTAGAAACTTTATTTTATATGCTTTCAGGTATGGTCGATACGCTTATGCTATCATCTGTAAGTGACCAGGCTGTAGGAGCAGTGGGAACAGCAAATACATATATAGGTGTTTTTATTATCATGTTCGGCGTAATATCGTCGGGTATGCTAGCTGTTATGTCACAAAATATCGGAGCCGGAAGACCGGGGATAGCGTATCAGGCAAGACAACTTGGACTTATATTCAATGCATTGATAGGTATCGTAATGTCTGTCATTCTTGCTACTTTTTCTGGTGGGATACTTCGAATCGTAAGTATTGCTCCGGCTTTGCTTGAGCCGGCTGAAATATATCTTAGAATTGTTGGCGGCGCATGTTTTTTAAATGCACTGATTCCTATTTTCTCCAGTTATTTGAGAGTGTTTGGATATACAAAACATTCTTTGATAGGAACTGTTGTTGGAAATGTTCTCAATATAATACTTAATTCAGTATTCTTATTTGTATTCAACTGGGGTGTAATGGGAGTTGCTGTTGCCACGGTTATTTCAAGAGTTGTAAATCTTATTATTGTAGCAGGTATGGGGGCTGTGCTTATAAAAGCAAAACAGAGTTCTGAGCGAATTGCATCAAGAAAGATATTTGCGCAGATTGTTAAGATTGGTTTTCCTTCTGCGCTTGAAACAGCACTTTACAACATCGCAATGACCTTTATTGTGCGTTTTATGAATCAGATGGATGTGGATGGAATGAATGTTACAGCACGCTCATATGCTGTACAGATTGCAAATTTCTCATATTGTGTGGGAGCTGCCCTTGCTCAGGCAAATGCAATTATGACTGGTTGGAGAATTGGAGCAAAAGAGTTTGAGGAATGTAACAGGGGAACGAGAAAAGCTGCGATATACGGTATCATCACAGCGACCTGTTTTTCCGTGACATTTGCATTGGCAGGACATTTTATCGTGCATATATTTACTGATGATACACAGATGATAAATCTTGTGGTAAAGTTGTTAATAGTAGATGTCTTTCTTGAATTTGGAAGGGTAACAAACCTTGTATATGGTCAGGCATTAAAAACGAGTGGAGACGCACTTTTCCCGGTTATACTAGGTGCAATATTTATGTATTTGTTTGCAGTTGGCGGAACTTATTTTCTCGGAATACACATGGGACTTCTGGCTGTAGGATCATATATTGCTATGGCAGGTGACGAATGTGCGAGAGCTGTGGGAATGGTACTTAGATGGAAGAGTGGAAAATGGAAAAGTAAAGGTCTTATAGAAGTATAGGAGAGATTATGTACTTTGAATTAAAGGAAAATAAACCGCATGGTACAAAGGATGATCCGTTTAGTACATATCATATAAAAAATGAGGGACGATCATTTCAGATACCGGTACATTGGCATGATGAACTGGAAATTATATATGTAAAAAGTGGGTTTTTGACTGTAAGTATATCAGGAGAAAATTATATTGGAACCCCCGGGGATGCTTTTGTAGTGTCGCCGGGCAATCTGCATTTCATGGGTTCACAGGCTGGAGAAGTGGATTATTTTACTTTCCTTTTTCCACTTGAATATATCTCTTTTTGCACAGATGACATGTTAGATGATAAATTGCTTACTCCATTAAAAAATGGTCATTTGATGATAAGACCAAGGATCAAGGATGCAGCAAAAGAGTTGTGTGAGCAGTTGGCCGAAATATATATGGCAAAAAATGATGAAAAGAAGTTGGAAATAGCTGTTCAGATAAAGACAAAAATAATTCTTTTACAATTTATTCTTCACATGTGGGAGAATGGATTTATAATCGAAAATGATAAAAGTGGAAGAAATACTGTAGAAAAAGAGATGATTTCATACATACAGCAGAGTTTTACAGGGGAGATATCATTAAAGAAATTTGGGGAACAGTTCCATCTTTCTGAAAAATATGTATCGCAATATTTTAAAGAACATTTTCATATTACGCTTTCAAAATATGTTACATATTTGCGGTTGGAGCATGCAAAACAGTTGTTACAAAATTCGGACATTCCAGTTACAGAGGTTGCAATGCTCAGTGGCTATCAGAATGTAAGTTATTTTATCAGAAGCTTCAAAAAAACATACGGAGTGTCTCCGTTAAAATATAGAAAAAATGAGCCGAGTACATGGATTTAGCGGAGTGTGAAAGAAACATAAACGATGTTAAAATTATAAATACAACTGTATTGAAAAATAAGAGGAGTATGGACTTCCGAAGCCGAAATTTCAGGAATTCGATAATATGTTTCGGGTAGAGCTGTTCCGTAGTTCATTTCCGATGACAAATGAAAAAGAAAACATCGGAGAAACATCGGAGAAGCATCGGAGAAACATCGGAGGTAGCGTGGAGAACAGACCTCAACGATACACAGCAAAAGATTATAAAGTTGCTTTCAGAAGATCATCAATTATCAGCAGTTAAGTTAGCTGAGAAAATCGGGGTTGCCAGTCGAAATATTGAGAACAATATTAAGAAGTTAAAAGAGTATGGTATTCTTATAAGACATGGATCTCCAAAGAATGGTTACTGGGAGATTGTAGATAAAGATCTACAGGAGTGAGAAGTAAATTAGTCCAAGATAGCTTAAGATTAGTCCAAGAGAATATATAAAAATAGATTGACATTTTGTAGTAATCAGTAGTAAACTGCACTTGTGGAAGGAAAGTGATATGTTTGGATAGAAAAACACCAAAAGATGGCAAAGAAGAAAACATACGAGTACGGGTGACTCCAGAACAAAAACAGAGACTTGTTGAGTATGCAGAACGTCATTATCAGAGCATGAGTGGTGTTGGGTGTCAGGCATTGGATCTTCTGTACGCAAGAGAAGAACAACAAAATAACAAAGAGTGAGATGGAGTTATTTTGGAGTTTATCTTTTCATAGGCTGTACGGAAAATACAAAAACAGAACAAATGTTCGATAGAAAAATCGCTAATTATATCTTGTGCGTGTTATGAAACGCAGTCCGCAAAGGAGTTTGAGTAGTTTGAAAAGTCGCGGAAAATAGTTTCCGATCCAAACATATTCAGAGATTTTTTACCCTGTTCGTGTCCAAGAGAAAGGTGGATGATCCCACTTTTTATATAATAGGCAGCGTTATTAATGACACCGTATTGTGTCAGATAGCTGCCTTTTTTAATTTCTTTTTTCTGTACTGGCATGTAGTTTATATACAAATCAAGACAAAAAATTATTCTATGAGAAGTTTGGATTTCAGAAATTACCAAATGTTAAGTATGGTTATGGAATGGTAATTGAAATGTAAAATTCCTGTTTGTCAGAATAAGGAGTAAATGTACATTCGAAGATAGCACTGTGTGTTGACATTTATGAGAAAGTTGAAATATAATATAAAAATGTGATTAACCATGGCACAGTTTCTTAGTTAGAACAAGCTCTATATTGTGTCAGATCTGAAAATATGGAACAGTGACAGATAAAAAATAAAGAGGTTTACATGATGGAAAATGAGCAAGAAAATTGGAAGACCCACACCCCACGAAAAATAGATAAGTCCCAAATCAAGAAGGATTCGGTAGGCTTTTTTGCGTTTTTGACGCTTGCTATTATTTTGTTAGCATCCGCATATACATTTATTCTGCAGAAATCATACACTAATATTGCACTTGAGACAGAAATTGAGCGTGACACGGCAAGTGCTGGGGTAATACATAAGCTGGTAAATGAACGACTCGGAAAGGAAGAGTTTACCGAAATTCGCAGCAAAGACGACGAGAATAAAAAAATATATCATGATATTTCATCCTATCTAAATGAAATACGAACCCTGAATTCGACTAGATATCTATATACGGCCACCAAAAATGAAGAAAATAAACTTATCTATGTTGTAGATGGTCTTGATCCTACAGCAAAAGATGTTCGGCATCCAGGGGATTATATTGAGGATGAGATGATTCCCTACATTGAAAAAGCACTTTCTGGCCAGATCGTCTATTCTCAGGACATCGTCGATACGACCTGGGGTCCTATTTTTACAGCTTGCTATCCCGTAACAGATGAATCAAATGGAACCAGTGAAGTTGTTGGTGCGTTATGTATTGAAATGGATATGCAATCTGTATATGGTCTTGTCGAGCGGACAAAACGAGTGTCTTTTTTTGTGGGAATAATCGCTGGATGTGTACTGTTAGTATTGTGTATTGGTGGGTTTG
>NZ_LR698973.1:3203559-3244800 GCF_902381825.1 Pseudocoprococcus catus
TCGTATTGGTTGTTTCTTTTATTATAAAAAGCGTAAAGAAGAAGGACTCAAACAAAAAATGATATTAGAAGATGCCGCAGAAAAAGCTGATTCTGCCAACAGAGCCAAATCTTCTTTCTTGCTTAATATGTCTCATGATATACGTACCCCGATGAATGCCATCATTGGTTTTACAGACATTGCACTACACCAACAGAATATAGATGAGATTCATGACAGCCTGCAAAAGGTCAAAACAAGTTCTGATCATTTACTGCTGTTGTTAAATGAGGTACTGGATTTGAGTCGTGTTGAAAGTGGAAAAGTATCCTTTTCACCTGAGCCCGTGAATCTTCCTGTATTAATTGATAGTGTGATTGCAATCATGGATGGACTTCTTTTGGATAGAAATCTCAACTTTGAAGTACATCGCAACGGACCATCGATGCTCTATGTTATGACAGATTCCACCAGAATTCGTGAAATATTGACGAATCTTTTGAACAATGCAGTTAAATTTACAGCAGATGGTGGCACTATTACTTTTGAAATGAGTACTCGTCCAGGAGTAGATGAACGCCATATCGTGACATCTTATACAGTCAAAGATACGGGTGTTGGCATGAGCGAGGAATTTCAGAAAAAGCTGTTTGAGCCATTTTCGCAGGAAGATAATGGTGCACGTACTCAGTATAAAGGGACCGGGCTAGGGATGGCTATTACCAAGCAATATGTGGAGTTGATGGGTGGAGCAATTACGTTTCAAAGTAAAAAGAATTGTGGTTCTTCTTTTACAGTCGAAATTCCCATGGAACTTGCCGATGAAAAAGAAATTCCAGAACAGAAGACTGTACAGAATATCAGTCTCAATGGCGTTAAGGTGCTTTTGGTTGAGGATAATGACTTAAATGCTGAACTGGCAGTGACATTATTGGAAGATGCCGGTATGTGTGTAACTCGTGCTGTAGATGGGGAAGATGCAGTCAAACTGTTCGCATCTAACCCTGCAGGTACTTATGACATTATCCTGATGGATATCATGATGCCAAAAATGAACGGATATCAGGCAACGAAGGCAATCCGAACAATGAGCGGGGAACGTCCGGATGCAGCAACCATTCCTATCATAGCCCAGTCCGCTAATGCTTTCAAAGAAGATATTCAGGCTTCGTTGGATTCTGGTATGAATGGGCATATCTCAAAGCCGTTTAACATGGATGAGGTATCTGTCTCTATAATGCGAAATCTTATCTGAACTTAATATATGAATATGAGCAGGATTTTTCTATTTACAACAATATTTTTTACAATATTTCCTTATAAGCCATGCAGCCATTTTTCCCATGAAGTTTTATTTCGTAAAGGGCTGTATCTGCACAGCGCATAAGTTGTGAACGGTTAGAAGCAAATGTCGGATATTCCGAATATCCAAGAGAATTTGTGGTGCCTTATATTATTCTGGATACAGTGGCAGATGTAGAAAAAAGTAAGAATGAACTGTTGCATAAAGCAATCGAGGATTCCGCTCAAAAGGCACAGGTGCTTACAACAGCAGCAAATGTGAAACTGGGTGAAATACAGGCAATTGATGGAAGTAGGAGAACAGTTCGAGTATATGTATCGGCTGTTCTTTTTTGTTTTTGAACGTTTTTGAACGTTAAAACGGTTTTTTCTTGTGCATAGTAGAATATTAAAGTATAATAAAATCAGTTTTTGGCATAAGATTAAAGCTATAATAAGGAAATCGGCAAACCAGATGAAAGTCTGGGACGCAAAGCTACAGGGCCTGTAAAATGGCAGCCAGTTGCATAAAATGAGGTGCACTGTCTGTCTGACAGTGTTTTTTTACGGTGTTATTTCACAGACGTAACAATAAATGATTTTATCAGGAAAGAATGAGGAAAATAAAAGTATGAAAAAGGCAAAACGTTGTCTGATAGCAGTGGTGTCAGGTGTACTTGCAGCAACTGCTGTTTTGTCTGGATGTGGACAGTCAAAGAAAGAAGTATCTAAAAACGATGATCATCTTACCGTTTATCTGTGGGAAAACCGTTTGATGAAAAATATTGCACCCTATATTCATGAACAGTTTCCTGATCAGGATATTGAATTTATTATTGGTAATAATGATACCGATTTATACAGTTATTTTAAAGAACATGATGAATTACCGGATATCATAACAGTACGTCGATTCTCCGGAACAGATGCACAGGACTTACAGCCTTATCTTATGGATTTTGCTTCTTATGATGTTGTTTCCAAGTATTATTCTTATGCGGTGCAATATTATAAGAATGCGGAGGATGAAATCCAGTGGCTGCCAATCTGTGGTATTCCGCAGACGATCATTGCCAACAAAACACTGTTTGATCAGTATGGAATTAAGATTCCAGAAAATTATGAGGAATATGTACAGGCTTGTCAGCAGTTTTATGATAATGGCATAAAACCGTATTCCATGGATCTTGGTGAAGACTGGTCTAATAATGAAATCATCCAGGCAGCGGCAATCGGTGAGTTTACAAGCCTGGATGGTATTGAATGGCGAAACGGTGCAGAAACTGCAGTGGATGAAGTAAAGTTTGATGATGCATTATGGAAACGTATTTTTTCAGAAACCAGTCAGTTTCTTAAGGACTCGCACTTTGGTAAAGAAGATATCAATATTGACGTCGATACAGGAACCCAGATGTTTGTCGAGGGAAAATCAGCAATGTTTCATGGACATCCGACGATTATGCAGCAGCTGCAGAAACAGATGGATGCGGAGCTGATCCGTATCCCTTACTTTTCACAGACATCGGATGAATCCTATGTGTACATGACTCCGTCCTTAAACATTGCATTTAACAAAAACCTGGAAAAAGACCGGGAGAAACTGGATACTGCACTGGATGTGCTGGACTGTATGATTTCAGAAGAGGGGCAAAAGCTGATTGCGGGTGGAAGTGGTGTTATTTCATTGAATACAGATGTTCCAACCATGATGCAGGATGTGCCTGGACTGGAAGATGAAATTAATAATAATGCTGTTTATATCCGATATTCCGCCCAAAAATCATTTCATGCAGGTCTTGAGGCTGTTCACGGATTACTGTCAGGGGAAATGGATGAAACACAGGCTTTTGATACTTTGCGCAGTGTAATGAACCGTAAAGATTCAGAAGAAAAAGCAACGGTGAATTTTGAAAATGAATATTCCATTTCACTGAACGATAGAAGTGGCCGTGATGCAGCATCTTCCATTTTAACTACGATCAGAGAAGAAAATGATGCACAGCTGGCTCTGACACCATATTATTATTTCACTTCTTCTATGTACAAAGGAGAATGCACCAATAGCCGGGTTGGCATGATGACAGCGAAGAGTTCAGATACAGCATTATATTTTGCAAAAATGAATGGTAAACAGGTTTGTGAACTCGTGGAAAATTATCTCGCCGATGCGGATGAGAATTTTTATGTAACCAATAAATACGAATTACCAATTGCATCCGGTATGAAAATGATCGTCAATCAAGAGGAAAGTGGATTTTCGTTAAAGGACTTAACAGTTAATGATAAGAAAATAGACAAAGAAAAGGAATACTCGATTCTTCTTACAGACACCACAATGTCTGTTTTGAAAAAAATAAATCCGAAATGTGAGATTGAGCAGCTTAAAGATACAACATTATCAAGTGAATGGATCGAAGCAATGTCAAAAGGACAGCAGCCGTCAGCACCGGAAGACTATATAGAGGTTGAACAGTAAAAGTGGAGATAGAACAAACGGTAAATAAAAGAAAAAAAATAACAAGGCTGTTGCTTATACTACTTATTATTCTTTTAAGCTTAGTTTGTATAAAGTATCTTATAAGTAAGTCTAGCAAGTATATCAGCGAAAATGGAAAAAGCAGTATGGGAGCTGTTGTTGAACAGATACAGCAGACCTATGATCTTCAGGTGAGTGGATACTACAGCCAGCTGCAGTTGGTTGAGGAATTTCTACTTCATGAGAGAGAGCTGTCTCTTGAAACAGATGTGAACAAAAATTTCTTTGAAGCATGGGAAAAAGAATCGGAAAGCACCCTTATATTCCTTCAGGCAAATGGTCAGGCAATATCAGCAGGTGGAACAAAAATGCGGATTGATATGCCAAGTAAACTTCTGCTGGACTTGAAGAACGGATACAATATTGGAAAACTGGTGCGTCTTGATTATGATCAGAAGAAAAAAGACGGTTATCTGGTTGCGATTCCATGTCAGGAATACACTATCAATGGAGAAACTTATACGGCAATTGGAACTGTGTATGATCATTCGAAACTGGATTCCATGTTAAAACTGAAAGGTTATGATGGGAAAGCATATTTGTTCATGCTGGATAATGACGGAAATATTACGTATACGAACCAGAGTGGTGATAAATACCTG
This sequence comes from Pseudocoprococcus catus, assembly GCF_902381825.1. Lineage (GTDB taxonomy): Bacteria > Bacillota > Clostridia > Lachnospirales > Lachnospiraceae > Coprococcus_A > Coprococcus_A intestinihominis. The sequence continues at coordinate 3,207,958 of NZ_LR698973.1, forward strand.
CGTAATTACTCTTTGTTAAAACATTTAAAAGGAGAACAGGCCATTACAGAAGAAGAGGCTGATTTGCTCAAAAAGAAGTTTGATAACAGAGAATCCGGAGTTGCACTTTTGGGAAAACAGAACCCCTATTATCTGGGGCATTGCCCGATAGAAAGCAACAACACCATTTTGGTATGCATTGTGGCAAGGGAAGTTGTGGACAATGTGCTGAGGGATTACCAGAAAACGGTGTTGTGTACAACAATACTCATGGCAGGTTTTATACTTTTACTTTTTGCTGGATTATTCTACAGTATTTCCAGACTTAGTCTTGCAGATCAAAAAGCAGAATATGAAAAAAGAAATAATGAACTTCATTTACAAACAATGAAGGAAATGGAAGTAGTCAATCAAAAACTGAAAAAGGCAAAGAACGTTGCAACAGAGGCTTTACAGACAGCTGAAAATGCAAATAAGGCGAAAACGGATTTCCTGTCTAATATGTCACATGATATTCGTACACCTATGAATGCAATCATTGGTATTACGTCTTTGATCAGACATGATGCAGGAAATAAAGCAAAAGTTATAGAGTATGCAGATAAAATAGATATTTCATCACAGCACCTGTTAGGAATTATCAATGATGTTCTGGATATGAGTAAGATTGAGGCAGGAAAAACAGTCTTCAAGTATTCTGACTTTTCTATTCTGGATCTTGTACAGGAACTTAACACTATATTTCATTCTCAAATATATGAAAAGCAGCAGACCCTTACAATCATAAAAGAAAATATTCAGCATGAGTGGGTGAATGGGGATCAGGTTCATTTGATGCAGATTTTCAGCAACCTGCTTTCCAATGCAGTGAAGTATACCCAGGAAGGTGGGGAAATTCAGTTCTTTGTAGAAGAATGTGAGACAAAGTCATCTGTCTATGCAAAGTACCGTTTCTTAGTTAGTGATAATGGTATGGGAATGTCGGCAGATTTCAAGGATACAATTTTTGATGCGTTTACCCGTGCGGAAAGGTCCCTTACAAACAAAATACAGGGAACCGGACTTGGAATGGCGATTACTAAGAATCTGGTTGAGGCAATGGGAGGTACCATTGATGTGGACAGTGAATTGGGACAGGGAAGCTGTTTTGAGGTTCTCCTGGATCTGAAGATTACAGAGGATAGAACGGCTGCTCTGGCGGCACAAGAAGAAACGGATGAGCAGGATGGAAATATCCTTCAGGGAATGAGATTCCTGTGTGCAGAGGATAATGAGCTGAACGCAGAGATCCTGACGGAACTGTTAAAGATTGAAGGTGCGGAATGTACCATCTGTGAAAATGGCGAAGAGATTTTGAAAGCATTTGAACAGTCTGCTCCAGGTGATTATGACATGATCCTGATGGATGTGCAGATGCCTGTTATGAATGGTTATGAGGCAACGAAAGCAATCCGCAGAAGTTCCCATGAACTGGCAAAGACGATTCCGATCATTGCCATGACTGCCAATGCATTCTCGGAGGACATTCAGCATTCTCTGGCAGCCGGTATGAATGCTCATGTTTCAAAACCGGTTGAGATGAAGGTGCTGGAAAAGACGATCAGAAGCATAAAATTCGGGGGGGGGGTACCGAACCGCTGGTCATTGAATAGTAACAAATGGCAGAAAATCAGATATGAAAAAAACGAAAAGTATAGTTAGGAATAGATAGAAAATGAAAGGAAAAAGAGTGATCGCAGGCATACTGCTTGCGGGAATTTTAGCAGTTACCCTGGCAGGGTGTAAAAATACAGATAACACGAAAGAAGAAACCGAAAAGCATGTTATTACCCTCGGCAGCGACAACTATCCACCATACAATTATCTGAATGAGGATGGTGTACCGACGGGAATCGATGCAGAACTGGCTACGGAAGCTTTTAAAAGAATGGGATATCAGGTGGAGGTTGTCCAGATCAACTGGGAGAAGAAAAAAGAACTGGTGGAGAGCGGAGAGATTGACTGTATCATGGGCTGCTTTTCTATGGAAGGGCGCCTTGACGATTACCGCTGGGCAGGGCCGTACATAGCAAGCCGTCAGGTGGTTGCTGTAAATGAGAATAGTGATATTTATAAACTGAGTGACCTGGAGGGAAAGAACCTGGCTGTTCAGTCCACAACCAAACCGGAAGGCATCTTTCTGAACCGGACGGATGAGAGAATCCCAAAGCTGGGCAATCTGATCAGCCTGGGACACAGGGAGCTGATCTATACATTTCTGGGAAAAGGATATGTAGACGCAGTCGCCGCACATGAGGAATCTGTTGTCCAGTATATGAAGGATTATGACGCAAGCTTTCGTATCCTGGAAGAACCTTTGATGATCACTGGAATAGGTGTTGCTTTTGCAAAAGATGATGACAGAGGAATCTGTGAGCAGATGGATCAGACACTGGAAGAGATGCGTCAGGATGGTACATCCCTGAAAATTATTGAAAAATATCTGGATGATCCCCAGAAGTATCTGGAGGTGGATGACCTTGGGTATTAAGCGAAAGAAAAGAGAAAAACGAATCCAGCTGCTCGGTGCTCTGATTGGAATCTGTGTGGCTGTAGTCTCTCTGTTTTATTTCTTCCACGCAGAAAAAGCAGAAGCAGAGAAAAGAATGGTGGAGATTGTAAACTATGTCAAAGTGCAGTGCTCCACCTACACCCATTATAATGAATCTTCGGAATCCAAAAGTCTTCTCCGGGCCATTGAAAGTGCCAGACAGATGAGTACGAATATCGACATGGAAATAGAAAACGGCGGTCAGCTAAGTCAGGAGTTCCTGAAAGAAAATCTGCAGACTCTCTGGGTGGATGGTATCCTTGTGCTGGATACAGAAGGAAAGGCGGACTGTGAATACAGCATGGATGAGTCTCTGACCGGTGAGATTACGGCATATCTGCAAAAAGATATTATCATGGATTTTGCCGGATATGAAGAAAGATCTTATTCGGAACGGTTTGCCAGGGAAGACGGATCCTATATTGATATTGCAGCCTGTGCCAGAAAAGATGCACCGGGTATTGTGGCAATCTACTATTATACACCTCCTGAATTTGCCAGAAACTATACCCTGACGATACAGGGGCTTTTAAATGGTTATAGTATCCAGAAGGATGGGACGATCATTGTTGCAGACGATGGGATCGTTGTTGCCAGCAATGATGAGAGTCTGTTGGGACAGAATACAGCCGACAACGAAGTTGTTCAGGCAATGAAGAGGCATGCAGACAGTCAGCACATTTATCATTTGAAGAATGAAGGAACTGGATGCTACGGAATCATGCTGAAGCAGAGGGATTATTATATCTATGCGTATCTTCCGGATACGGAAGTGTTTCATAATCTTCCATTAAGTGTTATAGGTGTTATTTTTCTTTATTTTCTGGTGTTCAGTGTATTCTGGTTCTGGACATACAGAACAAATCTGGTGCACCGGAAACAGGAATTGGAAAAAGATGAAGAATATAAAAGAGAACTTCTGATAACTGCAAAAAAGGCAGAGGCTGCCAATCGGGCGAAGACGGAATTTCTCCAGCGGATGAGCCATGATATCCGGACTCCGATCAATGGGATCCGAGGCATGGTCAATATGGCAGACCATTATGCAGATGATATGGAGAAGCAGACGGAATACAGGACAAAGGTGAAAGAGGCTTCCAATCTGTTGCTGGAACTGGTAAATGATGTTCTGGATATGAGTAAGCTTGAGTCAGGTGAAGTTGTTCTGGAAGAGAGTCCATTTAATCTGAGCAGTATTTTCAGGGAAGTATTTGGTGTGATCGAGCAGATGGCAGCAGAACAGAATATCCGGATCGTGTGGGAGAAAAAAGAAATCACATACCAGGATCTTATTGGAAGTCCGGGGTATGTGAAACGTGTGATGATGAATATTCTGTCCAATGCAGTGAAATATAACAGAGAAAACGGACAGATCTATATCAGCTGCATTGAAATTCCATCCAAACAGCCGGAAATGACGACGATGGAATTTGTCTGCCGGGATACCGGAATCGGAATGTCATATGAGTTCCAGAAACATATTTTTGAACCATTTGCACAGGAACATACGGGAAGCCGCACAAAATTTGCCGGAACAGGTCTGGGAATGCCGATTACCAAAAAACTGGTTAAAAAAATGGGCGGAACCATTTCTTTTGAAAGTAAAAAAGGCGTAGGGACGACATTTGTGATCCGGGTTCCATTTAAAATAGATCCGGATGCGGATAAAGGCAAAGAACAGACGGATGCATCAGAAAAATCTATAAAGGGGCTGCATATTCTTCTGGCGGAAGATAATGAGCTGAATATGGAAATCGCAGAATTTATGCTTCAGAATGAAGGTGCTGATGTGGCAAAAGCATGGAATGGACAGGAAACTGTTGAATTATTCAAAAAAAGTGAACCTGGTGAATTTGATGTCATTCTTATGGACATTATGATGCCGGTAATGAATGGTTATGAAGCTACAAAGATGATCAGGTCTCTAGACAGAGAGGATGCAAAGACAATACCGATCATTGCAATGACAGCAAATGCGTTCACGGAGGACAGAATAAGAGCAAAAGCAGCAGGAATGAATGCACATATTGCAAAACCCATTGATAGTAAAAAAATAGAGGATACTTTGCTATTGGTTTTAAAACAGAAAATGCAGTAAGACAATTCTTTGGGTTGTGTTTCTGGCAGCCCCGGTCAGGGCGGCAGATTTAGATGAAGATATTGATGCTGCAGTGCAATTTTATTAAACCAGGAGGTTGACAAGGAGATGTATAGAGAAATATATTTGACAGACAGACAGACAGACAGGAGATTTAATATGATTTCGAGAGCAAAGAAATATGTGGCAGTGTTACTGGTTTTTGTATGCGTGTGTATGATATTTTCTCCCCAGACTGCATATGCAGCCGAGGACAATTCGCAGCATGAAACTGTCAAAGTCGGTTTCTTTGCCATGGATGGTTATCATGTGATGGATGAAGAAGGCAACCGCAGTGGGTATGGCTATGATTTTCTTCGGCTGATGGCCCGTTATTGGGATATAGATTACGAATATGTCGGATATGATAAGAGCTGGGATGATATGCAGCAGATGCTTGAAGATGGCGAGATCGACATGGTAACATCTGCCCGCAAAACACCGGACAGAGAAGAAAAGTTTGATTTTTCACGTCCCATCGGAACCAATTATGGGATGCTGACCGTCCGCAGTGACAACAGCACGATTGTGGACGGCAATTACAGCACTTATAACGGTATGCGTGTGGCGCTTTTGAACGGAAACACCCGGAATGAAGAGTTTGCGGATTTTGCAGACAACAAAGGATTTACATATGTTCCATCTTATTTTGATACGACCGCAGAGATGGCGGAAGCCCTTCAGAGCGAAAAAGTTGATGCGATTGTTACCAGTTCTCTGAGAAAAACAAACAATGAGCGAATCGTGGATAAATTTGGCAGCAGCGATTTCTATGTCATTGTTAAAAAGGGTAATACAGAATTGCTGAATGAGATCAATTATGCGATCGATCAGATGAATGCGGTTGAGGGTGACTGGAAAACGACGCTTTACAATAAAAATTATGAAAGCATAGAAACTAAGAATCTGGAATATACGGAGCAAGAAAAAAGTATTATTGCACAATATTCCAAGGACAACCCAATTCGTGTTCTGTGTGATCCGACCCGTTATCCATATTCTTATAATGAAAATGGTGAGATGAAGGGGATTATCCCGGATTACTTCCGGAAAATTGCAGACTATGCCGGGATTTCCTATGAGTTTCTTACACCTGCCACCAGAGATGAGTATATTGCTTATCAGAAAAATAAGGAAACCACAGATATGAGCATCGATGCGCGCCTGGAAACAGATAACTATGCTGAGACGAAAAAATGGGGGATTACTGCACCTTTCATTACGATGCAGCTGGCAAGGGTGACACGGCGTGACTTTGATGGAAAAATTAATGTTGTTACTACTGTTGACCAGACAGTATCAAATTCAATTGAAGATGCAATGGCACCCGGCGCAGAAAAACTGATGTGCAGTACCCGACAGGAAATGATGGAAGCTGTCCGTGAGGGTAAAGCAGATGCTGCCTTCGTCTACTATTACATGGCACAGGCGTTTGTGAATAGTGACACCACAGGCACCCTGACATATACTCTGCTGGAACAGCCTACATACACCTACCGCATGGTAATATCATCAACAGAGAATCATGCACTGGCTGGCATCCTGACGAAAGCAATGTATGCCATGCCAAAAAATCTTGTCGAAGATCTAGCAGCACGGTATACCACATACAAAGCAACAGATCTGACATTTGTTGACTGGATCCGTCTGCATCCTGTTGTTACTGTTTTGGCTCTTCTTATTTTTGGATGGCTGCTGACTATTATGGCTGTGACAATGGTGCGTCTCAGTGCAAGAAAAAAAGCTCAGAAGGCGGTTCAGGAGAAAGCTGAGGAAATGGCGGAACTGGCAGAGCATGCACAGGCTGCAAACAAGGCAAAAACAGCATTTCTGTCACATATGTCCCATGATATGAGGACACCGATGAATGCAATCATAGGATTTACCGGTATTGCAATGAAAAACAATCCGTCAGACGAAGTGAAAAATTGTCTGGAAAAGATTGACGAAAGCTCAGAGCATTTACTGTCGCTGATCAATGATATATTAGATCTGACCCGCATCGAAAATGGAAAAGTGAAATACAATCCGGTACCGGCGGATGTGAAAAACATTACAGATTCTGCATTGGATATTACAAAAGGCTTTCTTACGAACAGGGATATCAACTTTAAGATTCAGCGTGAAGAAGCAAAGATTCCAAATGTACTTGCGGATCCTGCACGCCTGCGTGATGTGCTGGTCAATATTCTGAGCAATGCCGCGAAATTCACTCCGGATGGAGGGACGATTACATTTGAAGCCCGGTGTCTGGAAAAGGGCGGGGATGGATATATAAATATGCGTTACCGCATTTCGGATACTGGTATTGGCATGAGTGAGGAATTTACAAAAGAAGTTTTTGAGGAATTTGCACAGGAAGATTCCGATGTGAGAACGCAGTACCATGGAGTTGGACTGGGGATGGCTATCGTAAAGAAGTATGTAGATATGATGGGTGGAACCATTTCCGTGCAGAGTAAAAAGCATGAGGGAACCACATTTACTGTGGATATTCCTTTGGAAATTACAGATAAGGAATGTAATAAGTCAGACACAGGTTTTTCTGAAAAGGTAAATCTTACAGGTGTGAATGTCCTTCTTGCAGAGGATAATGAACTGAATGCAGAGATTGCTGCCGTGCAGTTGGAAGAGTTCGGGATGAATGTAGAAAGAGTTGTGGATGGAAAGAATGCTGTTGAGATTTTCAGAAATCATCCGGAAGGCACATTTGATGTAATCCTGATGGATATCATGATGCCTGAAATGAATGGTTATGAAGCAGCAAAAGCAATCAGGGCAATGAATGACAGACCGGATGGGAAAAACATTCCTATTATAGCAATGACAGCTAATTCATTTGCAGAAGATGTTCAGGCATCACTGGATGCAGGAATGAACGCACATTTGTCAAAGCCGATTGTGATTGATGAAGTTATAAAAACGATTTTAAGGTATGTATATAATTGATTAGCAGAGGTTCATGAATTAGTGGAAGACAATAAAGGAAAGTAAAAATATGGATAAAAGGCAAAGAGTACTGATTGTTGATGATGCAAAGCTCAATAGGGATATATTGAAGGAGATTCTCGGAGAAACTTATAATTATCTGGAAGCCGAAAATGGAAATCAGGCAGTCCAGATGCTAGGAGAAAATATTGGAATTGATCTGATGCTTTTAGATATCAATATGCCACAGATGAATGGCTTTGAAGTCTTGGAAATAATGAAAAGAAGCCAGTGTATTGCTGAAACTCCTGTCATCATGATATCTTCAGAAGATGACGTTGATACTATGCGTAAAGCATATGAGCTGGGAATCACGGATTATATTACACGACCGTTTGATTCTGTGATTGTAAAGAAAAGAGTCCAAAACACTTTAGGGCTCTATGCGAACCAAAAGCATCTGATTAGTGTAGTTTATGATCAGGTTTACGAAAAAGAAGAAAATAATAACATCATGATCCGGATACTGAGTAATGTATTGGGATCTCGTAACAGCGAGAGCAGAGAACACATTCTGCATATTAAAACAGCAACGGAAATGATGCTGAGACAACTGGTGAAAATAACTGATGCTTATCCACTGACAGAGGCGGATATTTCTTTGATTACAACGGCATCTTCCCTTCATGACATTGGTAAGATTCGCATTCAAGAGGAAATACTGAACAAACCTGGCAGACTTACTGATGAAGAATTCAAGATCATGAAAACTCATAGTGAGCTCGGGGAAGCTATAATCAAGGATATGGATTTTCCACAAGATCATCCGTTGGTACGTACTGCATGGGAAATCTGCAGATGGCACCATGAAAGATGGGACGGAAAGGGCTATCCGGATGGCCTGAAAGGAGAAGAAATACCAATCTGTGCACAGGTGGTATCGATTGTTGATGTTTATGATGCACTTACCAGTGAAAGATGTTATAAGAAAGCATTTGATCATGACACAGCGATTCAAATGATCCTGGATGGGCAATGCGGACAATTTAATCCAATCCTCCTTAAGTGTCTGAAAGAACTGAGTATCCAGCTTTCAAAAATGTCTGGTAAAGAGACAGATGATAATAAACATTATTATGAAATACAGAGACTTTCGAATGAAATACTCAGCGACAGATCTTTACCGAGCCAAAACTATTCACAGAGTGTTGTCAAGGTCATGCAGGAAAAAATCGATTTCTTCAAATCAAACAGTGGAATGAACTCAATTGATTACAATGCAATTTCAGGCCAATTAACTATCTTAAACGGAGAACATCAGATATTATGTCAGAGAGATAATCCGAATTTCAATTTGTTCAAAGAATTTGGAGTAAATGAAGAAGATGTTCAATGTATTCGTGTTTTATTACATCAGACATCTGTACAAAATAAAGAAATATCTGCCACGATAAAAGCGACGGTGGAAAATAACAGTCAGATGTATAAACTGAAACTGCACACGTTGTGGTCGCCTTTTAAGAAGGATGGATACATCGGAATTGTTGGATATTTTGACATTGCAGAATAGAAAAATGCAAAGGAAATTCAGGGGGGATTCGTTATGAAAATGAAAAAATGGAGCAGAGTTCTGGCTGTACTTTTGGCGCTGGTGACAGCCGTGTTACTTCTGTCAGCGTGTGGCGGGAAGCGTGCAGAAAAAGAAGATGCAGAAACAATAACGGTGTATTTATGGAGCACAAAACTGTATGATAAATATGCACCATATATTCAGGAACAGCTCCCGGATATCAATGTTGAATTTGTTGTAGGCAATAATGATCTGGATTTCTATAAGTTTCTTAAAGAAAACGGTGGCTTGCCGGACATTATAACCTGCTGCCGTTTTTCACTTCATGATGCAAGTCCCCTGAAAGACAGCCTGATGGATCTTTCCACAACCAATGTTGCTGGTGCTGTCTATGATACCTATCTTAACAATTTTATGAATGAGGATGGAAGCGTAAACTGGCTTCCAGTGTGTGCGGATGCCCATGGTTTTGTAGTGAACAAAGACCTTTTTGAAAAGTATGATATCCCTCTTCCAACAGATTACAAAAGTTTTGTTTCCGCCTGCCAGGCATTTGACAAAGTGGGAATCCGTGGGTTTACGGCAGACTATTATTATGATTATACCTGTATGGAAACACTGCAGGGACTGTCTGCATCAGAATTGTCTTCTGTGGACGGACGCAAGTGGCGTACCACCTACAGTGACCCGGATAATACAAAGAGAGAAGGGTTGGACAATACAGTCTGGCCGAAGGCTTTTGAACGTATGGAGCAGTTTATCCAGGATACAGGGCTTAGCCAGGATGATCTGGATATGAATTATGATGACATCGTTGAGATGTATCAAAGTGGCAAGCTTGCTATGTACTTTGGCAGCTCCTCGGGGGTAAAAATGTTTCAGGATCAGGGCATTAACACGACATTTCTGCCATTCTTTCAGGAGAATGGCGAAAAGTGGCTGATGACTACGCCATATTTCCAGGTGGCTTTAAACCGAGACCTGACACAGGATGAAACACGCCTGAAGAAAGCAAATAAGGTATTGAATATAATGCTTTCAGAGGATGCGCAGACTCAGATCCTTTATGAGGGACAGGATCTGTTGAGTTACAGTCAGGATGTGGATATGCAGCTTACGGAATATCTGAAAGATGTAAAACCTGTGATTGAAGAAAATCATATGTATATCCGCATTGCATCAAATGACTTTTTCTCTGTTTCCAAGGATGTGGTTTCTAAGATGATCTCAGGAGAGTACGATGCAGAGCAGGCCTATGAGTCATTTAACACTCAGCTTCTTGAGGAGGAATCCCATTCTGAGAGTGTCGTGCTGGATTCACAGAAATCTTATTCCAATCGTTTTCATAGCAGTGGAGGAAATGCAGCATATTCTGTCATGGCAAACACGTTGCGTGGTATTTATGGGACGGATGTGCTGATCGCAACTGGAAACAGCTTTACAGGGAACGTACTGAAAGCCGGCTATACAGAAAAAATGGCAGGCGACATGATCATGCCAAATGATCTGGCAGCTTACAGCAGCACGATGAATGGAGCTGAACTGAAAGAGACTGTTAAAAACTTTGTAGAAGGCTATGAGGGAGGCTTCATTCCGTTTAATCGTGGCTCTCTGCCTGTGTTCAGCGGCATTTCTGTGGAAGTCAAAGAAACAGAGGATGGTTATACATTGAGCAAAGTTACAAAAGATGGAAAAAAAGTTCAGGACAATGATACTTTCACAGTAACCTGTCTTGCGATACCAAAACACATGGAGACTTATCTGGCAGATGAGAATATTGTGTTTGATGGAGGGGATACCTCTGTGAAGGATACCTGGACAGGATATACTTCAGATGGTGAGGCCATTCTTGTAGAGCCTGAAGATTATATTAATGTGAGATGAGAAGAATGAATATTAAGAATCATAATATAAACAGAGAAAAAACTGTTATGAGAAAACGGTTAAGGATAACTGTTTTTATCGCCTGCGTCATAGGAATTGTTTTGCTGGTATTCCAATATTTTGGATTTGTGTCGAAAACGATTTATGACGAAAGTGTTTCTCATCTGACAGAGATTTTTCATCAGTCTGATAATATGCTGAGGGAATTGACAAATAAGAATCTGACGTATCTTCATATATGGGGAGAGAATCTGCAGAATATCTCCGGTGAAGATGAAATCCGCGATTATATAGAGAATGCGCAGGAAGACGCCGGCTTTTTGGATTTCTATTTTCTGTCAGTTGACGGGAACTATAAGATGGCGACAGGGAAAACAGGGTTTCTTGGTTTACAGGAAAATATTGAAGAGAAGATCCGGCAGGGAAATGATGTGATAACGAATGCAGCAGTTCCCGGGAAATCCCAGATGCTTGTTTTTGCCACTCCCAGGGCGCATGGAATTTATCAGGGATTTGAATATGATGCCATTGCCATTACTTATGAAAATTCTGACATCGTAGATGTGCTGGATATTTCTGCTTTTGATGGAAATGCCCAGAGTTTTATTGTTCATTCGGATGGCCGTGTTGTGATTGATCATTCTTCTGAGTCATGGGGGAATGTGTATAATTTCTTCGGAGTTCTGAGAGATCATTCTGATATGTCTGAAAAAGAGATCCTTGAACTTTCAGAGAAGTTTAAAGCAGGAGATACAGATGCAATGCTGCTGAATCTGGATGGAAGGAATTATTATCTGGTCTATGAAAAATCGGATATCCAGGACTGGATATTTTTGGGACTTGTCCAGGCAGATATTGTCAATGCCAGTATGAACAATCTGCAGCGGAGTACGATAATTCTTGTTAGTGTGGTTGTATTCTGTATTGCTGCACTCCTTATCAGTCTTATTATTCAAAAAGGCAGAACAAACCTCAGGAAAAAGGATACGGAGATCCTGTATAGAGATGAGCTGTTTCAAAAGCTTTCAATGAATGTGGATGATGTTTTTCTGATGCTGGATGCAAAAACATATCAGGCAGATTATGTCAGTCAAAATGTGGAAAAGTTGCTGGGTATTACGGTAGAACAGATCCGTAAAGATATTTGTATTCTGGGAAAATTGCATCCTGAAGAATCTGAAGATTCCGAGAAGAATTATCTGAAAGAAATCCAGGTTTATGAGCAGAGAGAATGGAATTTTGAATGTGTTCATCAGAAAACAGGGGAAAAACGATGGTTTTATATTGTTGCAATGGGCAGCGAGGTGAACGGGGAAAAGAAATATATCCTGGTTATGTCAGATCGCACCTCTGACTGGAAAATGAATCAGGCACTCTCTGAGGCAGTCCATGCGGCGGAGACAGCAAACAGGGCAAAGAGTATATTCCTTTCCAACATGTCTCATGATATCCGGACACCAATGAATGCAATTATTGGCTTTACGACACTGGCTGTAAGTAATATTGATGACAGGAAAAGGGTTCGGGATTATCTGGGTAAGATCCTTTCCTCCAGCAACCATCTGCTCTCATTGATCAATGACATACTGGATATGAGCCGGATTGAGAGTGGAAAGCTCCATCTGGAAGAAACAGAGGTCAGTCTGTCTGATGTGCTTCATGACCTGAAGACGATCATCAGTGGGCAAATCCATGCGAAGCAGCTGGAACTTTATATGGATGCCATGGATGTTACGAATGAGGATGTCTATTGTGATAAGACGCGGCTGAACCAGGTGTTGCTGAATCTTTTGTCCAATGCAGTTAAGTTTACACCAGCAGGAGGAACCGTTTCTGTCCGGATCAGACAGTGCCCGGGGACAGTAAAAGGCAGTGAACTGTACGAGATCCGGGTAAAGGATAACGGAATCGGTATGAGTCAGGAATTCGTACAGAAGATATTTTCTCCTTTTGAGAGGGAACGTACTTCCACAGTCAGCAGGACCCAGGGGACAGGGCTTGGCATGGCCATTACCAAGAATATTGTGAATATGATGGGAGGTACCATTGAGGTTCAGACAGAACAGGGCAAAGGCACCGAGTTTATTGTTCGTCTGCCTCTTCGGATTCAGTCTGAGCACCAACGTATAGAGAAGATCGCAGAGTTGGAAGGACTTAAAGCATTAGTTGTAGACGACGATTTTAATACGTGTGACAGCGTGACAAAAATGCTTGTGCGGGTTGGAATGCGTTCGGAATGGACGCTTTCCGGCAAAGAAGCTGTTCTACGTGCACGGCAGTCTATTGAATTGGGTGACGCGTTCCATGCTTATATTATCGACTGGCGTCTGCCGGATATGAATGGTATTGAGGTCACCCGCCAGATTCGCAGCCTTGGTGATGATACACCGATCATTATCCTGACTGCATATGACTGGTCAGATATCGAAGTGGAAGCCAGAGCAGCCGGAGTGACTGCATTCTGTGCAAAACCTCTGTTTATGTCAGATATCAGAGAGACTTTGATGACCGCTATCGGCCAGAGTCAGGCTGAACCAGAAGATTCGGTTCTTCCGGCAGCAGGTTCAGATTTCAGAGGCAGATGTATACTGCTTGTGGAAGACAACGAACTGAACAGCGAAATTGCGCTGGAGATCCTTAATGAGTATGGATTTCTGGTTGATACCGCAGAAAATGGTGCAGAGGCAGTGGAGAAAGTTAAGAATTCGATGCCAGGTAATTATGATCTGGTGCTGATGGATGTGCAGATGCCGGTAATGAATGGATACGAGGCTACCAGACAGATTCGTGCGCTGGATGATCCGGCCCTGGCGGGAATCAAGATCCTTGCCATGACTGCCAATGCTTTTGATGAGGACAGAAAGAAAGCTTTGGAATGCGGTATGGATGGATTTTTATCTAAACCAATTGTTATTAAGGAATTGATCGATGCTTTACACGACAACCTGCTGGATTAGGCAGCAGGCGAAAGAAAGGATATGGGAAAATTTCCGAAAGAGTTACGAAGGGATGCCGATAGAGACGGTGGAAGAATTGTTGAAGAATATTGTCAAAGACAGTGAGAATCGGGAACTGCCGGATACCAGGAGATGTTAGTGGAGGAGAGAAAATGATGATCAGAGACGCAAAAGAAAAAGATATTCCGAGAATTTTAAAGCTATTAGAACAGGTACTGCAAATTCATGCAGATATAAGACCCGATATTTTTATCCCGGGTACGACAAAATATACCATAGACGAATTGAGAGAGATTTTAAAAAATAAAGAGAAGCCAATATTTGTTGCGGTGGATGAAGCGGATGTTTGTGTGGGGTATGCATTTTGCCAATTACAGGAGCAGCCTGTTTCAAACAATATGGTACCATTTAAGTCGTTCTATATCGATGATCTGTGTGTTGATCAAGAAGCACGGGGCCAGCATATTGGTGAAAGTCTGTTTGAACATGTAAAAAAAGAAGCAAAGCGACGGGGTTGCTATGAAGTGACATTGAATGTATGGACAGGAAATACTTCAGCAGAAAAATTTTATGAGAGAATGGGAATGCGAACGAAAAAAAGACAAATGGAATACATGGATCTGTAAAATGATAGCTTGAAACATTAGATTGTGAGAAGAAGGCAAGGGGAAATGAAATATGACCACAAATCATCTGATTTTAGATTTTTCACATGTATATTGTGACGAGAAGATTCCAAAGAATGATAAAGTGCATTGGCTGGACTGTTCTGATATTACGGAATGTGATTTATATTGTTCCAAACGTGCAGAAGAAGAAATCAGAGCGAGAATTGCGCCCTATGGCATTCACGGAATTCATTTTCTGGATTCTGGAAATTATCACTATGTAACAGGCATCATGACGGCGTTGATTAAACAGAAATTTTCTTTAATTTTGCTTGACCATCATACAGATATGCAAAAACCGATGATTGAGCAAATGACAAGCTGTGGTGACTGGGCAGGAAAAGTATTAAAAACCAATCCATGGTTGCAGCAGTTGATATTGATTGGACCGCAGGAAAGCGATATTTTGCAGATATATCGTGAAAAAGAAGGTCTGGTGTCTGGTGCAGAATTGCAGGAAAAGCTGATTACTTTTTCTGAAGAGGAGATTCAAAGTGTAGAAGATGAAAATAAAATTTCGGGGATAAAAAGGAATCTTCCGGTTTATATTTCTATTGACAAAGATATTTTGGATGAAGAATATTCAGAGACAAATTGGAGTCAGGGAAAAATGCCATTACCTGTGCTGGAACGGCTGCTGATGCCATTTTTAACAAGCGGAAATATCCTGGGCATTGATATTTGCGGGGAATGTCAACAGGGAATACCATTGCCGCAGTACCTGGAAGCAGAGAAAATTAATGGAGAAACAAATAAAGAATTGTTTGATTTTCTGATGCATTACTGGAATAAACAGCTTATGATAGGGTCAATCAAATCGTAAGAAAAAGCAAGAATCAAAAATTGATGCAGTGTTCTCTAAATATAGGTTGTCAAATATTTTCATGTTAGTTATAATAAAATAGAACAAATTGGCAAAAATTGGAAATTTTAGATCATAAAGCCAATAGATTATATGTAACAGATGTTAAATGACGAGAGATTCTTGAAGAGGAACAGCTATTAAGCAAATACAAAGGAGGAAATTCAAATGAACGTTACAGAAATCAGACGTCCGGCTGACATGGAAAGAATTACAACATCAGAGCTTGCAAAGACTTTTATTGAAGAGCAGATCGCATTGATCAAAGAGCAGGTAGGAGACAAGAAGGTACTTCTTGCACTTTCTGGCGGAGTGGATTCCTCTGTTGTTGCTGCGCTTTTAATCAAAGCCATCGGTCAGCAGTTAGTATGTGTCCATGTGAATCATGGTCTGCTTCGTAAGGGTGAGCCGGAGCAGGTCGTTGAAGTATTCCGCAATCAGATGAATGCCAATCTGATTTATGTGGATGCAACAGATCGCTTCCTTGATAAGCTGGCAGGTGTTGAAGACCCTGAGACGAAGAGAAAGATTATTGGCGGAGAATTCATTGAAGTATTTGCAGAAGAAGCCAGAAAGCTTGACGGTATTGAATTTCTGGCACAGGGTACGATCTGGCCGGATATTCTTGAGTCAGAAGAAGGCATCAAGGCACATCATAATGCGGGCGGCCTTCCGGAAGATATGGACTTTGAACTTGTTGAGCCTGTCAGAGTTCTGTTTAAGGACGAAGTACGTGTTGTAGGTGAAGAACTTGGTCTGCCACATGATATGGTTTATCGTCAGCCATTCCCTGGTCCTGGACTTGGCGTTCGCTGCCCGGGTGCTATTACGCGTGATCGTCTGGAAGCAGTGCGTGAGTCTGACGCCATTCTTCGTGAAGAGGTTGAAAAGAACGGTCTTGGCGAAAAGATCTGGCAGTATTTCACAGTTGTTCCTGATTTCAGATCAACAGGAATCAAAGGCGGAAAGCGTGCTTTTGAGTGGTGCTGCATCGTTCGTGCCGTATGTACAACAGATGTTATGACAGCAACTGTTGCTGAGATTCCACATGAATTGATGGTACACATTACAGACCGTATTACACATGAAGTCGCAGGCATTAATCGTGTGCTCTATGATTTCACACCAAAGCCAACCGGAACAGTGGAATTCGAATAATTTCTAATTTGCATAAGATATTTTACGTAGCAGGTAGTCGATAAGGTTGCCTGCTATTGTTTCACTTATTCTCATTTGCTGAATTCTAATATTATAAATGTTGTCAATAAAAATGTTTGATTAATGTTTATGATAGGGTACAATATAATTAGCAAAATAAAATATCGCACCAGTGGTGCGAGAAATAATGAAAAATGGGGTATGAAAAATGGCAAGAGATACATTGTTTTCTGGAGAATCAAAAAATATTGAATACAAAATCACTTTACCAGATAAAAGTGAAAAGTACATGAAAACAATCGTAGCTTTTGCCAATACTCAGGGCGGAAAGCTGATTGTAGGTATAGATGATAAAACACACGAGATTGTGGGTGTGGCAAACGAAATATTATTTCAGTTAATGGATGGAATTGCCAATGCCATTTCAGATTCTTGTATGCCACAGATTATTCCGGATATTGAACCACAGACAATAGATGGAAAAACGGTTATTATTGTGTCCGTAGAAGCTGGAAAGAATCGCCCATATTATCTGAAATCAAAAGGAAAAGAGAATGGTACCTATATTCGTGTGGCAGGTACATCCAGACAGGCATTTCCAGAAAAGATTAGAGAACTTGAAATGGAGGGTGCCAGAATTTCTTGGGATGAACTTACTTGTGTAGGCTATCCTGTTTCAAAAGAGGCAACAGAAAAGCTTTGTAGTAACATTGAAAACTTCCGGGAAAAAGCTGGAATGACAGAACGTTCAGTGAAGAACGAGTAGCTCATTAACTGGAAAATTCTGAAACAAAGCGAGGGGCAGCTATTGGCGACGAATGCCTATGCATTATTAACGTCTGATCATTTTCCATTTTCTAAAACCCAGTGTGCGGTTTTTAAAGGAACAGATCGGGCGGTATTTCTGGACAAGAGAGAATTTACAGGACCGATTTATACGCAGATTGAAGAGGCGGTGGATTTTGTACTGAGAAATATAAGACTTGGAGCAACAATTGATGGCTTGGTGAGAAAAGAAAAATATGAACTTCCACCAGAGGCAATCAGAGAAATGATTATCAATGCACACTGTCATCGAAATTTATTGGATGAATCCTGCATTCAGGTTGCGGTTTATGATGATCGACTGGAAGTGACTTCTCCGGGCGGACTGTATAATGGACTGACTTACGAGGAAGTCATGAACGGTCATTCTAAAATCAGAAATAAAGCAATTGCCAATATTTTTAGCCAGATGGGGCTTGTGGAAGCCTGGGGCAGTGGTATAAAGAGAATTTTTAATGCGGCGAAGGAATATGGACTTCCAGAACCAAAATTTCAAGAATTTGATAATATGTTTCGGGTAGAATTATTCCGTAATTCTTTACCGATGACTTCAGAAAATAAACACATCGGAGAAACATCGGAGAAGCATCGGAGAAACATCGGAGAAACATCGGAGAAACGTGGAATAGTTGAGCTTAATAGTACTCAGCAGGAAATAGTAAAGTTACTTTTGGAGAATAACCAGTTATCAGCAGCAAAATTAGCAGAAAAGATTGGCGTTGCCAGTCGAAATATAGAAAGCAATATTAAAAAATTAAAAGAATTTGGTATTCTTGTCCGACATGGTTCTCCTAAAAATGGATATTGGGAAGTTACAGATTGTGGGGAAAAGAACAATGAAGATACCGAATGATTATATGGAAAAGTCCTATCGCATGGAAATTGTAGAAGACAAGGATGAAGGCGGATTTGTGGTTTCTTATCCAGATCTGCCTGGTTGTATCACTTGCGGAGAGACAAGGGAGAGTGCAGTAGTAAACGCATTGGATGCGAAAAAGGAATGGTTTGAAGCACATATTTTCAAAATAGTGATTGCGAAGTAATCTCAACGCAGTTATAATGAAGTGGCAACAAATTGGCAACAGAAAATCAGCAAGCCCAAATAATACATGTAACAGAAATAAAATAACGGCAGAAAAGAGATAAAAGCTAAATAAATGTGTTTAATAGCATCTTTGGACTTGCCGAGTTTGAATAAAACGAATCTATACAGTAGAAAGCTCATAGTTGTGTGTAAACGCATAGCTATGGGCTTTTGGCATATAAAAAGTCATATGGGAAATAAATATAAAAATTCACTTTCTGTTTGAAGGCTTTTTGTGTATACTAAAAGTAGCAGGAACATCTTTGCGAAGGAGACAAAGAATTGGCCTCGGGCTTTATGAGGGGATTCGGACAGGTCAGTCGCAACAAAGTGTTTCTGATGATGTTGCAGGAGGAAAGTTTATGGGAACACGAAAAAAATTTTTGTCATTGTTGCTGATGATTGTATTACTGCTTCCGATTGGAATGGGGATTCATGTGGAAGCGGCAGTCGAGACAAAACAAGTAGATGTTTTGTTTACACACGATACGCATTCGCATCTGAACAGTTTTTCGACAATTGTAGATGGGGAGCAAAAGGAAGTCGGCGGATTTGCAAAAATAAAAACGCTGATCGACGAGAAGAAGAAAGTAAATCCAGATACACTTGTTCTGGATGGCGGCGATTTTTCAATGGGAACGCTGATTCAGACGGTTTATGATACGGAAGCGGCAGAGCTGCGCATGCTTGGTTTCCTTGGGTATGATGTTACGACGTTTGGCAATCACGAATACGATTATCGTTCAAAGGGTCTGGCGAATATGCTGAAGGCAGCTGTAAAATCCGGTGGGACATTGCCGGCACTGGTCGTTTGTAATGTGGATTGGGACAGTATGGAACAGGCTGGACTAAGTGACGGACAGCAACAGATTCAGTCTGCTTTTGAAACATACGGTGTGAAAGATTACGTTGTGCTTCAAAAGGGAAATGTAAAAATTGCAGTAGTAGGTGTCTTTGGAACAGACGCTTTGAAATGCGCACCGACATGCGAACTGATCTTTAAAGATCCGGTGGAGGCCGTTAAGGAAACTGTAGAGGAAATCAAGAAGAATGAAGATGTCGATATGATTGCCTGCGTGTCTCATGGCGGCACGTGGGAGGATGAGTCGAAGTCGGAGGATGAAATCCTCGCAAAAGCAGTGCCGGATATTGATCTGATCATCAGCGGACATTCGCATACGGAGCTGAAAACAGCCATTTGCCATGGCGATACATACGTTGTTTCCTGTGGTGAATACGGAAGAAATCTCGGTTCCCTGTCGATGACACAGAAAGCGGACGGCCGATGGGAGCTGACAGATTATACGTTGATTCCGGTGTCTTCGGATGTCGAGCCGGATCAGGCAACGCAGGAAAGAATCAATGCATTAATGGATACGGTGGATACGAACTACCTTGCTGATTTTGGTTATACAAGAGAAGAAGTGCTTGCAGAAAATGCGGTGGAATTCAACAGTCTGGATGAAATGGGGACAAAGCATGAGGAGCTGAATCTCGGTGATATCATGTCCGATGCGTATATTTATGCTGTCGAAAATTCAGAGTATTTTGATGGCGATCCGGTAGATGTAGCCGTTGTTCCAAGTGGTACGGTGCGAGACACTTATACAAAGGGCAACCTGACAGTTGAAGATATTTTCAATTCATTTTCATTAGGTATCGGCAAAGACGGTGTACCCGGATATCCGCTGATTGACGCTTATCTGACAGGAAAAGAGCTGAAACTGGCAGCAGAAGTGGATGCTTCCGTTTCTGATTTTATGACAACAGCGCGGTTATATTGCAGTGGTTTGAATTTTACTTACAATCCGAATCGAATGATTTTAAATAAAGTGACGGACTGTTATCTGACGCGCAAAGACGGGGAAAGAATCGAAATCCAGGATGATCAGCTGTATCATGTTGTGACAGATTTATATACCGGACAAATGCTTGGATCCGTCATGGATCTGTCGTACGGGTTATTGTCGCTTCAGCCAAAGGACAAGGATGGTCATCCGATTGAAAATCTGGAAGATTACGCAATTATGGAAGGCGACAGAGAGTTAAAGGCCTGGGACGCGATTGCCAGATATATGCAGTCTTTTGATGATACGGATGGGGATGGCATTGCCAATGTACCTGAGTATTATGCGGCGACACACGGGCGTAAGGTGGTGGATGACAGTAAAAATATCCTGGATCTTGTGAAACATCCGAACAAGTTCTCTGTGATCATTATCATGATCTGTCTGATTGTTGTTGTCATCATTGTGCTTGTGATCGTTCTGATCCGCAAGCTGGTTCGGAAAGCCAGAAAGTAACATAATATCGAAGAGACGACATCCATATGAAGTGACAGGAGGGTAAAGACAAATATGATTATTTCAAATCAACAGGACAATGAGATGGAGCATTTAAATAAAAGGATTCAGACAGTGGCTGTTCTTGGCGCCGGTGCAGTGGGCTGCTATTTAATTGCGGGCCTTGCGCCAAAGCTTGGTGAAAACCTCTGGATTATCGCAGAAGGCAGCAGAAAAGAGCGGCTGAAAAAGGAAGGTCTGACAATCAACGATTGTCAGCTGTCACTTTGCGTAAAAACACCTCAGGAGGCTAAAGGTGCCGATCTTCTGATTGTAGCTGTCAAATACGGCAGTCTTGAAGGAAGTCTGGATGCCATTGAACAGATCGTTGATGATGAGACGATCGTGATGAGTGTGATGAACGGTGTTGACAGTGAAGAGATCATTGGCCACCGGATCGGCATGCAGCATATGATGTATTCGATGATCAAAATCGCATCCGAGCGCACCGGCCATTGCGTCCGTTTTAATCCGGAAGTGACGGAGGGTGTTTATTTTGGGGAGGCGGACGGCAGCCTGTCGTGGCGTGTTGCGGCGATCGAGAATCTTTTCAATGATTCCGGTGTGCGATTCCATATTTCAGAAGATATCCTCAAAAAAATATGGGCGAAATATGCCCTGAATATTAGTATGAATCTGCCGCAGGCCATCATCGGATGTGGTCTGGGCGGTTACAGAGACAGTGCGTATGTGATGGATATCAGTACAAAATTAAAGGACGAGGTAGTGGCAGTGGCCCTGGCCGTCGGCATCGATATCCGGGAGGAAAAGGCGGCGAGCTTTGACAGCCGGACGGTTTCACCGAAGGCCCGTTTCTCAACACTTCAGGATCTGGATGCCAAGCGGCACACAGAAGTGGATATGTTTTCGGGAGTGCTCGTCCGACTTGGAAAGCAGTTTGGAATTCCGACGCCATACAATGCGTTGGCGCTGGATATCATCAAGGCACTTGAAGAAAAAAATGACGGCAGGTTTGATTATCAATAACCCGGGGAGGAAATAGAGAAATGAAAAAGAGAGTAATCACAGGGATGATGACAGCATCGGTAATAGTCAGCCTGGCAGGCTGTGGTGCAGGTCAGAAGGAGACCGTGGAAAGTACGGCACCGGCAACAATGACAGAAACAGTTGCGGCCTCTCAGGCGGAGACAGCTGAAGTGACCGAGACAGAGACGACGGTGCAGGCAGACCGTGCATCAAGAATCAAAGCCTATCAGGCAGCATTGGAAAATATTTATCAGAATCATATTTTGCCGGACGGATCAGAATTGAGAGATGACATCAGTGGTGAGATGTCAGGCAACAAATTTGCTGTTTACGATGTTGATCATGACGGCAGAGAAGAGCTTGTTTTCTGCTATACGGCAACAAGCATGGCGTCAATGACAGCGAAGATTTATGATTACGATGAAGCAAGCGGTGAATTGTATGAGGAACTTTCGCAGTTTCCGATGCTGACATTTTATGACAATGCGACCATCGGAGCCGGTATTTCGCATAATCAGGGCTATGCCGGTGAGTTCTGGCCGTATACGTTTTATACTTATGATGCAGCCAATGACAGCTACCGGGCCGAATACTTTGTCGATGCCTGGGATAAATCTTTATCCGAGGTTAATTATAACGGGGAAGCCTTCCCGGATGATGCGGACAAAGACGGGGATGGCATTGTATATTACCTGGAGGCGCCGGATGGTAGTGAAACCGGCGAGCCGCTCGACAAGGATGCTTTTGATCAATGGATCAGTGAGAATGTCGGCAAGGAAGAAAACATTCCGTTTCAGGATTTGACAGAAGATGCAATCAGTCAGATTCAGTAAAAAAGAAAGAAATATACATGCGTTGACTGTGTTTTTATAGAAACAGAAGGTGCGTAGGGGGGAATTGGGGATGGAGCAGAGAAAAATCAGAACACTGGTCAATAGACAACGCAGGTTCTTTTATACAGGGAAAACGCAGCATATGGCATTTCGTGAGATGGCTCTGAGACGGCTGCAGATCAGCATTATGGCACATGAGGATGAGATTAACCGGGCACTCAGGCTGGATCTCGGCAAAAGCGCATCTGAAGCGTATATGTGTGAAACCGGCATGGTGCTGGCAGAGATCAGCTATATGCTCAAGCATATGCGGCAGTTTGGCAAGAATCAGACTGTGCGGACACCGCTGGCCCAGTTCGCGTCCAGAAGCTTCAGAAAGCCGTCGCCATATGGGGTGACGCTGATCATGAGTCCGTGGAATTATCCGTTTCTTCTGACGATGGAGCCACTTGTGGATGCGCTGGCAGCAGGCAATACAGCAATCGTCAAGCCGAGCGCTTACTCACCTTTTACGAGTGAGATCATGGAGAAGATCATATCGGAATGTCTGCCCCAAAAATACGTTGCGGTTGTGAACGGCGGACGTAAAGAGAATCAGTGGCTGTTAAAGGAAAAGTTTGATTATATCTTTTTTACAGGCAGTCAGGCAGTAGGTAAAGAAGTGATGGCACATGCGGCAAAGCATCTGACACCGGTGACATTGGAACTCGGAGGCAAAAGCCCGTGTATTGTTGACGAGACAGCCAATATAAAGCTGGCGGCCAGACGCATTGTCTTTGGTAAATATCTGAACTGCGGGCAGACCTGTGTGGCACCGGATTATGTGTACTGCGCGGCTTCTGTTAAAGATGCACTTGTTGACGAGATGAAGAAACAGATCCGGAAGCAGTTTGGAGACGATCCGCTGGCGAATGCCAATTACGGCCGCATTGTCAATGAGAAGCATTTCAGACGTCTGCTTGGACTGATCGATCCAACAAAGGTTGTCGCAGGCGGCGTGTGTGACAGCTCACTCCTTCAGATTGCACCGACAATCATGGATCATGTGACATTTGAAGATGCTGTGATGCAGGAAGAAATATTCGGACCGATTCTGCCGGTGATGACGTTTCCTTCACTGGATGCGGTGATCAGTCAGATCAATCACAGAGAGCATCCGCTCGCCTTATATATGTTTACGGAGAGCAAGGCTAATGCTGATCGTGTGATGACAAATTGTGGTTTTGGCGGTGGCTGTATCAATGATACGGTGATTCACCTGGCGACAAGTGAGATGGGCTTCGGCGGTTTTGGAGAGAGCGGCATGGGATCTTACCATGGCAAGACAGGTTTTGACACGTTTAGTCATTATAAGAGTATTGTCGATAAGAAGACATGGCTGGATCTTCCAATGCGCTATCAGCCGTATAATAAAGTTTTTGATTTTCTGATCCGGCTGTTTATGCACTAATGACTGTGCGTTGAAACCGGATTTTCAAAAGAGATAGACTTGTACTTATACGTATTATTTGATATGATAAAAGACGATTTAATTTAGTTGTGCGCCGAATTAAAGTGATGGCGGCAACAAGACTGGATGGAGGAAATTATCATGGTTATTGCAAAAAGAATGGAGCCACTTGTTGCAGGCAGCTCTATTATCCGTAAATTATTCGAAGAAGGCAAGGAAATGGCCAAAGAAGTGGGCGCTGAGAATGTCTATGATTACAGTCTGGGCAATCCAAGTGTTCCGGCACCGGACGCTGTCAAATCGTCGATTATCAAAATCCTGGATACAGAGGATCCACTTTTTGTGCATGGCTATATGAGCAATTCCGGCTACGAGGAAGTCAGACAGGCTGTGGCGGACAATCTGAATGAGCGTTTCCAGTGGCAATATAAAATGGAAGATATCATTATGACGGTGGGAGCAGCTTCCGGTATCAATGATATCCTGAATTTATTTTTGGACAGCGGTGATGAAGTGGTGGTCTTTGCCCCTTTCTTCGGTGAATACAGAAACTATGTGATTACCGCAGGCGGTGTTTTAAAGGCAGTGCCGGCAGACACAGAGACCTTCCAGATTAATATTGACGGATTGGATGCGGTGATCACGGAGAAGACGAAACTGATCATTGTCAATAATCCGAATAATCCAACCGGCGTCATCTATTCAGGAGACACTCTGGATCAGCTGCAGAAGGCACTGGAGCGGGCCGAGGCGCGTATTGGGCATCCGCTGTATGTTATTTCGGATGAACCATACAGAGAGCTTGTTTATGATGATAACGAGCTGCCGTTTATGCCGGCTCATGTCAAAAACTGTCTGATTGTTTACTCTTTCAGCAAGTCTCTTTCTCTTCCGGGAGAGCGTATTGGCTATATCGCTGTTTCACCGAAGATGGATTATTATGAAGAAGTAAAAGCCGGACTGGTCACTACGAACAGAATAGGCAGTGTGAATGCCCCATCACTGATGCAGCTTGTCATCAAAGAGTGTCTGAATGAGCGCCCTCAGATTGAAGTTTACGATCAGAACAGAAAGATGCTCTATGAGCATCTGACAGCGCTTGGCTTTGAATGTCTGAAGCCACAGGGCGCCTTTTATCTTTTTGTGAAATCACCGATCGAAGATTATGCCGCTTTTGTAGAAGAAGGCAAGAAACAGCATATTCTGATGGTGGATGCCTCAAGTTTTGGATGCCCGGGCTATGTGCGTCTGGCTTATTGTGTATCCCCTGAGATGATCAAGCGTTCTTTCCCGGCCTTTGAGAGACTGGCAGAAGCATGCAAGGCAATGAGATAGAGGAAGAGGTGACCGAGATGAAAGCATGGCAGGATAAAATTCGTTCAGTTGTACCCTATACACCGGGAGAACAGCCGAACAGACCGAATATGATCAAACTGAACACGAATGAGAATCCATACCCTCCGGCACCGGGGGTGCGAAAGGTTCTGAATACATTGGATGAAGATAAACTGAGACTTTACCCGGATCCGACGGCAGGTGTGCTTGTGAACGCATTGGCAGATTATTATCATGTAGGAAAAGACCAGGTATTTACCGGTGTGGGCTCTGATGATGTGCTGGCCATTGCTTTTATGACATTTTTTAATTCAGATAAGCCGATCTTTTTCCCGGATATTACTTATTCTTTTTATCCGGTATGGGCGGATCTTTTTAAAGTGCCGTATGAGACAAAGCCACTGAAAGAGGATTTTTCCATTTGTCCGCAGGATTATTATCCGGCCAACGGCGGTGTGATTTTCCCGAATCCGAATGCACCGACCTCCCACTATGAGGACTTATCTGTGATCCGAGAGATTCTGGACCACAATCAGGATGTGATTGTCATTGTTGATGAAGCATACATAGATTTTGCCGGCGAAAGTGCCCTGAGTCTGTTGGATGACTACGAAAATCTGCTGATCGTGCAGACATTTTCAAAGTCACGTTCCATGGCGGGAATGAGAATCGGTTATGCCATCGGTCATCCTGATCTGATCAAGGCCATGAATGATGTGAAGTACTCCTTCAACTCCTACACAATGAGTCAAACTGCACTGGCACTCGGTGTAGAAGCCGTCAGAGATGATGTTTACTTCAAAGCATGCACCGCGAAGATCAGAGCAACCCGGGAAAAAGCCAAACAGGCATTTACAGCCCTTGGATTTACTTATCCGGAACCGGGGGCCAACTTTATTTTCGTCACTCATCCGGACTATCCGGCCAAAGAACTCTTTGCAGCCCTTCGCGAGAAAGATATCTATGTCCGCTACTTCGATAAACCGCGCATCAACAATTACCTGCGAGTCACCATTGGAACGGATGAACAGATGGAAGCATTATTTGCGTTCCTAAAGGAATATATGAATCGATAAATTAAATGTAGCGTCTAAAAAGGAGAAACAAAATGTCACAAAAAACAGTCACCGTTTCCGTTCGCCGGCTTGTGGAGTTTATTCTCAGATCGGGAGACATTGATACCGTTTCCGGCGCGTTTGGAGAAATGGATGCAATGCAGCAGGGGGGCCTGATGCATCGAAAACTTCAAAAAGAGGCCGGGCCTTCTTACAGGGCGGAGGTGTCTCTGAAGCATACGACAGAAATGGATGAGACGCTGGCGATTACTGTTGAGGGACGTGCCGATGGTGTCATAACAGAAACTGAGATGGCAGCAGATGAAAGCGGCGAGCTGGGACTGAAAGAAGTTGTGACAATTGATGAGATTAAAGGGACTTATAGAAATTTAAGGTATATCACAGAGCCTGTGTCTGTTCATCTGGCACAGGCAAAGTGCTATGCCTTTTTTTATGCGGAAAAAGAGGATTTAGAGGAAATACAGGTCCAGATGACGTATGTGCATTTGAAGACGGGAAAAGTTCAGCGTTTTAGAGAAAAAATGACACGAAATGAGCTGGAAGTATGGTATACTGAACTGATAGACAGATTTGCAGTCTGGGTGCGTCATCAGATAGCCTGGATTAAAAAAAGAAATATTTCTATTGGTGCCGGCAGTTTTCCTTTTGAGTACAGAGAGAGTCAGAAAAAGCTCGTCTCAGGCGTTTATCAGACGATTCTGAGACATCGGCGGCTTTTTGTAGAAGCCCCGACAGGTACCGGAAAGACGATTTCCGCCATTTATCCAGCTGTTCAGGCGATGGGAAATGGGTTGTCAGAGACAATTTTCTATCTGACGGCGAGAACCATTGCCAGGACTGTTGCGGAAGATACATTCGGACTTCTTCAGGATAAGGGACTTGCCATGAAGGTGATCACCCTGACGGCAAAGGAGAAAATCTGCGTGCTGGATAAAGTTCAGTGCAGTCCGGAGTACTGTTCAAGGGCAAAGGGGCATTATGACAGGATTAATGAAGCCATTTATGATCTGATCACCCATGAAGACCGGATGACCAGGGAGTGCATCCTGGCTTATGCCGACAAATATCAGGTTTGTCCCTTTGAGTTTCAGCTGGATGCAGCTTTATTCGCGGATGCGGTCATTGGTGATTATAATTATGTGTTTGACCCGAATGTGGCGCTCAAACGTTTTTTCAGTGACAGAAGCGGGGACTATCTTTTCCTGATCGATGAGGCCCACAATCTGGTGGATCGTGCCAGGGAAATGTACAGTGCCGTGATGTCAATGACTGAATTGACCCATGCCCGTCACGCAGTGGAAGATAAAGCTGTGGACCGGCGACTTGTCACTTATATGGATCGCTCGATACTGGCCATGTCTGCTCTTCGGGAGTCTTCAGAACAGTCCTGCCAGCTGATGGGGAATATCGGCAGTCTGATCGTTTACCTGACGAAGCTCAGTGAGCAGCTGGAGGAAACACTGAAGGAGGCGGTTCCTGCGTCACTCAGGGAAGTTCTGATGGAATTTTACTTTGACATTCGACGCTTTATATGTGCCTTTGAACGATCGGATGACCGCTATTTGATCTATGCGCTTCGAAGTGAGGACAGCTTTGAGATCAAGATTTTCTGTGTGGATCCTTCCAAAGATCTGGGAGAACGTCTGGCAAAGGGATGCGGAGCTGTATTTTTCTCTGCAACGCTTCTTCCGGTGCAGTACTACAAGGAAATGCTCAGTGATACAGCAGTATCGGATTACGATCTTTATGTGGATTCACCTTTTGCGGAGGAAAACCGTCTGCTTGTAGCGGCAACAGATGTAAGCAGCCGCTATACAAGGCGGGGAAGAAAAGAGTATGAACGGATGGCTGCATATATCCGGGATATTATTCGTGGCAAGCATGGCAATTATATGGTCTTTTTCCCATCATACCAGCTTATGAAGGATGTTTTTGAAGTTTTTACGGAAATGGAATTAATGAAGGCAGGCCATGGTCTGCAGTTGGTTGTGCAGGAATCCGAGATGAGTGAAGATGCAAGACAGAAGTTTCTGGATGCTTTTCAGGCGGATGCTGCAGATGCAGTTATTGGTTTCTGTGTGATGGGCGGTATTTTTTCGGAGGGCATTGATCTGAAAGAAGACCGGCTGATCGGTGTCATCATTATCGGGACAGGACTGCCGCAAGTTGGGGAAGAGAGAGAGCTTTTAAGTCGGTATTTTAATGAGAAATCCGGCAGAGGATTTGAATATGCCTACCTTTATCCGGGGATGAACAAGGTTTTGCAGGCAGCAGGACGTGTGATCCGAACCGAGAAGGACAGAGGCGTGATCGCGTTATTGGATGAGCGATTTAATTACAGTCAGTACAGAAAACTGTTCCCGAGAGAATGGCACAATTGCAGTAAGACCAGTCTGAATACAATCGTGCAGCAGGTGGAGGATTTCTGGACAGATAAAGCATAGAATCAGATTGCGAGAAAAATATTTTCAGGCAGATGAGATATTTGATATAGATAATAACAGGAGATAAACGGAGGCGATAAAGTTGAGGATTGGTTTTATAGGGCTCGGTATTATGGGCGAGGCCATGTGCTATAATATTATCAGAAAACATGACGGTGACGTCTATATTTATGACGTAAAAACAGAACCGGTACAGCGGTTGGCGGAAAAAGGCGGTATCGCCTGTGACAGTGCCGTTGACGCTGCAAAACATTCGGATGTGATCATTACGATGCTGCCGAGATCAGAAGATTCCCTGTCAGTATATAAAGAAATACTCCCGGCCATCAATGCAACGAAAATCTGTATTGACATGAGCACCATTGATCCTTCCGTTTCATTGAAAATCAGTGTTATGATTCAGGCTCATGGTGGACATTTCCTGGATGCGCCGGTTGTTAAGTCGAAGGCGGCCGCGGTGCTGGGCAATATCGGCATTTATGTAGGCGGCGAGAAAGAAATTTATTTCCAGGTGAAGCCAATCTTGCAGTATATGGGGTCAAATGTACTGTATATGGGATCCAGCGGCAAGGGCATCGGAATGAAAATCTGTCAGACAACGCTGCTGGCACAGATTCAGAATGGTGTCAATGAAGCCCTGGCTATGGCTGTGAAACAGGGCATTGATGTGGATCGTTTTACAGCGGCCCTGTCTTTTGGCGGTGGTCAGAATGCTTATTTTGATGAACGTCAGATGGCCATCAGGAACAAAGATTATGCGACGACATTTTCGGTCAGGAATATGTCCAAGGATATTGATATCTGCCGTCGGCTGGCAAAGACGGAAGGGGTTCAGGCAGAAAGTCTGGAAGGCATCAGAGAAGTCTACGACCGGGCACTTGAGGCAGGGTATGGTGATAAGGATTACAGTTCTGTCATTGATATGGTCTTTGAGAAAAACCATGTCAAATATAAACCTAAATTATAAAAGCGGTTGATTGTTGAAAGTGTGATTATAAAAGTATCATTCAAAAGTGAATATTGAATATTGTATACAAATTGTATAAAATTAAAAACTATAGGAAACTGTGTTGAAAGAAAGAGAAACTATTGTTAAAATATTGTTAATCACTCGGGGAGGAGAATGATTAACTAAAATAAGGAGGAATTGCTATGACAATCACAATCTGTATTGGAAGCTCATGTCATCTGAAAGGTTCAAGAACAATTATTCAGAAACTGGAAGAATTGATCACGGAGCGTCAGTTAAACGACAAAATTGAGCTCAATGGTTCATTTTGTATGGGCGAATGTTCAAATGGTGTTTGTGTAAAGATTAACGATGAATTGTTCAGCGTTTCACCGGAGACTGTGAATACATTTTTTGAAAACGAAGTACTCAGGAGGCTTTAAGGGTGGGCGTCATTGGATTTAGAAAGGCAAAGTGCAAGGACTGTTATAAATGTGTCCGTTTGTGTGAAGTAAAAGCCATTCGTATCAAGGATGAACATGCACAATTTGTTGCTTCAGAGTGCGTGGAATGCGGCCAGTGTCTGGAGGCCTGTCCACAGAATGCAATCACATTTATCAAGGATATTCAGTGGATCAAGTCCATGGTGAAGAACGGGGAGAAGACCGTTGTATCTCTGGCACCGGCATACCTGGGTGTATTTGGAGATGCAGATCCGAACCAGATGGCGGCAGCCCTTCATCAGCTGGGATTTACATATGTACATGAAACGGCAGAAGCAGCTGGATATGTTGTGCAGGAATACATGAATTATTGTGACAGATCCGATAAGGATGCGGTGCTTTTGACATCATCATGTTCTGCCATCAACAATTTGATTGAGAAATATCATCCGGATATGCTGCCATATCTTCTGCCTGTTGTGACACCGGCTATCGCACATGCAAGAATGCTCAGAGCACAGTATGGACCGGATGTGAAGATCATCTATATCAGTCCTTGTGTTTCTGATGGTGGAGATGCGCTGAAAGATCCAAGAACAAAAGGCATCATCGATGCGGTGTTAGATTTTGCAACATTGCGTGACTGGCTCAGAAGCGAACAGATCAAGATTCCGAAATGTCCGAGCAGCCATATGGACAGTATGGATCCAAAGGTGATGCGTCTGTTTGCTGTCAGTGGAGGGATTCTTTCTGCTATTAAGGCTGCAAAAGGCCGTAAGTACAAGCATAAGCGACTGTATGTCAGCGGTATTGGACCCTGTGAAGAACTTTTTGAATGTATCCGTAATGGAGAGATCAAGAACTGTGTTATTGAGCTCAATTCATGTACCGGCGGCTGCATCAACGGACCGATGACCGGAGGCAAGAAGCGTGACCGTTTCAGATCCAAGATCAGTGTCAGCCAGAAGGTAGATGAGCATGAGGCACCGGAATTACCGCCGCTGCCGGAAGGTGTCAGCCTTTATAAGGAATATACGGCACGCTGCGAAAAGAGAATTGTCCCGTCAGATGAGCAGATTCGTGCGATCCTGTCCAAGATTGGCAAGGATTCACCGGAGAAGGAATTAAACTGTGGTGCCTGCGGTTTCCCGACATGCCGTGATAAGGCCATTGCTGTATACCGAGGCAAAACCCAACTGACTATGTGTATTCCGTATATGTATGAGCAGGCCAAGGGTATGTCGGATATTATTCTGGCTGTGACACCAAGTATGATCATTGTTGTGGATAAGGATTATTTTATCTGCGAATTCAACAATGCAGCAGAGGTCGCTTTTGGTGTATCCCAGCAGAAAGCGCTGGGGCATCCGGTATCGGAATTTATTTCCACAGAATATTTTGAAAAGGTTTTCCGTGAGAAGCGAAGTATTATAAATCAGCGTGTAGATTATGATGCCTATCATATTAAGACAATGCAGAATATTATATACATGCGTGAGCAGGAAAAGGCCCTTGTGATTATGCGTGACATTACGGAAGGTGTGCGCAAGCAGGAGCAGCTTCGGAAGGTGAAACTGGACACAGTGGCTATGGCTCAGAATGTCATTAACAAACAGATGATGGTGGCTCAGGAGATTGCCGGGCTTCTCGGTGAGACAACAGCTGAAACGAAGTCAACCCTTCGCAAATTGAGAGACACACTGATGGACAGTGATGAGGATATAAAGATATGAATGTAAGTCTGGATGTCTGCAGCAAGAGTCTGAACAAAAGAGAAGAAGAACTTTGTGGTGATACTGTCGAGATCGTTAAGACAGCGGATGCTGATATTATCATTCTGTCAGATGGTATGGGAAGTGGTGTAAAGGCCAATATCTTATCCACATTGACCACCAGGATTCTCGGTACGATGCTGAAAAACGGCGAGACCATTGAAGACTGCGTGGAGACCATTGCTATGACATTGCCAATCTGCAAAGTAAGGCAGGTGGCCTATTCCACATTTGCGATCCTTCAGATTTTCAGAGATGGGCGTGCCTATCTGGTGGAGTATGATACACCGGCCTGCATTGTGATCCGTGACGGTCAGAAGCTTGATATTGAGCATACAGAGCGGGAGCTTTCAGGCAAGATTATCAGAGAATATCGTTTTAACATTCAGGAAGATGATTATTTTGTGATGATGAGTGACGGTGTGACCCATGCAGGTGTTGGCGGTCTGTATGGTTTTGGATGGGGACGGACGAGAGTCGGTGAGTTTATCCAACAGAGGTTCAATGATACGAAGATGACGGCAGCGCGCCTGGCGTCCTATGTGATCAATGAGTGCAGTCAGCTGTACCATCAGCGTCCGGGAGATGATACAACCGTTGTTGTGGCGAAAGTGACAGCACGAATGGATCTGAATATTTTCACAGGTCCTCCGACAAAGCGAGAAGATGACGAAAGTGCTATCCGTGAATTCATGCGGTCACAGGGACTGCATGTTGTCAGCGGTGGTACAAGTGCCACAATAGCGGCACGTGTATTAAACAAACATATAAAAGCATCCCTCATTTACGAAGATCCGGATATTCCTCCGACAGCTGAAATTGACGGACTGGATCTTGTGACGGAAGGTGTTCTGACCCTGAACCGTGCGGTGAGTATGATGCATGAATATAATGAAGGACGGCAGAATCAGTCGTTTTTCAAACGGCTTGATGAGAAGAATGGCGGTTCACAGCTGGCAAAACTCATTATTGAGAGATGCACGCATCTGCATTTATTTGTAGGTGAAGCGATGAATCCGGCTCATCAGGCAGCTGGTCTTCCATTTGATCTCAGTGTCCGCATGCGTTTGGTGGACAAGATCATTGAAGAAGGCAGGAAGATGGGAAAAACAGTCAGTGTTAAATATTATTGAGGATGATATGTATGAAGACAACATTTATTACTGATATTAATAAAATTAAATTTGAAGTCAATACAGAAGTTGCCCGGCTGGCTTTTGCAGGAGAATTGGACGAGAAAGCCAATGAGATTCCTTACAAGCTGATTCCGGGACGTACACCGCACTACAGATGCTGCGTTTACAGAGAACGTGAGATCATCCGTGAGCGTGTACAGCTGGCTATGGGACGTTCTGCCATGTCCGGCCAGAAGAACAAGAATATTGTGCAGGTAATCGAGGCTGCCTGTGAAGGCTGTCCGATCAACAGATTTAATGTGACTAACAACTGTCAGATGTGTATGGCCAAAAAATGTCTTGGCGCATGTAATTTTGGTGCCATCAAGTTTGAAGGCGGCCATGCCGTCATTGACCATAAGAAATGTAAAGAGTGCGGTAAGTGTGCAGAGGCTTGTCCTTACAATGCCATTGCCGACCTGATGCGTCCATGTAAGCGCAGCTGTCCTGTAGATGCCATTACAATGGATGAGGACAACATTGTTGTTATTAATGAGGAGAAATGCATTAACTGCGGTCAGTGTGTGATCAACTGTCCGTTCGGTGCTTTATCAGACCGTTCATTTATGGTGGACGTAATCAAACTGATCAGCAGCGGCGCACCGGTTTACGCCATGGTGGCACCGGCTATTGAAGGGCAATTCGGCCCTGATGTCAGTGTCGGTATGATCCGTGAGGCTGTCATGAAGCTTGGCTTCAGAGACATGTATGAAGTATCTCTGGGCGCAGATTTTGTATCAAAGAATGAAGGACAGGAGCTTCTGGAGCACTATGAAGCCGGCGAGAAAATGACAACATCCTGTTGTCCGGCTTTCGTTTCTCTGATCAAGAAGCATTATCCGCAGGTGCTCAAGTATATGTCTACAACTGTTTCACCGATGACAGCTACAGGACGTCTGATCAAAGCCATGCATCCGGATGCTGTATGCGTTTTCATCGGACCATGTATTGCCAAGAAATCCGAAGTCATTGATTCCATTACTTTCGGTGGTGCGGATTATGCCATGACTTATGAAGAACTGGCCAGCATGTTCGAGGCGAAAAATATCGACCCTGAGGAATGTACAGAAACTATGCAGCAGGGAAGTAAGTTCGGCAAGCAGTACTCCGTATCCGGCGGTGTAACAGCGGCAGTACTTGAGACATTCAAGGAAGCCAACAAAGAAGTTGAGCTGAAGGTTAAGACCTGCAGCGGTGCGCAGGAATGCAAGAAAGCACTGATGCTTCTGAAAGTCGGCAAGCTTCCGGAAGACTTTATTGAAGGTATGGCATGCGTCGGTGGCTGTGTTAACGGTCCGGCAATGCTTGGCAAATCCAGAACATTCCTCAAGGACAGAAATGGTCAGATCGCCAAGGCGGATGATCGAGGTGTTCTTGAAAATGTTGCACAGTACGATGAATACGGCATTAATATGACGAGAAATCATCAATAAATATGTATAAAGTGCGTTCGTCGATTTCGAAAAGGATATAAAAAGGAGACTCTTAAACAGGCTCGTTTGCATTGCCTGGCTCTGGCAGCAGTACATAAGATGCTAAAAAAACAGCATCTAAGTACTGGCCGAGCCAGAAGCACCTGTTTGGAGAGTCTCCTTTTTATATCCTTTTTCTGAAGTGTTTTGTTCGCATTTTATATTTTATTGCAGGGATAAATTCTGTGTTTAAACATATTTTCTTGAGAAATGTAGAGAATATAGGAAATAGATATTGACGAAGTGATGTTTATATACTAAAATAATGATAACGATTACTATTTACAAGGATTTATTAATGAATATAGAAACAGAGGAGATTAGTATGCCGGGATTGAAGTACAGCAGACAGAGAGAGTCTATTATTAATTGCCTGAAAGGGCGGAAGGACCACCCGACAGCAGATATGATTTACGCGTCGGTGCGGGAGGAGTATCCGAAGATCAGTCTTGGGACGGTTTACAGAAACCTTTCTTTATTAGTGGATCAGGGAGAGATTCTCCGCTTTTCATGCGGGGAAGGACAGGATCATTATGATGCAGATACATCACAGCATTATCATTTTGTATGCAAGAAATGCAAGGCTGTTTCAGATTTGCATATGTCACCGTTGGAACATATCGATGTGCTTGCGAAGGATGGTTTTGACGGTGAGATAGATGGTCATTTCGTTTTGTTTTATGGCACCTGCGGGAAATGCAAAGAAAATGAAAAAAATAGTTGACAAGACAGGAAAAGTGGTGTAATATACAGATAACAGTAATGATTACTGTTTTGAAAGAAACATATTAATCGTAACCGTTCCGTATAATGGGGAAGCAGTCAACGGACATATCGCTGAAGGCAGTTAGTATGGATCGGAACGGTTACAGGATATTATAAAGTATGAAAAGGAGATTATAATTATGAAGAAATGGGTTTGTACAGTATGTGGTTATGTTTATGAAGGTGAAAACGCTCCGGAATTTTGTCCAGTCTGTAAGGCACCTGCCAGCAAGTTCAAAGAACAGTCCGGTGACAAGACATGGGCTGCAGAACACGTTGTAGGTGTTGCACAGGGGGCGCCTGAAGATATCATGGCTGATTTAAGAGCAAACTTTGAAGGTGAATGTTCAGAAGTTGGTATGTACCTGGCAATGGCTCGTGTGGCTCACAGAGAAGGCTATCCGGAAATCGGTTTATACTGGGAGAAGGCAGCTTATGAAGAAGCTGAACATGCAGCTAAGTTTGCAGAACTCCTTGGCGAAGTTGTTACAGACAGCACAAAGAAGAACCTTGAGATGAGAGTAGATGCTGAACATGGCGCAACAGAAGGTAAATTTGACCTTGCTAAACGTGCGAAAGCTCTGAACCTGGATGCTATCCACGACACAGTTCATGAGATGGCCCGCGATGAGGCTAGACACGGTAAGGCATTTGAAGGTCTGCTGAAGAGATACTTCGGCTAATCACAAAGCTGCATAGAACAAGGATTTTTATGAGAGGGAATCACGAAAGTGATTCCCTCTTTTCAGTTTCGTCGATCTTGATCTTTCCCTTTTTACAAGTCGTAGTCTTGGATTTCAATTGATGGGCAGCGGATTAATGGACCGCAGATATAATAGCCTGTCCTCGTTTAATCATGCTGGATAACTTTGCCTGATTGAGTGGTTTGCGTTTGTAAAGGACATAATCATAAAGATCCTGTCTGTATTGGTGTACTTCTCGGAGCAATGAATTTGTAGCAGAACCATGAAACGGCTCACTGAAGATATCTTCAAGGTTTAAAACGATGCGCTCTCTTGACTTTATTTCTTTCATAGCCCAGTCTTTACGATATTCCGTTGTCATTTGCTTATGTGTGATAAAGAAGCAATAGAAGTGTAAAAAATTTTGCCGTTCCTATCCGGCACTTGCGCGTTGTGTCGGATAGGTCGGGCGTTT
>NZ_LR698973.1:3245515-3248003 GCF_902381825.1 Pseudocoprococcus catus
TCTTAACATAAAATCCTCCGTTTCCGACAGCCAGCCCCACTATTCCGTATTTCGATTATACCACATGGGGCGGCTGTCTGTATAGCGGCTTCTGCTTCTTTACCGCCCGGTAAAATGACAATTTTTTACTGTGCGGCTTCTCGCTGCAAAAAAGATAGAAAAGTTCATAACTCTGTGATATACTTTGCCGTAAATACACATCAGACATTGCAGGAGAGAAAATGAAAACTATATTACTTCATGGATTAGGGCAAACATCATCAAGCTGGAAAAATACGATTAACACTATGGGGAAAAGTGCGGACATTTTATGCCCGAACCTTTTTGATTGGTTTGAAGATAAAGAGGTCTGCTATCAAGTTTTATATCTTGCTTTCTCCGAATACTGTAAGCAATTTTCAGAACCGGTCAATATCTGTGGGCTATCTTTAGGCGGTATTCTCGCATTGCAATATGGGATTGAAAATCCAGATAAAATAAACTCTTTGGCGTTGGTTGCGACACAATATACAATGCCGAAAAAACTCTTGCAATTTCAAAATATGCTCTTTCGGTTTATGCCTAAAAGAACATTTGAACGCATGGGACTTGGTAAAACGGATTTTATCAATCTGTCAAAATCCATGATAAACTTGGATTTCCAAAAAGAATTGAAGTGTATCAATAGCCCTGTAATGGTTATCTGCGGGGAGAAAGATACAGCAAATAAACAGGCTTCTTTACAGCTTCAATCGCAGTTACCGCAAGCCGAATTATTAGTGATTAAAAATTCTGGACATGAAGTAAACATAGACGCTCCCGAAGATTTGGGGAAAGCACTCTCCGCATTTTTCAACCTATAATTTCTCTGCCAGCGGTCACGCCAAAAGCGTGACCGCTTTTCAGTATCATGTTAAATCGCCGTTTTTTGTGTAGCAGCTTCCGCTTCCAGCACTTTCATCATCTTGTCGGCTGCGGTGGCTGTGGTATCTTTCTTGAAAAAGCCGGACACAACAAGCACGGTGTTACCCATGCGGATCTCCGTCACGCAGTCCGGGCGGCGGTCGGTGCGGTCATTGTTATTCTGTTTGTTTTCTGTCATAGGCAACTCCTTTCACTTCAACAGTTCTTTTAGTCCATTGAGCTTGGCTTGTGCCGTTTCCTTTCGGAAGTTCTCGCCTGTAAAGAGGATAGGCAGACACATTTCAAGCACTCGGTCATAGATACGGGCGTGGGCGGTGTCCTGTGGATTTTGCAGTTCCGTAAGGCTTAGATTGGTGGTGACAATCAGCGGCTTTCGGCTGCGGTATCGGCTGTCAATTACATTGTAGACCTGTTCCAAACCGTACTCTGTGCCACGCTCCATACCAAAATCATCAAGTATCAGCAGAGGGAAACGGCAAAGACGCTCGATATATTCGTTTCGCCCCTCAAAGCTGGCAGTTAAATCATTCAGTATCGCAGAAAAGTTTGTCATGCGGACGGAGATTTCCTGTTCCATAAGGGCATTGGCAATGCACCCGGCAAAATAGCTTTTTCCTGTGCCTACCTTGCCCCACAAGAGCAGACCATAGTTGTTTTCTCTCATCTGCTCCCAATGCTCCACATATAAATGTGCCTTGCTCATCTGCGGGCATTTGCCGTTGTCATGTGCAAAAGTCCATTCCTGCATGGTGAGGTCGGTAAAGCCCCGGCGTTTCAGTTCCATAACGGTGTCAAGGTGTCGTCTGCGTTCCTCGGCGGATTCACATTCCAAACGCTTCTCCCGTTGGCAGTCACATTCTGTCGGGTGCTTGTCATGCCCCAACCATGCGGCGGTTTCTTTGGGAAAGTAGGCTTCTTTCGCCGTGCGGCACTTGCCGCAGTAAAGCAGACCGTCCTCGCCCGTGTAGTCCTCCGGCTCTGCGGTAGTAGTCATCATATTCAAAACGGTATCGGTAAAAAGTTCAGTCATAAACTCTCGCCCTCCTTAAAGGTGTAATCGGGTATGCCTTTTTTCGGCGGTTTCTTGGCTTCGTCCTCCTGCGCCCACTTGTATATCGTGGCTGCATGGCTACGGTATTTCGTTCCTTTGGACGCTATATGAGTAGATAAGCGGTCAATATAATACTCCCATTTGTCGGGCAGTTCCGCTTTCAGCTCGTCCAGTTCCGTATCGGAAAGAAAAACATTGTTGTATCTGCCATAGCTGCGGGCGGGGGCTTGTCCCGTTTCTAACTCTCTCTCTTTTTCTATCTCTATATCTATCTCTTTCTTTATCTCTATCTCTGGTGGACGAATGTCGGACAAATGTCCGCCATTTGTCCGCGGCGGCAAAAGTGCCTTATTTTCAAGCCTTGCGGCGCGTTTCCGTTCCGCTTCGGTAGAGGATTGACCGATCATCAGCTCGATGTCGGTCATATAGAAAGCCCCGCTGTCAAGCTGCTCCACAAGCCCCAACTGCCGGAAAATCTCTAAAGCCCTCTCAACTGTCCCTATCTGGTGGCGGGTCAGTGTTGCTATCATCTGC
>NZ_LR698973.1:3249639-3373738 GCF_902381825.1 Pseudocoprococcus catus
CAGGCAGAAAGCCTTTCCGCAAACTCGGCATATTCTTCCTCGGTCATGCGTGTCTTGACTACCCGGCTGCGGTGCGGCGTGTTGTATCGTTTTCGCATGATAAAACCTCCTTTCTGTGCGTGGTGTCCTCTCACTAATAGGAGAAAAACGGGGTGTGAAGCGGAACTGTTTTTGAAAAATCCGAAAAAATATTTTGAGGGATTTTTAAGCGGCGCAAGCCGCATAAGCAGGGTTTGGGGAAGGCACTCCCCAACAAGATTCCCGCAGGGGCAAAATGAGCGAAAAGCGAATTTTGGTACTGCGGTAGAATCTTGCTCTAAAAAACTACCGCTTTCCTCGGCGGCTCTGGTTTGCGGATATACTGGCTTGCTCCACCAATATAGCGATTGCGGCGGCGTGTTCTGCCCGCTGTTCACCACTACAACGGTGAAAAGGGGGCGTTTTGGCAAACGCAGCGGAAATTTTTTTGTTTTCCCTGTCTGCTCCCTACAACAATCCGGCGGTGTGGTTTGCCAAAGATTTTTGAAAATGGGCGCAAAAAAAGCAGTAAACCTTTTCAAGATTTACTGCTTATCTGCCGCTGTGATGGGCGGTGGTATTAAATTGTCAGCCGTTTTTCAAATGGAATTTATCTGCAATCGCTTTCTTTCCGCTTTCCAATTCCTTTTCTGTAATCTTCCATAATCCTAACGCAATGATCTGCTATCTTTTGCATTCCGAGTTCTTCAAAAAAGGCAATTTGTATTTTCATCAGTTCTTCACAAACAGTCAACTTCTGCTCATCCATATTGCTAATAGCAAGCCATGGGAACGCTTTATATTTCTTAGTGTCCCCAATGAGAAAATTGTACCCTATCAACTCATTTTCACGGAAAGCGAAATAGAATTGTGGGCCTGAACCTGGAACTGACTTTTCCATAATTTGCTGCATTGTTTTCACGCCGCCGTATGCCGGAAAAAAACCTATTCGCTCAAGAGCATTTAATATGTCAATCCTTTTATCTGTGGGTATGTCTCTATAATTGATAATCTGTTCCATTTGCTCTACCCTCATTGAAGTTTAATTTGTCAGGCTCTAATTATACAACTTTTCTGTTTAGCGGTCAAAGCGGAACTTCAACAGGCTTTCTATCAGTTGCCTGACGATATGCTCCTGCATATCCGTGTTAATCTGTCCGTCTATTTTCGCACAAGAGCGGATATATCCCGCATAATGGGATAGGACGGCGGCAACAGCTTCCGGGTCGCCCTCGCTTGCCTTAACGATTGTCTCATAGGGAAGTAGCTGGCTCATAGGACAAACCCTCCAACTCTGCCCGTAGCCGCCGTAAAATCATCTGAATACGCCGCCCGGTTGTGTTGCCAGCCCGTCCATATCTCCGTCCAATCTCCCTATGCGTCAATCGTTGGAAGTAGTACAAGAAAATGATTTCCTGTTCCATCTGTGATAGTGCGGACAGGGCTGCGGCAAGCTCTGGACTTTCCAAAAGCACCATCTGACCACAGACGAAAAGCGGATAGCTGGTCATGCCGGATTGCTCCGCAAAGTATTTATCTGTGGTACTGAATGGATAGTGTTTTTCTTCTATCAGATATTCAAGCGAGATTTCCCGCTTGCGGCGGCTCCGTATGCTCCGGGCTGCGTCTATGGCAGCGTGGCGAATAACAGTCTTGCAAAAGGCATCGTGTGTATGCCGGATATGTTCTTGATACTTTTCGTGTTCGGTCATGGAAAATCCCCCTTTCTGAATAATGGCAGAGGGCGGCAGCATCTTGTGCTGTCGCCCTCTTGATTACCGAACAGCAAAGACGGGCGGGGCTGTCAACGGCGGCACATTTCCGCCGTTCATCTTGACCGTTGACAGGCTCGGCTGGATTTGCTATTTATTTCCTCACCATTCCTGTGTCTTGGCTTCCTTCCGGATTTTCATTATCTGTATTTGATATATACTGCCAGGAATTACAGAAACCAACGCAAAAATACCAAAGATTATAGACTGCTTTGTAACTGCGAATAGTGCAAACATGAGCAGTAGAAATAGCCACGGATTGCGTAAGTTGCGATAATATTTTTCTTTATCGTCATAAGAGGTATGGAGTTCAAAAGGCTTTCCATCATTTGCTTTTTCCACAATCAAGATTTCTCGATTAAAAGTTGTTGTGTTTGTCGCAATACGACCGCCCCTTTCTGCCCATGGGCGCCAGCGAACTTTTCCAACAGAATAGTTTAGATTGATATTTTTAAAAAACACCTTATATCCCATATCCTCCAAAAAATTAGCATAATCTATTGAACTCTCTTTTGATTTTTCTCCGATAAACTCTACACAATAGGTCACTTCATCGGGCTTGCATTTTTCAAATTCGTATAACAGTTTTCCTGTCCGAACAAGTCGATAACCCTTTTCAGACATTTTGTTTAGCCATTTTTCCTGCGTATTTAGCAATCCGCCAAAAAAGCGATAACATTTTTTACTCATACTGCACCTCCAATAATTTCACTTGCAATGCTTACAAGTTCATTTAGTCTTGCAAGCTCTTTTTCTGCAATTTCTTTTCCCTGTGCTGTAATGTGGTATTCTTTTTTTCTTCCCTCACTATCTCCATAAGGTTCAATCCACTTCTTGTCCTGCAAAGAGTTTAATGCTCCATATAAAGTGCCTGCTCCTAACGAAAGCCGCCCGCCCGTTTTTTCTTCAACAAACTGCATAACGGCGTATCCGTGTTTTGGTGTATAAAGAGAGAGTAAAATATAAAAGGTCACTTCTGTAAGTGCGCCACTTTTTGCATTGTCTCTCATAGTCCAGCCTCCTTATTACGGTTACTGTAATAAATATATCACTAACCGTAATATAAGTCAAGCAGATTCAAGGAAATTATTTAAGGGGCATGAAAATGGAGCAGCAACATTTTCGTGTTACTGCTCCACTTTGATACAGAATAGTAGGGTACGCTGTTCTCAATTTGTGTTGTTGCTTCTTTACCGTATATGAGCATTAAATCAAGGTACATATTGAGCAGATTGATTTGGGCTTTTCAAAGGCTCTGAAGCTCTGCCTGAGCTGTCTTTATAAGTTCTAAACTTGAATCACCGTAGAAAATTGCATCTCTATTGTCAAACCAAAGTTTCCAATTGAAATCATAGGTTTGACTATTCCTACATTGTTCCACAAGTTTGTACATTTCTTGTTGGAAATATTTTTTTGACCTTTCTTTTCTGTTTATTTGATTTTTGATGAGTTGTGAAAAACAATTTGTTTTCTATGCTGTTATTCTATCATTCAAATTAGAAGCGGGTGGTCCAGACGAGCAGAAAATAGAGACCTGGATTTTGACGGTCGTTTAGAAAAAGTAAAATATCCAGATGATGAAATATGGATGAGCGTGATGGTATGCAATGCGAGAAAATTTAGTTGTAGGCGGCTGGAATAACAGATATAATAAATAAGTAATAGATGGCGGTTTTGATAAAAAAAGACGTCATTAAGAACAGAGAGGTTGTGGGATTATGTTGAAAATATGGTATTATGCCAATATTGATTATATGAAAGATGCCCCTTCGTATTTTGATAATGTATATGAAGATGAATGGATAGAAGATGATTTTGTAAAGAAAATGATTCAGGATGTGGATCATAGTACCGTCATCAGTGCACATATAATTGAAAGTCCTGTCCTGGGGGCAATCACTCCGAGAGAATTATCCGGAGGTGTAAAGGTTTTGATTCTTATGTTAAAGGATGATTCGTTTATCTATAATATGTCTAATTGTGGTGACAACTGTGCAAAGTGGATTTTACGAATTGCCGAGAAAAAAGATTTGACAGTATATTTGCAGCATATCATGCATTTTGAGGGGACTTTTAAAATTCAGATTATGAATACCGGAAAGATTGTGTGCAATCCGGCAGAATATGTGGATGGATTATTGGAAGCGGAGGAAATGGAAGATGAGAGGAAACTATTGGTTCAAAGCTAAGAGCAAAAAG
Source organism: Pseudocoprococcus catus (assembly GCF_902381825.1). GTDB lineage: Bacteria > Bacillota > Clostridia > Lachnospirales > Lachnospiraceae > Coprococcus_A > Coprococcus_A intestinihominis. Next base: position 3,253,629 of record NZ_LR698973.1, read on the forward strand.
GTTTTATTTGAGTTTTCCATAAGAAGGAATATTACTGTTATAAAAGGTGATAGTGCAACTGGAAAGACAACACTTTTGCATATTTTATATGAATATTTGAGAATTGGAAAACAGTCGGGATATTCGGTTTCAACGAATACGGCATATTATGTATATATTCGGGACGAGGTAGGCCGTGACTGGAAGGATGCATTATATCCGCTGAAAAATACGATTATTTTCATTGAGGAAAATAATGATTTTATATTTACAGAGGAATTTGCTTCTTTTGTGAAGAAATCCGGTAATTATTTTGTATTGGTAACACGTGCACCACTGAAAATGCTGCCTTACAGTATACATGAAATTTACGAAATTATCACAGATGGAAAAAGAACGGATATCAAGGAATCTTACCATGAATTTAAAGAAATATACAGCAATTATCCTATTTTGGAAAATAACAAAATTCAGAATGTAGTCACAGAGGACAGCAATTCAGGATATCAGTTTTGGACAAAAGCACTTGTGGGAAGTAAGGTCATTAGTTCTAATGGAAATGCAAATATTATCAAACAGGTTAAAAATTTGGAACCAGGCGATACATTGGTAATAGCTGATGGAGCAGCTTTTGGGTCTTTGATTGAAAGCTGCCTGAGTTCATTTAGGGCTCAAACAAATCGCAGAATTTCGCTCTGGATGCCAGAATCTTTTGAATATTTGATTTTAAAATCAGGTGTTCTCAGAAACGAAGAACTAATTTCTATATTAAATAATGTATCGCAGTATGTTGAATCTGAAAAATATGAAAGCTGGGAAAACTTTTTTACAGAATTATTGATAACGCTGACTGCTGATGGGGTAGAAAGATATTCCAAGAATGTGCTGAATGCGTATTACTTGCAAGAATGGATAATTGAAAAAATTAAGGGACAGATGCCGAAAGAAATAAAATTATAAAACTGACGCAGCTTGTAAACTGTCTATCATATAGATGAAGACAAAACGGTTTTAGAATTTACCAATTAAGCAGCCAAAAAGCATCGATTCAAAAATTATAATTCTTTTTTAGTCTCAAATTTTTAAATTGATGCTTTCGTTTAACGATGTTGGATTATTCATATGTTTTTATACTGGAAGTTCGTTTTACCTGATTAATAAATGATTCTGCCATTGTAGTCACCTGTCCTTTTACCATGAAAAGTCAATTCTGAGGGTTGTATCAGTGCCATCTTTTTCAAGCTTCTTTCTACATAAAAATCCCTCTGTTTCCTTATAGAATGGCACATCTACCTTTTTTACGGATGCTTTGAAACCGAGCTGTTTCAATCCCTTTTCAATTTCGCTTCTTAAATCGTTGATACAATCTGAGTAACAGACATTTTTAACACCAAAACTGCCGGCACCTATATCATCTCGAGGAAGGAGTTTATCTTTGATTGGAAGAAGGCGCCAATAATCTTTATCATAGCCAGCATAGGCCAAATAGCCTGAAACTGAATGCTTACCGGCATTATTTTGGCTGCGAGCCAAGCGTTTCAATTCTTCAAGAACAGCTTTAACATGAAAGTTCAGCCGGTACTGTCTGCCTGCTATTTCTTCTTTCGTCAGCTGTGGGCCTTTGCTGCTGCGTAATTCATCTGCGAATGTCATAGGTGATACCTCCCGGATATAAAAATCTAAATGATAGGTTTATTTGTTTTTATGATGTTATTGTATCATTTGAGCTGAAAGTGGGTGGTCCCGGGTGGGTAAAAAAACAGTGATTTGGAACTTGTAGGCGGCCGTGATAATCGCTATAATAATGAAAGAGATAAACGGGCGTTTCACAGTGCGGCCGTGTCAAAGGAGTCGATCAATGATAATTACAATACTACTTGCAGGGCTGCTTCTTATACTTGCTGCAGGCATCAGGTGTGGCTTTGCGCTGGATGATTTAATACGGATGGCAGTCAATGGCATAAAAAAGGCTGTGAATGTCCTGATTGTGCTGGCGATTGTCGGTATTTTGACAGCAATGTGGCGGGCAGATGGTACGATCGCTTATATCGTATCATCCGCAGCGGGGTTATTTAAGCCATCTGTTTTGATCGTGACCATTTTTTTGATGAATTGTCTTGTTTCTTTTATGACAGGGACTTCATTTGGAACAGCTGCAACCATGGGCGTGATCAGTATGACGATTGCCGGTACAGCAGGTGTTAATCCGGTAATCAGCGGCGGCGCGGTGATTTCAGGCTGTTTTTTTGGTGACAGATGTTCACCGCTTTCAAGCAGCACAATTCTCGTGGCCTCTGTGACAGAGACGAATCTGTTTGATAATATCCGAAATATGTTAAGGACGGCAGCAGTTCCTTTTGCCCTGACGTGTATCATCTATGGGGCGATTGGACTTTGTGGCATCAATCAGGTTGATGCCGCTTCCATATCGGATGTTTTTGCAAAAGAGTTTCAGCTGAATAGATGGATGATTTTGCCGGCTGTTATTGTGCTTGGACTTTCAATGCTGCGTGTCGATGTGAAGAAGTCGATGACGCTCAGTATTGTATGTGCAGTCATCCTTTGTGTTGTGTTTCAACACAGATCAGCAGCGGAAATTATCCGGATCATGCTGACAGGATACAGGGCCGGGGATCCGGTGGCTGCGCAGATGATCAATGGCGGTGGCCTGCTATCGATGAAGAAGGTTTTGATGATTGTCTGTATGACATCTACTTATTCCGGGATTTTCAGTGGCACCGGAATGCTGGATGGCATAACGGAATATGTAAAAACAATCTCTCAAAAGACGGGAAGATTTTTATGTATCGTGCTGCTTTCTGTTGTTACAAGTATGGTCGGCTGCAATCAGACAATTGCGATCATGATGACAGAGCAGCTGGGCTGTGTTTTGTATAAAGAACAAGAAAATTCGCAGAGAGCAGTTGATCTGGAAGATTCTGCCGTTTTGATTTCGGCACTTATTCCGTGGTCCATTGCGGGAGCCGTGCCAGCAGCTACGATTGGTGCACCGGTATATTGTCTTGCAGCGGCATGCTATCTGTATTTAATTCCGATTTGTCGACTGGTTAGAAAAAAGAATATCTTTCCGGGATTCAATAATTAAGAATAATATAAGAAATAAGTCAGTCAATCGTCCTTGACAGAAGATGCAAAAAAAATTACAATATCTATTATACATGGAATTTGCTCCCAATTCCGCTGAAAATAAGGATGGGAGCCTTTTTATCATAGTCGGGGGTATAATCTCCGGCTACAATAAAAGAAGAGCTGCGCGTGGATGTGCAGCGAGTTTGACTTGATATTTAATTTGATAATCCGTTATGGATTTAGGAGGACGACAACATGCCGATTAAAATACAGGATGATTTGCCGGCAAAGTCCGTGTTGGAGGATGAGCACATTTTCGTGATGACGGAGACGAGAGCTTTGTCTCAGGATATCCGTCCTTTGAAAATTGTGATTCTGAATCTGATGCCGACGAAGATTGAGACAGAGACGCAGATTCTGAGACGCCTTTCCAATACGCCGCTGCAGATTGAAATTACGCTTTTGCAGACAGCGACCCATGAGTCGAAGAATGTATCTGAAGAGCATATGATTGCTTTTTATCAGGAATTTGACCAGATTAAGGATGAGAATTATGATGGTATGATCATTACCGGTGCGCCGGTGGAGATGATGCCATATGAAGAAGTGGAATACTGGGATGAGTTATGCGAGATTATGGAGTGGAGTAAGACACATGTGCATTCTACCTTCCATATTTGCTGGGGTGCCCAGGCGGGGCTTTATTATCATTACGGTATTCCGAAGTATATTCTGGACAAGAAGATTTCCGGCGTATTTTCCCATAAAGTGCTGAATAAGAAGTCCAGACTGTTCAGAGGCTTTGATGATACATTTTATGCGCCGCATTCCCGTCATACGGAAGTGAGAGCCGAGGATATCGAGAAGGTGCCGGAACTGAGAATTATGGCGGCTTCCGAGGAGGCCGGTGTTTATGTTGTGGGCAGTGCGGATGATTCCCAGTTCTTTATCATGGGCCATTCAGAGTACGATGTGGATACATTGGCGAAAGAATATTTCAGGGATGCAGAGAAGGGAATGAATCCGGAAGTGCCGAAGCATTATTTCCCGGATGATGACCCGACGAAGCAGCCGGAGATGAAGTGGAGTGCCCACGGACAGTGGATTTATTCTAACTGGATGAATTATTTTGTTTACCAGACAACACCATATGAATTGAAGAATGGTGTTTTTGTACCTGTAGAATGATCAATACAGTAACCTTGTGAAATGAGTGACAGGTAAGTGTACAACGGCAGTTATGATGCATGATGTACCATATAAAAAGGATGATTTTATGACGGAAGATTATAAGGGATTATCTGGGAGTGAAGTCAGCCAGAGAGTTGAAGCGGGAAAGGTCAATACCACCACCAACAGTATATCCCGAACGAAGAAAGAGATTTTTCGGGCGCATTTATGTACCTTCTTTAACTTTCTGAATGTTTTTCTCGGTGCACTTGTTCTGATGACAGGACAGATTAAGAATCTGACTTTTATGTTTACGATTATTGCCAATTCAGTCATTGGTATTATTCAGGAGTTAAAGGTCAAGAGTCTTGTGGATAAGTTGTCTGTGATTACAGCCTCGAAGGCGACGGTTATCAGGGATGGCACGAAGAAGCAGATACCGCTGGATGAGCTTGTTGTGGATGATGTGATGGTGCTGGAAAGCGGTGATCAGATTGGTGCGGACTGCGTGGTTCTGGAAGCCCAGGGCATTGAAGTGAATGAATCCATGATTACAGGTGAATCTGTGGCTGTGAAGAAGCATGAAGGCGATGAGATGTTGTCGGGAAGCTTTCTTGTGGCCGGAAGCGGTGTGGCAAGGGTTATTCATGTGGGCAGTGAGAATTATGCTACGATTCTGGCAGCCAAGGCCAAAGACAAAAAGCGTGCCACATCGGAAATGCAGGATTCCATCGGCAGGATTATTAAGATTGTCGGTTTCCTGATTGTACCGGTTGGTATATTGCTTTTCCTTTCTCAGAGAGCCATTGAGGGAACCACCACATCCGATGCCATTGTCAACACCGTTGCCGGTGTTATCGGTATGATTCCGGAAGGGCTGGTACTTCTGACCAGTGTTTCATTTATTTTGGGTGTTGGCCGTTTGGCAAGAAAGCAGGCATTGGTGCAGGAGATGGAAGCCATTGAAGCACTGGCCCGTGTGAATGTGCTTTGCCTGGATAAAACCGGTACCATCACCACCGGTGATTTGGAAGTGGTGGAAGTTGTGCCTTGTGGGACTATGTCGGATGAGAAGATCAGAGAGGCCATGAATGAGATCACATTTGCATTCAATGATGTCAATCCGACCCAGCAGGCTTTGATGAATTATTTTGAAAAGACGCAGAAATGGCAGACAACGGATCTGATTCCGTTTTCCTCTGCGAGAAAATATCGTGCCATTGCCTTTGGCGATCACGGAGCTTATGTGCTGGGTGCACCGGAATTCATCATGAAGAATGATGAAGAATTGCTGAAGAAGAGCGAGACTTATGCACTGCAGGGCTATCGTGTGCTTTTGCTGGCAGAAACGGATCAGATTTCAAGTGCCGATGGTACGGTGGGAACACCAAAACCGGCAGCGCTGATTGTTATTTCCGACTGTGTCAGAGAAGAAGCACCGTCCACATTTGCTTATTTTGAAGCACAGCATGTGGCGATTAAGGTTATTTCAGGTGATAATCCGGCGACAGTTTCGCAGATTGCCCAGAAGGCCGGTCTGAAGGATGGCGACAAATATATCGATGCTTCCACCTTGCCGGAGAGCTTTGATGAGCTGAAAAATGTTGTCAAGAACTATACGGTTTTCGGCCGTGTAACACCGGAGCAGAAGCAGCGTCTGATCAAGGCTTATCAGGCCAATAAATCGGTTGTCGGCATGGTGGGCGATGGTGTCAACGATGTTCTGGCTTTAAAGGATGCTGACTGTGGTATCGCCATGGCGGCGGGCAGTGATGCAGCGAAGCAGGTGGCACATATCGTGCTGTTGGATTCAGATTTTGTTCATCTGAAGGAAATCGTCAGCGAAGGCCGTATGATTATCTCCAACATCGAGAGAGTGAGCTCTCTGTATCTGACAAAGACGATTTATTCATTGCTGCTGAATGTGATTTTTATCTTATTGGGACGTTCCTATCCGTTTGTGCCGATTCATCTGACACTGATCAGTACGGTGGCCATCGGTATTCCAAGTTTTATTCTGGCATTAGAACAGACCGAGACTGTGACCCAGAGCGGCTTCCTGAAGCATGTGCTTCGAGTCGCACTGCCTGGAGCTTTGACCATGGTGCTGAATATGCTGCTGATTCAGGGAATTTCTATTGTACTTGGGTTTGACAGCGGCATGACTGCGACGTATAATTTGATTGTGGCAGGCATGGTCAGCCTGATGGTACTGATGCGGGTATGTAACCCGATGAATAAGATCCGAAGTATTTTGTGCAACACGATGATTGTGATTTTTGTGGCTTGTGTCATTTTATTGCCAGATCTGTTCAGCATCAACAGTGTATTCAGCTGGAGAATGATCTTTATTGCACCGCTTGTTATTTTTACTTATTACAGTATGAAATACCTGTCGTCAATAGTTCATTTTCTGTTAAGAAAACATATTTAGAATCAGGAGGCCGTCGCTGCCTGTCGAAGTATTTCGGCAGTGGCGGCGGTTTTCGTTTTTCTGTAATTCGAGCATTAAAGATATCGCTGAGTGATTGAGTCATCGGCATTAGGGAGGTATTTGTATGGATATAAAAACTTTTGCGAAGGAACATTTTGAGGAATATCAGGCACTCATCTGCAAACTGACGTCAATTCCGGCGCCGTCTCATCATGAGGAAAGGAGAGCGGCGTTTATCTGTGAGTATCTGCATCAGTTGGGATATGACCAGGCATTTATTGATGATGCGAAGAATGTGATCTGTGAGGTAAAAGGCAGTGATTTAGAGGCACCGGTGCATATTTTTATGGCGCATACGGATACGGTTTTCCCTGATGAGACAGAGCTTCCGGTTGTTGTAGAAGACGGCTGTATTAAGGCACCGGGAGTTGGGGATGATACCACCAATGTGTGTGCGATTCTGATGACTTTGAAATATTTATCTGAGAAAAAGATTGTGCCAAAACAAACCATGGTTTTTGCCTTGAATTCCTGTGAGGAGGGACTTGGCAATTTGAAGGGATGCAGAGCTCTTGTGAAACAGTATACAGGAAGAATCGGGCAGTTGGTTTCTTACGATTGCGGATACAATGCGGGAACCGTCTGGGCTGTCGGTTCGAGACGTTATGAGATTCGTATTCGGACTACCGGTGGACATTCCTATGCAGATTTTGGAGCGATCAATGCGATTGCGGTGGCTGCGGATATGATTCATGATTTTTATGAGATAGACACCAATACGATGCCGGGAAAAACGACGTACAATGTAGGATTGATCGAAGGCGGTACATCAGTGAATACCATTGCTCAGGATGTGAAGATTCTCTATGAATATCGTTCAGACAGAATGATGGGACTGGAGCTGATGGAAAGAGAAATGTCAGCGATTATTGATAAATATACAGATCGTGAAGATGCCAGAGTGGATATTGAGATGATCGGGGACAGACCTTCTATGGGTCAGGTAGACAAAAAGAAAATGGCGGAGCTGCAGAAGCGGGCAGAAGGAATTATTTTCAGAAATACCGGTGTGATGCCGATGTTCGGAAGTGGATCTACAGACTGCAATATTCCGTTGTCCATGGGCATACCGGCCATCTGCTTCGGCGTCTATCTGGGTGGCGGACAGCATACAAGAGAAGAATATGTCCGAATCGATTCACTGGAAACAGGCCTGTGTGCGGCCATGGAAATGATTTGCGAGGATATGACGAACCCGCTGTAGGAAAGGGCTGGTTTCTTATTGACGGTTGAATATATCGTGTTCTTCTATGAAACGTCGCACACCCGTGCGAAATGTTTCAGGGAAGAATACCATATATGAGTGAATAGGTTTACTGAATCAATATTAGGTCATGTTGTAATAGGCTGCATAAATGCCATTTTTATCAAGCAGTGTCTCATGTGTTCCGCGTTCGGCAATGCCGTTTTCAGTGAGGACAATGATTTCATCTGCATTTTTAATAGTGGACAGACGGTGAGCGATGGTGATCGTTGTACGGTTTCTGGAGAGTTCTTCCAGACTGTGCTGGATCCATCGCTCACTTTCGTTGTCCAGGGCACTGGTTGCTTCATCGAGAATAAGAATCGGGGGATTCTTCAAGAAGACCCGGGCAATGGAAATACGTTGCTTCTGGCCACCGGAAAGTCTGGCACCACGTTCACCGACAAAGGTATCATATTGATCGGGCAATTCCATAATGAAGTCGTGGATATTGGCACGTTTGGCAGCTGCAATAATTTCATCTTCTGAGGCATCTGGTTTGCCGTAAGCAATGTTATCGCGGATGGATCCGGAGAACAGATAGACATCCTGCTGTACAACGCCAATCCGGCTTCGCAGACTTTTTAGAGTGAGGGTGCGGACATCGTGACCATCAATTGTGATCCGGCCATCGGTTACATCGTAGAAGCGGGGCAGCAGGGAGCATATGGTTGTCTTACCGCCGCCGGAAGGACCGACCAGTGCGACGGATCTGCCGGCAGGAATATCAATGGATACATGGGAGAGAACGGTTGTCTCATCGTCGCTGTAATGGAAGGAGACATCTTCATAGCAGACATGACCTTTCACATTGGCAAGATCCACGGCATCCGGTGCATCCTGAATATCCGGCACGGTTTCCATAACATCAAGAAAACGGCGGAAACCGGAAAGACCCTTCTGCATCATTTCCATCAGTTCTACCAGAATCTGTATCGGACTGATGAAGATGCCGATATACAGGGCATACATAGCCAGGTCGGCAGCAGACATTTCGCCATTGGCGATTAAGAAACCGCCATAAACCAGTGTGACAAGATACATCATGCCCTGGAAGAATAGATTGGAGCTCATGAATTCACCCATACATCTGTAGTTGTCTTTTTTGGAAACAAGGAATGCCTGATTGCTCCGTCGGAACTTTTCTTTCTCGATGTCTTCATTTGTAAAGGATTGAACCACACGGATGCCGGCTAAAGTATCCTGCAGGCTGGCATTGACATCCCCGATTTTTCTTCTGTTTTCCATGAATGTCCGCTGCATCTTCTGATTCTGACGGAAAGAGAAGAAAAACATGACAATGACAAGGAAAATCAGAGGCAGAGCAAGCTTCCTGTTGATGACAAAAAGGAAGATGAAGGCACCGACAATTTTGATCAGAGAAATGAAAAGATTCTCCGGGCCATGGTGGGCAAACTCAGAAATATCGAACAGGTCACTGACCAGTTTGCTCATCATCTGGCCGGAATTATTCTGGCTATAATAAGAAAAAGACAATTCTTCATAATGCTCAAAGAGCTGCTGACGCATATCCCGTTCCATGTTGGCACCCATCATATGACCCTGATAGCTGACATAATATTTGCACAGGCTCTGGATCACGTACATCAGGAATAATCCGATGCCGATCCATGGGAGGGCATGCAGGATCATGCTTTTATCCTGAGTGAAAAGTGTTTTGGTGGCTGTCCGTAGAATCTGCGGGTAGGAAAGGTCTACAAGGCTGATGATGGCTGCACAGAGCAGGTCAATAAAAAAGACCACTTTATAGGGGCCGTAGTAATGAATGAATTTTTTGAGTGTATGCATAAAAAGTTCCTTTCATCATAGAATTTCTATTTGGTCAGTCATGACGTTGATTTTATTATAAAGGAATACGGGCACTATGCCAAGCTGTTCATTCAAGTCATTTACCGACCCCGTTTTTATGGTATAGTGATAGAAAATCCGGATTTGTGAAGTTGGAGGAAAAGGTATGACAGAATGGGAAAAATCCTGTTTTTGACGAATAGAGAAATGAACATTCAGACGTATTAAAACGTTAATCGCATCTGGTGCCATACCACATTTCCGTGGACAGATTCTGAAATGCCTTCGTCTACGAAACCAAAGGAGGCATAATAATGGATCAGCTTGTCTTTGCAGGTTAATACCAGACCTTTTCGGTGCTGGGCTTTTGCGTCGAAAATGGCTCTTCGGATTAATTCTCCTGCATAGCCATGCTGACGATAAGAGGGGATGGTATTGACACCGAAAATCATTTGCCATGCCCCTTTTTCATTGTGCATAGAGGCGTTTTCATACATTTCATCGGTCAAATCCGGATGGTCGGTAACAAAGCCATCTACAAAGGCAATGAGTTTGTCTGCATCAAACATCAGCCAGAAATGATCGCCGTAAAATTTAATCCGTTCTGCAAATTCTTCTTTGGTTGCGGCTTCTGCTGCAGGAAAACATTCTGCTTCGACAGCAGCGACCGCTTCAAGATCATTGATGGTGGCTGTTCTTATCTCCCTATGATGCCATAGATTAATTGATTCGATATCTGCTTTTTTAAATTCATCTTTTAAATTTTTTTCATTGTCCATGTGAACCCCACCTGCATTTAAATTTTGGGGGATTATATCATAAATTAAAATATTTGTCAATCAAAACATATGAAGGATATTCGGGCCAGCGTGGATGTATTGATACATGAAAATATACAGCTGCTTCTTTTTGTGATATAGTGTTGATAGAAACAACTGCACTTGGAGGTATATGATGATTTTTTGTTTTTCAGGAACCGGCAACAGCCGATATATTGCACAGCGGATTGCAGAGGCGTTGCAGGAGACAGTGATAGATTTAAATGCCAGAATTAAAGCTAACGATACGACAACAGTGGATACCGGCAGTGATATTATTATGGTAACACCGACTTATGCCTGGCGTATTCCGAGAATTGTTTCAGAATGGATGGCAAAAGCAAAGTGGACAGGTGCGAAGCGTATCTGGTTTGTGATGGACTGCGGCAGTGAAATCGGCAATGCAGCAAAGTATAATCGCAGCCTGGCAGAACAAAAAGACCTTCGCTATATGGGAACAGCACAGATTATTATGCCGGAGAATTATATTGCCATGTTCAATGCACCTCAGGTGGATGAGGCACAGCAGATTACGGCAAAAGCGGAACCAGATATTCAGGCAGCAATCAAATGTATTCAGAAGAAGCAGGAATTTCCTGTACCGAGGAATAATTTGTATGACCGTTTGATGAGTGGACCGGTGAACCCAATTTTTTATAAAATGATTGTAAAAGCGGATGACTTTAAAGCAAGTGAAGCCTGTACTGGATGCGGATTGTGTGTTAGAAAATGTCCGATGAACAATATTCAACTTCGGGAGAAAAAGCCGGTGTGGGGCAAAAACTGTACCCATTGTATGGCCTGTATCTGCTATTGTCCGACGGAAGCCATTGAGTATGGCAAAAAGAGCGTTGGCAAACCGAAGTATCAATTTGAAAAGCTGACAGGGGTGAAGTGATGGAGATAAAACTGCATTATCAGGAAAAAGGGGAAGGCGAACCGATGATTCTTCTGCATGGAAACGGGGAGGAGGGTTCTTATTTTGCACATCAAATGGACTATTTCAGCAGGAATTATCGTGTGATTGTGGTGGATACAAGAGGGCATGGAAAGTCACCCAGGGGAACGGCGTCATTTACCATTGCTCAGTTTGCAAAGGATTTGCATGATTTTATGGATGAGCTTGACATTTCAAAGGCAGTGATTCTTGGCTTTTCAGATGGGGCCAATATTGCCATGAAGTTCGTTCTTAAATATCCTGAAAGGGTAAAGGCTCTGATATTAAACGGAGGCAATCTGAACCCGAAAGGTGTAAAGCCTATCACGCAGATCCCGATTGAGATCGGTTACGGGATAGCCTCGAAATTCGCTTCAAAATCAGCTGGGGCGAGGAAAAATGCGGAAATGCTGGGACTGATGGTGAATGATCCGAATATTGAGGCAGAAGAATTGTCCAAGATCACGGTTCCGACTCTTGTTATTTCCGGAACGAAGGATATGATTAAGGAATCTCACACAAAGGAGATTGCCAAAGCACTGCCAAATGCAAAGCTGGCTATTATAGAGGGCAGTCATTTTATAGCCAGTGAGAATCCGAAGGTATTTAACCGGGTGGTGGAGCAGTGGCTATCGCAGGTGCAGCATGAAAGATGAAAAGGAAGCAAAAAAAGTTGGCCTTGGAAAAAATATCGCAATGACAAAGAAAAGATATTGTCAAAAGGTGGAATTGCTTATATTACAAAATGAATTTAAGGTGGGGTAATAATGTTTATACAACCGGACCATACATACAGAGATATTCAGGAAAAATCCTTCCAGCAGTGGCTGGATGAAATGGAGCAGCATGAGGATTTGGCTGTCAGCGGCGGCGTTAAACTGGCCAGAGAATATGTACAGCATCTGAAAGATGAAATAAAACGTCAGGAAGAATCCAACCAGCTGAAAATAGACTATATGAAAAAACTGAAAAACGGCAGATAACGATAGGAGCAACAGACTAAACATCAGGAAACAGAAGAGAGATGTTTAGTCTGTTTTTTTGTGTAGCAAGAGTTAGAGTTGTAAGTTGACAACTATATCGCACTGTGATATAGTATATATAACGAAGTGCGATATATTGAACGTTGATATAGAGTACAGCAATATCGATGAACGAAAGAGGAAAGACAATGGATGCCCACATTAGAAAAGTTTATGTTCCAATGACTGAAACAGGGTTTTACATTTTATATTGCCTGCAGGAAGAAATGCATGGTTACAATATCGGATTGAGAGTGAAGGTGATGACCTGCGGAGAAGTCACCATCAGTCCTGGAACGATGTACGGAACATTATCCAAGATGGAGAAGGATGGTTTGATTTCTTTTTTGAGGGAAGAAGATAAGCGGAAGATTTACCAGATCACGGATTTGGGGAGAGATGTGCTGAATCTGGAATTGGCGAGAATTGAACGATTGTACAAGAACAGTAAGGGGGAACGGTACAATGGCAGATAAGAAGGAGATGAAGATTTTTACCTTAAGTGAATATGAGGAAGAAGAACAGTATTTGAATCAGATGGCACGGAGTGGGTATTTGTTTGAGAAAGTCACTTTGCCGGGAGTTTACCATTTCAGGAAGACAGCTCCGGTGAATATGGTTTATAGAATAGATTTTAACCCCAAGAGGAAGGAAGACTGGGACAGCTATAAGCAGATGTATCAAGACTATGGATGGACCTATATCCAGGATTTAAATGAATACAGCTATTTTTGCAAAGTGGCAGAGGATGAGGAAGAAGCAAATGAGATTTTTAGTGATAATCAGTCTCGAATCGATATGATGGACCGCATTATCCGGCGAAAGATGCTGCCGATTGTAGCCATCTTTTTATGCTGTGTCATTCCCCAGGCAGTTCGTATGGCAGACGGTATGTATATAGATAGAGTGTCTATTGCATTTTATATTTTATGGGTGATTTTGATTGTGCTGTATGTTTATTTGATTGCCCGAAGTACAGCAGGGTTTGTAAGATTGAGAAAGAAGTATGAGATGGAGAAGTAAGGCTTCATTTAATCATCATCAGTTAATCTTTTTATTGAATAAAATATATATCGTGGTATATACTAATAATAGAAAGGGGCTGATTTTATGATGATGGCAAAAGTTTTTGAAAACGGAAGGAGCCAGGCTGTGAGACTGCCAAAAGAATGTAGATTTAACACAGATGAGGTAGCTGTTAATAAAATTGGGGAAATTGTATTGTTGGTTCCGAAATCAAGTAAATGGAATTCATTTATGCAGGCTATAGACATGTTTTCGGATGATTTTATGGAAGATGAGCGAGATAATGATATAAAGCAGGAGCGTGAATCATTATGAGATATATGCTGGATACCAATATATGTATCTATGCAATAAAGCATAAGCCAGAACAAGCATTTAAGCGGCTGCAAGAACACGACCCATCGGAAATATGTATTTCTTCTGTTACATATGCAGAATTGGTACATGGTGTAGAAAAGAGCAAATCAATTGAAAAGAACAGGCTTGCATTAGCATTATTGTTGGCAAATATTGAAATAATAAGTTTTGACTCTTTAGCTGCTGAAAGTTATGGAAAAATTAGAGCTGATTTAGAAAAAGCAGGAAATCCCATTGGACCATTGGATATGATGATTGCAGGACATGCAAAATCACTTAAGTATACTGTTGTAACAAATAACACAAAAGAGTTTGAACGGGTACAGGGATTGAAACTTGAAAACTGGGCAAAGTGATTTTAGTCTAAAATTACTTTGTCGGAAATTCAATACACTCAGAAAATAACAGAAGATGAAACAGACAGCAGAATGACTGGAACAATGGAATGGTCATATCTATGGCTTTGTCCGTTGAAACGTTTCGTACGGGTGTACGTTGTTTCAACGGACAAAGAACATGAGATATGGACAGATTGTGCCTGGGTGCTGTTTGTTTCATTTTCTGTTATTCAAAGACTATTTGTTTTCGGCTCAAAATTTTTAGTTTAATTCGGCGATTCGCGATACCCCCACATAGATTTGGCTGATCTTATACCATGTGGCATAATCCGTCACCCCGGTCTGAGGAAGATTGAAGATCTTCTGGAATGTCCGTACAGCCTCTGCGGTCTGATTGCCATAGATGCCGTCTGCCGCTATTTTCGGAATAGCCGGATAATTATCGGAGATACGGTTTAATTGTTCCTGCATCTGCTGGACCTTCTGGCCGGAACTGCCGATGGTGAGATCGTAACCCGGCCAGGAGCTTGGAATGCCGCTGATCTGTTCTGCAGAGTTAATATAGATATCATCCCCATAGTAATAGCGCAGAATCTCAATAGGTGAATAACCCTGTTCGCCCAGATCCTTAGAGCCCCACTGGCTCATCCAGTTTGGGCAGGAGACTCGGCGACCGTCACAGTACTGGGTGAGAATCGGCTGCAGGACACCCGGACGGGAGAGATAGTTGGAGAAAATCATATCCACTGTTTCGGATATGTTTTCAAAAATATTTCTTCCATAGACAAAGAAATGGTCGTAGGCAGTGGAGTTGGTGATAGTAAAATCATAACCTTTATTGCGATACCATTCAGTGAACACTCTGTTGAGGGTGAAGGAGATAATGGCCAGACAGTTGGCGATAATGGAGGATTCCGGCCAGGTGGCGTAGATTTCACTGGAAGCGACGTTTTTGATATATTCTTTAAATGGAATATAATAATTGGCAGCTCTGGTATCTGTAGGCGGTCCGTCGTGGACGATGATGGTTTCGGGAACGACAACACGGCTTAGTACGACTTCACCGGATTCAGTGACATCTTTGATTTCCGCTTCTGCGATTTTAGGCGGGAAATTACCGTATAGGGTATGAGGCGGTACAACGATCGGAGAAGCTTCGATGTTGGCCAGCGGCATAAGTCGGGCGCTCTGAAGGGCAGTAACGTTGGCTAGTATCTGAGCACCGCTGATCGTCAGATTGGAATAACCTTCAGCCTGAACGGTGAAATTATACTCTGAATAGGGTTGGGCACTGCTGCTCTCCAGACTGTAAGAAACAGGAGGGGCAGGCAATTCAATGACAGGTGTTTCGCCGGAATTATCGGTTGTCAGTTCCTCGATGATATTGTCCGGATTTCCGGTATCTGTAATCTGGATTATGGCATTTTCGATGGGAGTATAATCATTGCGACCTGTGACGGCAAGTTGCAGGCGACCGTAGGAAGCGGCGGATACCTGAGCCGGCATAACAGGAGCTGGGGATGAAGCCATGGGCGTAAACCTCAATAGGGAATTGATTTATTATATGCATATTTGACGAAAAGATGACGGAGAAAGCATGCATTATGTGAAAAATTATGCATACAAAAATTTTCAGATAATCATATAATTATTTAGGTTGAATTTGCTTTTAATCTATGGTATACTTCATGCAGTTTAAAATTCAGTGTCGAAAGATATTGAATATAAGTGACTTTTGGAAGTTATTTACAAAAAAGGACAGGAGTGGAAGTATCAATGATGTGGTTATATTCGCAAAGCTTGAAAATGCATATTTATACAAAATTCTCCATTTCTTGTTTATATTTATTAACTTAAAAAAAGAGGTTTCATGTTATTGTCTTTTCTATTTTTGACATGAAATTATCTTTTTTTTTTGCAAATTAGGAGAAAGGATCAGGTGAGAAAATGAAAGCGTTTCTGATTTTGGCAGACGGTACTGTTTATGAAGGAGAAAGCATCGGTTCTACCAGAGAAGTTATCAGTGAAATTGTGTTTAATACATCTATGACAGGTTATTTGGAAATTTTAACAGATCCGTCCTATTGCGGCCAGTCTGTCGTTATGACGTATCCGTTGATTGGCAATTATGGTGTATGTTATGAGGATATGGAGGATCCGGAATCTTATGTAGACGGTTATATCGTCAGAGAGATCTCCAATAGCCCAAGCAACTTCAGAAGTGAAGATAAACTTGAAAAATTCCTGGTGGATCATGATATCGCCGGCATCCAGGGCATTGATACACGTGCATTGACAAAACGTCTGAGAAACTACGGTACAATGAACGGCATGATCACAACCAATGAAAATTTTGTTCTGGAAGAGGTTCTTCCGAAGATTAAGGCATACAAAGTAACAGATGCGGTAAAACGTGTCAGCTGCAAGGAGAAGACAGTCCTTCCGGGTGACGGCATGAAAGTAGCTTTGATGGATTTCGGCGCAAAGAAAAACATTGCCAAATCCCTGAATGAGCGCGGATGTGAAGTAACGATTTATCCGGCGTATACATCTGCCGAAGAGATTATTGCTTCCAATCCGGACGGTATTATGCTGTCAAACGGCCCCGGCGACCCAAAGGATTGCGGAACGATCATTGAAGAACTGAAGAAGCTTTATGCAACAGATATTCCGATTTTTGCAATCTGTCTTGGACATCAGCTGATGGCGCTGGCCAATGGCGCTGATACAAGAAAGATGAAATGGGGGCATAGAGGTGCCAATCATCCGGTCAAAGATCTGACAACAGGCCGTGTGTATATGTCTTCACAGAACCATGGTTATGTGGTAGCAGATAAGACAGTACCGGAAAATGTAGCTGAGATCAGTTTCATTAATGCCAATGATGCCAGCACAGAAGGTCTGCATTACCTTGGCAAGAATATTTTTACGGTGCAGTTCCATCCTGAAGCCTGCCCGGGTCCACAGGATACAGCGTTCCTTTTCGATAAATTCATAGACATGATGGAGGTCAATAAAGATGCCGAAGAATAATAGTATTAAAAAAGTTCTGGTTATTGGTTCTGGTCCGATTGTCATAGGACAGGCAGCAGAGTTTGATTACGCAGGTACACAGGCCTGCCGTTCTCTGAAAGAAGAAGGTATTGAGGTTGTACTGGTCAATTCCAATCCGGCAACCATCATGACGGATAAACAGATTGCAGACAAAGTGTATATTGAACCACTGACAACAGAGGTTTTGAAGAAGATTATCAAGAAAGAAGAACCGGACAGCATTCTTCCGACACTTGGCGGACAGGCTGCACTGAATCTGGCTATGGAGCTGGATGAGAGCGGATTCCTGGTTGAAAATCGTGTCAGAATGATCGGTACTTCTTCACAGACCATCAAGAAAGCCGAAGACCGTCTGGCATTCAAAGAGACAATGGAGAAGATCGGCGAGCCATGTGCAGCCAGTGAAGTCTGCACAACACTTCAGGGATGTTTTGATTTTGCAGAGAAGAACGGTTATCCGGTTGTTATCAGACCAGCTTATACACTGGGCGGCAGCGGCGGCGGTATTGCACATGATGCACAGCAGCTGCATGATATTGCCAGCAATGGTCTGAGACTGAGCCGTGTCGGTCAGGTTCTTGTTGAACGTTATATCGGCGGTTGGAAAGAAATTGAATATGAAGTGATCCGAGACAGCTACGGCAACTGCATTACCGTATGTAATATGGAGAATATCGACCCTGTGGGCGTTCATACAGGAGACAGTATCGTTGTGGCACCTTCACAGACTCTGGGGGATAAAGAGTATCAGATGCTTCGTACATCTGCCCTGAACATCATTCAGGAACTGGATATCCACGGCGGCTGCAACGTACAGTATGCACTGAATCCAAACAGTTTTGAATATTGTGTTATCGAGGTTAATCCGCGTGTATCCCGTTCTTCAGCGTTAGCTTCCAAGGCAACCGGTTACCCGATCGCCAAAGTTGCTGCCAAGATCGCTCTGGGTTATGCCTTGGATGAAATCAAGAATGCGGTTACCGGCAAAACATACGCCAGCTTTGAACCGGCCCTTGATTATGTGGTTGTCAAAATCCCGAAATGGCCTTTTGATAAATTTATTACAGCGAAACGTACACTGACGACTCAGATGAAAGCCACAGGCGAGGTTATGAGTATCTGCCAGAATTTCGAAGGTGCGCTGATGAAAGCCATCCGTTCTCTGGAACAGAATATTTACAGCCTGGATTACGGCAAATACCATGAGCTGACAGATGAAGAACTGAAAGAACATTTATATAGAATTGATGACAGACGTCTTTTCTGTATCGCAGAGGCTATTCGTCGTGGTTATACACTGGAAGAAATCCATGCCATCAATAAGATCGATCTCTGGTTCCTGGATAAGATTGCCAACCTTGTCAAGATGGAACAGCGTCTGAAAACAGAGCCGATGTCTGTTGAACTGATGAAAGAAGCAAAGCGTATGGAATTCCCTGATAAGGCCATTGCTGAGTTTACACATCAGTCCGAAGCAGAAGTGAAAGCTTATCGTTACAGAAACGATATCGTTGCAGCATTCAAGATGGTTGATACATGTGCAGCTGAGTTTGAATCCGAAACACCATATTATTATTCATGCTTCGGCAATGAAAATGAAGTTGAAGTTGGCGAGAAGATGCGTAAGAAAGTCCTTGTACTGGGTTCAGGCCCAATCCGTATCGGTCAGGGTATAGAGTTTGACTACTGCTCCGTTCACAGTGTATGGGCATTCGCAGACTGCGGTTATGAGACAATTATTGTCAACAACAACCCGGAAACAGTCAGCACGGACTTTGATATTGCAGATAAACTGTATTTCGAACCATTAACACCTGAAGATGTGGAGAATATCGTTCGTTTGGAGCATCCGGACGGTGCGGTTGTTCAGTTCGGCGGCCAGACAGCCATTAAACTGACACAAGCCATCATGAAGATGGGTGTGCCGATTTACGGTACACAGGCAGAGGATGTAGATGCAGCTGAAGACAGAGAGCTGTTTGATGAAATCCTTGAGAAGTGTAAGATCCCGAGACCTGCAGGCACAACAGTATTCACAACAGAAGAAGCATTGAAGGCAGCCAACCATCTGGGTTACCCGGTACTGATCCGTCCTTCCTATGTTCTTGGCGGACAGGGTATGCAGATTGCAGTTAATGACGGCGATATTGTCGAATTTATGAATATTATCAATCAGACAGTTCAGGAACATCCGATCCTGATCGATAAGTATCTGATGGGTAAGGAAGTCGAAGTGGATGGTGTCTGCGACGGCAAAGATGTCCTGATTCCTGGCATCATGGAACATATTGAGAGAGCCGGTATCCACAGCGGTGACAGTATTTCCATCTATCCTGCACAGCATTTGAGCGATGCCGTTATTGATAAGATTGAAGATTACACAGCGAAACTGGCGAAAGGCCTGCATGTCAAAGGTCTTCTGAACATTCAGTTTATTGTATATCAGGAAGAGGTTTATGTTATTGAAGTAAACCCTCGTTCAAGCCGTACGGTACCTTATATCAGCAAGGTAACAGGTATTCCGATTGTCGATATTGCATCAAAATGTATCGTGGGCAAGACAATCAGAGAGCTTGGTTATGAGCCGGGTCTTCAGAAGAAAGCAGATTATATTGCCATCAAACAGCCGGTATTCTCATTCGAGAAACTGCGTGGTGCCGAGACAAGCCTTGGACCTGAAATGAAGTCAACGGGCGAAGTCCTTGGTATTGCCAAGACATTTGAGGAAGCCCTGTACAAATCATTTATCGGTGCCGGCATCAATCTGCCGCGGACAAAGAAGATGATCTGTACAGTCAATGATGCGGACAAAGATGAATTAGTACCGATCGCAGCACGCTTCCAGAAATTGGGTTATACCATCTATGCAACCCGCAGCACTGCAGATAAGCTCATTGAGAACGGCATTCCTGCCATCAAGATCAAGAAGATTTCTGCAGGCTCACCAAATGCGCTGGATCTGATCCTTGCCGGTGAAGTCGACCTTGTTATCGATACACCGACACAGGGCCGTGACAAGAGCAGAGATGGTTTCCTGATCCGTCGAAATGCCATTGAGACAGGATGCACATGTCTGACATCCTTGGATACAGCGGCAGCATTGGTAACAAGCCTTGAAAATGCCAATATGGAGACACTTTCCGTGATCGATATCGCTGAAATCTAAAAGTTTTTGACATTTTGACGGTATGAAAAGATTCATGCTGGTCAATTGAGAAAAAATATGCTAAACTAAATACAAAATATGGAAAAGACTGCAAGGGGGCAGTGTGTGGAGTGAGAATTCCCTGCCCTTTTGCGGTCTTTTTGTATATGCCTGACGTAAATTTTTTACAATATTGACAAAGAAAGGGCATTATTGATATAGTTGAACTATCTTAATATAAGGAGAGAGCGTAATGGCAAAATATACAAAAAAAGACATTATTCAGATGGTGGAAGATGATGATGTTGAATTTATCCGACTCCAGTTTACGGATATTTTCGGAGCATTGAAGAATGTGGCGATTACAGCCAGTCAGATAGAAAAAGTACTGGACAATGGCTGTATGTTTGACGGTTCTTCGATCGAAGGCTTTGCCAGAATCGAAGAATCCGATATGTATCTGGTACCTGACCTGAATACATTTGAGATATTTCCGTGGCGTCCGCAGCAGGGCAAGGTGGCACGTCTGATCTGCGATGTTTACAAACCGAACGGTGAACCTTTTGAGGGCGATCCCCGTTATATTTTAAAGAAAGTGATCAAAGAGGCAGATGCGATGGGCTATACATTCAATGTCGGTCCTGAACTGGAATTCTTCCTTTTCCATACAGATGATTATGGTATGCCGACGACAGAAACCCATGAAAAAGGCGGTTATTTTGATCTTGGTCCTATTGACCTAGGTGAAAATGCAAGACGTGATATGGTACTGACCCTTGAGGATATGGGATTTGAAATCGAGGCATCCCATCATGAAGTTGCACCGGCACAGCATGAGATTGACTTTAAGTATACAGATGCTCTTCATACAGCGGACAATATTGAAACCTTCAAGCTGGTTGTCAAATCCATTGCAAAACGCCATGGTCTTCATGCGTCCTTTATGCCGAAGCCGGTTTACGGTGTTCCTGGTTCCGGCATGCATATCAATATGTCACTGGATGACAAGGACGGCAACAATATTTTTGGTGATCCGAATGATGAGAATGGTCTCAGCAAAGAAGCCTATTATTTCCTGGCCGGTCTGTTAAAGCATGCAAAAGGTCTGATGGCATTGACGAATCCGTTGGTCAATTCCTATAAGCGACTTGTACCGGGGTATGAGGCACCGGTGCATATTGCCTGGTCTTCCATCAACAGAAGTCCGCTGATCCGTATTCCGGCAACCCGAGGAACCGGACGTCGTATTGAACTCAGAAGTCCTGATCCGGCTGGCAACCCATATCTTGTACTGGCAGCATGCCTGGCAGCGGGTTTAGATGGTTTGAAAGAAAAGAAAATGCCGATGCCGAATGTGGATAAGAATATTTTTGAGATGACAGCAGCAGAAAAAGCAGCAGAGAGCATTGAAGAACTGCCGCTGAATCTTTTTGATGCAGTTAAAGAGCTGGAGGCTGATCAGTATATCTGTGATACTCTGGGCAAACATGCCAGCAGCAAATACATCGAGGCAAAATACGCGGAATGGGATGAATACCGCAGACAGATCACAAACTGGGAGATTGACCAGTATCTGTACAAAATTTAAATTTTTCCCCTTCTTGATGAATCATTAATGGAGGTGGAAAAGGGTGGTTAATATTATCGTTGTCTTTTCTAGCCAGAAGGATGGCATTAATATCCGCAACCTTCTGATGAGGCACGGGCATAATGTGGTCACTGTCTGTACCAACGGAGCCGCTGTCAGTCAGGCCGTTGATCAGATGGAAGGCTCCGACGGCATTGTTGTGTCGGGCTATAAGTACCAGGATATGACCTACAGTGACCTTCTGGCGGATCTTCCGGATACATGGCAGATGATCGTTATGGCCTCTCCGGGTAATCTGAGCCATATTTTTGAGTACAACGTTATTAAAATTCCCATGCCGGTCAAAGTCTATGATCTGTTTACAACATTGCAGGCCATTGAGACAACCATTATGCGCCAACGCAAGAAGCGCAGAGAAAAGCCGAAGGAGCGTTCATCCGCTGAGAGAGCCTTGCTTGAACATGCCAAAAGCCTTTTGATGGAGACAAAGAATATGTCCGAGATCGAAGCTCACAGGTACATACAGAAATGCAGCATGGATAACGGAACCAACATGGTAGAGACAGCGCAGATGGTTATCGAGATTTATTCGCAGGTGTAAAGCGGTGTGCGAAACTTCAAGGGTATTGAATTGTTGAGATATTTAACAGTTTCGTGGCGGCAAAACACGAAGGCTGTGAATTGATTGGATCACTGTATTATTCAAATGCAGGCACGTTTGCACTGCCAGCACCTAGCAGCGGTACATAAGGCAGCAAAGGACGCTGCCTAAGGACCGGCTGGTGCTGAAGCACCTGCATCTGAATAATACAGTGATCCAATCGATAATGAGGTTTATTGAGTTTTGCCTTAATAATTCAAGGTTATACAACTGTTAAATACCTCAACATTTTCAAAGGCTGTGAGTTTCGCAAATATTATTTACGCCGTAGGGGTTATAGGGGAGTGCAGCTCGGAAGGTTATAGAAATGGATAGATAAACTCGAGTATAGGACTTTTGAGTTTGGAAATTTGTTAGAATGCGTGCAATTCAAATGGTATAGATAGATGAGATAAGTGCATGTAGAAAATGTACACGAGCCTATTGTTAACTTAAATATAAAAATGGTTGACAATAGGCTTTCTATGGTTTACAATACCAACATCAGAAATTTTTATTTGAATGAAAGAAACAAGCATTAGAAAAAGCCTTGTTATCCTGGATAGCTGTAATGAACTGACAGATTCGGATACAGGTGCTTCCAGCGCGTCCAGTACTTAGGCAGTGTCTTTTACTGCCTTATGTACTGTTGACAGCGCTGGGCAACGAGAGCGGCCTGCTCCGAACTGCCAGTTCATTACAGTTTTGATAATTTGATGGCTTTTTCTAATGCTTGTTTCTACATTAAGAAGAGATGTAGAGGAGTTGTTACCATGGAAAATGAATTTTCAAACAGAATTTCAGTGAAGAATATTGTGTTAGCCGGCATGTTTGCCGCATTCCTGGCGGTTATGTCCCAGATTTCCCTGCCGATGCCGACAGGTGTCCCGATTACGGTGCAGGTTTTTGCGGTTGCACTGGTGGGGGTGATCCTGGGCTGGAAGAGAGGTGTTCTGGCGGTTCTTGTGTATATTTTAATCGGTGCCGTTGGCGTTCCGGTTTTTGCTAATTTTAAAGGCGGGCTTTCTGTTCTGACAGGCCTGACAGGCGGTTACATCATTGCGTGGCCGGTGATGACAATTTTATGCGGTATCCAGCCGAAGACGCAGAATGCAAAGCTGAATATGACAGTGAATATTATTTTATCTCTGGTGGGTCTGGCTGTCTGTGAAGGTGTGGGCGCCCTGCAGTGGGCATTGCTTTCAGGTAATGATCTGAGAGGCATTATTATTTATTCCCTGACAGCATTTGTACCAAAAGATATCGTTTTGACGGTGATGGCCGTGATCATCGGCAGACAGGTGAGAAAAATGGCAGCAAAGGCCGGTGAATTGTAGAAATAAAAACACGCAAAATAAGAAATCGTGAACACTTTGGTGGGCACGATTTCTTTGTGGTAAAGAACGTTTTATTTTGTTTACTATATTCTGCCTGAACAGCTATTGACAAAAATTATTAATAAGGATAGACTAACTCCGTAAGAATTGATTTTTTTTATCAATAGGAGACATAAAATGACATTAAGAGATTTACAGATGGGTGAATCTGCCGTTATCA
The DNA here is from genome assembly GCF_902381825.1 of Pseudocoprococcus catus. Lineage (GTDB taxonomy): Bacteria > Bacillota > Clostridia > Lachnospirales > Lachnospiraceae > Coprococcus_A > Coprococcus_A intestinihominis. Next base: position 3,277,896 of record NZ_LR698973.1, read on the forward strand.
CGACAGTAGGCGGAAGAGGTGCCCTCAGGCAGCATTTTCTGGATATGGGCATGATTCCTGGGGTTCAGGTAACACTTGTGAAGTATGCGCCGATGGGAGATCCGATGGAGCTGAGGCTTCACGGATACGAACTGACACTGAGACTGGCAGATGCAGAGCAGATAGAGATTGAAGAAGTTCAGAAGGCAGGAGCCGAATATGAAGCCTCTAAGGCGGGAAAAGGTGGAAGATTGAAGGAAAGCGGGCGCTTTACGGATCATCCCGGTCTTGGTGAGGGTGGCAAATACCATGAGAAGGAGACGGAGCATCCGCTTCCGGATGGGACAACACTGACTTTTGCATTGGCGGGCAATCAGAATTGCGGTAAGACAACATTATTTAATCAGCTCACCGGTTCTAACCAGCATGTAGGTAATTTCCCGGGAGTTACTGTGGACCGTAAGAGCGGTGTGATCAGAGGACATGAGAATACACTGGTGACAGATTTGCCGGGAATTTATTCCCTGTCACCCTATACAAGTGAGGAAATTGTCTCAAGGCAGTTTATTCTTGATGAAAAGCCGACAGGTATTATTAATATTGTAGATGCAACCAACATTGAGAGAAATCTTTATCTGACCATGCAGCTGATGGAACTGGATGTACCGATGGTGCTGGCATTGAATATGATGGACGAGATGCGCGGCAATGGCGGAACCGTTGACATCAATGAGATGGAGGCACTTCTTGGAATTCCGGTTGTACCGATTTCGGCAGCGAAGAATGAAGGTATTGAGGAACTTGCAAGTCATGCGCTGCATGTGGCGAAGTATCAGGAATGCCGCGGAAGGAAAGATTTCTGCGATGAGAGTGATCATGGTGGTGCGGTTCACCGCTGTCTGCATGGCATTATGCATCTGATTGAAGATCATGCCATACAGGCCGGCATTCCTGTGCGCTTTGCGGCCACAAAGCTGGTAGAGGGCGATAACGGCATCCTGGAAGCTTTGAACCTGTCACAGAATGAGCAGGAGATGCTTGAGCATATTATCTGTCAGATGGAGGAGGAGCGCGGACTTGATCGTGCAGCGGCCATTGCGGATATGCGTTTTTCATTTATCCAGCGCCTGACAGAAGCATGCGTGGTCAAACCGCATGAGAGCAAGGAACGTGAGAGAAGCCGTAAGATCGATCAGATCCTTACCGGCAAATATACAGCTATTCCATCTTTTATCGGTATTATGGCGTTGGTTTTCTGGCTGACATTCAACGTGATCGGGGCATGGCTGCAGGGACTGCTTGGACAGTTCATTGGATGGCTGACGGAGCTGGCAGATGCGGGAATGACAGCCTGGAATGTGAATGATGCCCTGCATTCGTTGATTATTAACGGTATTTTCAATGGCGTCGGCAGTGTGTTAAGTTTCCTGCCGATCATCGTGACGTTGTTCTTTTTCCTGTCACTTCTGGAGGATACAGGTTACATGGCCAGAGTGGCTTTCGTTATGGATAAGCTGTTGAGAAAGATTGGCCTTTCGGGACGAAGCATCGTACCGATGCTGATCGGCTTTGGATGTTCAGTACCGGGGGTTATGGCCAGCAGAACCCTGCCGTCGGAACGTGACCGTAAGATGACGATCATGCTGATTCCGTTTATGAGCTGTACTGCAAAACTGCCGATTTACGGATTTTTTACGGCGGCATTTTTTCCGGAGTACAGCGGATTGATTATGGTTGCACTTTATTTTGGCGGTATTGCAGTCGGTATTCTGGTGGCGATGATTGCGAAGAACAGTATTTTCAAAGGGGATGCGGTACCTTTTGTTATGGAGCTGCCGAATTATAGAATGCCGGGAGCCAAGAATGTTCTGCAGCTTTTGTGGGATAAGGCAAAAGATTTCCTTCAGCGAGCATTTACGGTTATATTCCTGGCAACGATTATTGTCTGGTTCCTGACAACATTCAGTCCGCATCTGAATATGGTGACAGAATCCAAAGATAGTATCTTGGCCGGTATTGCCGGTGTGATCGCACCAGTTTTTGCGCCGCTTGGATTCGGTGACTGGAGAATATCAACAGCATTGATCACTGGTTTTATTGCCAAAGAGAGCGTTGTTTCCACATTATCTATTTTGTTTGGGACAACAACTGCACTGACGTCGCTGATATCGACAAAAGCAGCGGCAGCATTGCTTGTATTCTGTTTGCTTTATACGCCGTGCGTAGCTGCCATTGCATCCATACGAAGGGAGCTGGGACAGAAATGGGCCATTGGTGTGGTTATTCTGCAGTGCGCCATTGCATGGGTATGCGCATTTGCCATGTATCATTTGCTGATGTTTTTGTAACAGATGACATATTTTACTTTACAGGCTGCTTTTCGGAAAGTTCCCGAAAGGCAGCTTTTTACGTTGCTGACTCAGATGCGTACTTTGTTGAATTCCTTTCCTTCAGTGATTGACCGGGAGAAGGAGTTGTAATAAAATAGGAAGAGTCAAAATGGCCGAAAGGAGATTTTTGGAATGCGAACAGCTGAAGAACTTCGAAATGAACTGCGGGGGATGGACAGGCGGAGCTATCCGGCCTATAAGGCACTGGCAGGAACCTGGCAGTTTGAGAAATATAGATTAACGATTGATCATGTGCAGGGAGATCCGTTTGCTTCACCTTCCAGTCTGCATGTGGAGCTGTCTCACAGACAGGCCAGGATCCCGGAGCGATATTATGAGAATCCGTATGCAAAAACAGCACTCAGAGATTATATTGTCCGTGAAGCAGGGAGACAGTTTGAAAAATGCAATTTCAAAGCCAGAGGATCCGGCAAGAGCGGTCTGATGAGTATCAGCCGGTGCGGCCAGGAGGTACTGGAGCGAAGCGCCTGTGAAATTGACGGGGAAGGGATTATACTCAGATTTCATGTGGGTTTTCCGGCTTTTGGAAGGACAATTCAGGCAAAGGAACTGGAAAAGATAGTATTTGATTTTCTTCCGGAGTGCATCGAGAATGCTATGTGTTGGCGAAGGCTTGATCATCAGGCAGTGGAACAGGCTGTCTGGCTGGCAGAGGACCAGGAAGCGCTGCGGAAGATACTTGTTGAGAAGCATTGGGTCGCTTTTGCTGCAAATGGTTCTGTTTTGCCGAGAAAGAGTGGTGTGTCAGAACTGCCGATGGCAGGAAGCGTTCCGTTTACGGCACCGGATTCAATGACAGAGACGGTTGAACTGCCGCATCGCGGCAAGGTGACAGGAATGGCTGTACCTGAGGGCATTACGCTGATCGTCGGCGGCGGTTATCATGGCAAGTCTACATTTTTGGAGGCGCTGCAAAACGGTGTGTATAATCATATCGGTGGTGACGGCAGGGAATTGGTTATCACAGACAATACGGCAGTGAAGCTGAGAGCGGAAGACGGGCGTTCTGTGAGGAATGTAGATATTTCCATGTTCATTAATGATCTTCCGAATGGCAGGGATACGACCTGCTTTTCAACGATGGATGCCAGCGGCAGCACTTCTCAGGCTGCGGGAGTTGTTGAGAGTATGGAGGCGGGGACACGGCTGTTATTGATCGATGAAGATACATCGGCAACGAATTTTATGGTGCGGGATGCGCTGATGCAGCGGGTGATTTCCCGGGAGAAAGAGCCGATTACGCCATTTATCGAGCGGATGCGCGCACTTTATGAGCAGGCGGGTATATCGACAATTCTTGTTGCCGGAAGCTCAGGCGCATTCTTTTATAAAGCAGACAGAGTTATCCAGATGGATCGCTATCATGTGGTGGATATCACGGAAAAAGTCCGCACCATCTGTGGACAAAATGCCTGTGGACAGCATGTTATGGAGCAGGTGCAGACTGCAGCCTTTGAGATGCCGGTATTTGACAGAAAAAGTCCGGCAGCCGGTCATAAACGGGAAGTGACGGACACGGGCAGAGAACGCGGCGGCCGGAGAGGACGGCATGGATCAGGTGCTGCAGATCGTCCGCGTACAATGAAAGTGAAGATCATGGGCAAAGAAATGCTGATGCTTGATAAGGAAAACGTTGATCTGAGATATACAGAGCAGCTGGCAGACAGTGAGCAGACAACGGCATTGGCTTATTTTATGCGTTATCTTCTGGAGAAGGCAAAGTCAGCACAGACAGTCCGGGAATCTGTCAGTGAAATAGAAACACTTTTTGAGAAAAAAGGATGGCAGGCTTTTTGCAGTGGCTATGTACCCTGCGGGCTGGCACGGCCGAGGACGCAGGAAATATATGCGGTACTTAACAGATACCGCGGTTAATGGATGGTACACGCCTGACAGGAAGGACTTTGATAAGGAATGTTGTAAATGCGTGCATTGAATTTAGGAGGAAAATATGCTGAATCAGTTTTCTAGAACAGAATTACTGCTGGGACATGACAATATGGAAAAACTGAAAAATGCCAGAGTGGCAGTTTTTGGAATAGGCGGTGTCGGCGGATTTACAGTTGAAGCCCTGGCAAGAAGCGGCGTCGGCACACTGGATCTGATTGATGATGACAGGGTGTGCCTGACGAATATCAATCGTCAGATTATTGCAACAAGAAAAACAATCGGACAGTACAAAGTGGATGCAGCCAAAGAAAGAATTCTGGATATTAATCCGGATGCAGTGGTCAATACCTATAAGACATTTTTTATGCCGGATACGGCAGATGCTTTTGATTTTTCTGTCTATGATTATGTTGTGGATGCCATCGATACCGTCACGGGCAAGATTATGCTTGTGGAGGCTGCGCAGAAGGCCGGTACACCGATCATCAGTTCAATGGGAGCTGGCAATAAACTGGATCCGACAGCTTTTGAAGTGGCGGATATTTATAAGACATCGGTATGCCCTCTGGCAAAGGTTATGCGCCGGGAGCTGAAGAAAAGGGGCATCCGCAAGCTGAAAGTTGTTTATTCGAAAGAAAAGGCATTAACACCGATTGATGATACGGCCAACAGCTGCAGGTCACATTGTATCTGTCCGCCGGAAAGTGCAAGAACCTGTACACAGAGACGTCAGATTCCGGGAAGTACAGCCTTTGTCCCGTCTGTTGTGGGCCTGATCATTGCCGGAGAGGTTATTAAGGATTTGACGGTACATTAAGACGGCTGTATCGCATATTACTTTTTTTTCTAAATTATGGCATATAAGGTATAAATGTGGTATACTCAATATACCTTTTGGGTTATCCCGGCGGGAAGAAACGCCCGGATTGAATAATAGAGGAAAGGATAAGTTTATGCTGAATGAAGAGAAAATCCGCTGGATGACCAGAGCTTCTATTTATGAGAAGCGTCAGGGACATACGGATCTTGAACGAAATGAATATTTTCTTGGTGATTATGTCAGACTCCATCTGATGAAGAACATGATTGGTGTGACGGTTGCCTATATTCTGATGGTAGGACTCTATGCGGTTTGCAAGATTGAGGATATATTCGCATTAGCAGCGAATATGCAGTTGATGGTGTTCCTGAAGGAAGTACTGCTTGTTTACCTGATTCTTGCGCTTATTTATACGGGTATTGGTATTATTTATTATGCATGGCAGTATCAGTCAAGCCATAAACAGTTAAAGAAGTATTATCGCATACTGCGCCATATTGACCAGTGCGGTGAGAAGAACAGCCGATCACAGGAGGATAAGAGATGACGGAGATTTTTGTGATGAGGGACAGAATCAATCGCTTTGTGAAAGAATACGAGACATGGTTCCTGATCATTGCCAAGTTTATAGGAATGATGTTTGTTTTCAGTTGTGTCAATTCACAGCTTGGATATTTTGAAGTTTTGAACAATCCGATGGTCAATATATTGCTGGCATTGATCTGCTCGATTATTCCGGGCAGTTTTTCGGTATTTATCGTGGCAGCAGTTATTGCAGCACATATGGTGAAGCTGTCCGTTTTGCTTGCTGTTCTGACAGTTGTGGTTATGCTCATCGTGTATCTGATGTTTTTGAAGTTTGCACCGGGACAGAGTGTTGTGTTGCTGGCGGTGCCGGTACTGATGCAGTACAATCTTCATTATATGATCCCGATCCTGGCAGGTATGTATTTTTCACCTTATGCGGTTGTTCCGGCAGTGATCGGTCTGTTTATGGTGAAGTTTCTGGGATATGCATGTGCGGCTGTATCCATGACAGGTACAGGCATGTCCATCAACCTTGAAGGTGCGACAGAAGCCATCAGCACGATTTTCGGTCAGTTAGCCGATGACAAGTCTATCTGGTCTTATGCCATTGCGGCAGCAGTGACGATGACGGTTGTTTATCTGATCAGTCAGTTATCCTTTGATTATGCCTGGTATGCAGCGATTGTGGCCGGTGCAGCAGCAGAGATCATTGTTACGTTTTTCTGTGCAGCGGCATTTGGAACAGAGCTGAATATAATCATGACGAACGTGGGTATCATCATTGGTACTTTACTGGCAGTATTTTTGCAGTTTATGAAATGTGCTGTAGATTATTCCAGAAAAGAATATATACAATTTGAAGATGACGATTATTATTATTATGTAAAGGCCGTTCCGAAGATTTTCATATCGGAACCGGAGAAGAATGTTGTGAAGATGAATTCCAGGAAGAAGGCGTTTGCATCCAAAGAGGTGCAGGCATCGAAGGATCATGAGGAATAGTTAACGGGAATCAGTGAAAGACAGGGGGGATATGAAATGAATAACTGGATGAAATCATTGACGAATATTGGATTGCCGCAGTCGTTTCATATTACCTATATTGTTGAAATTCTTATCCTCACAGTTATTATCTATGAACTGCTGATATGGGTCAAGAACACCAGAGCCTGGACACTTCTGAAGGGCATTGTTGTCGTGACGGTTTTTGCCCTGGGGTCCTATTTCTTTCATCTGACAACACTGACATGGATCATGTCGAAGACCGCAGGTGTGCTTGTGACGGTTGTTGTGATCGTTTTTCAGCCTGAGCTCAGACGTGCATTGGAACAGCTGGGAAGGAAGAATATTATCTTCTCTATTTTCGGTCCGGCAACGGTGCGTGCAGAGGAGGACAGGAGAAGTCTGGACAAGATCAATTCCGAAATTGTACGTGCCGTATATGAGATGGGCAAGGTCAAAACCGGTGCGCTGATCGTTATGGAGAAGCAGGTGATTCTCAATGAATATGAGCGTACGGGTATTCCCATTGATGCACAGATATCCAGTCAGCTGCTGATGAATATTTTTGAACATAATACACCGCTCCATGATGGTGCGGTATTCATAAGGAACCAGCGAATTGTAGCGGCGACCTGTTATCTGCCGCTGAGTGACAATATGGAACTTAGCAAGGAGTTGGGAACAAGACATCGTGCCGGCGTTGGCATCAGTGAAGTCTCCGATAGTCTGACGATTATTGTTTCGGAAGAAACCGGTGCTGTTTCAATTGCGGAAGGCGGATTGCTGAAGCGGGATGTTGGACAGGATGAATTGAAGAAGAAACTTTCAGAGATTACACAGGGAATAGAAGAAGGCAAACGTAAAAAGCTGATGGGAAGGATTAAGAATGAGAGAAAGACTGACGCATAATTTTGGTTTGAAACTTCTGTCATTGGCTCTTGCAATTCTGGTATGGATTGTCGTTTTAAGCATTGAAGATCCGGTGTATACCCGTGAATTTTCAGATATCAGCGTGACGGAAGTGAATGGAGATCAGATCACTGAAGCAGGTAAGGCCTACAGCTATGTAGGCGGCAATACAGTCAGTGTCAAGGTCAAGGGAAAGACCTCGGTGGTCAATCGATTGTCGAAGGATGATCTTCTGGCAGTGGCAGATCTTTCCACACTGTCGATTACAGGTGCGGTCATGGTGGATGTCTCATGTCCGAAATATCCGAGTCTTGAGATCACACCAATTGGAAGCAGCACAGTACTCAAGGTTGAAATAGAAGATCTGGTTGAGAAGTCGTTAAATGTCAAAGTGAATACGAATGGCAAGGTTTCTGAGGGCTATTATATCGGTCAGGGTGTGGCAACACCGAATATGGTTACAGTATCCGGTCCTGAGTCGGTGGTCAATAAGATTAACGAGGCCAGTGTCAATGTCAGCATAGGCAGCGGTAATACAACGGATGTGACGACGAATACGACGCTGAAACTGCTGGATCAGAGCGGGGGTGAGGTATCGAGTTCTACATTGAATATTTCACAGACCGATATCAGCGTCACTGTGCCGATCTATGAAACGAAGACGGTGCCGGTGGACTTTGGTGTAACGGGACAGGTGGCGCATGGATACAAGATGGTTTCGGCAGCCTATGAACCGAAAGAGGTGACTGTTGCCGGAAGAAAGGAAGATCTGGACAAGATCAGTCAGGTAACACTGAAGGATTATGATATTTCAGGCAAGAACAGCAAGGTGGAAGATTCCATATCGATTGTACAGAATCTTGCCGAGCAGCTTCCGGATGGCGTTGTATTTACGGATAAGGAAGCAACAGTTGCATTGGTTGTGGATATTCAGCAGATTACAGAGACATCCTTTGAACTGCCGCTGAGCAAGATATCGCTGAAGGGCAGTAATACAGCCTATACTTATCAAAAGAGCGGGCCAGGGTCTTCTGATAAGGCAGTAACATTGAAAGTTAAAGGAATATCCAGTGAGATTAACAGTCTGACAGCAGATAATCTGACAGCGCTGATCGATGTGAGCAATTATGGTGAGGGAGAATATGACCTGCCGCTGACGGTTATCTTTGATGATAATTTGGAACTGGCCGCAGATGCATATGTACATGTGGTGATTTCTAAGACCAGTGATGAATAGAAAATAGGATATTGAGGGAGGCACTGAAGATGGTAAGTGTAGAACTGCAGCTTCAAAACCCGTCGGGACTTCATCTAAGACCTGCAGGTATTCTGTGTAAAGCCGCAACAAAATTTCAATCGCATATTACAATAACGACAGCAGACGGAACAGAGGCAAATGCCAAAAGCGTACTGAGTGTTCTGTCAGCCTGTGTCAAATCAGGGGATAGGATAACGCTGTCCTGTGACGGTAACGATGAAAACGCAGCCCTGAAAGAACTGGAACTGGTTATCAGAGAACGACTCGAAGAACTATAAATCCGTAAGCGGAAAGCCCATACGCATCGGTGCGGAAATAAAAATGATCGGGTCATCTATCATTTGAATAAAAATACATATTGTATTGAGCAAACAGTACTTGGATAGGAGAGGCCGAATAAAATGTTCAGTCACAGGTGCTTCAGCACTTATCGAAACGGAGTGGAGATTTAGTAGCGGAAGCGGCCAGTGATGAACATTTTGTTCGGCCTTTCCTTGTGAATATCCGGGCGGCACACCGCATTTTTATACACAGAATATTGACAGATGCACTTTTTTTTGCTAAAGTAATGTTTAGACGAAGTTCGTCTGGAAATAGATTGAAAAGGAATGAAAGACATGGGGTTAGTATTTTAAGTCCGACATTGTTTAAGTTAATTGTATATGGAGTGGTCCTTCGACTCCGTTGCTCATAGATCGTAAGATAACCAACAGGGATGCAGCAGAAAGGTCCGCAGATAGTTAAAGCTGATGGAATTCCTTGGCTTTATTTTCATGCGCAAATACAGTGATTAACGGAGGAATATAAAATGTTAAATTATAAGAGATATAAGAGAGTACCTGTAGTTCATTATCCGGAGAGACAGTGGCCGGACAAAGAGATCCAGAAGGCACCTATCTGGTGCAGTGTCGATCTGCGAGATGGCAATCAGGCACTGATCGAGCCAATGGTTGTTGAAGAGAAGATTGAATTTTTCAATTTGCTTGTGAAACTGGGATTCAAGGAAATCGAAGTCGGTTTCCCGGCAGCTTCTCAGATTGAATATGATTTCCTGAGAACACTGGTTGAGAGAAATCTGATTCCTGATGATGTCAAGGTTCAGGTCCTGATCCAGTGCAGAGAGCATCTGATCAAGAGAACATTTGAGGCTATTCAGGGATGCAAGAATGTCATTATCCATATTTACAATTCCACATCCACCTTGCAGAGAGATGTGGTCTTTAATATGGGTCGTGAAGAGATCAAGCAGATTGCAGTTGATGGTACGAAGATGGTGAAGAAGTATATGGAAGGCTTTGACGGCAATATCCAGCTTCAGTATTCACCGGAGAGTTTTACAGGTACAGAGCTTGATTTTGCGCTGGATATCTGTGAGGCAGTCAAGGAAGTATGGCAGCCGACTGTGGAGAATCCGATCATCTTCAATCTGCCTGCAACAGTTGAGATGACAACACCGAATGTCTATGCAGACCAGATTGAATGGATGTCCAGACATTTTACAGAGCGTGACAAGATTGTGCTGAGTATTCATCCGCATAACGACAGAGGCTGTGGTGTGGCTGCTTCTGAACTGGCATTGCTGGCTGGTGCAGACAGAATTGAAGGTACATTATTTGGAAACGGTGAACGTACAGGTAATGTCGATATTCTGAACATTGCTTACAATATGTTTTCACAGGGCATTAATCCGGAACTGGATATTGAGAATGTCAATGAGATTATAGATGTATATGAGAGATGTACCAAGATGGATATTGATCCGCGTCATCCATATGCAGGCAAGCTGGTCTTCACAGCATTCTCAGGTTCTCATCAGGATGCCATCAACAAGGGACTTCATGCGATGGAACAGAGAAATTCCGAGTATTGGGAAGTTCCATATCTGCCGATCGACCCGGCAGATCTTGGAAGAGAGTACGAACCGATCGTTCGTATTAACAGTCAGTCCGGAAAGGGCGGCGTAGCCTTTGTTATGGATCATTACTATGGTTTCAAACTGCCGAAGGTGATGCACAAAGAGCTGGCTGATGAGATTCAGTTACTTTCTGAGCGTCAGGGTGAAGTATCACCGTCACAGATCATGGACAAGTTCAGAGAGATGTATATCAATGCAAAATATCCATTGCATTTCATGAAGATGCGCGCAGAAGATATTTCCGAGACAACAGAAGGCTACGATACAAAGGTTGTTCTGTCTTATACATTCAAGGATGAGTTAAAGACCATCGAAGGCTTCGGCAACGGACCAATTGATGCAGTTAAGCATGCATTGTGCAACCAGGGTGGTTTCAATACCAAACTGACAATGTACGAGGAGCATGCATTGACAACCGGTTCTGATTCTCAGGCTGCATCCTATATTGAACTGATGAATTCAGAAACAGGCGAGAAAGCTTTCGGTGTTGGTATCAGTTCCAACATCACACGTTCCTCTGTAAGAGCGATTTTCAGTGCGATGAACAGACTGTTCTTCAGAAAGAAATAAAGCATTGCAGTCCTGAAGGCTGCCGTCATATAACAGGTGACGGCAGCCTTTTTATACGGTTATTTTGTAACAAAAAATTAAATTTTTGTTACAAAATAACTTTAAAAATGTTAAAGGGTGTGATAGAATAGTACCAGTTAGTGTGATACAAATTGAAATAAAACGATATGTATCGATGAAAATACATAACGGAGAAGGACGGAAAGGCAAGTGAGTATAAAACGTATGAAGAAGAAGCTATTAGCAATGTTGATGATTATGTTGATGTGTATCCCATTATCAGGAACTGTCACTGCGAATGCAGCCAGTTCTGATTATCGGTCCTGGGCACAGTGGGATTCGGAATGGGGAAGCATTCATTTAGGCAAGAGCCAGTATACCATGAAGTCATCAGGATGTCTGGTTACAGCTATTGCAATGTTGATTTGTCATACAGGCAGTGCAGATGCATCCTCCTTTAATCCGGGAACATTGGTTACCTACTTGAATAACAACGGCGGTTTTACATCAGATGGTTCTTTGTATTGGGGCAAGGTATGCGGCGCAGCAGACAACTTTACGCTGTATAACAGCCGAGTGAGCCTGGCGAATATGACAAAGGCACAGAAGATCGCCAAGATGGCGGAGTATGTCAATAACGGCTACGGTGTTATTGTTTCTGTCAGAAACGGCGGACACTGGGTAGCTGTTGACAGAATTGAAGGCAGCACAGTCTATATGCTGGATCCGGGTGACCGTAATACAGATCTTTTTGCAACATACAGTGAATCCGGTGTGGATCGTCTGGCTATCTATAAAGGCAAGAATGCAGGCGGTACAGTTTCAGGGGATCCGGGCAATACAGACAATACAACGACGCCTGACAAAGTGATCGGAACAGGCACTGTGAATTGTTCCAGCTTATATGTCCGAAGCGGAGCTGGCACGAATAACAGCATTATTACAGCCATCAGCAAGAATACCAGTGTAGATATCCTTGGCGAAGCTAATGACAGCAAGGGAAGGAAATGGTATCAAGTGAAGGTAGGCGGCAGAACAGGTTATGTCTGTGCCGATTACATTACAGTCAAAAATTCCGGTTCTAATAACAATAATAATAATACAGAAACTGCATCAGGCAGCGGCGTTGTGAACTGTTCAGCACTGAATGTTCGAAGCAGCGCGGGTACAGGAAGCAGTGTGGTGACAACCATATCCAGAAACCAGGCGGTTACAATTACCGGAACAGCTAAAGACAGCAGCGGCAGTAAGTGGTATGCGGTGTCATTCACGAAGAGCGGTAAGAGCTATAAGGGTTATGTTTTTGCACAGTATATTACATTAAAGAGTGATAACAGCAGCAATGGCAATAATAACAATAATAGTAATTCTGATAACAGCACACCGGCAGCATCTATTCCGGCAGTTGTTAACTGCGGTGCATTGAATATGCGTTCAGGTGCCGGCACGAATTATTCAGTCGTGACAACACTGACAAAGAATACAGCAGTAACGATTACCGGAGAAGCAAAGGACAGCAGCGGTACATTGTGGTATAAGATTACTGCAGGCAGTAAGACTGGCTATGTGCATTCTTCTTATCTGACGAAGAAGAACGCAGGTGGCAACAGCAGCAATAACAACAACTCAGATACTTCGACAGATGTATCCGGACAGACAATGAAGGTTGCGTATGATGTGGTCAATGTTCGAAGTGGAGCCGGTACATCTAAGGGCGTTGTGACGGTTGTCTACCAGAATGAGAAGGTAACTGTCGTAGGTCAGGATAAGGATAGCAGCGGCAATATCTGGTATAAGATTAAGACAGCATCCGGCAAGACCGGTTATATCCGCTCTGACCTTCTAAAGGCTGACAGCTCAAACAGCAGCGATACAAAGAGTGACAGCAATAATTCAAATTCAGGAACAGAATCAGATCTGAATGGACAGAAGATGCAGGTAAAATATGACGGTGTCAATATGCGAAGCGGAGCCGGTACATCCAAGGGTGTTATTGAAGTCATTTATCTTGAGGATACATTGACGGTTGTAGGTCAGGATAAGGACAGTAGCGGAAATATCTGGTATAAGGTCAAGGCAAAGTCTGGAAATACCGGTTATATCCGTTCTGATATGCTGAAGCAGTCCTCCTCATCAGGCAGCACAGCATCATCCGATCAGACATCGGACAGTACACCGACAAGCGGTCGTGTTGTTGATGGATGGCTGAATGTTCGAAGCGGAGCCGGTACATCCAACAAAGTACTGGTTGTTATTTCCGAAGGGACCAAAGTGACGATCAGTGAATCTGTTAAGGACGGCAGCGGAAGTCTCTGGTATCATATTACAGTGAACTATGGCGGTGTGAATTATGACGGCTATGTTTCATCTCAGTATATCAGCAAGTAATCGGCTGATCTAACAACGAAATACATAATTTGGCAAAACCTGTGGTAAATCGTGTTTTTACCACAGGTTTTGATTGTTATTTTTGAAAAATCAGATTATAATGAAATATATTGTAGTCTAAGGAGAAAAGATTGTGGAAAATAGAGAACAATACAAACGCTTAATTATGTTTTTTGCTTCTGCACTGATTCTGCTTGTTCAAGTGGTGATATTCTACTATATTTGGCATCGCTACTATAACTACAGATCAGTTATCGGAGCATTATACTGGCGCCGAGGCAACTGGGCATTGATGGGAGTGTATGCTTTTATCAATTTCTTCTTTTCAAAAATTTTTGGTGCCTATAAGGTTGGTTATCTGAAAGTCTCAGATGTTATTGCGTCCCAGATCCTTGCCGTTTTATGCTGCAATGGCGTGACTTATATGCAGCTGGCGCTGATTGGCCGTTGGCGTTTTTCGGCTTATCTGGAACCTATCATGCAGATGACCCTTTATGATGTTGTCGCTGTTATTGCATGGGTGATCTTCATGCGATGGATTTATGCGAAGATTTATCCGCCGAGACAGATGCTGCTTGTTTATGGTGATATCAATCCAAAGGCACTGATCCAGAAGATGACATCCAGAACGGACAAGTACAGTATTGTTGATATGATCAATATTTCAGAGGGTTATGATGCAGTCATAGAACGGATCAGCCATTATGAAGCAATTGTGATCGGTGATATTCCGTCTGTTTATCGCAATAAATTTTTGAAATATTGTTATGCCAACTCTATTCGCTGTTACAGTATTCCGAAGATTTCGGATATTATGATCAAGAGTTCAACAACCATCAATCTCTTTGATACAGAATTGATGCTGTTCAGGAATCGCGGCCTGACAGCAGAGCAGAGACTGCTCAAGAGAGCATCAGATATTGTTTTTTCATGTATCATATTGGTTGTTTTTTCACCGATATTGCTTCTGGTGGCCGTATTGATCAAGCTTTATGATGGCGGGCCGGTTTTTTACAAACAGGAAAGGTTGACATATAATCATAAGGTTTTTATGATCTACAAATTCAGAAGCATGCGTGTGGATTCTGAGAAAACCGGTGCACAGCTGGCGAAAAAGAATGACGACCGTATTACCCCTGTTGGGCATGTGATCCGGTCTCTGCATATCGATGAGCTGCCACAGCTCTTCAATATTCTAAAAGGGGATATGGCATTTGTCGGTCCGCGTCCGGAGCGCCCTGAGATTGCAGAACTGTATAAGAAGAGTATTCCGGAGTTTGATTTCCGTCTGAAGATGAAAGCAGGACTGACAGGTTATGCACAGGTTTTCGGCAAATACAGTACAACACCTTATGATAAGCTGAAACTGGATCTGACTTACATCGAGAACTATACCTTCGCACTGGATTTGATGATCATTATTCAGACAGTGAAGATTCTTTTCCAGAAAGAGAACTCAGAGGGGCTTGATACCGGTCAGAAGACAGCATTGCGTACGGAGGACAAGAAGAATTGAAGCATGTAGAGGTATCTGTTATTATTCCTGTGCATAATGGTGCGGATTATATTGCACAGGCAATTGATTCAGCTTTAATACAGGATGTACCGTTGGAGATTATCATTGTCGATGATGGTTCAACAGATTGTCTGGCAGAGGTTTTGTCGCCGTACATGGAGCGGTCGGAGATAACGGTGCTGCATAACAGGCACAATATAGGCGTTGCAGAGAGCCGCAATCGGGGTGTAAGGCAGGCCAGAGGTGAATATATCGCTTTTTTGGATTGCGATGATTGGTGGGAGCCTGGAAAGCTGAAAATGCAGCTGACATTACTCAGAAAGACTGGTTATGTTTTGTGTGCATCAGGAAGACGGCTGGTCACACCGGATGGAAGACCGACGGAGAGAATCATCGGTGTGAAAGAAAAGCTTACATATAAGGATCTGCTGTTCCAGAATCCTGTCAATTGTTCCTCTGTTGTGATCAAGCGTGATGCAGCCACTGCATTTCCGATGGTACATGATGAATGCCATGAAGATTATATTATGTGGCTTCAGATTTTGAGACATTATCATACGGCCTGTGCCGTGAATCAGCCTTTATTGAACTACCGGCTGAGTAAGACAGGCAAATCAGGCAATAAGCTTCATTCAGCGAAGATGACGTTTAAGGTATATCGGCACATGGGTTTCAGTATGCCAAAAGCATTGTTTTGCTTCGCGGGATATATGTTCAACGGTATCAAAAAATATTACTTTCATTAAAAAATTAATTTTTTTCGGTTTTTCTGTCACAATTCGTTGAAAAAGAAGGTTTATATATTATAAGAGTTTGAGGAGAGCTTGTGGGAGGCGGTAGTATGGCAATGAATTTGACGGATTCGGGATCGAATATGCATTCAGAGGAGCAGCAAAACCCTGAACAGGTGGCAAAATTCAACATAACCTTCAGGCTGTATGCATCAACGATGAAGCGGAAGGCCTATGCTATTTTGAGAGATGAAGGATGGGCAGAAGATGCTGTTCAGTGGACATTTATGAAGCTGCTGCAACATTTGAACCAGATTGGTGATCCGTACAGTATTAAAGCGAGATGTTATATTAATACAATTCTCGTCAATAACTGCTTCACTCTGCTCAAGAAGAACAACCGATATTATTTCATGGAAGATTATACCTATCAGAATGATTACAGACACAGCATGATCAGGGCGGATGAGTCATTAGACAATCTCATTTACCGGGAATTGCTGGCGGATGTACAGCAGATTCCGGAGATGTATTCGAATTTGATCATACTGAACGGGCTTTATGGGTATTCACCGCAGCAGATCAGTGAATTGCTGGACCTGAAGCCGGCAACGGTCAGAAAGCGAATGCAGCGAGGCAGGGAAATGCTCCAGAGAAAGATAGAAGAAAAGCAAAAGAAGAATAAGAAATGAATAAAAGGCGTTTCCGCGAAGGAAGCGCCTTTTGAGTATTAATAACCGGTTTCGCAATAAAGTTCATAGCTGATATCAGAAACAGTAGAAGAAGGGGTAAAATCCTCATTGTCAAAGAGATATTCATGCAGTTCTTTGACGTTCTGTTCAAGACTGTCTGCAAAGACATAACTCAATCCGTCTGAAGGGAGAGAGCCTGTTTCTTTCTCAAATGGCCAACCGGTCTGATCAGCAATGTTGTAGCTGAAGATATCCTTGGCGAGGGAAATCAGGTCGGTGCTCGTCATGTTGGTATATACTTCAGGGAGAATCGTATCGATAATATTCAGCAATGTTCCGATATTCGCTGATTTGGCTTCTTCAAAAACCTTGGATAAAACGATTCGCTGGCGTTCAGCACGCTTGAAGTCGCTGTCAATCTTGCGGATTCGGGCATAGGCGGTGGCCTGTGTACCGTTGACATGCTGGTAGCCCGGGCCGGATATGTATTCGGAATCAGAACCGGTGACGCTGTTCTGTTCATCAATCAGAGGATTGATCAGACTGTATTCGGCATCTGAGATATCCAGATCGATACCGCCCACAGCGTCGATGATCTTGGCCAGGACACCGAAATCAACAGTTGCAAATTCTGTGATATCCAAGTCAAGGTTGGTATTCAGCATACTCATAGACAGCTCAGCACCGCCGTAGGCATAGGCATGAGTGGCCTTTGTAAAACCATATCCGGGTACTTTCAGGCATGTATCACGATAAATGCTGGTAATCTTGACATCCTTCGTCTCCTGGTTGATGCTGATAACCATAATACTGTCAGAACGTGCGCCTGTCTGAAGAGAGCCGTCACGGGAGTCGACACCGAAAAGTGCAATATTGCGGTAGCCCTTCAATGCTTTTTGTGTTGTGGCATCCACATCATTGTTGATAACGATGTTCGCTTTGTCTACATCACTTGCAGAGGCTGTCTGGATAAGAGAAAGCTTGGCATAGACAAATACAACAGGGATCAGGATAAGAATAAGAACCAATTCAATGCCGAAGATAATTCCCCAGCGCTTTGTCTTGGATGATCTCCTCTTCTTTCTTCTTTTACTCATTGTAGAAATCCTCACTTTGTAGTACGAGATGCCTGCGCGGACAGAAATCTCTATTGGTTATATGAAAATGAAATGCATATTAAAAAGCATAAACAACTTTTATAATACCTTAAAAACGTTGAGATTACAAGCTTTTTCTCAAATATCGGCAAATGTTGTCATTGATCGGATAACATAAAGTTTTCATTTTTGGTTCACAATCTTAACACAATTAGGTGGTAGTATAATGGCATAAAAGAAATAAAGACGAAAGGGGTTGTCTATTATGGCATTTGATGAACAAGATAGATTCGATCATACAGAAACTGATAATCATGTTAATGAGCAGAACCAGACCGCAGGCACCGCTCAGAACGAAGGAACGGAAGGATCCGGATTGTACAGAATGACAAGAGAGGATTTGAAGAATTCTACATTATATACAGATACAGACAGAAGAAGTGAATATACATCCGGTACCGCATATGAGAACAGAACGAATACAGCACACACAGGCAGTTCTTATGCGGCCGGCAATGATTACAGCTATTATCATCCGACACAGAATAGCGGCGGCAATGGCGGCAATGGCGGAAACGGCGGAAACGGCGGCAGCGGCAATTTCCATTCAGGTCCTGAGAAACATCATTCCCGGAAGAAGGGCGGTTTTGGCAAGACGGTGGTTAAGGCAGCATGTCTCGGCGTTGTCTTCGGACTGGCAGCTTCAGCTGTGATGTTTGGTGTGAATAAAGCAGCAGGTGTATCTGCATCAGCCAGCGGCAGCGGTTCACCTTCTTACAATGTTCAGATTGTGAAGACATCGGCAGAAGGTGTGACAACAACGGATTCCAATGATGTGTCTGATATTGTAGCCAATGTTATGCCGGGAATAGTAGCTGTGAATACAACCGTTGAATCAACTTCCACCGACTGGTTTGGCAGACAGTACACACAGGAATCCAAAGGCGCCGGTTCAGGTATGATCATCAGCGAAGAGAACAATACATTATATGTTATGACCAATTACCACGTTGTTGAAGGTGCCAAAGAGGTATCCGTTCAGTTTTCAGATGAAACCACAGCTACAGCAACGGTTAAGGGATACGATGAGGATAAGGATGTGGCAGTCCTGACGATTGATATGTCCCAGTTATCCGACGATACAAAGAAGGCTATCGCAGTTATGGTTATGGGCGATTCAGATCAGTTGAAAGCCGGTGAAAGTGCGATTGCCATTGGTAATGCTTTAGGTTACGGCCAGTCAGTGACAACAGGCGTTATCAGTGCTGTCAACAGAGAAGTGGCATTGACAGATAAGACAATGACATTGCTCCAGACAAGTGCAGCCATCAATCCAGGCAACAGCGGCGGCGCTTTGCTGAATGGCAAGGGCGAAGTGATCGGTATGAATACCGTGAAGTATTCAGATACATCTGTAGAAGGTATGGGATATGCAATTCCTATTAATACAGCACTGGAAACAGCCAAAGGCATCATCGATGGTACAATTGTTGCAAAGACAGATGAGACAACGGCATTCCTTGGTATTACAGGCGGTACACTTGATGAAGATACGGCATCTGCCTATAATGCACCAGCCGGTATCTATGTCAGCAACGTGGCATCTGGTTCCGCTGCACAGCGTGCAGGTCTGCAGGCAGGATGCATTATTACCGGATTCAATGGTGAAGATGTTTCCACAATGGAAGACCTTCAGAAACTGATCCAGAATTGTGCACCGGGCGACAGTGTCACCATTACAGCACAGTTCCCGGACAGCAACGGCAATTATACAGAACAGACATTGACAACCATCATGGGATCAAAGGCTGATGCCGGAGACAGCAGCCAGAGTACACAGCAGAATGGTCAGAATAACGGTCAGGGCAGCCGAAACAGTCAGGGCGGTCTGGATCAGTCAAATGGTCAGTAAGATTGGCTGAATTGCATAACCAAAGGGCGTATGGAAATTGTTAATTCATTTTCATACGTCCTTTTTAACATATAAAATTAAGAAAATTGTAAATTGAATACAGACAGGGATTGGTCTATAATAGAGAGTAATACAGGAGGATGAGCAGAGTTAATGGGCGATTATAATAACGATGATATAAAGAACACAGAAGATGAACAGAAATACGAAGATGTCTGCTATATGTGCAGACGACCGGAGAGTAAGACAGGACGTATGCTTCATATTCCGGGTATGAACAATATGTGTATTTGCATTGACTGTATGGAGCGCAGCTTCAGAGTCATGGATGGCAGCAACTATGCAGATCTGATGCAAGGCATGAATATTCAGGATATTTTTCCGGGAGGTCTGAATATGGATGATATGATGAATATACAGAATCAGATCCCGAAGAAGCAGAAGCTGAAGAAGAAGGCGAAGGATTGTGAAGAAGCCCATCCGGAATTTGATATAAAGAATATTCCAGCACCGCACATTCTGAAGGCAAAGCTGGATGAATTTGTTATCGGACAGGATCAGGCGAAGAAAGCGATCGCAGTTGCCGTTTATAATCACTACAAACGTGTGGCAACAAATACAATGGATGATATTGAGATTGAGAAGTCCAATATTCTGATGATCGGTCCGACAGGATGCGGCAAGACCTATCTGGTCAAGACGCTGGCGAGACTTCTGGATGTGCCTCTGGCAATCACAGACGCCACATCCCTGACAGAGGCCGGCTATATCGGTGATGATATCGAAAGTGTCGTATCGAAGCTTCTGGCGGCTGCTGACAATGATACAGAACGTGCAGAGCGAGGCATTATATTTATTGATGAGATTGACAAGATCGCCAAGAAGAAGAATACAACAGCCCGGGATGTCAGCGGTGAGTCTGTACAGCAGGGCCTTTTGAAACTTCTGGAAGGCAGTGAAGTAGAAGTACCGGTTGGGGCCACCAGCAAGAATGCCATGGTACCACTGGTAACAATTGATACAAGAAATATTTTATTTATTTGCGGCGGTGCATTCCCGGATCTTGAGAATATTGTCAAAGAACGTCTGACCAGACACAGTTCGATCGGTTTCAGTGCTGAGCTGAAGGATAAGTATGATCAGGATAAGAATATTGTCAGCAAGGTGACCATCGATGATCTGCGGGCATTTGGCATGATTCCGGAGTTTATCGGGCGACTGCCGATTACGGTGACACTGGAAGGCCTGAACCGTGATATGATGATCCGTATTTTGAAGGAACCAAAGAACGCTATTCTCAGACAGTACCAGAAACTGCTTGCACTGGATGAGGTGGATCTTCGATTTGATGATGAAGCCCTGGGTGTTATTGCGGATAAAGCAATTGCCAGAAAGACAGGTGCCAGAGCACTCCGCTCCATCATTGAGGAATTTATGCTGGATATTATGTATGAGATCCCGAAGGATGACAATATCGGCAGTGTGACGATTACCAAAGCCTATATTGAAGGCAAAGGCAGTCCGATGATCGCTATGCGCGGAACACCTGCATTGCCGGAGAGTCCGTCAGCGAACAATTAACAGTTTCTATCACCGTCGATACATTTCCAAAGTGCAGAAGCTGGTTATAATTTCCGGGTAAGCGTCATATAGTCTGTTGAATCTGCTGACAGGCGGGAATGAAATGGCAGAGAATTATGACGACATATCCTGTGAAGATGTGATTTACAGTGAGGATTACCAGGATTATATCAAAGAGTATTTTCAGGACTTTTCAAGTATTGCGGGCACGTATCATCCGGTCTGCATTGAGGCTATCGGCAGCCGGTATGCGGTGATGCATCTGGCAGGTGATACATCTATACAGAACATACTTTCTGACTACAATATCAGCATGCTGCCGGCTTTATATGGTCTTCTGGGGACAGCCGGACTGGAAGAGAGCGGTATTTTATATTTTCACAGATCACCTTATCTGAATTTGAGAGGTTCAGGTGTGATGATCGGTGTCATTGATACCGGAATCGACTACAGGCATCAGGCATTTACCTATGAGGACCGTACAACGAAGATTTATTCCATATGGGATCAGACTATTCGTGACGGGGAGAGCCCCGAAGGCTTTATATATGGCACTGAATATACTTCAGAGCAGATCAACCGGGCATTGGCTGCAGAGAATAGTCTGGCTGTTGTGCCATCTCAAGATGAAAACGGGCATGGGACATTTATAGCCGGTGTTGCAGCAGGAAGAGTGATAGAATCAGAAGATTTTTCGGGGGCAGCACCGGATGCATCTCTGTGTATTGTCAAGCTGAAGCCATGTAAGCAGTATTTGAGGCAGTTTTATGGAACGGCGGCAGATGTCCCTGCATATCAGGAGAATGATATTATGGCAGGCATCAGCTACTGCATTCAAAAGGCACAGGAAGCCAGGATGCCTGTGATCATTTTGCTGGGAGTCGGGACGAACAGCGGCGGACATACGGGCCAGTCGTATCTGAGTCAGCTGATTGATGATATTTCCGGTTTCAGCGGTGTTTGTGTTGTAACAGCAGTGGGCGGAGAGGCAGATAAGAGACATCATTTTCTGGGCGTTCTGTCTGAGGATTCGGCTTATACAGAGGCTGAGATCAGAGTGGGGGCCGGGGAGAGGGCTTTTTCGCTGGAGCTGTGGTCGATACACCCGGATCTCTATACTATTGGGATTCAGTCACCCGCCGGTGAGAGAATTGAGAAGATCACACCAATTGCAGGAAGAAGCCAGACTATTCGTTTTATTCTGGACCAGACGGAAATTTTTGTTTATTATCAGATGGTTGAATCTCTTTCCGGACAGCAGGTTATTTTTCTGCGATTTGATGAGCCGACACAGGGAATCTGGTCACTGCGCATATATGGCAATCTGGCAGTGAACAGACGATTTCACATCTGGCTGCCTATGACACCATTTATTTCAGATCAGACATATTTTCTGAGACCAGATCCGGATGTGACACTTTCTGATGCAGCCTGTGCATCGGAGGGCATATCCGTGGCGGCTTATAATGATACGAATAACAGTTTGTATGCCGCATCGGGAAGAGGGTTTACAGCAGATTACGAAATAAAGCCGGATCTGGCAGCACCGGGAGTGCAGATATACGGACCGGTTCCGGGAAACAGATTCGGGACCAGGACAGGAACAAGCATGGCTGCGGCACAAACGGCCGGTGCGGCAGCTTTGCTGATGGAATGGGGACTTTTAAAGGGCAATGATCTTCAGCTGAACAGTCATAAGATCATTAAATATCTGACATTGGGTGCTGTCCGCAGAGAAGGTGTTGTCTATCCTGATCGGGCATGGGGCTATGGAAGATTGAATCTTCTGAAAACTTTCAATGAACTGGTGACAGGACGTACATAAAGGTATATAATAGTAATCGAGACGAAGAGATTTTTGACTATACACGACAATAGCCAGAAATAGTACATACAATTCATACAGGAGGGTAATATTATGGCATTTTTTGATGAGCTTAAGAAAAATTTATCAGGCGTAACAGACACAGTTGCAAAAACTTCTGAAAACGTGATGAAGAAATCCAGTACAGCGATTGAGATTCAGAAGGCAAAGCTGAAAAGAGTATCGTTGGAAGGCGATATGAAAGAATTATATGCATCTCTTGGCAAGTTGTATTTTGAGGAATACGCTGATGGCGATATGCCAAAGGAAATGGCAGAGTTATGCGAGAAGATTACATCTTGTCAACATGCGATCAATGAAGCTGAGCAGAGAGCCGCTTTATTGAAAGGAGTTGTCATCTGTTCAAATTGTCAGGCAGAGGTGGATAAGGATGCGTCCTATTGTCCGAAATGCGGTGCAGAGATCATCCATGTTGTAGAAGAAGATGAGAATGTGGATGCAGCATCTTCTGAGGAAGTGGATGATGAAGTGCCAGATGGTGCAGATACAGAGGATTCAGAAGGCGGGGCTGAAGAAGCAGACGCTGAACCGGAAGAAAGTGCAGAGGCAAACGAGCAGGAAGATGAAACTGCTAAAGAAACGGAAGAGGGAGAAGCTTCAGACGAATGCACAGACAACGAATAAACGAGATGAGAAACAGAAAAAGCTGCTGTCGAGCAGACAGCAGCAAGAGGGAGAATAAAATGAAAAGCCTGAAGAAACTGGCGGGCATGATTGGGATTGTTATTCTGTTATGCGGCATTATGACCGGATGTTCCGGAAAGAGACTGTATTCAGAAGAGGAATTAACACAGATCCATGATGTAGTTGGTGCGGTGGAACAGATAACAAAGGAATTCCAGTATGTGATCGGCGGCAGCATACAGTCGCTTTTGGAGGATTCTTCAAGCAGGGCAGATTTGATGGATTATGTGTCCACAAGGAAATATGACCCGGACAAGAAGATCATTGCATTGACCTTTGATGATGGTCCGAGTACAGATGAGACAAATGGTACCAGTGATCTGTTGGATCTTCTTGAACAGTATGATAGCAAAGCAACATTTTTTTGCTTGGGCAACAGACTCAATGATGAATCTGCGCCTTTGCTGAAAAGAATGGTTGAACTTGGCTGTGAGATCGGCAACCACAGCTATGACCATGCACAGCTGACGAAACTGGATGCCAAAGGTGTCCGTGATGAGATTGATACGACCAACGAATTGATTAAGAAATATTCAGGCAGAGACTGCCGTATTATCCGACCGCCATATGGCGCGGCTGATAATGACATTGTACCGACGAATGTATCACAGCCTTTTATTATGTGGGATATGGATACATTAGATTGGAAGACTAAGAATGCAGCCAGTGTAATTTCGCTCGTGGAAAAGTATAAGGAGCAGGACTGGGATGGTGCTGTTATACTGATGCATGATATCCATCCGACAACAATTGAAGCCTGTAAGACAATAATACCTGAACTGGTGAATGACGGATACCAGTTAGTCACGGTATCGGAGTTGGCTTATCTCAAAGGTGTTAAACTGGAACCGGGCAAGAGTTATTGGGGCATTGATGAGAAATCAACTGAAACAGACTATTAGCATGGTTGTTTGCGTTCGGCCGCTCGGAAAGCCATGTGATAAAAAAGAAAAATCCCCCATTGAAAACAACGCGCACCCGCACGAAACGTTTTCAATGGGGGATTTTTCTTTTTTATGATATAACCTACCAGCGGCCGAACTCGGACAACTCAAGGCCTTTATTCTTATCCAAAACGGACTGAACAGCCCATTCATGAACAAAGAGCAGCAGCGGGTTGCCTTTGAGGTCTTTGATACGCTTCATATCGGATGTGCCGATAATCTTGTTTGTCTCAATTTCATCCTTATTGGCAATCCAGCGGATGTATTCGTGAGGCATTGGTTCAAGACGGATCTCAACGCCGTATTCATTGAGCAGACGGTGCTTCAGAACGTCGAACTGAAGGACACCGACAACGCCGACGATGATCTCTTCCATACCGGTGTTGTATTCCTGGAAGATCTGGATGGCACCTTCCTGGGCAATCTGGGAGATGCCTTTGATGAACTGCTTACGCTTCATGGTATCTACCTGACGGACTTTGGCAAAATGCTCAGGTGCGAAAGTCGGAATACCTTCAAAGGCGAATTTCTTGCCGGGTGCGCAGACGGTATCTCCGATGGAGAAAATACCCGGGTCAAAGACACCGATAATATCCCCGGCATAGGCTTCGCTGATAACCTTACGTTCCTGAGCCATCAGCTGCTGCGGCTGGGAAAGACGGAGCTTCTTCTTACCCTGTACGTGATAAACTTCTTTGTCAGCATCAAACTTGCCGGAACAGATACGCATGAAAGCGATTCGGTCGCGGTGTGCCTTGTTCATATTGGCCTGGATCTTGAATACAAAAGCTGAAAAGTCCGGGCTGAAGGTATCGATGAGACCGGAGTCAGACATTCTCGGCAACGGAGAGCTTGTCATTTCCAGGAAGTAATTCAGGAAAAGCTCAATACCGAAGTTATTCAGGGCAGAACCAAAGAAAACAGGTGAGAGCTGACCTTTGGAGACAAGATCCATATCCAGTTCATCACTGGCACCATCTAAAAGTTCAATATCATCTACAAGTCTTTCATAAAGTTCGGATCCAAGTTCCTGCTCAAGTTCAGGAGAGTCCATGGTCAGATCCTTGTCGGATGCGGCCTTCATACCGTTATTATTCTCTGTGAAGGCGTGGATATGGCGTGTCTGACGGTCATAGACACCCTTAAACTCCTTACCGCTGCCGATAGGCCAGTTGATCGGGCATGTGTGGATGCCGAGGACGGATTCGATATCTTCCATCAGGTCAAATGGGTCCTGGGCTTCACGGTCCAGCTTGTTGATAAATGTAAAAATCGGAATATGGCGCAGCACACAAACCTTGAAAAGCTTGATAGTCTGAGCCTCAACACCCTTGGATGCGTCGATAACCATGACTGCAGAATCTGCCGCCATCAGTGTACGGTAGGTATCTTCAGAGAAATCCTGATGTCCCGGTGTATCCAGAATATTGATACAATAATCTTTATAGTTAAACTGCATAACGGAAGAAGTAACCGAAATACCTCTTTCCTTCTCAATTTCCATCCAGTCGGAGACAGCATGTTTTGCTGTTTTCTTTCCCTTTACGGAGCCGGCCAGATTGATGGCACCGCCATAGAGCAAAAACTTCTCTGTCAATGTCGTCTTACCGGCATCGGGATGGGAAATAATTGCAAATGTACGGCGTCTTTCTATTTCCTTTTTAAAATCAGCCATTTTAAATCCTCCATTCAATCTCTGATATTTTAGCGTGAACAGGGCCTCCTTGTCAAGAAAAAGGCGGATATCCTTGCAAAATAGCGATTTTTACGGTATATTAGACAGGTATAGAATTTTTTTGAATATAAGGAGGATTGGCCAATGGCAAGAATCGCTATTGTGACAGACAGTAACAGCGGCATCACCCAGGCAGAAGGAAAGCAGCTTGGAGTTTATGTATTACCGATGCCTTTTGATATAGATGGACAGCCGTATTTTGAGGATATTAATCTGACACAGGAACAATTTTATGAGAAGCTGACGGGAGATGCAGATGTATCCACATCCCAGCCGTCACCGGATGCGGTTATGTCTCTGTGGGATGACCTTTTGAAGAATAAAGAGTATGATGAGATCGTCCACATTCCGATGTCAAGCGGGCTCAGCAGTTCCTGTGCTACAGCCATGATGCTGGCACAGGATTATGACGGCAAGGTTCAGGTTGTGGATAACCAGAGAATTTCCGTGACTATGAAGCTTTCTGTACTGGATGCCATGAAGATGGCAGAAGACGGTCTTTCAGCAGCAGAGATCAAACGGATACTGGAGGAGCAGAAGTTTAATTCCAGCATTTATATTATGGTAGATACATTGAAGTATCTGAAGAAAGGCGGACGTATCACACCGGCAGCAGCAGCCCTTGGTACATTGCTCAGACTGAAGCCGGTTCTGCAGATCCAGGGCGAGAAGCTGGATGCTTTTGCAAAGGCCAGAACCGTGAAGCAGGCAAAGAGAATTATGCTTGATGCGATTCACAAGGATATCGAGACACGTATGGGCGGCGAGGTGAATATGGATAATCTCCACATTGCAGCTGCTTATACACCGGGAGAAGGTGTTGAACAGTGGCTTGAAGAAATCCGCAGGGAATTCCCGGACAAGGAGATTATAGTAGATCCGCTTTCATTAAGTATATCCTGTCATATCGGACCGGGCGCTCTGGCTATAACAGTGACAAAGAAGACGGAATATTAGAAATGCGTACATATACTCATGTGGTACATGATCTGACACCCGTTTATGATGAGCATTCGCGGATATTGATACTTGGATCGCTGCCTTCGGTGAAATCCCGGGGGCAGTTTTTTTATAATCATCCGCAGAATCGTTTCTGGAAAGTACTGGCAGCGGTGACAGACCATGCGCCGTTAGAAAATGTGGAAGAAAAGAAACAGTTTTTGTTGGAGCATCAGATTGCCCTGTGGGATGTAATCGCCAGTTGTGATATTATCGGCTCCAGCGACAGCAGTATTAAGAATGTTGTGGCGAATGATATTGGCAGGGTTCTCTCGGAAGCACCTATCCGGCAGATCTTTGTCAATGGCCAGACAGCGTTTAAACTCTATAAGAAATATGTTTTTCCGGAAACCGGAGTGATGCCGGTGTGTCTGCCTTCCACCAGTCCGGCCAATGCAGCCTGGAATATGGAGAAACTGACAGAGGCATGGCAGGTGATTGTCAGAGAATCGTAAGGCTTCTTTCATTGTTTTCATGCAGCAGGTATGTTATAATCTGAATATAAGATGCATGAAAATGGGGACAAGGACTGGGCTTTTAGGCACAGGGAGAAAGGAAAAGGGAAAGTATGAAGAAGCGATTTTTGGGCATGGTGACGGCAGGGATTTTGGCAACAGTTATGCTGGCGGGCTGCGGAGCATCCGCATCAAAGGTAACCGCAGAATCTTTATTGCAGGAAGTCCAGAGTAAATGTGATGCAATGAAGTCTTTGGAGACACACACAACAGCGGAGATCACACTTGAGTCAGATGCTCTTGGCGGAACCATGGATATGACTATGGATATGACCATGCAGACAACCATAGAACCGGTTGCTAACTACCTGAAGGGCAATATCAGTATTCCGGGGCTGGGTACAGCAATGGATATGGAGAATTACACAGTGGTCCAGGATGACCAGATTCTTTCTTATACCGGTATAGCGGGCCAATGGATGGTGTCTAAGATGGCCTATGACAAGGATTCTGTAGAGAGAATCAATGCTGCAGCAGAAGATCTGCTTAAGAGCAAGGATTCTCTGAAGTTAGCAGACGAGACACAGGATGTGGATGGCACGGAAGCCTATATGATTTCCGGCAGTATTTCCGGTGCAGATGTGAAGAATCTGCTGAGTTCCATGGAGAGTACACTTGGCGGTCTGACTGGTGATACAGAGATGAATCTGGATGATATCACCGTGGACTTTACCTATGCTGTCAGCAAGGCGGATAAGATGCCATTATATATGGATATGGTATTTAGTGGTCTGGGTGCCGGTGAGGGTGATGAACAGGTGACATTCAGCAAGTTCAACATGAAGATGGAATATACGAATTATGATACTGTAGAAGCCATCACGGTTCCTCAGGATGTCGTTGATTCTGCAATCGATGTGACAGATTATCTGAATGATTCTCAGAATGAGACATCTACAGAAACAGAGACTCAGACTGAGAGTGAATCAGCAGCATAAATTGAATCTGAAGACTTGAAGAAGACTTTATATGATGAAAATAACCGGGCAGTTTAATCTGTCCGGTTATTTTTGCGTTCACGTTTCAGATCATCTGTCGTATGAATAAATTTATTGACACTGCCACATACTACCTGTATAAGATGTGTGGGAATTCAGATGAAAATTGATGTCTGTGCAGCAGACCGGAATTCCGTATCGGGACCCATGGGCGGGTCGCGGATGAAAATAGACAGTAAACAGGAGGAATGGCATTATGAAGGCGACAGGAATTGTAAGACGTATCGATGATCTGGGGCGGGTGGTTGTGCCTAAAGAAATCAGAAGAACGCTGAGAATCCGGGAGGGTGATCCGTTGGAAATATATACAGACAGAGAAGGCGGTATTATTCTTAGAAAATATTCACCGATTGGTGAATTAAGCCAGTTTTCAAAACAATATGCGGAGGCCCTGGCACAGAATACCGGCTATATTGTCAGTATTACAGACCGAGACCGGCATATTGCGACGGCCGGTTCGGGGAAAAAAGAGTTGATGCAGAAAGAGATCAGCCGTCAGTTGGACAATCTGATGAATCAAAGAGAGAATCTTCTGGCTGTGAAAGGGGAACGAAAATTTATTCCGATTACGGAGGATGGCGGAGAAAATTATACAGCACAGGTCATCTATCCGATTATCGCAGAAGGAGATGCCATCGGCACCGTTATTCTGACGACAAAGGATGAAAAAGTACGGATGGGCGAGATGGAAATGAAACTGGCTGCTTCAGCTGCCAGTTTTCTCGGGCGACAGTTGGAACAATAAGACGGGTGGCGGGGGACAAGCGGCACAGGCAAAGTTGCAGAGAACATAAATTCCTTGATTTTAACCTGTGCCATTGCTATAATCAGAAAAGAAATTTCGTGAACAGAGGAAAAAGGCAATGAGTGAGAACCAATTATATTTTGCACCCATGGAGGGAATTACAGGCAGCATTTACCGAAGAGCCCATCATCGGATATTCGGCGGTGTGGACAGATATTATGCACCGTTTATATTTACCAATCCAAAAGGAAAAATCAGCAAAAAGGATTTATTGGAAATTGCGCCGGAGTACAATGAGGGATGTCGGGTTGTTCCACAGCTTTTGTCAAACTGTGCAGAGGATTTTATAGCCACAGCCCATACATTAAAAGGGCTGGGGTATGATGAGGTGAACCTGAATCTGGGGTGTCCATCGAGTACAGTGGCATCAAAGGGACGTGGCTCTGGATTCCTTGGAGAAAAGGAGGCGCTGAAAGCTTTCCTGGCAGATATTTTTGACAAAACAGATATGAAGATTTCTTTGAAGACAAGGATCGGGTTGAACCGTGCGGATGAGTTCGATGACATCCTTGATATTTATCAAGCCTTTCCGGTGGAAATGCTGATCGTGCATCCGAGAATCAGAATGGACTATTACAGCGGTAAGCCGGATATGGAAGCCTTTGAGAAAGCGAGTGCCAGGATGCCTTTTCCTGTTTGCTATAATGGGGATATATTTACAGCAGCAGCTTATGGACGTGTCAGTGAAAAATATTCAGATATCCGTCATTGGATGATAGGCCGGGGGCTTTTGTCTAATCCGGCATTGTGTCGTGAAATTCGAGGCGGGGATTGTGCGTCCCGGGAAGAACTGGCGGATTATTATCATACAATGCGGGATGAATATGAAGTACGCCTGCAGGGAAATAAGAAAGTCGTTTTTCTGATGAAGGAATTCTGGCATTATATCAGCTGGATCCTTTCAGAGGAGGACCGACAGGAAATCGATGTACTGATGCATCTGAGAGATGGAGCGGAATTCTTTCGGAAAGCGGAAGAAATTGCGGCAAACTGTACAGTGGTGAAAGGACAGGGGTTTCATTCTGAGATGGAAGTACATAAGTTTTAGGGTAAATGACGGTGTAATAAAAGGACGGTGGAAGCCGTCCTTTTATTTGTTGACATCAATATAGCTGTAAAGTGTATATTTGGAGATGCCGAAAAAGTTTGAAATTTTGTCTCCGGATTTTGTAATGAGAAATGCACCGGCATCATTCAGAAATTGAATGGCGCGCACTTTATCATCCTTGGTCATCATGGCCACCGGTTTGCCGACCAGGGTAACAGACTGGCGAATCAGATCTTCCAGCAGATCATTCACATTCTGAGGGATACTTTCAGGTTCCTTCTTATCATCCTCATTGGCAACCAGGGATTTCAGCGCCTGTTCAGCCAACAGCATGCTTGTAATATCGTAATTGATAGACAGAATACCGGTAATCTTCTGCTCGGTGTCATCATGAATATAGATTGTACTGGACTTTAAAATACGTCCATCGCCTGTTTTGGTCAGGTATGCCAGGTGATCTGGTGGAGTAGAACCCTGAGCTCCCATTGCTTTCATGGCTTCCAGAACAACGTGTGAAGGACCGTCTCCGACTGCACGATGCGTCACATGTCCGTTTTCAACAAGGACAACGGAATGCTCAATATCTGTAGATGTCAGGTCGTGGAGAACGACTTCGCAGTTATCACCAAACTGTTTGGCAAGCGCTTTTGCTAACTGCCTGAAAAATGGCAGATTGAGTGTCATAAAATTGTGTCTCCTTCCTGCAAATATGATTAAAATGAACATTAATATTATAATAATATATCAATTTTTGTTAAAAATTGCAAGGGATAAGACAAAAAAGTTTTTGGAAGCAACAATTTTTTTGTTATGTTGATTCAGCAGAAGGTGAGATGTAGAAGGAACAGTTTCACACAGAGATACAGGGAGAGACTATGCATGGTGTGGATGTATCGCTGCAAACCCTCAATTAAATAAAAATTGCTTGAGAGTTTATGGAAAAAGCTTGATATTGCCTACAAAATATGCTATCTTTTTTTCATAGCAAAGGACAAAGGCGTCTACTACAGGCGTGGTTTGTCCTTTTTTTGTTACCATATTTTGGAAATGATAATTTTATACATAGAAGAAAGGTAGTGAGTGATAATGGAACAGCAGAAGAAACCGGCTTTATATGATCCGTCTTTTGAACATGATGCATGTGGTATCGGTGCAGTTGTGAATATTAAGGGTATCAAGACACATAAGACTGTTGAGGATGCACTGACCATCGTAGAAACACTGGAACATCGTGCAGGTAAGGATGCCGAGGGCAAGACCGGTGATGGTGTTGGTATTATGCTTCAGATTTCTCACAGATTTTTTAAGAAAGTGACTGAGGAACTGGGTTTTGATATTGGTGAAGAACGGGAATACGGTGTTGGTATGTTTTTCTTCCCGCATGATGAGTTGAGAAAGAATCAGGCCAAGAAGATGTTTGAGATCATTGTGGCAAAGGAAGGTCTTGAATTCCTCGGATGGCGTACAGTACCGACGAATCCATCCGTACTGGGACAGAAAGCATTGGACAAGATGCCATATATTATGCAGGGCTTTGTAAAGAAACCGGCAGATGTGGTCAAGGGCATTGATTTTGATCGTAAGCTGTACATTGCAAGACGTGTTTTTGAACAGAGTAATGATAATACCTATGTCTGTTCTTTATCCAGCCGTACTATTGTCTATAAAGGTATGTTCCTGGTAGGCGAGTTGAGAAAGTTCTTTGATGATCTTCAGGATGAGGATTATGAATCAGCCATTGCAACGGTACATTCACGTTTCAGTACGAATACGAATCCAAGCTGGATGCGTGCGCATCCAAACCGTTTGATTGTCCATAACGGCGAGATCAATACAATCCGCGGCAATGCAGATACCATGTTGGCCCGTGAGGAAACGATGTCTTCCGGTGTCCTGAAGGGTGAGATGCATAAGGTACTGCCGGTGATCAATTCTTCAGGTTCTGATTCCGCGATGCTGGACAATACATTGGAATTTCTGATGATGAGCGGTATGCCGCTGCCGAAGGCTGTCATGATCACAATCCCTGAACCATGGGAGAATGACAAGAGCATGAGCCAGACAAAGAGAGATTTCTATCAGTACTATGCAACGATGCTGGAGCCATGGGATGGCCCTGCTTCCATTGTCTTTTCAGATGGTGATCTTCTTGGTGCGGTGCTTGACCGCAACGGTCTGCGTCCGTCCAGATATTATGTGACAGATGATGATTACATGATTTTGTCTTCAGAAGTTGGTGCACTGCCTGTACCGGAAGAACATATTGTTTTAAAGGATCGTCTGCGTCCGGGAAAGATGCTGCTGGTAGATACTGTTCAGGGCCGTTTGATCTCTGATGATGAGCTGAAGGAGACATATGCCCAGAGTCAGCCTTATGGTGAATGGGTGGATGCCAACCTTGTTAAGCTTGAAGATCTGAAGATCCCAAATGAACGTGTGCCGGAATATACAAGGGATGAGCGTATCAGACTGCAGAAGGCATTCGGCTATACATATGAAGAGTTAAAGGATACCATCCTTCCGATGGCCAAGAATGGTGCAGAGCCAATTGCTGCCATGGGTGTGGACACACCGCTTTCTGTTCTGAGCAATCAGCCGAAGCCACTGTTTTCTTATTTTAAACAGATGTTTGCACAGGTAACCAATCCGCCGATCGATGCTATCCGTGAGGAAATTGTGACATCTACAACGGTTTATATCGGACCGGACGGCAATCTTCTGGAAGAAGAAGCAGAAAACTGCAAGATGGTACAGATCCACAATCCGATTCTGACGAACACAGATCTGCTGAAGATCAAATCCATGAATATAGAAGGATTCAAAGTAGCAACAATTCCGATCACTTACTATGTCAATACACCCCTTGAGCGTGCATTGGATCATCTGTTTGTGGAAGTAGACAGAGCTTACAGAGACGGTGTGAATATTCTGATCCTTTCCGACAGAGGCATCGATGAGAACCATGTAGCGATTCCTTCCCTGCTGGCTGTATCTGCCCTTGAGCATTATCTTGTCAGAACAAAGAAGAGAACAGCGGTTGCTGTGATCCTTGAGAGTGCAGAGCCAAGAGAAGTGCATCATTTTGCAACGCTGCTGGGTTATGGTGCCTGCGCTATCAACCCATATCTGGCTCAGGAATCCATCAAAGAACTGATCGATCTGCATATGCTTGACAAGGATTATTACGCAGCTGTCAGTGATTACAATTCAGCGGTTCTTCACGGCATTGTCAAGATTGCTTCCAAAATGGGGATTTCAACGATCCAGTCTTATCAGGGCTCTCAGATATTTGAAGCCATTGGTATCAGCAAAGAAGTCATTGATACATATTTTACGAATACAGTCAGCCGTATCGGCGGCATAACATTAAAAGACATTGAGCGCGATATGAATACATGGCATATGCGTGCATTTGATCCGCTGGGGTTGGATGTGGATCTGTCTCTGGACAGCATCGGTGGTCATAAGATGCGAAGCGGCAAAGAGGAACATCTTTATAATGCAAGAACCATTCATCTGCTTCAGGAATCCACAAAACGCGGAGATTATGAGATGTTTAAAGAGTATTCTCACAATATTAATGAAGAAACACGCCTGATGAACCTGAGAGGTCTTCTGGAGTTCAAGTTTGATGAAGAAGGCGGTATTCCGATTGAAGAAGTAGAGAGTGTGGATGAGATTGTGAAGCGCTTCAAGACAGGTGCCATGTCCTATGGCTCCATTTCTCAGGAAGCTCATGAGACACTGGCTATTGCCATGAATATGATCCACGGCAAATCCAATTCCGGTGAAGGTGGTGAGAGTCTTGAACGTCTTACTATCGGACCGGATGGACTTAACCGGTGTTCTGCTATCAAACAGGTAGCTTCGGGTCGTTTTGGTGTGACTTCCAGATACCTTGTCAGTGCCAACGAGATCCAGATTAAAATGGCTCAGGGTGCAAAACCGGGTGAAGGCGGTCATCTTCCGGGCGGAAAGGTTTATCCGTGGATTGCAAAGACAAGACTTTCCACACCGGGTGTGGCATTGATCTCACCACCGCCGCATCATGATATTTATTCCATCGAGGATCTGGCACAGTTGATCTACGATTTAAAGAATGCGAATCGTTCGGCAAGAATTTCTGTCAAACTGGTATCTGAGGCTGGTGTTGGTACTGTTGCAGCCGGTGTTGCTAAAGCAGGTGCACAGGTTATCCTGATCTCCGGTTATGACGGCGGCACAGGTGCAGCACCTCGAACATCTATCCACAATGCAGGTCTTCCTTGGGAGATTGGCCTGGCAGAAACACATCAGACACTGATCATGAACGGTCTTCGTTCAAGAGTCCGTCTTGAAACGGATGGTAAGTTGATGACAGGCCGTGATGTAGCAATGGCAGCGATCCTTGGCGCAGAGGAATTTGGTTTTGCTACAGCGCCCCTTGTGACAATGGGATGCGTCATGATGCGTGTATGTAATCTGGATACATGTCCGGTGGGTATTGCTACACAGAACCCTGAACTGCGTAAGCGTTTCAGAGGTAAACCGGAATATGTGGTCAACTTTATGAAATTTGTTGCCCAGGAACTGCGTGAGATCATGGCAAAACTGGGTGTGCATAACCTGGATGAATTAGTGGGACGTTCTGATCTGATCAAAGTCAGAGACGATGTGGATCCTCAGATTTACGGTAAACTGGATCTTTCAGCCATTGTTGAGAATCCGTATCTGCATGAAGAAAAACATCTGTTTATGCCGGAGGATGTTTATGATTTTGGCCTTCAGAAGACCATTGATGAGAAAGTCTTCCTGAAAGAATTCAAGTCTGCACTGGCAGGCAAGAAGAAAAAGAAGATTGAGATTAATGTACGCAATACAGATCGTACACTGGGTACAATTTTCGGGTCCGAGATCACCAAGAAGTATGGCGATACATTGCCGGAAGATCAGTACACGGTGAAGTGCAACGGCAGCGGCGGACAGAGCTTTGGTGCCTTCATTCCTAAGGGACTGACACTGGAACTGTGCGGCGACAGCAATGATTATTTCGGCAAAGGTCTTTCAGGGGGCAAACTGGTGCTTTATCCACCAAAGAATATTAAGTTTGAGTCCAATGAAAATATCATCGTCGGTAATGTTGCCCTTTACGGTGCCACAAGCGGCAAGGCTTATATCAGCGGTGTGGCAGGTGAACGTTTCTGCGTTCGTAATTCAGGTGCAACAGCAGTTGTTGAAGGCGTCGGCGATCATGGCTGTGAATATATGACAGGCGGCCGTGTGGTTGTTCTCGGACGCACAGGCAAGAATTTTGCAGCCGGTATGAGCGGCGGTATTGCCTATGTTCTGGATGAAAACAGAGATTTATATAAACGTGTCAATAAAGAATTAGTTTCCATTGATACGGTGACATCCAAATATGATGTTATGGAGCTGAGAGATATGATCCAGGCGCATGTGGACAATACAGGTTCTGCCATTGGCAAAGAGATTCTTGACAACTTCTCTGAATATCTGCCGAAGTTCAAGAAGATCATACCGCATGATTACAGTCATATGCAGACAGCCATTGTCCATATGGAAGAAAAAGGTCTGACATTTGACCAGGCACAGATTGAAGCATTTTACGCAAGTAAGAGAGGATAGGAGGGGATAACAATGGGAAAACCAACCGGATTTTTAGAATATGAGAGAGAAACAGGGTGTGTCATTTCACCTGAGGAACGTATTCAGAATTTTAACGAATTCCATATCCCTCTGAGCAGTGAAATGCAGCAAAAGCAGGGCGCAAGGTGTATGGACTGCGGTGTACCGTTTTGTCAGTCTGGTATGATGATCGGCGGTATGGTATCGGGCTGTCCGCTGAATAACCTTGTACCGGAATGGAATGATCTGATTTATAACGGCAACTGGGAACAGGCATGGCGTCGTCTGATGAAGACAAACAGCTTTCCTGAATTCACATCACGTGTCTGCCCGGCTTTGTGCGAGGCAGCGTGTACTTGCAATTTAAACGGAGCCCCGGTTTCTGTTAAGGAAAATGAACATGGTATTATTGAATACGGTTATGAACATGGCTTGATGAAAGCAGATCCACCGAAGGTAAGAACCGGCAAGCGAATCGCAGTTGTGGGTTCCGGCCCTTCCGGACTGGCAGCCGCAGATCAGCTGAACAAACGTGGCCATCAGGTGACAGTTTTCGAGAGAAGTGACCGTGTGGGCGGACTTTTGATGTACGGTATTCCGAATATGAAACTGGACAAAGCGGTCATCGAACGCCGTATTAACATTATGAAAGAAGAAGGCATTGAATTCGTAACAGGTGCGGATATCGGCAATAATTATAAGGCTTCCAGACTGCTCAAAGAATATGACAGCGTGATCCTGGCCTGTGGTGCATCGAATCCGAGAGATATCAATGTGCCGGGGCGTGAAGCAAAAGGTATCTATTTTGCCGTTGACTTCCTGAAGAAGACAACAAAGAGTCTTTTGGATTCAAATTTTGAGGACGGCAATTTCATTTCTGCCAAAGGTAAAAATGTGCTTGTTATCGGCGGCGGTGATACAGGCAATGACTGTGTCGGCACATCTATCCGTCTGGGGGCTCAGAATGTCATTCAGCTGGAAATGATGCCGAAAGCGCCGGATCAGCGTGCAGAGAGCAATCCATGGCCGGAATGGCCGAAAATCTGCAAGACAGATTACGGCCAGGAGGAAGCCATTGCATTATATGGTCATGATCCTCGAATTTATGAGACAACGGTGAAATCCTTTATCGCCAATGATAATGGTGAAGTCTGTGCTGCAGAATTAGTGAAACTGTCATGGCAGAAAGACCCTGAGTCAGGACGTATGGTGATGCATGAAATCGAAGGCAGCAATGAGATTATTCCAGTCGATCTGGTGCTTATTGCAGCAGGTTTCCTTGGCAGTCAGAGTTATGTCACAGATGCTTTTGGTGTAGAGGTGGACGGCAGAACCAATGTCAAAACAGAACCGGGCCATTATCATACAAGCGAAGAGAAAGTCTATGTGGCCGGAGATATGCATAGAGGACAGTCACTGGTTGTATGGGCAATCAGAGAAGGTAGAGAGGCTGCAAAATGTGTGGACATTAATCTGATGGGGTATACAAACCTTGATTAGTCGATACGCAGATTGACGGTGGTTGACGGCGGTTAACGGCGTGCAGTTGAAGATTATAATACGAAATGAAGAATGAGCCTATTCAACACAGGTACACTCGTGTTGCCCGAAACTGGCAGCGGTACATAAGATGCTAAAGGACAGCATCTAAGTACCGGCCGTTTCGGAAGCACCTGTGTCTGAATAGGTTCATTCTTCATTTCTTTTTTAGATTTTGACTGCACGCCTGTTTAATTGGTCAGCGAAAGGTTTTGAGCATCGATTAAAATCAAATGGTTCGTATGATTTATTTTGAGGTGTAGGGCTGTTTTTATTTAATGATGGCATATTTTTATATATGTGGACAGGGATGGCTTTTGGATAAGAGGTATGGTAGAATAATTAATAGCACAGGTATTTTGAGGAAGTTGGAGAGAAGATAGGAGTATAGGCATGACTTTTGAAAAAACAGTTACATTAAAGGATGGCAGGAACTGCCTTTTGAGGAATGGCGTTACCAGTGATGGGAAGGCAGTTCTGGATGTTTTTAATCGGACTCATGAGGAGACGGATTATCTGCTGACTTATTCGGATGAGAATCGTTTTACGGCTTCTCAGGAAGCAGATTTTTTGCAGAGGAAAACAGATAGTGCGAATAACGTTGAAATTATTGCGGTGGTGGATGATGTTGTGGCTGGGACTGCCGGGATTGATGCTTTGGGAACGCGGGATAAAATCAAGCATCGTGCGGTTTTTGGCATTGCCATTACAAAGGAGTTCTGGGGACTCGGCATCGGAAAGTATCTGATGGAGGCATGCATTGAGTGTGCCAGAGAAGCTGGGTATCTTCAGCTGGAACTGGAAGTTGTTGCTGAGAATGAGAGGGCAGTTGAAATGTACAGGAGAGCAGGATTCATTGAATATGGAAGAAATCCGAAGGCTTTTCGTCTGAGAACAGGGGAATATCAGGAATTGATTGACATGCGTCTGGAATTAAAATAAAACGAATCTTGATATTTCCATGTTAAAAAAGCAACGATATTTGCAAATTTTTAATACTTTTTTATAATAATTTAATGGTAACGGTTGACTTTCCCAAAAAAATCGGATAATATTTAAGGCATGACTAGTATGCAGATTGTATGATTACATCTGCATAATTTATGCTCAAAATTAAACGTTTAAGAAAGAGAAAGGAGTTTAATTATGAATCTCATGTATGTCGCAGTTATCTGCGCACTCATCGGTCTGGTATTCGCCTTTGTTTTGACAAAGAGAGTTAATTCTGTAGATGCCGGTACAGACCGTATGAAAGAAATCGCTTCTGCTATCGCAGAAGGTGCAAGAGCATTCCTTTTTGCTGAATACAGAATTCTTGCAATCTTTATTGTAGTGCTCTTCGTTGTTCTTTGCTTCTTAAGAAATCCACTTACAGCAGTTTGCTTCCTTTGCGGTGCTGTTCTTTCTATCATCGCCGGTTATTGTGGTATGACAGTAGCTACTAAGGCGAATGTCAGAACAGCCAATGCAGCAAGAACAAGTGGTATGAACAAAGCACTTAATGTTGCATTCTCTGGTGGTGCCGTTATGGGTATGTGTGTTGCAGGCCTTGGTCTTCTTGGTGTAGCTGGTCTGTATGTAATCACAGGTGATGCAGATGTTCTTTTCGGTTTCTCCCTTGGTGCATCTTCTATCGCTCTTTTTGCCCGTGTTGGTGGTGGTATTTATACAAAAGCTGCTGACGTTGGTGCTGACCTTGTAGGTAAGGTAGAAGCTGGTATCCCTGAGGATGACCCTCGTAATCCTGCTACAATCGCCGATAACGTAGGTGATAACGTAGGTGACGTTGCCGGTATGGGTGCTGACCTTTTCGAGTCTTATGCAGGTTCTCTTATTTCTGCTATCACTCTTGGTCTTGCAGGTTCTTTCGGTGCGATCACACTGGATACAGCGAAAGCTGCAATCTTCCCTGCAATCTTATCTGCTCTGGGTATCGTTGCTTCTGTTATCGGTACATTCATGGTACAGGGTAAAGAAGGCGGTAACCCACAGAAAGCCCTCAACAGAGGTGAATATACAGCTGATGCCATTGTTGTTATCGGTGCCATTGCATTGTCTGTATATTATCTTGGTTCTATCATGCCTGCTGTTGCTATCATCGCTGGTCTGATCGTTGGTCTGATCATCGGTATTATCACAGAGGTTTATACATCCGGTGATTACGGCTCAGTTAAGAAGATTGCTGAACAGTCTGAAACTGGTGCTGCTACAACAATTATTTCCGGTCTTGCTGTAGGTATGCAGTCCACAGCTATTCCGCTTGTACTGATCTGTGTAGGTATCTTTGTTGCTTACAAGTGCTGCGGACTTTACGGTATCGCACTTGCAGCTGTAGGTATGCTTTCTACAACAGGTATCACAGTTGCTGTTGATGCTTATGGTCCTATCGCTGATAATGCCGGTGGTATCGCAGAAATGTCTTACCTTGATGAGTCCGTTCGTGAAATCACAGACTCTCTTGATGCTGTAGGTAACACAACAGCTGCTATGGGTAAAGGTTTCGCTATCGGTTCTGCTGCACTGACAGCTATGGCACTTTTCATGTCCTACGCTCAGCAGGTTAACCTTTCAGCAATCAACATTCTTTCTTATACAACAATTATCGGTCTTCTGATCGGTGGTATGCTGCCATTCCTTTTCTCAGCTTTCACAATGGAATCTGTATCTAAGGCTGCATATTCTATGATCGAGGAAGTTCGTAGACAGTTCAGAGAGATTCCTGGTATCATGGAAGGTAAGAGCAAACCTGATTATACAAAGTGTGTAGATATTTCTACAAAGGCTGCTCTTCGTGAAATGATTATTCCTGGCGTTATGGCAGTTGTTGCTCCAATCATCATTGGTTTCCTTCTTGGTACAGAAGCTGTAGGCGGTATGCTTGCAGGTTCCCTTGTAACAGGTGTTATGATGGCGATCTTCATGTCCAACGCAGGTGGTGCTTGGGATAATGCTAAGAAATACATTGAGAACGGCAATCACGGCGGCAAGGGTTCTGAAGCTCATAAAGCTGCAGTTGTTGGTGATACAGTCGGTGACCCATTCAAGGATACATCAGGCCCTGCTATCAACATCCTGATCAAACTGATGACAATCGTTGCATTAGTATTCTCTTCAGTATTTATCGGTATTCTTAACTAATTATGAATCATCACTACATAGAATCTATGTAGACAACATAAAAGCGGTATCGTTCATTTGAACGGTATCGCTTTTTTTTGTTTTTTGGTGTATACTTAATAACAGCGGCCCGGAGATTTGGATGAACACTATGTCTGCGGAGCAGACCCAGGTTTCATATGAAAATGCGCGGGTAAATCTTGAATTATCATGGAGGTTCTATCAAATGAGCGAAGTTATCAATAATATGAAGACAAGAAGAAGTATCAGAAAATATAAACCGGATATGATTCCGGAGGATGTGCTCAATCGGATTATCGAAGCGGGCACCTATGCAGCAACGGGTATGGGCAAGCAGTCACCCATCATTATTGCGGTGACGAATAAGGAAATCCGTGACAAGTTTTCGAAGATGAATGCAGAGATCATGGGTGTGGATTCTGATCCATTTTATGGTGCACCGGTTGTGCTGATTGTTCTGGCAGATAAAGCAAGACCAACCTATGTTTATGACGGCAGTCTGGTGATGGGCAATCTCATGCTTGCTGCTCATGCAGAAGGCATTGGCAGCTGCTGGATTCACAGAGCCAAAGAGGAATTTGAATCCGCAGAAGGCAAGGCCTTCTTAAAGTCACTTGGTATTGAAGGCGATTATGAAGGTATTGGCCACTGTGTGCTGGGATATGCAGATGGAGAAGAGCCAAAAGCCATGCCTAGAAAAGAGAATTACGTTTACTGCGTGAAATAAAAAGGAAGCGGGGAAATAGAGAATGAGAGCTTATGAACGTTTATTAAATTATGTCGTTGTCCACACAGCCAGTGATGAATTCAGTGAGACAACACCAACCACCCAGCGTCAGTTTGATCTGGCGAACATGCTGGTTCCTGAAATGAAGGCACTTGGCATTGAAGATGCACGTGTCAGTGATTTATGCTGTGTGTACGGCACACTGCCGGCAACACTGGGATATGAGGATGCGCCGGCCATCGGTCTGATTGCCCATCTGGATACAGTGCCGGATTTCTGTGGTGAGCATGTGAAGCCGAGAATTATTGAGAATTATGACGGTGGGGACGTCGTACTGGGAGACCGCGGAAGAACACTGAGCCCGGCACAATTTCCACATCTGCCGTCTTTAAAGGGCAGAACACTGATTGTAACAGATGGTACAACAGTGCTTGGCGCGGATGACAAAGCCGGTATTGCGGAGATCATGACAGTTGTTGAACATCTGATCAAAGAAAACATTCCGCACGGCAAGATCTGTATTGCTTTTACACCGGATGAAGAAGTGGGAAGCGGTGCCTCAGCCCTTGATCTGGACACTTTTGGTGCGGATTATGCCTATACCATCGACGGCGGCGAAGAAGGTGAAATCACCTATGAGAATTTCAATGCCTGTGCAGCCAAATTTGTGATCAACGGTTTCAATGTCCATCCGGGAAGTGCCAAAGATACGATGGTCAATGCACTGAACGTGGCATGGGAGCTGCATCAGATGCTGCCGGCAGCGGACAGACCGGAACATACGGAAGACTATGAAGGCTTCTATCATCTGACAGATATGAGCGGTAATGTAGAAAAGGCCGAGATGCAGTATATTGTCAGAGATCATGATCTGGCGGCCTTTGAACTGCGCAAAAAAGAACTGCAGCATATCCAGGCTGTCTTAAATGGCCGTTATGGTGAAGGCACTGTGGAACTGACCATTACAGAGCAGTACCGCAATATGTCCGAGAAGATTCTGCCGCATTTCCATCTGATCGAGAATGCGAAAGCAGCTGCTGAGGAAATTGGCCTGAAACCGCTGATCGTGCCTGTCAGAGGCGGTACAGACGGTGCACAGCTCAGTTTCAGGGGACTGCCTTGTCCGGATATCGGTACAGGTGGTTATGCTTATCATGGTCCTTATGAGCATATCACAGCAGAGGGCATGGATCTGTCTGTTGATCTGATCC
Organism: Pseudocoprococcus catus; assembly: GCF_902381825.1. Classification (GTDB taxonomy): domain Bacteria; phylum Bacillota; class Clostridia; order Lachnospirales; family Lachnospiraceae; genus Coprococcus_A; species Coprococcus_A intestinihominis. The sequence continues at coordinate 3,320,948 of NZ_LR698973.1, forward strand.
TCGGCGTTTTGAAGCGCTACGCATCTTTTAAGGCTGGTGAATAAGTTGAAACAGGAAGTTTCATTTCGAATGGAAAGACCGGATCTTCTGAAGGCTGGTGATGAAGTGGAGATGAGCGAATCCAAGCTGAACACTCTGGCAGGCACCATGTATTATTATACAATTGAACCGGCACTGGCCATGAGCGACAATATTCCGGCACTTCGGAGATTGACAAGCCTGCATGCCACAGTCAAGGAAGTCAAGTATGAAAACAGTGTCTATACGGTGGTTGCATATTGTGAGTAGACCGACCGGAATGCTGTTTTGGGAATGTGTCGGACCATTGAAGAAAATGGCGAAAAAAGGGCATTTCTGCGATATTTTTAAGCCTTTTGGTATTCAAGAATATAGGAATTCCTTTGACTTTTGAGGTCAAGTATGGTATGCTGAACATGCTGCAAGAATAACCTGCAGTAAGACCCATTTTTAATTTTTGGAGGACTTTGGAATGAACAAAGGTACAGTAAAGTGGTTCAACAATCAGAAGGGATTCGGTTTTATTTCCGATGAGCAGGGCAATGATGTATTCGTACATTATTCAGGCATCCAGTCCAATGGCTTTAAGTCACTGGAAGAAGGTCAGGAAGTAGAATTCGAAGTCATCGAAGGCCAGAAGGGACCACAGGCAGTGAATGTCGTTAAGTTATAATCCTTCATGCAGTGTGCCTTTTCTAAGATATATTATATTGATTACGAAGTTTGTATTTTTTATTTTAAATGTTAGAATAAGCAGTTGTTTAGAGCGATTATCAGAGAGGGCTATCCGGTTGGATAGCCCTTTTTGCAATGATGCACAGGCAGATTCGCTGAGATGGGCGAAAACGTTTGTGCAGCGCAGGGGTGCATCCATTCTGTATTGACTTTTTTTAAAACTCCATATATGATGATAAGAGGAATTTAAGCGATATTTTAAGATGAAAAAGAGAGGATTAAATGTTTAGAAATTATCTTGATAAAATAGAACGTGATGAGGATGTGCGTAAGAATCTGATCGAGCTGCGCAAACTTTTAAAAACAGAACCCGGCAGTGCAGCCTGGCAGCGTGATCGCCAGAGATGCCTGTCTCTGATGCTGAAGCTTTTGAAGCATGAAGATGCCAAAGTCAGGAAGAATGCGGCATTGATTCTTGGCGAGATGGGATGTCAGGATGCATTGGATGCCCTGTTTTATGCTTATGAATGCGAAGAGAAGCTTTTTGTAAAGAGTGCTTATCTGACAGCCATGAGTCAGTTGGATTACAGGACGTATTTAAACGCTTTCAGGGAGCGGATGGAAGAACTGATGCAGATGGAGATGACGCCAGAGAATCAGAAGCATCTGAATGAGGAATTGAAGCTTTTAAGGGATATGCTGTTGATTGTGGAGAAGCCGGTGAAGCATACATTTACAGGCTATTCGGTGCCTTCAGAGATGATTTTGCTGACCAGTCCCGGGATGGAGCAGCTGACCATTGATGTGATGCCGAGAAATGTGAGAGATGCGGCCAAGGCAATGAGAGGCGGTGTGCGCATTCTGGCAGAACGTCCGGGAGAACTTTTCGGTATCCGTACAGTGAAGGGCTTTATGTTCCGCTTCTGTGCCAATCCGTTGAAGGCAACAGACTATCAGGCTGTTGCAGCAGCCATTTACAGTGCCGGACTGACGGACTATCTGAAGAAGCGCCATGAAGGTGACGGACCCTTTTATTTCAGAATTGATCTGCGGACGAAGCTGGTTTTGAATGAAAAGAGTCAGTATGTGAAGCGTCTGGGGGCAGAACTGGAACGTTTGTCCGGACATCATCTGCAGAATTCCGCGTCCAATTATGAATGTGAACTGCGGATCACAGAGAATAAGCAGGGACAGTACAGTGTTTATTTGATTTTACATACGATAGCAGACAGTCGGTTCAGCTATCGCCGCAATGCTATTGCCACATCAATGCACCCGGTGAAGGCAGCGGAAGTTGTTTCAATTGTCTCTGAATATCTGGCGGATGATGCGGATGTGTTGGATCCATTCTGTGGTACAGCGACGCTTTTGATCGAGCGGTATCGTAAGAAGAAGGCTGCACATCTTTATGGCGTGGATATTTTCGGAGAGGCGATTGACGGAGCCAGAGAAAATGCAAGTCTGGCGAATGTACCGTCTTACTTTATTAACAAGGATTTTGCGGAGTTTTCCCATAATTATACTTTTGATGAGGTATTGACAGAACTGCCGGCGGGAAGTGACAAGATGACGCCGGATGTGCTGATGATTTTATATAAGAACTTTGTCAGAAAGCTGAACCAGTGGATGACTCCAGGAGGCTATGCGATTGTTGTGACAACAGAGAAGGAATATCTCTTATCTCTGGCTGCAAGGTCCGGCTATCTGAAAGCAGAGAAAGCGTGGGCACTTTCCGGCAAAAAAACGCAGTACGTGGTTGTTTTAAGATACAGAGGTTGATGTGATGACCCGGCTTTATTCAATAGGTGACGTTCATGAGATGACGGGGCTTTCAGTATCGGCACTGCGCTATTATGCCGATATGAAGGTTGTCTGTCCTGCCAGGATTGACAGACAGACGGGGTACCGCTATTATGATTTTGATGATATCCAGAGACTAAAAACCGTCGGATATCTCAAGAAGGCGGGATTTTCCCTGGCGGAGATTACGGTTGTGATGGAGGCTGCTTCGGAGGAAGAACGACGGCTGCTGATGTCGGAGCGAATGGAACAGACACAAAAGCAAATGAAGCGTCTGAAGGAACGTATGTCCATGATGGAGTGGTTGACGAGCCAGAACCCTGCACCGGAGGCGGGGCATGAGAGCTACAGGATCCATCAGAAGCAGATGGATTCTCGAAGAGTTTGGATGACAGAAACGGCGAAGCCATGTGGGGTAGAGGATTTCTATCGGCAGACAGGTGTGCTGATGGCTGAGGAAATGGCAGATTTTCAGAAAATGCGCGGTTATTTATTGGAAGAAACAGCATTTATGGAGGGAAAAAAGCTGGCCATTGAAGGCAGCTTTATCTCAGGCGGAGATTGTGTTTCTGTTGAGAAGAACCAGTCTATCCTGCCGAAGGGCAATTATATCTGTATGACTACGGCCATTTTCAGGGAGGATAAGTGGATTCGCGCCCTTTCACGGTATTTTGCGGAAAAGGACATGCGTCCAAGGATCATCCTGGCTGTTTTAAAGCACAAAGATTTTTACAACTGGAGGCATTCTCTGTACGAAGTGCAGATACTGGTATAACAGGTAGCGAATTATTTTTATTTGCGGCATGCTGGGAAGCTTTGTTACAGAGAGATAAATTAATGAATATACAATTAATAGGCATTAGCCACAAAACAGCGCCTGTACAGATACGGGCTCTGTTTGCGTTTACAGATGAAAATAAAAAAGAACTGATGACGCGTATCTGTACGCAGAAGGAAATTCGGGAATGTGTACTGCTCTCAACCTGCAACCGGACAGAGTTGTATACCGTCAGCGAAGAAAATATTTCTGTGCGCAGTGTGATGACTGCAATGCAGCGGATCATGCTTGATATGGCCGGAATCGGTGATGCAGGCGAGGTGTCGGAGCATTTGCGGTTTTATCAGGGAACACAGGCGGTACGCCATTTGTTTTATGTGGCGGCGGGGCTGGATTCAATGGTTTTGGGTGAGGATCAGATCCTCGGTCAGGTGAAAGAAGCCCACAGGACAGCTATGGAGGATGGTTTCAGCGGAACATGGTGCAACAGCCTTTTTCGGATGGCAGTGACAGCGGCCAAGAAAGTCAAGACAGAGACGAAGCTTTCTGGCATTTCTGTTTCAACGGCTACATTGGCGGTGAAAGCGGCGGAAATGTATTTCGGAAGCCTGGAGAATAGAAAGATACTGGTTATTGGTGCCACTGGTAAAATCGGACAGATTATGATGAAAAATATTGCTGCGGATCATTATGTACAGCTATATGCTGCTTCCAGACAGCTGAAATCGGGAGAAAAAGCGGTTCTGGGAACGGATACTCTGTCGGATGGCCATGGAACGAGACATCAGCAGACAGAAGAATATGTGCAGATTGCCTATGCAGACCGTTATCGACTGGCCAACGAGATGGATGTGATTATCAGTGCCACAGCCAGTCCGCATTACACATTGACAAAAGAGGGATGGCAGTCTGGAGTTATCCAAAAGCGCAGAAGAATCCTCATTGACATGGCAGTTCCTATGGATATTGAGGCGGGCATTGAAGACGAGGAGAACAGCCTTTGTCATCTGGATGAGCTGACAAGTCTGTCTGAGAAGAATCAGCATCTGCGTTTTGAAGCGGCTGACAGGGCCCGGGAGATGTTGGAGGAGGATATTGATGATTTCAGGCGTTGGGCTTTGTTTCAACAGAACAGACCGCTGATGGATACCTTCAGGGAGCATCTTCTGGCAGATATGGCAGCAAATCCGGAGAAAGGGCTGAACAAGTTCTTTTATCGAGCCAGGGAGGCGGCAGATACGGAGCAGCTTGAGATGTTTTTTGAAGTGTTGAGACAATCTGAGGAGGCGCGGGAAAATGGCTGATTTTCCGTTGTTTATCAAAATGGATGGCCGAAAAGTCATGGTCATCGGCGGCGGTTCGGTGGCGCTTCGGAAGATACGGATTTTAATGGATTACGGTGCAGATATCAGGATTATTTCGGGAGAAGTACGGGATGAATTAAAGATGCTGGCTGAGGCGGGCAGGCTTGAATGGCAGAAAGAAAATCTGACGAAAAAGCACCTGTCTGAGTTGGATGAAGCTTTTCTCGTGATCTGTGCATCGAATGATGAGACGGTGAATGTGATGGCAGCCAATTATTGTCAGAGACGCCATATACTGGTGGATTGTGCCAAACCGGGAGAAAATTCGGACTTTGTGTTTCCATCGGTGGTCAGACGGGGCAATGTGGTCATTGGTATCAGTACATCCGGCGGTGTGCCTGCACTGACCAGATATTTGCGGGAGAAAATCGAAGCATTGATACCGGAATGGTACGGTGAACTGGAAATAGAGCTTTGCCAGAAGCGCAGAGAGTTGAAAATGTCCGGGCTCGGTCAGTCAGACAGAAAAAAATATCTGAGACAGTGGATTGCCGAAGAAGAGAAAATAAGAGAGAAGGGCAGGGAACCGTATGAAAATCGGAACGAGGAAGAGCCGTCTGGCCATGGTGCAGACGGAAATGGCGGCGGAGGCCATTAAGAAGGTTTTTCCATCCATAGAGATAGAGATTGCCGGATTTGAGACAAAGGGTGATCGGCATCTGGATAAATCCCTGTCAGCTTTCGGCAGCAAAGGAGCTTTTACAAAGGAGCTTGAAGGGGCAATGCTGGATGGCCGGATCGATCTGGCCGTTCATAGTGCCAAGGATCTTCCTGTTGAATTGCCAGAAGGACTGACAGTGGGAGCTGTGCTTAAAAGAGGTGACAGCCGGGATGTATGGGTGAGTCTTCGGCGGGAATTTTCTATCATAGAAGAATGCAAAGAAAAGACAGTTGTAGGAACAGGCAGTTTAAGACGTGCTCTTCAGATTCAGCAGATATGTCCCGGTGTTGATATCAGAGATATCAGAGGCAATGTGCCAACACGGCTGAAAAAACTGTCAGATGGCATGTATGACGGTATTATTCTGGCAGCGGCGGGATTAAAGCGTTTAGGATATCTTTCAGAGGATTGTGAAACAGAAGGCAGTTTCGAAGCGGAAGAACAGACATTTTTTTATGAAATCCTGTCTAAGGAGCAATTTCTTCCGGCAGCAGGTCAGGGAATCATTGCACTTGAAACAAGACAGAAGGACTGTGAGGACTGCATGCAGGCCATTCATGATGAGGATACCTGGCAGATGTTTCTGACAGAGCGCAGCTTTCTGAGAGCCATTGGCGGCGGCTGCAATGAGGCAGCGGCGGTGGATGTCAGGATGGATGGACAGAAGGTATCTGTGCGGGCCAGATATGCAGGGGATGGTCTCCATATGAAAGAAAAGACGGTGACGGGTACACGATGCGGTAATATAGAAGAAGACCGCAAACTGGCAGTTTCACTGGGAGAACAGATGGCGGCAAGGCTTCAGAACGGCAAAGTTTATCTGATCGGTGCAGGACCGGGAGATACAGGCCTGATAACAATGAAAGGCATGGAAGCCCTGAAAGAAGCCGATGTGATTGTCTATGACCATCTGGCATCCCCATCTCTTCTAAATGCAACCAAAGATGAGGCTGAATGGATAGATGCGGGCAAGTTTGCAGGGCATCACCGGATGAAACAGGCAGAAATCGAAGAACTGCTGATTGAAAAAGCCATGGAAGGTCAGACTGTTGCCAGACTAAAGGGCGGGGATCCTTTTATATTCGGCCGGGGCGGTGAAGAAGCACTGGCGTTGACAGCGGCGGGAATTGAATATGAAGTGATACCTGGGGTGTCATCGGCCTACAGTGCACCGGCTTATGCGGGCATCCCCATCACCCACCGGGGAAAAGCATCGTCTTTTCATGTGATCACCGGTCATGAGGATCCGACAAAAGAAAATAGTTCGCTGGATTATGAGATTTTGGCCAGAGAGGAAGGCACTCTTGTTTTTCTTATGGGGCTTTCCAGACTGCACCAGATTAGTGAGCGGTTGATAGCCAATGGCAAAGATGCCCATACCCCGGCGGCGGTGATTGCATCGGGAACAACAGCCAGACAGCGCTGTGTAACGGGGAAACTCGGCAGAATTGCTGCGATATCAGAAAAAGCGGACATTCAGCCTCCGGCGATCCTGGTTGTGGGGGATGTGGTCAGCCTGAAGAAAGAAATTGACTGGCAGCAGGCGGGGGCCCTTTCCGGGAAGAAAATTCTTGTGACGGCAACGGAAATTATTGCTGAACCATTGGCTGAGAAAATCAGGAAGCTTGGCGGTGAACCGGTGGTGATGAGCCTGATTTCTGTGAGAGCCGAGAAAATGTATGGACTCAAAGAAGTGTTGGTTCGTCCGGGAAAACGCTGGCTTGTATTTACCAGCAGAAACGGTGTACGATTCTTTTTTGAGCAGATGAAAAAGGAAGAGATAGATATTAGAATCCTTGGCATCTGCAGGATTGCGGTGATGGGGGCAGGAACCCGCAGAGAACTGGAAAATTGGGGATGTTATGCAGATTTGATGCCGGAGCAGTCCTGCAGTGAATCCTTGGCAAAAGCCTTGTGTGAGAATGTTCAGTATGATGAAGAAATTTGTCTGTTCAGAGCCGAAGAGGCTTCAGATGTACTGATAAAACGTCTGAGGGAAAAAGGATTTTTTGTGGTGGATACACCAATGTATCATACAGAAAAAATGTGGAAAAAAGCGGCACTTTTAAAGGAAGTACTGGAAGATATGGATGCAGTGACATTCTGCAGTGCTTCAGCCGTCAGGGCTTTTGCACAGATGACAGAAGGACAGCGTTTTGCGGCAAAGAATGTCTGCATCGGGCCGGTGACAGCAGAAGCGGCTGAAAAAGCAGATATTTCTATAGATAAAATTGCAGGACAGTATGATTTGGAGGGACTGGCAGCGGCACTTTGTGATATACTGTGTAGGAATGAGTCTTGAATGTGAAAATTCAGCAAAATGTTCGGAGCTGCATCGGCACTGAACAATGACATAAAATGAGGTGAAGGAAAGATGAATTTAACCAGAAGACCAAGACGTTTAAGAAGAACAGCCCAGATCAGAGATATGGTCCATGAGGTAGATGTCAGATGTGATGATCTGATTTATCCGATTTTTGTGACGGAAGGTGAGAATGTCCAGTCACCTATTGAATCCATGCCGGGAATTTATCATTATTCTCTGGACAGATTGGCCATTCATTTGAAAGAAGTGTGGGATAAAGGTGTGCGTGCCGTTATCTTTTTCGGTGTGCCGGATCATAAGGATGCCTGCGGAAGCGGTGCTTACGACCCGGATGGGATTGTACAGCGTGCCTTGAGAATAACAAAGGAACTTTATCCGGAGATGATCTGTATTGCGGATATCTGCCTTTGTGAATACACCGACCATGGCCACTGCGGCGTCATTAAAGACGGGGAAGTGCTTAATGACGAGACACTGGAACTCTTGTCAAAGGCGGCAGTCAGCTGTGCAGCAGCAGGTGCAGATATTGTGGCGCCTTCGGATATGATGGACGGCAGAATCGGACATATGCGGCATGCATTGGATGAGGCAGGATATGAGCATACATTGATCATGGCTTACAGTGTTAAATATGCCTCTGCTTTTTACGGCCCATTCAGAGAGGCAGCAGATTCTGCACCGGCTTTTGGCGACAGAAAGAGCTATCAGATGGATTTCAGAAACCGGAAGGAAGCCCTTGTGGAAACGGAACTGGATGTGGAGGAAGGTGCAGATATCCTCATGGTGAAGCCGGCTCTGGCTTATCTGGATATTGTCCATATGGTGAATGAGACCTTTGATCTGCCTTTGTGCACCTATAGTGTCAGTGGTGAATATGCCATGATGAAAGCTGCGGCTATGAATGGATGGATTGACGAGAAACGTGTGGTCATGGAAAGCATGATTGCTATGAAACGTGCCGGCGCGAAGATGATTATTACTTATTATGCGCCGCAGATTGCAGAGTGGCTGCGGGAAGATGAGGAACAGAGATAATGAACAGTCAGGAAATATTTTCAAAGGCATGCGAGTTGATGCCGGGGGGAGTCAACAGCCCTGTACGGGCCTACAGAGCGGTGGGAATGACACCGCCTTTTATCGAGAGAGCAGAAGAATCACACATCTTTGATGTAGACGGCAATAAATACGTAGATTATGTGGGATCATGGGGGCCGATGATTCTGGGACATGCCAGAGAGGAAGTTGTCCGTGCAGTGACAACAGCGGCAGTTCGTGGAACCAGTTTTGGAGCACCTACCAATGGGGAAGTGGAGCTGGCCGAGATGATCCGGAATGCAGTTCCATCCATGGAAATGATGCGTATGGTCAATTCCGGTACAGAGGCAGTGATGAGCGCAATACGTGCAGCAAGAGGTTATACAGGCAGGGATTATATTGTGAAATTTGAGGGCTGTTACCACGGTCATTCGGATGGCCTGCTGGTGAAAGCCGGGTCAGGGCTTCTGACAGAGAATGTACCGGACAGCGCCGGCGTGCCGAAGGCTTTTACAGATACAACACTTATTGCCAGATACAATGATTTGGAAAGTGTACAGCGGTTATTTGACCAGTATGGTGAAAAGATTGCAGCATTGATCGTTGAGCCAGTGGCAGCCAATATGGGAGTTGTACCGCCGGAAGAAGGATTTCTGCAGGGACTGCGTGATATTACCAAACAGTATGGAACCGTTTTGATTTTTGATGAAGTGATTACAGGATTTCGTCTGGCGTTGGGGGGTGCACAGGCCTATTACGGTGTTACACCGGATATGACCACCTTCGGTAAGATTGTCGGCGGCGGTATGCCGATGGCTGTTTACGGCGGACGGAGAGAGATCATGGATTGTGTTTCACCGGCGGGACCGGTTTATCAGGCAGGAACTCTTTCAGGTAATCCTGTGGCTGTGGCTGCAGGAACTGCCATGTTGAAATTATTGATGGATGATACCGCCGTTTATGATCGTCTGGAAGAAAAATCTGCCAGAATTGAGAATGCTTTCAGAAAAGCTGTGGAAAAATATCATATAAAGGCTCAGGTGAACAGAGTCGGTTCACTGATGAGTATTTTCTTCACCGACAGACCGGTAAAGAGTTTTGATGATGTACAGACTTCTGATTTGGCACAGTTTGCAAAATATTTCAGAGTAATGAAAGCATACAGCATGTATATTGCGCCGTCTCAGTATGAAGCGTTTTTTGTCAATGATGCTTTGTCAGAGGTTGATTTTCAGATGACGGAAAGAGCCATTGATGCAGCATTGTCCAAATTATTTGATGCATGAAGATAACTATGAGAAACACGCTCCGCGAGTTTCTCAAGTTATCGCGGCCTCTACACTCCGTTTCGGTCGTTGCTAAACAAGCGCCACTGGCGCTTAGCAACGCCAAGGTCTCGTGTAAGCACGGACTTTGGCTCGTTGCTCGCGTAAATCAGAGAATGAGTCAGACACTGATAGGGTGTTTGACTCATTTGAAATATTCAAAAAGGAACAGGTAGAATTTATGAAAAGAATATTGTTGATGGTCATTAAACTACTGGGGCATGTTCCTGCCTGGTTCTGGCGTATTTGTTCTTTTGCAAAGGATACAGAGGAACAACGGTACAGCATAGAGGAAAAATATAACTATATCCGGGAAATTGCCATCAAAGCCAACAAAGCGGGAAAAGTGACCATTGTCAGCAGCGGAGAGGAGAACCTGCCGGAAGAAGACGGTTATATTCTCTATCCGAACCATCAGGGAATGTTTGATGTGCTGGCTTTTCTTGAGACGATGAAGCGGCCTTTTTCTCTGGTATTTAAACAGGAAGTGAAGGATATTATTCTGTTAAAGCAGATCAGAGAGGCACTTCACTATATTCCTATGGACAGAAGTGATATGAAACAGTCCATGAAGGTGATTCTGGAAGCTTCCAACCGTGTGAAAGCAGGAGAGAACTTTTTGATTTTTGCAGAGGGAACGAGGAGCCGGAAGGGCAATGAAATCCTTCCTTTTAAGGCGGGCGCCTTTAAGGCGGCCACAAGGGCGAAAGCGCCGATTGTTCCGGTGGCACTGCTTGACAGTTATGCACCCTTTGACAGAAGCACCACAGAGCCTGTAACTGTGCAGATCCATTATATGAAACCGATGTATTATGAAGAATATGCCGGTATGAAGACAACGGAGATTGCATTGGAAGTGGAGAAGCGGATCAGAGAAGAAATCCATAAGCGTATGAAGGCAGAGTAGTTGCTCAGAGTCGGACGTCAGTGATATAAAATGATATCTGGATCTGAATAACAAACAAAAAACAGTGCAGCTTTTAGCTGCACTGTTAAAAAATCAATTTTTAATTGTTGATGAAATTCTGTTCAGATTAAATCAAACCGACAACAACGAATGTTACACAAACGATGATACCTGATAAGATAAGGTCAACAACACAGAATCCCATGATATCTCTTGCGCCAAGACCTGCGATACCAAGAGCTGGCAGAGCCCAGAATGGCTGAAGAAGGTTTGTCCAAGCATCGCCCCAGGCAATAGCCATACAGGAAATTGCAGGGTCAAGACCCATTTTAACAGTTGCAGGTAATACGATAGGAGCCTGTACTGCCCACTGGCCGCCGCCTGATGGTACGAAGAAGTTAACGATACCGGCGCTCAGGAATGTGAACAGAGGGAATGTGATGTTATTGGAAATAGCAACGAAGAAGTTACTGATAACACCGGCAAGTGAAGGACCGCCTTCTGCAACTGTACCTGTCATGATACCCATGATACCAGCGTAGAATGGGAACTGAAGAACGATACCGCCGGCGCCCTTAACAGCGTCATTAACAGCCTTAACGTAGTTCAGAGGTGTACCATTCAGTAAAACACCAAGTACAAGGAAGATCAGGTTAACGATGTTCAGGTTCAGTGCGTTCAGAGGATTGCCTGCTGCTGCGAAATACTGAACAAGGTAAACAACACCGATGATAACAACGAGCCATGATAATGGTTTGCAGTCTTCAAGTTTTTCAGCTGGAGTAGAAGCTTTTCTGACTGTGACTTCTTCTTCAACAAGTAATTTAGGATCAACTGTAACAACTTCATCTGCTGAAGGATGCATCTTAGCATTCAGTAAAGGCATAAGAATCAGGATAACCAGGCAGGCAATTAAGTTCCATGGAGAGAGAACTGTTCTGTCCATACCGATGGATTCTGTCAGAGCACCGCCTGTAGCAGCTGTAACAGCTTCTGTAACTTCTGTGATTGTCAGAGGAATAGAACCTGACAGACCAGCATGCCATACAACGAAGCCTGAGTATGCGGAAGCGATCAACAGACGGTAGTCAACGCCTTTAACCTTCTTGGCAATAGATTTTGCAAGAAGAGCACCAACAACCAGACCGAAGCCCCAGTTTAACCATGATGCAACAGTACCAACTACAGTTACAAGAACGATAGCTGAGAAAGGTGTCTTAGCAACGCCTGCAATTCTGTCAAGGAGTCTCTTGACAGGAGGTGCAGTAGCCATAGCTGTACCAAGTACGAGTACGAGAGCCATCTGCATTGAGAATGCTAACAGACTCCAGATGCTCTTGCCCCAGAAGCCTACAACCTGAAGTGGTGTAGCGCCTGCAGCAGGAATTGCTGCGATGAATACGACGATTGTTAATAAGATACAGAAGATAAATGGATCAGGCAAGTATCTCTGTACGATATGTACACAACCATTAGAAATTTTCTTGAGCATAAAAAAATCCTCCCTTTAACATTGAATTGTGCTCTTTGTTATTTTACAAACAATCTGATATTATTATAAAACTTTTCTAAACAAATTAAAACTCTAAAAATATATTATAATATAGAAATTTTGAACTAACCTAGATGCGAAAAGAGATGAAAATATGAAATTGACAGACAAGACTGACAATTATAGGATATTGAGTGTATATATTGATAACATTATGCGTAAAACTGAGAACCATGAGCAGCAGACAAGGCTTGTTTTTGATTGTTATACGATTGTCATAGTGCGCAGTGGTAAAATCCATATTGAAGAAAGCGGTCAGCAGAGGATTCTCAGGAAGGGCGATGCCATTTTTTTTGAAAAAGGCAAGATGGCCATCGGCAAGGCATTGAAAGGGGATGAATGCTGGATCATTATCATACAGCTTGACGGCAAAGGTGTTCCGGGAATGCTCCAATATCTTCATATTCAGGATGGGGAACGCTTTAATGTCAGCGGAAACGTCCTGGCGGCGGAACTGGACAGCATGATTCAGACTTGGGAAGCCGGGGAGTATTTCAGAGCGTCCGTTATGCTTCAGTCTTTGCTTTTGACGATACATGATACAAGAGGGACGGATTACCGGAGTCTGGATCTGAACACAATTTATGAATATATTCAGGAACATTACGCAGAGCCATTGGATCTGAACAGTTTGTCACAGCTTTATGGGACAAGCGTCAGTTATTTTTCCAGAGCATTTAAACAGCATTTTGGTACGGCACCAATGACGTTTGTCAATGAAGTGCGCATGCATTATGCACGGCTGTTCCTGACAACAACAGAGATGAAGGTTCAGGAGATTGCAGGACATTGCGGATTTGAGAAAATGGAATATTTCTGTTATGTCTTCAAAAAGATGGAGGGCTGTACGCCGTCGCAGTATCGCCTGAATCGTTGGCACGCGGACAAAAATCCTCGTAATACGGACAGTGACTAAAAAATGGAATCAGGCGGAAATCTTTAAAATTTAATAATATTTTTATAAATAACTATGGACTTTAATCCTCTAAAATGATAAAATGTGTTTGTGTGTGTCGGACAGTGCCTGCTTGCTAAGTAGGAAGTCAGTACTGGACGGCATACGTTCGAATGGCATATTATTATTTATAATGAAGGGGATTTGTGACGACATGAATAAAAAAATTAAAACGCCGGAAGTTGAGCAGTTATTCAAAGGTATGCTTTGTCTGAAGAGCGTGGAAGAGTGCTATGAATTCTTCGAAGATATCTGTACCATCAATGAGCTGCTGTCATTATCACAGCGATTCGAGGTGGCCAGAATGCTTCGCGAGAAGAAGACATACCTTGAGATCGCAGAGAAGACAGGTGCTTCTACTGCAACGATCAGCCGTGTCAATCGTTCACTGAATTATGGTAACGATGGTTATGATATGGTCCTGGATCGCCTGAATGAAGAATAAATTGTTATAAAATAAAGGAATGCACAGGCATTCCTTTATTTTTTGTCCAAAATGGCTTCAATGAGCTGTTTCTTGAGATAAATGTCCAGACTCAGCATACAGATAAATGTAAATTCCCGGAGGGATGCCTGATCAGCCTCCGGAGCATCGGGAAACAGGTCTGCTGACATGTGGAACTGCTTCATAACATTCTCCAGTACTTCCTGAACGAAAGTATCCTCCTTGGAAAAGAGGGTTGTGTAGATGGCCTCCAGATTCAGATCCGCAGTCTTATGAAAATACTTGTCCGTCAGAGGCCCCAGAATGGTCTTGATGTCGCTGATGGGCAGAAAATTCTTAAAATAGTAAATAAAGATCATCAGAAGAATATGGTCTCTGGAATACTTCTTCTTGTCCGGTGGCGGCAGCAGATGATTCTTCGTGTAGTTGTTGATCATGGTCTTGGTCATGATCTTGTCATCTTCAAAACGGATGGTTTTGGCAAGATGCCGGGTCAGGAATGTTGTAATCTGGTCTACATATAAATCAAGATCCGGCAGCATGGACGCCTTGATATAACTGCCATCGGTATAGCGTTTGAAAACTTCTTCGATGACGGAAGGGATATCGTTGCCTTGTTCCATGATCGGGTTCAGTCCTTTCGTTGAAAATTTATCTCCTTATAGTATAGTCTATAAAATAGCAAAAGGTCAATCAAAAATTGCAATATGTAGTAATGAAAACCATGTTGATGAAAGGCTTGCATTCACTGCCTGCAGATGGTATGCTAAGAGACGAAAATATCCGATTTTTAGTATGGATCGGGAAATGTACAGGAGGTAGACAGCAATGATTAAACGAGCAGAAGATATGGTGAAGTTATACAATGAGCATATGCGAGGCGGAGACGGAACTGTGGAGATTATCCGTTATCTTGAACCTGAGGAGTTTAACGGAAATGCTAAGATGATCGCGAAGCTGGTGCTTAAGCCGGGATGTTCTATCGGCGAGCATACACATGAAGGTGAAGAAGAAATTATTTGTATTGCAAAGGGAAATGCAGAATACAATGACAACGGCACAATGGTGACACTTCATGAAGGGGATTCCTGTGTTTGTCTGGGCGGACAGACACATGGCATCAGAAATGCATCTGATACAGAGAATCTGGAAGCCTTTGCCGTTATTCTTCTGTATTAATCAATGGGTCATTATGAAGAGAATGAAGTTGGACAAAACATGTACAGTGTGTATGATTTTGCTTCTGACGGTGCTGCTTGCAGCATGTGGCAGGGGCAGCAATCAGGAAGCAGCATCTGAAAAGCCGGTAGATATTGTATCCGAAGTCGCGGAGGTCGTCAGCAGTGAGACGGAGACGACTGCGATGGATGAAACGGTTCAAAAGAATTACAAAGTTCTTCTGGATGGAACTTCTGATCAGGAGGCTGTTTATTATCTGATGGATGTGACAGGCAACGGTTCACCGGAACTGATTGTCGGCAAAGAGGCCATGAGTGTTTATTCATGCAATCAGGGAGCAGTGACAACCATTGGTGCAATGGCCATTGATACAGCCTACTTGTCAACGAAGTATGGCTTCTTGGCATTCAACAACCAGAATGATAAGTATGAGCTTGTGCAGTATAAATACGATGGTGAGATGATCACTGAGACGGTGCTTGTGTCTGCGTCTTCTGAAGCTGATTATAAGAGCCAGGCAGATCAGTATCTGGCGGATGCAAGAGAGTTGAAGGCCTATGCACTGGATGACAGAACGCCTTTCGGTGATGAAGCTGCCGAATAGACCGCAGTGCTTGAAGATAATAAACAGAGCATTTGTCAATACAAAAAAGTATTGACAAGTGCTCTGAAGGTATGTATGATAAATTTAAATGAATACGGAGCTTGTCTCGGCAAACGAATAATGAAGGCTATAGATTTCTACTGTTTCTGAACATAACAGTTAAGTCTATAGTTTTTTTTATGCAGATAATGAGTGCGATTGGTTAAGAGCAGATCGTTTTCGTTTGTTTTAGTATCCGTACAGAAAGAGGTTATAGCAATGGGAAGAATAGGATGGATAAAAAAGATAATGATTATTGTGCTGGGATCGATGCTTGCAGCATATGGCATCACGTTGGCCTTGTATGCGGGATTTGGAGGAGCAACCCTCGCAATCGTATGGCAGGGCATGTCAAAAACATTTCATATAAGTATTGGTATGGCTTCTCTGATAGTGGCTTTGATAATGATAGTTTTTGTATTTTTTTATGATCGTTCACAGCTGAATATCGGCACAATCTTGTATCAGTTGGTGTACAGTTTTTGTGTAGATTTATTTGCAGATGCCCATGTATATAGTTCACATTTATGGCTAAATGCAGTCATTATGATATTAGGAGTTATGTTGTTTGCTGTCGGTACCGGATTTTATGCATCAGCGTCTATGGGGCGGGGCTCGTATGAGGCTCTAACTTTTTCGCTTGCCGAGAAGAATCACTGGCAGGTGAAAGGTGTGCGGATGATACTGGATGTTTTGATGGTGATTGTCGGTGTTGTATTAGGCGGAAAGTTTGGTATATGTGCAATAGCCACTATTCTGTTTTCTGGTCCGGTTATCCAGTTTACAACTGCAAAAACAAAAAAGTTATTAGCAATATAACACGAGGTACTTTAAAGTGAATATTGAGAAAATAAATAACAGTCAGTGGGATATGAATTATGCGAGTGTATTATTTGTTATTCAGTGGATAAATAGTACAGGACATTTGGATATTGTTGATATGGGGTGGTCGAAAAATCTGATATTACGTCGTTTGACTGCTGTGATAAAAACGCAGTTTATAAGCCCGACAAATCAAATATATGAAAAATATCTTGTAAAAAATACAACGGTAAAAGAAAGAAAAAGATATGTTGAGAAGCTGAACGGAAGATGGTATTCAATAACAGCACCTTTTAATGGATATATTAAGGGAAAAGGTGAAATTGATGAAGGATTTAAGCTGATTTGGAGACAATTTCTGCAGGAAGAGAAGAAAAAACTTGAAATATCGGATGTCAGACGACAAAGCAGAGTATCCAGGGCGTTTGATGAGATAGGAGAGATACTTGCAGCAATGACAGAAAATTGTAAAGGCCAGGAGAAGGACAGTCAAAATAGCTGTGATGAGTTTGTAGAAAGGATACGTGCATTCAGTGCAGGAAAATCAGAAGAAGCGTTTGTGGACAGACTGATTTCTTTTTACTGTTATGAAATAGAGAAAGCCTATGCAAACCGAGATATGGCATTACTGGAAGAACTGACTATGGACTGGTGTCCGAATGGGCTGATGCATGATTATGTGTGGCAAAAAATAAAAGTAGCGGGTCAGTAATTTTGGCAGTAAAATAACCTCAAAATCCAAACTCAGTTTTTGAGTAGGATGGATTTTGAGGTTATTGCTGTTTAAAAGAGATATTTATCTCGGAGATTTAGTGTTATTTCATTCTTGAACAGCTTTTTCGGCAAATTCTGTTGTAATAAGAGTGCCATAATCCACCCGCTCAGTCAGTTCTCCGGCCTGGTCAAGGATATTCTGCAGCAAGTTGAAAGCTTCCTCTGTGAAAATACAGTCTTCCTTCCATGTATCCTGTGCAGCGTAACGGTCGATAATGGCGATGAGTTTATCGGTATCAGTCTCTTCAAATTGCGGCTGGATGACATCAGCAATTTCAGCAGGTGTGTGGCTGTCTACGTAATCCAGGCCTTTTTGGATGGCATTGGTAAATGCCTGAATGATATCCGGATGCGCCTGAATATAGCTATCAAGGGCCGAGAAACAGGTATATGGGACATAGCCGGAGTCTTCACCGAGAGATGCAATAACATGCCCGTTGCCGTTCATTTCCAGAGAGGTAGCAAATGGTTCAAATTCTACGGTATAGTCGGCGGTGCCGCTGGCAAAAGCTTCGGCCGTCAGTCCGAAATCCACATTCTGGATGATGGTCAGGTCAGTTTTCGGGTCAATGTTGTTGAGGGTTAAAACATACTCGAAAATCATTTCAGGCATGCCGCCTTCGCGACCGCCCAGAACGGTTTTGCCTTTCAAATCCTGCCATGTGAAATCCGGTTCTTTCTCTCTTGCAACAAGGAAGTTGCCGGCGCGCTGGGTCAGCTGGGCAAAATTGACAGCATAGTTCTGTGCCCCTTGGTTGTAGACATAGACAGTGGCTTCGGGCCCCATAAAGCCTATATCTGCGTCGCCGGATATGAGAGATGTCATTACATTATCTGCACCGGAACCGTTCACCAGAGTAATATCCAGACCTTCATCGGCAAAGTAGCCATTTTCGATAGCCACATACATGGGAGCATAGAAGATGGAATGGGCAACTTCGCTGAGGGTGACCGGTGTCAGGCCGGAACTTTTTTGGGAGCAGCCGGTAAAGATCATGGTAAGACAGCCAAGCAGTGCAGCCGCTGAGAAAAACTTTTTTAAATGCATACGGAAAAATCCTCCGGGGAATTCTACTTTTATCATATGTTTCCGGGGATGAAAAGTGAAAGCTGAAAATTTATAAAAGTTTTACTTGTGAAAAGACGATTGGTAGTGTACTCTTAAAAGAAGACATCATGTCGAATAAAAAACGGATAAACGGAGGATTTTTAATCATGGAAAATACAATGACAGGACGTAATGTCGGTAAGACATGCCGCACCCATTACAGAGGTACTTTTAACGACGGCACACAGTTTGATTCATCCTATGACCGCGGTGAGCCGCTGGAATTCGTCTGCGGCGCAGGACAGATGATCAAAGGCTTTGATGCAGCCGTGGCTGATATGGAAGTCGGTGAGATCAAAGAAATTCATCTGATGCCGGAAGAGGCTTATGGCATGCCGGATCCGAATGCAATTATTGAAGTCGAGATCGCACAGCTTCCGGGATCTGAGGAACTGACAGTGGGTCAGCAGGTTTACCTGACCAATCAGTACGGTCAGCCTTTCCTTGTAAAGGTAACTGGCAAGGACGAGAAGATGATTACTTTTGATGCTAATCATGAGATGGCAGGCAAAGAACTGAATTTCAAAATCGAACTTGTAGAAGTGAAATAAGAAAGTTAAATAGAATACAGGTTTGATCTGTATAAGATACGAATGTGAAAAAGTGCCCTGAAGGTAGATTCAGGACACTTTTTTTTCATAGGTAATATTGCCTATGAGATATAAAGGATAGATAAAAAATGAAAAGAAGTGGGCTTATTTAAAGTGTCATCGGTTCCATATGTTCTGTCTGTTCTTCTTTGATGAACATCATAAGAAATCCGATCAGAAGAAGCATACAGGAAATCCATATGGTTTGCATGCCGAAAATTGTAATGCCGTAACCGCCGATACCTGCACCGATGGCAAAGAGTAAAATGATTCCCCAGTAGCACAGGGATTTGCGCAAAGTGTTTTTATCACGGGTACGGATAAAAGCACATAAGGCATCTGTGCCGCTTCGGATGTTGCCGATGCACATAGTACTGGCAAAGGCGTATCCGTTGACTTTACGAAAACTCTGAACCTGCATGGCACATGAGAATGAAACCATGGCATTGGCCAGCAGATTCAGTCGTGTCGGCAGAAATCCAACAACCAGCAAAAGAAGAATCTCAAGTACGAGAACCAGTTGGCGCCAATGGATATGTTGGATACGCTGAAATTTGACGTGGATACATTCAGCGATGGCGATGCCCAGGGCAAAAAACAAAAGAGGCACAAGGTAATGGATCGCCCGGACAAAGTCTTTCTCGATAATGCTTTGGCTCAGCAGGACAATATTGCCTGTCTGGGCATTGGCAAAGACTTTTCCGCGAAAAATATAAGTATAAGCGTCCTGTAATCCTCCTGACACTGACAAAAAGGCAGCAGTCAGGAAAGATTCGGACATTTGTTTGTGGTGCTTGAAACTCATTGATGATTCCTCCAGTAAAAATTATCAGTTATTGTCTTAGTACTTGCCGGGTTAAGTACAATAACGGAATGTGCGGTCAGTCAGGATTCTTGCGAAGATCAGGCCAAGGGGGAGAGCGGCTATGATCATAATCGCTGCTGCAAACCACGAAACGGATTCGTTCAGGGACATAATGCCAAGATTATAGATGGCACGATAAAGGTAAAGCCCCGGAACCATGATCACAATGGAAGGAACAGTGATAGATATTCTTGGATAACCATGATTTCGTTTAATAATGGATGCAAGTAAACCTGCTGTCAGTGCACCGATGAAAGCGGCCTCCGCAGATGGCATCTGGGTGAAATCAATGAGTTCAAGTCGTAATGTGTTGGCAGCAGCGCCAATCAGCGCAGCGGTGGCTGCGATAGGAATGGCACTGTTGAACATGATCGAGAAACCGAAAACGCCGCAGAAGCTGGTAATGATCCGAAGAAACATATGTAAGATGGGATCAATGTTCATGGCAGCAAAATCAACGGGTTTCAATTTTAGTAGTAAAGCCATGATCCATGCAAACATTGTGGCAACAAGCACAATAATGATCGCGTAGGTCAGACGTTCCAGACCGGAACGAAGATCCAGTTTGGCAAGGTCAATGCCGCTTGTAATAAAGGGAAAGCCCGGAATGATAAATAACATGGAACAGATATAGCCTGCTTCATGGAATGAGGAGATGCCGAAGCAGACCTCAGACAACTTCAAAAGCAGTGCATAAACCAGGCAGGCAGCCGATATGGAGGCTGCAATATTTAAAAACAATGTATAGTGGTGTTTAATCAGCTTTGTACGGATAAAATTACCGATACCGGCTGCAATAAAGGCCAGTATCATTTCCACAGGGCCGCCGCCAAGTAAAAATGTAAAGGCGCTGCAGGCCAGTGCTGCTGCAAAACCAAGTTTTACAGGTGAATACAGACCGTGGATTTCTTCAATTTCATCCAGTCTTTTATGGATTTCTTCACCGGTAAGTTTGGCTTCCATTGTCGGAAAAGAATCTACGAATTGTTCCATTCGATACAGCTTAGATGTATTGACACCGGTATTGGCGATGCTGAGAGACTGTGAAACGCAGTCTTTGCCGTCAAAGCAGTTGAATGAAATGGACATTAATCCAACATCAACAGTACAGGTCACACCAAGTTCTCTGGACAAACGGTTCATGGAAGTACGGACGCGCCATGCACCGGTGCCGCAGGAAAGCATGATCAGACCTACACGGCCGATGACAGAGGATTTCTCAATCAATCCAGTCTGACTGATGATAACATGGCTGTCAGCATCCGCATAATCATGCCATGGAATTTCCATATGGTTTTTTTCCATGATATCAACATAAGAAGCGGCAGATGCTGATGCAGTATTATTTTTGCGCATAGATAATCGCCTCGGCTTTTTCAATATGTTTCTCCAGATGTTTCAGAAAATGAGAGTTCGGTAAAAATATGCCGATTTCGTCATATCGTTTATTATGTTCTACCAGTGTGTCCTGTCCATAAAAGACATAGGCCATCGGCAGCTCTTTTTCCAGTGCGATCATGATATCCCAGACAGCAGCATAGGCCTCTGCCTCGGTTTCTTTGAGTTTTACTGTGTCCGGAAGTTCACGGATCAGAAGAATGCCTGTTGTGATCTCAAGAATCTTCTGCTCGATATTCATATGGTTTGGACCGTAATCATGGCTGTAGCGATAGGCTTGAGCCAGAAAAATGTTTCTATCTGATTCAAGATCATGATAAATTTTTCGAAAAGTACTGTATTCTTTCTTATAAAAAGGATTATCATACTCCGGAAGTAAGAGACCTTTTTCATCGGTCATGATAATCGGATTCTGTTTGCCGTCTGCATTGAAACGGTAAGGAATCAGAAAAGAATTCCGAAGAAGGTCAAAAATAGTATTCTGGCAAATGCCTATCAAAAATGCGGACAAATCTCTATTCTTATAGGATTCAAATAAAGCTTTGGAAAATTCTTCAGGTGAAAGGGGATGATCAAATTCATCATTACAAAATAGAAAATCGCAGAATGTTGCCTGAAGTTTTTCACAAGCCCATGGATCATTTAAAATTTTTTGAAATAATATATCTGAATGCTCTTCCCGAGGAAAAATCGTTTTTTCTTCCATTATTTATTACACGTCCTTCCTTGATTTTCATATTCTGTTCGATTATACTATGAATGTAGAAATAAGTAAAAACTATAATTGATATGATATCGATTATGTTTTGATATGTCTGGAGTAAAAGTATGAATGTCAATTTTGAGTATTATCGGATTTTTTATTATGTGGCCAAGTACCGCAATTTTACAAAGGCGGCCAGAGTCCTGGGAAATAGTCAGCCGAATATTACGAGAGCGATGAACTGTCTGGAGCAGCAGGTACATGCGACGTTGTTTATTCGGACAAACAGAGGTGTTCAGCTGACATCGGAGGGAGAGGAACTTTATAATTATGTATCTGCTGCGATGGCTCAGATTTTTGCAGCGGAAGAGGCTCTTTCGGAAAATGATGGCCTGCTGCACGGTAATATTGTGATCGGCACAAGTGAGACGGCGCTGAATATTTTTTTGGTGGATCAATTAAAAAGTTTCCATCAGAGTTACCCGGGAATCCGTTTAAAAATCTATAATTATTCGACACCGCAGGCTCTTGAGGCGGTCAGAAGCGGTAAAGTTGATTTTGCTGTGGTATCGACACCCGTGGAAACAGCGGGACCGCTGAAGGTGACTTCACTGGCCTCTTTTCAGGACATACTTGTGGGCGGCAGAACCTTTGAACATCTGACCAGTCGTGCAGTCAGTTTGTCTGAATTGAAGGAATATTCACTGATGGGACTTGGTCAGGAAACGATGACTTATAAGTTTTACAACCGTTTTTTTATGACACATGGACAGGAATTTGCGCCGGATATCGAAGTAGCCACAACAGATCAGATTCTACTGATGGTTAAGTCTGATCTGGGGCTGGCTTTTGTACCGGAGCCAATGACAAGAGAATCGTTGAAGAAAGAGGAGATTGTGACGATTCAATTGCAGGAAGAAATACCGATAAGAGAAATCTGCCTGGTGTATGATTATCAGCATCCGCTGAATTCGGCGGCCAGACAGTTTGTAACAATGTGTAAGAATTGTTAATATTTTCTATGAAGATTTGGATGGTAATGCGGAAATATCAGACATTGCAGAATTTTAATTTTTATACGGTCTTTGCGGCTCTGAACAGTTACGATTATTTTATTAAATGCTTTACATCACGGTAAGACAATGCACAAGAATATCCCTTGTTGGAAATAGTGTAAACTGGTATACTAGAGATAGTTTATAAGCGAATAGAATAGTTAAAGGAGTGATTGGATGCCGTTAATAAAAGAAAAAACATATACAGTAGATGATATTTATGCTTTGCCGGAGGATGAAAGGGCAGAATTAATTGATGGTCAGATTTATTATATGGCACCACCCACGAGAAAGCAGCAGGATGTTTCGATGGAGCTTTCGAGTCAGATAAAGGCCTATGTTCGTTCGAAAGGTGGGCAGTGTAAGGTGTATGCAGCTCCTTTTGCAGTGTATCTGGATGAATCCGCAAATACCTATGTTGAGCCGGATATATCGGTTATCTGTGATAGAAATAAACTGACAGACAAGGGCTGTAAAGGTGCGCCGGACTGGATTATAGAGATTGTTTCACCGGCCAGCAGACGAATGGATTATTATACGAAACTGTTTAAATACAGAACGGCAGGCGCCAGAGAATATTGGATTGTAGATCCGGATAAGGATAGAATATTTGTGTACCATTTTGTGGCAGAGTCTGCGGAGGAAGAGAGCATGGAAGAATATACGTTGAAGGATTCTGTGAAGGCCGGTATTTATGATGAATTAGTCATTGATTTTGGTGATATGGATGTAGAGTAACAGGCAGAGTGCATTGAATAACAGATAATGGAGTATATATGAATCAGGTTATCAGTATCGGTAAGCAGGATTTTGCTTCCCTTAGAGAGGGCAATTATTTTTTTGTAGATAAGACGCATTTCATTAGTGAATGGTGGGAATCAGGTGATGACATTACGCTGATTGCCAGACCGCGCCGTTTTGGCAAGACGCTGAATATGAGTATGCTCAACTGTTTCTTTTCTCATCAGTACGCAGAAAGAGCGGACTTGTTTGAAGGGTTATCTGTCTGGGAGAAAGAAGATTATAGAGCTATTCAAGGCAAATATCCGGTGATTTTTCTGAGTTTTGCGGATGTCAAGCAGGACAATTACAGAGATGCCATTTATAAGATTAAGAAAATTATTGCAAATGTATATCAGCAGTTTCATGAGATTGGACGGTCAGAAGCGCTGACGGAAGTTCAGAGGAGACAATTTATGAATGTGACAGCTGATATGGACGATGTGATCGCACAGAGTGCACTGCAGGATTTGTCATATTATTGCTATTTATATTATGGCAGGAAGGCGATTATCCTGCTGGATGAATATGATACACCGATGCAGGAAGCCTATATCCATGATTATTGGGATAAATTTACATCGTTTGTAAGAGGATTGTTTAATTCTACATTTAAAACCAATCCTTATCTTGAAAGAGCTTTGATGACGGGAATTACAAGAATATCCAAGGCTTCGATTTTTTCGGATTTGAATAATCTGGTGGTTATCACGGCAACGTCTGAAAGGTATGCAGAATGTTTTGGATTTACCGAAAAAGAAGTATTTCAGGCACTGGAACTTTTTGATCTTGGAGAACAGAAAAGTTCTGTCAAAGCGTGGTATGACGGCTTTATCTTTGGTTCAAAAAAGGATATTTATAATCCCTGGTCAATCACTAATTTTTTAAAAGAAGGACAGATTAGATCTTATTGGGCGGCAACCAGTTCCAACGGCCTTATTAATCGGATGATTCAAACAGCGTCTTCTGAGATAAAAACCGGAATGGAGACATTATTAAACGGCGGGCAGATTGAGGCATGTTTTGATGAGCAGATTGTATTTGAACAGTTGGATCGGGATGAGAATGCTATCTGGAGTCTGCTTTTAGCCAGTGGCTATCTGAAAGCAGATCGTGTGGAATATCGAGGCATGACGATGGAACCATGGTATTATTTAAGTATTACAAATCTCGAAACGGCAAGCATGTTTTCAAGCATGTTCAAGAGTTGGTTTGGCATTACCCAGTCTAGCTACAATGGTTTTATGAAAGCTTTATTGTCGGATGATATCGAGGCGATGAATCATTATCTGAATGAAGTTATCATGGCAACTTTTAGTTTTTTTGATACAGGGAGTGACTGTTCTGAGACAGATGAGCCGGAACGTTTTTATCATGGGTTTATACTGGGACTTATTGTAGAACAGTGGGAGAACTACAGGATACGTTCAAATCGGGAAAGTGGATTTGGCCGTTATGATGTGATGATGATTCCAAGAGAACGTTCAGGAAAACATTTGCCTGCAATTGTGATGGAATTCAAGGTTCATAACAGTCGGAAAGAGCAGACACTTGAGGAAACTGTGCAAGCTGCATTGCAGCAGATTGAGGATAAACATTATGACGCTGAACTTTTGGCGCAGGGCTTTAAAAAGGCGCAGATTCATCATTACGGCTTTGCTTTTCAGGGGAAAAAAGTCCTGATCGCCGGTGAATCAGGACTTTAGAATAGCATTTTTTCAAGGGCGGACAGAATCCGCTCTTTTTCTGTATCATCGACAGCATGGGCCAGGGTTTCGCAGCGGTCGGTGCTGTTGATTTTCAGTGTGTTCTTTATCTAATAAATGTTTGTCATTTCTCAATGTATATGTTATAATGTAATGCATATTTTATTGCGTTTAATGCTTTAAATGAATGAAGACTTATACAGTGAGGAGACGAGAAAGTTTATGTCTGAGGAGAAGAAAGCCTCCATAAAAGCCGAAGTGTTCAGCTGGGTCAAGGTGATTGTTTCAGCGATTATAATTGCTCTGCTTGTGGACTTTTTTATTATAGCGAATGCGGTTGTACCTACCGGATCGATGGAAACAACGATCCCTGCCGGATCCAGGATCATGGGACTTCGATTGTATTACGATTTTAAAGAACCGGAGAGAGGCGATATCGTTATTTTCAAATACCCGGATGATGAGAGTGTCGATTATCTGAAGCGTATTATCGGCCTGCCGGGAGAAACAGTAGAAATAATCAGTGGTAAGGTCTATATTAATGGTGAATTGCTGGATGAGCCTTATCTGAGTGAGGAGCCGACAGGTGATTTCGGGCCTTATCAGGTGCCGGAGGACAGTTATTTCATGTTGGGAGATAATAGGGCTGTTTCGAAGGATTCCAGGTACTGGCACAATACCTATGTGAAGAAGGATAAGATCATAGCGAAGGCCTTTGTGATGTATTGGCCGTCATTGAAGTGGCTGGGTTAATTGAATATGTGATGAAAGAAGGGCTGCTTTTTGAAAAGCAGCCCTTCTTTCATAATATAAAAATGCCCGAATCAACAATTCTGATGATCCGGGCATTGCATTCCAACGATAATAAAGATTAGTCTAACTTGATGCCTGCAAGTAAGGAAGCAAGGCTTGTTGCTGCCTGACCTTCTTCTTTGTAGTTGAAAGCAGGTTCTCTGTTATCAACGACTTCTGCATCTGCATCAAGAGCAGCTTTCATGCTGAGGCTGATCTTGCCATCTTTCTTGCCGATAACCTTAACCTTAACTTCGTCACCGACTTTGACAACTTCGTTCGGGGATTCGATATGCTTGTTAGCCATCTGAGAGATGTGAACAAGACCGGATAAGTCATCAGCAAAGCCTACAAAAGCGCCGAAAGAAGTGATTCTTTCAACTTTACCGTCGTAGATGTCACCAACATTGACAGCATCCATCTTAGCAGCTCTTTCAGCAGCTGCCTTTTCCTGTTCTACAGCTTTGCCTGAGAGAACAAGACGTTTCTCTTCTGGATCGACAGTAATAACCTTAACTTCGATAGATTTATCAACCCATTCGTTTAAATCTTCGACATAAGCGATGGATAATAAAGAAGCAGGAATAAATCCGCGAACACCCTTTACATAAGAGATGACACCGGCATTGACAGCAGCATTGATCTTAACTGTCAGAACTTCACCGCTTTCCTGCATAGCCTTTAATTCTTCCCATACAGCAGGATCAACCGGCTTACGAGGTTTTCTTGCAGGTTTCTTAGGTGCTTCTGTGGATGTTACTTCTAATTCTTTTTCTTCTGTACTCATTGTTGAAATCTCCTTTATTAAACTGGTGCCGAAGCAGCAGTGTGATTAATATATTCGTCAGTCTGAAAGCTGCCGGGAAAATGATTATTCTTCTTCTGCGGCTTCAGCTCCGGAATGATCGTCTTTCTCTGGCTCGTCTTCAGGTGCATCTTCGGCTGGTTCTGATTCAGCATCTTCTTCCTTCTCGGATGTCGGATGCAGATTGACATATTCACGGGAATCCTTAGAGGATGCGTCTTCTTCGTCATCATCAAAATCATCGAAATCATCATCAAAATCATCATCAAAGTCGTCAGACAGATCTTCCTGATACAGTTTATTCTTGATAAAGTAAACAACTGCGCCGATACCTGCACCAATTGCTGCAGCGGCTGCAATAGCCTTTATTGTCTTCTTCATGAAATAGTCACCCTTTCTAAAAAACAAGTAGACAATCGTCTGATTAGAATATATGATTTATAATACCACAAATACATCAAAATAAAAATAAAATTTTTATATTTTTTCTAAAAACAATACTTGCATTTTGTGAGAAGTTGATGTAGTATACACTAGTGAAAGACAAATGTGTTTCCAATGCGGACATTTTTGAGAGAGAATGAATACGAATAGGAGTCAATTGTTATGAGTGAGAAGTTAAGAGTTGGAATTTTAGGTGCAACAGGTATGGTCGGACAGCGTTTTATCAGTTTGCTGGAGAATCATCCATGGTTTGAAGTAACAGCTGTGGCTGCAAGTCCGCGTTCCGCAGGTAAGACCTATGAAGATGCCGTTGGTGACAGATGGAAGATGGATACACCAATGCCGGAGACTGTGAAGAAGCTTGTTGTGCGAAATGTACTGGAAGTTGAAGAAATGTGCAAGGATGTAGATTTCGTATTCAGTGCAGTTGATATGTCCAAGGATGAGATCAAGAAGATTGAGGAAGCCTATGCGAAATGTGAGACACCTGTTGTTTCCAACAACAGTGCCCATAGATGGACACCGGATGTACCGATGGTCGTTCCGGAGATCAATCCGGAGCATTTTGAAGTTATCAAGGATCAGAAGAAACGTCTGGGAACAACAAGAGGTTTTATTGCCGTTAAACCGAACTGTTCCATTCAGAGTTATGCCCCTGTTCTGACAGCATGGAAGGAATTTGAGCCGACAGAAGTTGTTGTTACAACCTATCAGGCTATTTCCGGTGCCGGCAAGACTTTCAAAGACTGGCCGGAGATGGTTGGCAACATTATTCCTTACATTGGCGGTGAAGAAGAGAAGTCTGAGATGGAGCCTTTAAGACTCTGGGGACATATTGAGAATGGTGAGATTGTGAAGGCAGAGAGCCCGATTATTACATCTCAGTGTATCCGTGTTCCTGTATTGAATGGTCATACAGCGGCTGTCTTTGTTAAATTTGCAAAGAAACCGACAAAGGAACAGCTGATTGAAAAACTGGTGAATTTCTCGGGTGAGCCTCAGAAACTGGAGCTGCCAAGCGCACCGAAGCAGTTTATTCAGTATCTTGAAGAAGACAATCGTCCTCAGGTAAGTCTGGATGTTGACTATGAGCATGGTATGGGTATTTCTGTTGGTCGTCTTCGTGAAGATAAGGTGTATGATTACAAGTTTGTTGGTTTATCCCACAATACAGTCCGCGGTGCAGCAGGCGGTGCTGTTCTTTGTGCGGAATTCCTGACAGCAAAGGGTTATATTACCAGAAAATAACAGATGGGCTGTCATGCTGGAATATAAGATATTTTGACAATTGAAATCGGAATAAAAAGAATAAAGCAGTATTTTGTCGAGGGATCGTTGCAGGCACAACGGTCCCTTTTTCAAATCCGTGAAAAGTCATATTATTTTAAGAAAAAAGAATCCGTTTTTTTTCTGAATCTGTGATATAATGAGCGTTAGTGAGCGGGAGCAAGCAATGCTTGTTCATCGCGAACGGCGAATGGCGATCAGGATAGCTGCGTAAGCAGCGTCAAGCACCAAAGGTGCGAATCATGATATAATAGGCGAATAGTAAGAAATTAAAATAGAATGATCCTACAGGGGGAATAGATAATGAAAAAGAATAACAAGTTCAGGATATTTGGCATAACTGTGGTGGCAGTGGCTGCTTTGGCAGCTGGTTTCGGCGGCTGGTATTTTATGGCCGGAAGTAATAATTATAAGAATGTTTTTTATCCGGGAACAACATTGAATGATATGAATATTGAAGGAATGTCTGTCAGCGAGTTGGAAGAACAGCTGAAGGAATCTGCGAAGGATTATGAGCTTGTCGTAGATTTTAAGAATGAACAGCTGACCATCAAAGGCAGTGACATTCAGATGGCTTACAATGAAGCGTCAGATCTGCAGGCATTGAAGGATCAGCAGAATGAACACAAGCTGAAAGAAACCGATCAGAAGGATCTGGCACTGACAGTGAATAATCTTTTTACATATAATGAAGAGCGCGTCAAACAGGAATTGGCACAGTGCAGTGCAATGGATACAACGAAGATGATCGCACCGGAGAATGCACAGCTGGTTTATGATGCAGGGAAGAATGCTTTTTCATTGCGTAACGGTGAGCAGGGAACAACGCTGGATGAAGGTAAAGTGACAGCAGCGGTTGAAGATGCGATTGAAGAGAATGTATCGAAACTGGATGTTGAGGCCAAGGGCCTGTATCAGCAGCCTGTTTTGAGTGAGGATTCTGAGAATGCCAATAAGATTTTGCAGCAGGCTAATGCCTATCTTCAGGTAGAACTGAAGTATCCATTTAAGAAGAACGGTGAAAAGAAGGAAGAAGTGATCAATCACGAACAGATCAGCCAGTGGGTGTATATTGATGAAGACGGTACGCTTCAGATTGATCATGATAAAGTACAGGAATGGGTGAATGGCATTTCTGAGAAATACAGTTCCAAGAAGATGAATATGGATTTCACAACCACATCGGGAAGTGTGATTTCATTGAATGTACCGGTGAGCGGAGAGACTCTTGATACAAGTGCTTTATTTGAAGATGTTTTACAGTGTCTGACAGATGAAGTTTCAGGCGAGCGTGAAGTGCCTTATACGGAAAGTGCTTCCGGTATCAAGAAGAATTTCGGAGGCAATTATGTGGAAGTGGATCTGACGAATCAGAAGTTGTATTTATATAAGAATAGTGAACTGATCATGTCCTCGAATATTGTATCAGGAAGTGTCAGCCAGACTCATATGACACCGACCGGTGTTTATCAGGTATACAGCATGGAGAAGAATACAGTTCTTCGAGGTGCCGATTATGCTTCACCGGTATCATTCTGGATGCCGTTTAACGGCGGTGTTGGTTTCCATGATGCTACGTGGAGAAGCAGTTTCGGCGGAACAATTTATCAGTACAATGGTTCCCACGGATGTATCAATATGCCTTATGAGAAGGCAAAAACACTCTATAATAATATCAGTACAGGTTATTATGTTGTCGTGTACGGCGGTGTCACTTATGTGCCTGGACAGACATCCGGAAGCAGTTCATCTAGCAGCAAGAATACAGAGGCAGAGACAAAGCAAGAGACTGAGACAAAGAAGGAAACAGAGAAAAAGCAGGAAACTGAGACGAAGGCAACAGAAACAAAAGCACCTGAGACAAGTGCGCCAGAGACAAGTGCGCCAGAGACAAGTGCGCCAGAGACGAACCCACCTGAGACAAGTGCGCCAGAGACAAGTGCACCTGAGACAAGTGCACCTGAGACAAGTGCACCGGCAACGAACCCGCCAGAGACAAGTGCGCCGGCAACCAGCGCACCGGAGGAGGCAGCACCTGCAGTTGAAGCCGGTGAGGCATCCGGGGCAATGGAACAGTAGAGAATGTGATAACGGGATGAAACACGCGAAGCGTGTTTTATCCCGTTTGAACGAAGGATGGAAGGAAGATTAAATGGAAAGTAATACAGAGAATCAACCGGTACACAAGAGAAGGGTACGGTACAAAGGAACACATCCGAGACATTACAACGAGAAATACAAGGAGCTGAATCCTGAGAAATACGGTGAAACAGTTGAGAAAGTGATTCGGAAGGGCGGCACACCGGCAGGAATGCATATATCGATCATGGTGCAGGAAATCCTTGATTTTCTGCAGATTCAGCCGGGGCAAAGAGGACTGGATGCTACGTTGGGATATGGCGGGCATACATCCGCTATGTTGAGGTGCCTGAATGGCGAAGGTCATCTGACGGCTCTTGATGTGGATGCCATTGAGATGGCCAAGACAGAAGAGAGGTTGAGAAATCAGGGATTCGGACCGGACATACTGACGGTTCGGAAGATCAACTTTGCCAATATTGATGAGGTAGCCGAAAAAGACGGCAAATTCGATTTTATACTGGCAGACCTGGGGGTTTCTTCCATGCAGATTGATAACCCGGACAGAGGATTTTCTTATAAATATGACGGACCGTTGGATCTGAGACTGGATCAGACAAAGGGAGAGCCTGCATCCGAGCGGTTAAAGCATGTGACAAGGGATGAATTTGAGGGTATGTTGATTGAGAACTCTGATGAACCTTATGCGGCAGAGATCGCGTCAGTTGTGATGCAGGAACTGAAAAAAGGGCATCCGGTGGATACAACATCAAAACTGCGTGAATTAATTGAAAAGGCGTTGGTCAGAGTACCGGCTGCAGATCGGAAAGAGGCAGTGAAGAAATCCTGTGCCAGAACATTTCAGGCGCTGCGTATTGATGTGAACAGTGAATTTGAAGTGTTGGAAGCTTTTCTTCAGAAACTTCCGGATGTGTTGAATCCGGGCGGCAGAGTAGCTGTTTTGACGTTCCATTCAGGAGAAGACAGACTGGTAAAGAAATCTTTCAAGGAAAATGTGAAAGCTGGTATTTACAGTGAAGCCGCGAAGGATGTGATTCGTCCTTCTGCGGAAGAATGCAGATGCAACAGCCGTGCACATTCCACAAAACTCCGATGGGCGGTCAGAAGCTGATACAAGCGGGATATGTTGCTGTTTGATAATAAAAATATACATCAATAGATTGCATCAGAAAGAGAAGGAGAATAGATATGGGAAGATTTAAGATGGAAAATGACCGTCTGGTTGTGACGATCGATGATTTGGGTGCAGAACTTGTCAGCATTTATGACAAAAAATATAGCCGCGAACTGATTTGGCAGGGAGACCCGGCCTGGTGGAAAAGGCAGGCACCGATCCTTTTTCCGAATGTAGGCAAGTTTTACGGCGGCGAATACCTGTATCAGGGCAGACATTATGTGCAGGATCAGCATGGTTTTGCCAGAGATTATGTGTTGGAAAGAGTTGAAGAAAGTCCGGCTTCTGTGACCCATCGACTGGTGTCGAATGCAGAAACAAGAAAGGTTTATCCGTTTGATTTTGAATTGATGATCACCCATCGGTTGGATGGAGATAAAGTGGATATACAGTGGCAGGTAAAGAATATAGGTGACCATCCGATGCATTTTACAATTGGCGGACATCCCGGATTTAATGTGCCGGTGCTGCCGGATACGGAATACAGTGATTATGCGCTGAAGTTTGCGGAGGATCAGGATGAATTGCATTTTATCCATATCGACATGAATACGGGAACCGGTTTGCCGGATAAGGTTTACACAATGATGTTGACTGATCACAAATACCAGCTGAGAAAAGACCTTTTTGACCTGGATGCCCTTGTTTTTGACGGCGGACAGATCAGACAGGCAGGAATTGTTATGCCGGATGGCTCGGATTATTTGACCCTGTTATGTGACGGATTTCCGAATTTTGGTATCTGGGCGGCCCCGGGAGCACCTTTTGTGTGCCTGGAACCGTGGTGCGGACGATGCGACAATTTCGGCTATGAAGGTGAATTGCAGGACAAACCGGGTATCAACAGCCTGAATGTGGATGAAACATTTAAAAAGGTGTATAGTATTGTGATTGGCGGTTGAAAACTTTCCTGAAAAAATCCGAAATGGTGGATAATGGACTGGAAATAAGAAAAATTCAGCATTGAAAAAAGAAAAGAGGCTGTTACTCTGAGGTAACAGCCTCAATTTGTATAGCGGAGACGATGGGATTCGAACCCATGTGCCGGTTGCCCGACAACTTGATTTCGAGTCAAGCTCGTTATGGCCACTTCGATACGTCTCCAGTGCCTATCTATTATACTATGGTTTTGATGGAATTTCAAATACTTTTTCATAAATATTTCACAAATACAGAAAAAGGGAATTAGTACTTTGCGGAATTGGGAAAATAGTTTACAATAAAAACACTGAATGAAAAACAAAGGATTTGATATAGATGAGTAAAACAGTATTAGGTATTCTTGCACATGTGGATGCGGGAAAGACAACGTTATCTGAGAGCATTCTTTATCTGACAGGCAGTATCAGAAAGCTGGGCAGAGTAGATAACAAAGATGCTTTTCTGGATACTTACAGCCTGGAGAGGGAGAGAGGCATCACTATTTTCTCAAAGCAGGCCGAAATTGAGATGCGGGGAAGATCGTATACACTGCTTGACACACCGGGACATGTGGATTTTTCGGCAGAGATGGAGCGAACGCTTCAGGTGCTTGACTATGCGGTGCTGGTGATCAGCGGTGCAGACGGTGTTCAGGGACATACACAGACACTGTGGCGTCTTCTGGCACGGTATGAGGTGCCTACATTTATTTTTGTGAATAAAATGGACCAGAATGGGACAGACAGAAGGGCTTTGATGGAGGAGATCAGACAGCGCCTGGGGGACAGTTGCATTGATTTTTCCGAAGAAGCAGATGCACGCAATGAGAATCTGGCGATGTGCGATGAGAAGGTGCTGGAAACTTATCTGGAAAAGGGAACTGTGACGGATGAACAGGTGTGCAGAATGGTCACCGGGAGAAAGGTTTTTCCGTGCTTCTTCGGTTCAGCCCTGAAATTGACAGGGGTGCAGGAGTTGTTGGACGGCATTGCAAAATGGACAGAAGAGAAACAGTATCCGGAGACATTCGGGGCCAGAGTATTTAAAATCGCAAGGGATGCCCAGGGCGGACGCCTGACTTATATGAAGATTACCGGTGGCAGCCTGAAGGTCAAGGCACAGCTCCGGGGCCATATACGGAGAAGACAGGAAGCCGGGGGTGAGGCAGAGGATACATTATCCGGGAAAGATGCTTCGGCAGGTGAATGGGAAGAAAAGGTTAATCAGATCCGTATATATAATGGAACAAAGTTTGAGACAGTTGATGCAGTTTCAGCAGGTACGGTTTGTGCAGTGACAGGGCTTACACAGACACAGGCCGGAGACGGACTGGGAGCGGAGGCTGAGCAGGTAGTGCCCCTTTTGGAACCTGTACTGACTTACAGGGTTGAACTGCCGGAGGGCAGTGATCTGCACAAGGTACTGCATCAATTGCGTCAGTTGGAAGAAGAAGAGCCGGAACTGCATATTGTCTGGGATGATATTTCAGGACAGGTGCTTGTGCAGCTGATGGGTGAGATCCAGACAGAAATATTGCAGCAGATGATCCATGAGCGGTTTGGACTGGAAGTAAAATTTGGTACAGGACAGATTGTGTATAAGGAAACGATTGCAGCACCGGTGGAAGGTGTGGGTCACTTTGAACCTCTCAGACACTATGCGGAAGTCCACCTTTTAATGGAACCTTTGGAGGCCGGCAGCGGACTTGTCTTCGATACTGTCTGCAGCGAGAATATGTTGGATCGCAACTGGCAGCGTCTGATCCTGACACATCTGGAGGAAAAGGTTCACAGAGGCGTATTGACGGGAGCGCCGATCACGGATATGCGCATCACATTGATTGCGGGAAGAGCACATCAGAAGCATACCGAAGGCGGGGATTTCAGGCAGGCGACTTACAGAGCGGTGCGCCAGGGACTGCAGAAAGCAGAAAGTGTTCTGCTGGAACCTTATTACCGCTTCAGGCTGGAATTGCCGCAGCGTCTGGTAGGACATGCCATGACAGATATTGAGAAGATGAGTGGCAGGTTTGAACTTGGAGAAAATGAGGGCGAAACAGCCGTATTAACAGGAATGGCACCCGTTTCAGAAATGCGTGAATATCAGAAGGATGTGGCTGCCTATACCGGAGGCACAGGACGATTGTTCTGTACAATGGCGGGCTATTATCCTTGCCATAATACGGAAGAAGTACTGGTGGCATCAGCCTATGATCCAGAGCGGGATCTGGCAAATCCGACGGGGTCTGTGTTCTGTGCCCATGGTGCAGGATTTGTAGTGCCATGGTATGAAGTGGAAGATTATATGCATCTGGAAGGCGCCGGACTGGATGGAGAGACGGCAGGTGCTGAGGATGAGGATACGGTGGTGACAGCAAAAGCGAAGGCTGCCAGAAGCCGAAACATTGCACCGTCTCTGGCGGATGATAAAGAACTGGAAGCTATTTTTGTCAGAACATATGGTGAAATTAAGCGACGAAAGCCACAGAAAGAACGTACATTCAGAGGAGCGGATACAAGTTATTCAGAAGTATCAGGCTCTTCAGGGAAAATGACAGGTGGGTTGAGTGATTCATCCGGTAAAGGCAGCTGGCGAGGCGAAAAGAAGCAGCAGGAGAACAGACGGCAGGCGACCGCACAGGAAAGCTATCTGCTTGTGGACGGTTATAATATCATTTTTGCCTGGGAAGATCTGCATGAATTGTCGGAACATAGTATGGACGCTGCACGCAACAAGTTGATGGAGACATTGTCCAACTATCAGGGCTATACAAGCCAGAGGGTGATTCTTGTTTTTGATGCCTATAAAGTGGAGGGATTTCCGGGTGAAGTGACAAAGTGGCATAATATTGATGTCGTTTTTACAAAGGAGGCAGAGACGGCAGATCAGTATATCGAAAAGACGGCCCATGCCATCGGAAGAAAGTATAAAGTAACCGTGGCAACATCAGATGGCCTTGAGCAGGTGATTATCCGAAGTCAGGGGTGCCTTTTGATGTCAGCCAGAGAATTGCGGCAGGAAATCGAGAGGATAAAAGTCGAAATCCGCCGTGAGCATCTGGAGAAGAATCAGGAGAGAGGCAATTATCTGCTGAATTATCTTCCGGAAGAAGAGGCCGGGCGGATGGAAGCCATCCGTCAGGGCCTGATATCAGCAGATGAAGCGGATGCGGACAAAAGGCGCCGCTGATAAATAAGATACCATGAGACAAGAACGATTCCTTTCAGTATGCTGGAGATACTGATGCTCCACCAGATGCCTGAAAGGCCAAGGGGGGTTTTTGTCAGAATAAGAAGTAAAGGAATACGCATACATGTCAGCAGGATGCTTTCGCTGGAAGGTGGCAAGGTGTTGCCCAGACCTCCGAAGGCACCTGCTGTTGTAATTTCGGCACACATAAAAAGCTGTGAAAAACCCATGATGCGCAGATAGTCGATACCGATCGGCAAAACAGCATCATCGTTCAGGAAAATTCTGAAAATCGGTCCCGGGAGGAAAACAAGAAGTAATGTGCAGAGACTTCCCCAGACAAGAACAATTTTCATGATGGAACGATAACCGGCTTTGACACGATCCAGCTGTCCGGCACCATAGTTCTGTGAGATAAAGGCATTGATAGCGGCCATAAAACCGTCGGCAGCCATCCAGGACAGGGATTCAACCTGAGTGCCGACTTTCTGCGCAGCTACAGCGCCGTCCCCGTAAACGGCGACAAAGCGGGCAATCAGCATGGAACAGCATGAAAATAGCATATCCTGCAGAGAAAGTGGAAGGCCGATGCGTATAATCTGTGTATAATACTGAAATGGCCTTGGTTCCGCCAGTTTCAGCCCACGGTAAAGGGGGTGTCGTTTCCTGATGGCAAAGATAAACAGGATAAAGACAAACATCTGGGCAAAAACGGTAGCAACAGCGGCACCGGCCACGCCCAGAGCCGGGAAAGGGCCAATGCCGAAGATCAGCAGCGGGTCCGCGATGACATTGCTGACAAGACCGCATGTATTCATGATAAACGGTGTCCGGCTGTCCCCATAGACATTGAAAGATGACGTGAAAATCTGGTTCATAAAGGTAAATATAACCAGGCCGCAGGTAATGCGGAGATACAATACAGCATCATGGATGACTGCCGGACTGCTCAGATGAAAAAAGCCGATCAGTGAGTGCGCCAGAATATTTATACCAATGCCGAAAAACAGGGCAAATACGATGCCAAGCTTCAGGGCAGCGCCGAGATAGCGGCGTGCATCATCGTCGTCACCGGCGCCGAGGCAGTGACCAATCTTCACCTGACCGCCCATCTTGGCCATCATGACCAGTCCATTGGAAAACCAGGTAAACATACCGGCTACGCCGACACCGGCCACTGCGCCGCTGCCAAGACGGCCAATCCAGATCATGTCGATGAAATTGTAGGCCATCTGTATAAAATAAGTCATGACAATGGGCACTGCTAAAATGCAGAGTGAGCGCATGATTTTGCCATGGAGTAAATCAATTGTTTTGGTCATAAATCCTCCTAGATTTCGAATCTGTCAGCAGGATGGCAGATATTGTAGTTTGTCGTAAGTTTAGAGAATAGAAAGGGATATATTTTAAACATTATCAGTGATTCTCTTAAATCTTAGTCGCCAAATACTATGGTAACATATTTGGAAATTTGTGTAAACTGAGAAAAAGCAAGTATAAAAATTGCTCATGGCAGAAAATTCAGTCAAAGGGCCGCTTTACAAGGCAAGGCTGGCGATGTATAATGTGCAAGAGGCTAACTTAGTGATTAAATGCAAAAAAAATAAATGGATTTTAATAATAATATTGTTGTGATGTACCAGGCAGATGCAAATTTCTCATTTCTCTGAAATATTGAAGAAATTTGCTCATGCCGGTAGATTCAGAAAGGAATTTAAAATGAAAATCGTAGTTTTAGCAGGTGGAATCAGTACGGAACGAGATGTTTCTCTTGTATCGGGAATGGGTATTTATAAAGCATTAAAGAGCAAAGGTCATCAGGTCATGCTTTTGGATGTATTTCTGGGTTATGCGAATGAGGACTGGAAGAATGTGTTTGAAAAGGATGTAGACTGGACAGCTTCAGTAGGCGCTATTAAGGATCAGAATCCGGATATTGATGCAGTGAAGGCACTTCGTCCGGATTGGAAGAAGAATTTCTTCGGCCCACATGTCATTGACATCTGTCAGCAGGCGGATGTTGTCTTTATGGCACTGCATGGTGAGAATGGCGAGAACGGAAAGATTCAGGCATGTTTTGATCTGAATGGTATCCGTTATACTGGCACGGATTATGTAAGTTCAGCAATCTGCATGAATAAAGCTATTTCTAAAGATTTGTTTGCAGCAGGCGGTGTGCCGACACCCGTTGGCATTCGATTGAAGAAAGGGGAAACACCGGATGTAAAGGTGCCCTATCCTTGTGTTGTGAAGGCTTGCTGCGGCGGTTCCAGTGTCGGTGTTGTTATGGCGAATAATGATGAAGAATATGCGGCAGCACTTGAAGAAGCGTTTAAATACGATGAAGAAGTCGTTATTGAACAGTATATCAAGGGTCGTGAATTTTCTGTAGGTGTTGTAGATGGTAAAGCGTATCCGATCATTGAGATTGCACCGATCCATGGCTTCTATGATTATAAGAATAAGTATCAGGCGGGATCGACGATTGAAACATGTCCGGCAGAACTCAGTGAAGAGAAGACACTGGCCATGCAGGCGGCAGCAGAGCAGGCTTTCAAGGTACTGCGTCTGAAGAATTATGCACGTATGGATTTTATGATGGATGAAAAGGAAGATTTTTACTGTCTGGAAGCCAATACACTGCCGGGTATGACACCAACGTCACTGCTGCCTCAGGAGGCAAAAGTGCTGGGCATTGAATATGCGGATCTTTGCCAGTTATTGATTGATATTTCCATGAGAGATGAATAGCAGGAAGGAAACGGTATAAATTGATGAAAAATATGACTTTAGAGAATATTGCAGCTGCATGCGGCGGCCAGATTTATTATATGCGCGAAGATCTGGCACAGGAAACGGCAAAAGGTGTTGTTATCGATTCAAGGCAGATTGAACCGGGCTATATTTTTGTGGCAACAAAAGGTGAACGCGTGGATGGCCATCGTTTTATTCCCGACGTATTTGCAAAGGGTGCGCTGGCAGTTATCTGTGAAGTATTGCCGGAAGAGGACCTGGGACCGTGTATCCTTGTGGAAGACAGTTTTATGGCTCTGAAGCAGGCTGCAGCTTTTTATCGTCAGCAGCTGAATATCCGGGTGGTGGGTATCACCGGCAGTGTGGGTAAGACCAGTACAAAAGAATTCATTGCAGCCGTTCTTGTTGAGAAGTATAAAGTACATAAAACAGCCGGCAACTATAATAATGAAGTCGGTCTGCCGCTGACGATTTTCGGGATTCAGGATGATGACCAGATTGCGGTTCTTGAGATGGGAATCAATACATTTGGTGAAATGCATCGTCTCAGTGAAGTGGCCAGACCGGATATCTGTGTGATGACGAATATCGGGCAGTGTCATCTGGAAAATCTTATTGACAGAGATGGCATTCTTCGGGCAAAATCTGAGATTTTTGACTTCATGAATCCGGAAGGAACAGTTATTGTCAATGGTGATGATGATAAGCTGGCAACAATTCATGACGTTTACGGCAAAGCACCGATAACTTTTGGTATGAACAAAGATAATGCCATCTGGGCAGATCATATTGAGAATCGTGGATTGCTGGGAAGCCGTGCGGATATTCATATGGGGGATGTGCTAGTGCATGCCAATATCCCTCTGCCGGGTGAGCATATGATCTACAATGCTATGGCAGCAGCGGCAGTGGGAGTTCAGTTTGATATGACGAAGGAAGAAATCACGGCGGGCATCAGCCATGTTGAGGCTGTCGCAGGGCGCAGTCATCTGATTGAGGCCGGAGATAAAGTTGTCATTGATGACTGTTATAATGCAAATCCGGTATCCATGAAAGCAGCGATCGATCTGCTTGCGACGGCACCGGGACGCAAGGTGGCTATTCTCGGTGATATGTTTGAGCTTGGAGAGAATGAGAGGGCCATGCATCGTGAAGTCGGACAGTATGCGGCCGAGAAGGGCATTGATCTGATTCTCTGTGTGGGTGGACTTTCCTCCGAGATGTATGAGGGGGCTGCTGAAAAAGGCGGAGAGGCCAGACATTTCGAGATAAGAGAAGCTCTTGAAGCGGTTCTTCAGGATCTTCTTCAGCCGGGTGATACTGTCCTTGTAAAGGCTTCTCACAGTATGGCTTTTGAAAATATTGTGCAAAATATACAGGAGAACGAATAAATTTTGTTGGAAGTGTTCATAGTAAGCCTGAGAAATAGTTTGCATGTTTGTTAATTTTTTAATTATTGCGGAATGCATTGCAATCTGCCAAAAAAGTGATAAATTATATATGTGAGATTGTCAAAAGACAAATTTAGGAGGAATATATATCATGAGCAAGAATATGCAGGGTTTCGGTATGATGATTCAGAAACTGAAAGCATCACCGAAGAGAATCGTTTTTACAGAAGGTACAGATGAAAGAATTCTTGAAGCAGCATCCCGTCTGCTGGCATCCAACTTCCTTACACCTATCCTTGTAGGTAAAGAAGATGAAGTTCAGACAGCAGCAGAAGAATATGGTTACAATATCAGAGGTGCTCAGATCATCGATCCTGAGAACTTCGACAGAATGGATGAGATGATCGCTATGTTCTGTGAACTTCGTAAGAGCAAGAACATTCAGCCGGATGAAGCACGCAAGATCTTATCCGCAGGCAACTACTTCGGTACAATGCTTGTTAAGATGGGTGTTGCAGATGCACTTCTTGGTGGCGCTACATACTCAACAGCAGATACAGTTCGTCCAGCCCTTCAGCTGATCAAGACAAAACCAGGCAGCAAGATCGTATCTTCATGCTTCATCATGGTTCGTCCATCTGCTACAGGTGAGAACGAAGTATTGTCTATGGGTGACTGTGCGATCAATATCAAGCCAACAGCAGAAGAACTGGTAGAAATCGCTATCGAATCTGCTGAATGCGGCCGTATTTTCGGTATCGATCCAAAGGTTGCTTTCCTTAGCTACTCAACACTGGGTTCAGGTAAAGGTGAAGATGTTGACAAGATGCGTACAGCAGCTGCTATGACGAAAGAAAAAGCGCCTGACCTTCCAATCGCAGGTGAATTACAGTTTGATGCTGCCGTTTCTCCACGTGTCGCTCGTACAAAATGCCCAGGCAACCCGGTTGCTGGTCATGCGAACGTATTTGTATTCCCTGACATCAACGCTGGTAACATCGGTTACAAGATTGCTCAGCGTCTTGGTAACTTCGATGCATACGGTCCAATCCTGTTAGGTCTGAATGCACCAATCAACGACCTGTCTCGTGGATGCAACGCAGAAGAAGTTTACTCCATGGCTATCATTACAGCAGCATTAGCTGAATAATTGTAAGCGTGAGAACAGAATAGAATGACAGAAGAGAGGATATCCCATACGGACATCCTCTCTTTTTCTTTTGTAAACAGGATTCCTCTTTAATATAATTTGAGTTTGACTGTTTACATTTTATATTTAATTTCATCATTTGCATTTTGTGTTCATTTCAATCGCTTAAGTAAAGGAAAAAATCAGTTGAAAAAAAGGAATATTCCTCATATAATATATGTATAAGTCGCATGATATTGTTACTGGGAATCAACATACATTCGGAGAGGAAGATGAATAACTGCTTCTCTCCGAATTTTCATGTGGGAAATGTTTGGATGTTATGATAATGGGGAATTAATAAAGAATAGGAGATAAGGGGTATGGATGAGAATACAGTCGCAGTGGGGAAAGATATTGATCTGGAGACGGTCATTTTGCAAAATGTGGATTTAGTGGAGAACATCGGTGCTTTCAAAGAAGTGGCAGAGCAGTTTCAGCAGCTGATGATGATGTACAGTTGTGCCATCAGGGAGGTGCGGACGAAGTTAGAGGTGCTCAATGATGAGTTTCAGGTGCAGCGCAGTCATAATCCTATTTCTTATATTAAGTATCGTGTGAAGAAACCGGGAAGCATTTTGGAGAAGCTGAAACGAAGAGGCTATCCGGTGACGCTGCAGTCTGTGGAGGAGAATCTTCATGATGTGGCCGGTATCCGTGTCATCTGCAGCTATGTGCAGGATATTTATATGGTGGCGGATATGCTGACTTCCCAGAA
The DNA here is from genome assembly GCF_902381825.1 of Pseudocoprococcus catus. Classification (GTDB taxonomy): domain Bacteria; phylum Bacillota; class Clostridia; order Lachnospirales; family Lachnospiraceae; genus Coprococcus_A; species Coprococcus_A intestinihominis. The sequence continues at coordinate 3,363,176 of NZ_LR698973.1, forward strand.
TGATATTACATTATTGGAAGTGAAGGATTATATTGCTAATCCGAAGCCAAATGGTTACAGAAGTTTACATCTGGTTGTACAGATTCCGGTATTTTTTTCTGATGGATGCAAGCTGTTGAAGGTAGAAGTTCAGATCAGGACAATAGCCATGGATTTTTGGGCCAGTCTGGAACATCAGCTGAAATACAAGACGGAAGGAGATGTGCCGGATAGTATTGCAGCGGAATTGAAGGATTGTTCGGATGTGATCGCCAATACGGATCAGAGAATGCAGAATATATACAATACATTAAAGAAGGATCGTCCGGAGAAAGAAAATTAGTATAGTGTTACATATTGTAATGCGGGGTATCTGCGGTGAGAATGCGCAGATACCCCGATGCTTTTTGGATAAATAATGCTAAGAAATGGTAAAAATGTCAGTTGACACAAAACTTTGGCATAGATATAATAGAAATAAATTAAAAAATCTTGCAAAAAAACCAGGAAAATGAGGCGATGAAATGGCCTTAAGGCGCGAAAGAATGAGACTTGGTGATATTCTCATCAAGCAGAATGTATTAACAGAAGAACAATTGAAGCAGGCACTGGAACTCCAGAAGGGTTCCGGCAAGAAGATAGGCGAAGTACTGGTAGACAGCGGCATGATCACAGAAGAGATGATCGTACGTGCGCTGCAGATGCAGCTTGGCCTTAAAGTCGTGCATCTTTCAGGGGTTGTTATCCCAAAGGAGGTCAGGAATCTTGTCAGTGTCAGTCTACTAAAGAAATATCAGTGTATTCCTTTTGAATTGGATCCGTACAATGCGAATATCCTGCATCTGGCGATGGCTGATCCAATGGATATGACAGCCATTGACGATATTTCCATTGTAACGAACCTGCAGGTTGAACCGTACATAGCAACAACCAGAGAGGTTTTGACAGCCATCGACCGCTGTTATGGAGCATCTGAGACCATGGATGCGGCTCGTAGATTTACAAGAGAGCGTGCACTGCTCAGAGGAACAGCTGAAGATGAAGGCGAGACCGATGTCAGTGATGCACCAATTGTGCAGCTTGTCCGCTCACTGATTGAGCAGGCAATCCGTCAGCGTGCAAGTGATATTCATATAGAAGCCTTAGAAGAAAAGGTACGTGTCCGCTATCGTATTGATGGTGCACTCTATGAGAAGATGGTTTATGATAACAGTCTTCTTCCGGCGATTGCCACACGTATCAAGATCATGGGAGGCATGGATATTTCTGAGAAACGTAAGCCGCAGGATGGGCGTATGAGCATTGAGGTTGACAGACAGGAATATGATATTCGTATTTCGTCGATTCCGACGGTTCATGGTGAGAAGCTTGTGCTGCGTTTATCTTCCAAATTGAATCTGACAAGAAGCAAGAAGGAGCTTGGCCTTTCAGATGCTGAAATGCGAATTTTTGACCATATGCTGGCGCACCCATATGGCATTATTTTTGTTACCGGTCCAACCGGAAGCGGTAAATCTACAACTTTGTATACAGCCCTGAGTGAGCTGAATACAGAGAACGTCAATATTGTGACAGTTGAAGATCCGGTGGAAGCCGATATTGAAGGCATCAACCAGATTCAGGTGAATCCGAAGGTGAATCTGACATTTGCTTCGGCTCTCCGTTCAATTCTCAGACAGGATCCGGATATCATTATGATTGGTGAGATCAGAGACCGTGAGACAGCATCAATTGCTGTTCAGGCATCTATTACCGGTCATCTGGTTGTATCTACGATGCATACGAATAATGCGGTGGGTACTTTGAACCGTATGGCGGATATGGGTGTTGAAAGCTATCTGATAGCGGATTCCATGGTGGGTGTCATTGCACAGCGACTGGTAAGAAAGCTTTGTCCGCATTGCAAAAAGCCACATATGGCTACCGCAGAGGAGAAGAAACTGCTCAGACTGCCGCCGGATAAGGAGAAAGAGATTTATGAACCCGGCGGCTGCCATTTCTGCAATCAGACAGGTTATTTCGGACGTATCGGTGTCTTTGAGATGATGGAAGTCAATGATGATATGCGCAAGTTGATTTCAGCCAATGCGTCTACAGAGGCACTGACAGAGGCGGCCAGAAGAACAGGTATGCACACACTGCGTGAGAATGCTGTTCAATATGTCTTAGATGGTGTGACCTCCGTAGAGGAGATGCTGCGTGCATCCTATGAATAGGAATAGAAGAGCATGTATAGTTTAGACGAAATTTTGCGGATGTCTGTGGAAGAAAAGGCCTCAGACATTCATTTTACAGCAGGGTGTCCGCCTTATTATCGTATTGACGGTGTACTGACACCACTTAAAGGCGACAAGTTGCTGCCAACAGATCTGGAAACGTTGCTGCTGCCGATTTTGGACAATCGTCATAGAAATGAGTTGGAGACAAACGGACAGACGGACCTGGCTTATGCCATTCCGGGAGTCGGGCGGTTCCGTGTCAATGTTTATAAGCAGCGCGGTACGCTGGCTTCGGCCATGCGTTGCCTGCCATTTTCCATACCGGATGCAGACAGTCTTGGAATACCGGCGGAAGTACAGGCACTGACAGCTAAGAAGAGAGGCCTTGTATTGGTGACAGGGCCAACCGGAAGCGGTAAGTCCACAACACTGGCATCGCTGGTGGATATTATGAACAGGAAGTATCCGTATCACATTATTACGCTGGAAGATCCGATTGAGTATCTGCACAGACATCAGTACTCCATGGTGAATCAGCGCGAGATTGGCAGCGATTCCAATGATTATGCGCAGGCACTCAGGGCGGCACTTCGAGAGGACCCGGATGTGATTCTGGTGGGCGAGATGCGAGATCTGGAGACGATATCCACGGCGTTAACTGCGGCCGAGACGGGGCATCTTGTCTTATCGACACTGCATACCATCGGTGCGGACAAGACCATTGACCGAATCATTGACGTTTTCCCACCGAATCAGCAGCAGCAGGTGCGCATTCAGCTGGCATCCGTGCTGGAATGTATTATTTCACAACAGTTGATCCGCAGGGAAGACGGAAGAGGACGAGTGGCTGCATTGGAGGTACTGTTTGCCAATACGGCGATTCGCAATATGATCCGTGAGAACAAGACTTATCAGATTATTTCCACGATGCAGACAGGCAAGCGTCAGGGCATGCAGACCATGGATGATGCCATTTATGAATTGTTTCTGCGCGGTGATATCAGTGCGGATTCTGCGGTTTCCTATGCACAGGATCCTGTGAATATGAGCAGCAAAGTCAATTTTGACATGCTATAGGCGATCATCGAATGGATATGAATGAAGATTAAAGAGTGAAGAGAGGACGAGAAAATGCCGGGATTTTCTTATGTGGCTGTCGATCAGGCAGGCAAAGAGATAAAGGGCAGTATAGATGCGGAAAACAGTGAGAGAGTCGCAGAAACCCTCAGAAGAGACGGGCTGCTGCCTTTGTCGATCAAAGAGCAGGGTGTACTGAACAAGGAAATTGACTTCGTCATCGGCAAAAAGGTTAAGCCAAGAGATCTGAGTGTTTTCTGCCGTCAGTTTGTCAGTATCACAGAGGCTGGCGTTCCGATGAAAGAGGCTTTGCAGATGCTTGCAGAGCAAACAGAGAATAAATGGCTGAAACGGGCGATTGCGGAAGTCCTGACCAATGTAGAAAAGGGTAATACGCTGGCGGATTCCATGATGGCATTTCCGGATATATTCCCGGGAATGCTGGTGAATATGGTTCGGGCCGGTGAAGCATCCGGCAGTCTGGAACTGTCTTTCTCACGTATGGCGACCCATTTTGAGAAAGAGGCCAAACTGCGGGCCACCATCATGAAAGCGACGATCTATCCGATTATTTTGATCTGTGCGGCCATTGGCGTCGTGGCAGTGATGCTGCTATTTGTTATTCCTATTTTTGTTGATATGTTTGCAGATCTGGATGTGCAGATGCCTGCCCTTACCCTTGCGGTAATGGGTACCAGCAGTTGGATGACATCCCATTGGTATGTGATCCTGATCATTGCGGTTATTGCAGCTGCAGCCTATCGCCTGATTTATCAGACCGATCAGGGACGGCTTGCGATAGACAACGTCAAGATGAAGATGCCGCTTTTTGGCAAACTGACAGTAAAAACGGCCTGTGCACAATTTGCCAGGACGATGAGTACGCTTCTGTCAGCGGGACTTTCAACGACCAGTTGTCTGGATATTGTTGCGGGCATTATGAAGAATGTTCATTATGCCAATGCCTTTTTGAAGGCAAAGGAAGAAGTGATGAAAGGTATCCCTCTTTCTGAACCTTTGCAGACAGCGGGCATTTTTCCGCCGATGGTTTATCATATGACGGGCATTGGTGAAGAGACCGGTAATCTGGAAGAGATGCTGGAGAAACTGGCTGATTATTATGATGAGGAAGTCGAGATGACGACCCAGAGTATTCTGGCAGCCATGGAACCGTTGATCATCGTCTTTATGGCATTGATCGTCGGTACACTGGTCATCGCCGTTATCCTGCCGATTGGCGCTATGTATGAAGGCCTGAACAACCTGTAGAAGATCGTTCAGCTATTCTGCACTTCAAAGCAGTTAAAAGTAACTAATGGATTCTTTGCGAAAAGCATTTGAATATGCGATTGGGAACCGCATAAAAAGTTTCCGGCAGTAACATGAAGGTGATGCGGCTGGCATAGGGAACCGTGTTCATCCATAAAAGAAAGAGAAATAAAGAAGGAGACAAACGTCATGTTAAAATTTCTTAAAGACAAGAAGAAAGACAATAAAGGTTTCACTCTGGTAGAGCTTGTTATCGTTGTAGCAATCCTGGCTATCCTCGTTGGCATCCTTGCACCACAGTATACCAAATATGTAGAAAAATCAAGAAAAGCAGCCGATGCTTCTAATCTTGAGAACCTGGTAACAGTTATTAAGACAGCAGCAGCCGATGCTTCAGATAGTGTTCCTGTAGGTAAATATACAATTTCTGTAACAGCAACTGGTACATCAGTTACAGCTGACCCAGAAGCTAACCTGGGTACGATCAAATCTGTTGTTACTGAATTTGCAGGTGATAAATGGGAACAGACATCACTGAAGTCATCCAGATGGCCAGATAAAGAAATAAAAGCAGAAATCGATGTTAAACAAGATGGTAAAATTACAGTTAATTATACACCAAAAAATGTAACTGAATAAAAATAATTATGTTTGCTGAATAAGCAAAATCTGATGCGAAATGCTTGCTTTCATGAATGCTGCGATTCACAAAATGAATGCGTTTCGCCAAAAAACTTCGACTAGAAAGGAACTTCCCTATGCTTCTTTTTTTGGAATCGCTTCCATACATCGTCATTTTTATATTTGGCATTGCCATTGGCAGTTTTTTAAATGTCTGCATTTATCGGATGCCGCTTCACAAGTCCATTGTGACAGCGCCATCCCATTGCATGACATGCGGGAGCAGGCTTCATTGGTATGATATGGTGCCGGTATTCAGCTGGCTGATCCTAGGCGGTAAGTGTCGGAGTTGTAAAGCAAAAATTTCTGCACAATATCCAATCATAGAGGCACTCAACGGTGCCCTCTATGTATTGGTATGTGTGGTAAATGGCATGAATCTAAGTAGTGGAGTGATGTGCCTGATGACTTCTGCGCTAATTGTGCTGAGTGTGATTGACTGGCGAACTTATGAAATACCTGTAGCCATCAATATTTTTCTGGGTATTCTGGGCGTTGCTTCAGTCATATTGGAGCTGGATGCAGTACTTGCGCATCTGATGGGCGCGGTATGTGTGAGTGGTATTTTACTGGTCATTTATCTGCTCAGCGGCGGGAGAGCCATTGGCGGCGGCGACATCAAATTGATGGCAGCCTGTGGTCTGATCCTTGGATGGCAGCTGATCATTCTGGCATTTTTCCTTGGATGCATCATTGGCTCTGTGATCCATCTGATTCGTATCCGGGTCAGCGGGGCCGGGCATATGCTGGCGATGGGGCCTTATCTGTCAGCGGGCATTTTTATAGCCGCATTATGGGGAAACAGCTGGATTCACTGGTATATGGGCATGCTTGGAATCTAATGAAAGTATCCGGCAGATTGATATCACAAAAAGTAACTGAAAAATGAATCAATTCTTTTCAGTTATAAAATTATAGTGTTTATTTGAAGGCATCTGAATGACTGCATTAGCAGTACACATCATAAGGATGGTAAAAATAAAAAATATAATTTTGCAACTGAACATTTTTATGAGGAGACAAAAAATGGCGAGATTTATAAGTGTTGAAATAGATGCTTCCCAGCTGCGGGTGGCGGAAATTGAAGAAGTCGGAAGAAAAGAGCGAATACTTCAGTGCTTCAGTATCCCGATGCCTCAGGGAATGACAGAGGACGGAGAAGTGCGTGACACCAAAAACCTGGCAGAATTGCTTGTTCAGGGATTGGAAGCCCATGCTATTAAATCCAAAAAGATTTATTTTGTGGCGGGTTCTTCGCGTATTGCCAGTCGTCGTATCCAGCTTCCGATGGTGAAAAAGAACCAGATACAGGAACTGATCCAGACAAACAGCAGTGAATATTTTCCTGTTGATACCAGCAAATATGTTTTATCGTATACGATTCTCGGCGAGATCAGTGAAAAGTCAGACAGCAGCGAAGCAGCCAATCCTGATCGTAAGAATGCCCGAAATAAAGGCAATAAACAGTATGATCTGATGGTCTATGCAGCACCAAAGTCCATTTCTGCGGCTTATAATGAGCTGGCTGAGAATGCAGGACTGACGATACAGGGCATTGGTTATACTGGTGACAGCCTGTATCAGGCGGTTCGGGATATCTATGCCAAAGGCGTCCATTTGTTGGCGAAGATTGAGAAGAAGTATACCATGATCAGTATTATCAAAGATGGTGATCTGGCCCTGCAGCGAATGGTGAATTATGGCGTGGATATGGCCATTGATACAGTAATGCAGGAAACGGTTTTCGGTGAGATTGAGAATGAGTGGCAGGCACTGGATGCGCTGTATACGGGCAAATGTCTCAATGCACAGCTTGATGCGGCACCCGTTGAGGGGATGCCGGAGTTTTCGGCTGCAAAAGCGGAAGTCACAGAGAGCTTTCGATATCTGATCGGTAATATATCCAGAATTATGGATTACTATATATCCCGTAATCCGGGAACTGTTTTTGACTCTGTGGCGTGCTGCGGTCTTGGTGCAGGTATTGAAGGTATTGCGGAATTGTTCAGCAATGAGCTGGCACAGCAGGTGCAGATCCTTCAAAATTTTGAAGGTGCAGACAGAGTCCGGGACGGCGAACAGCTTTATTTGTATGCAGCAGTAGCTGCACCTTCTGTATCAGGCCTTAACCTGATGGAAAAAGCAACGAAGAAGAAAAAACGTGAGCAGGAGACGTTAAGCGGTGCCCTTGTGATTGCAGCCATCGGTATTGGTGCAGGTGTGCTGCTTTCAGCAGTGGGAATCGGCAGCCATGTTTATCAGAATCTGGCAAAAGCCAATCTGGAGAAACAGATTGCGGAAAAACAGGATATTCAGGATATCTATGACGCATACAGCAGTGCAAAATCAAGAACAGCCAGTTATGAAAGCCTGTATGCTTATACAGATACACCGAATGAACAGCTTCGGGATTTCCTGGAAGAAATGGAACAGAAAATGCCGTCGGATCTGACCCTGGACAGCTTTACGTCGGATGGTACAGGGGTCAGCTTTAATCTGCATGTATCGAATAAGAATGAAGCAGCACAGGTACTGATCCAGATGCGAACATTTGAAAGTCTGACATCTGTGACAACAAACAGTCTGGAAGAGGGCGAAAATGGTGAGGTTACAATGACTGTGACATGTACATATGCACAGCCGGCAGTCGTTGATAGCAATGTACAGTAAGGAGCGACAGAATGAATACAAAGTTGTCAATGAGAGATAAAAAGTTATTATTGATTTTTCTGGGCATTGCTGTCTTTGCCCTTGGCTATTTTCTCGTTTTTCGTCCGCAGATGGCTAAGGCGGAAGCCCTTCGGGCTGAAAATGTGCCGTTAAGAGAGAAACTGAATGAGCTGAAAGAAATTGAAGAGAATAAAGATTTCTATGTATCTGAAACAGCCAAATATAATGATCAGGTGAATGCTTATCTTGCAATGTTTCCGGTTGATGTGAAAGAGGAAGACGCCATTTTACTTGGCAAAAGAATGGAAGATAAATTGGGGATATCTGCTGCAGGTATGGATTTCTCGGATATGCAGCTGGTTGCTTCCCTGGACGGTTCTGCTTCGTACAGCAGTTCGGGTGAGCAGCAGACCTTATCTGAACAGGCCAATGAGCCGACACAGGATCAGATCAATCAGATTGAGGGAACAACGGATCAGAGTGAGTCGGGACGGAGAGATATCGACATATCATCGGAGGATGTGTCACTGTATCGTATGCAGAATACGATCACATTCAACTGTACATATGATGAACTGAAGAATATTGTTGATTTCCTTGCCTCAGAAAAGACGAGAATGACAATTGACAGTGTCAATGTGACATTTTCATCCTCCACAGGGGAACTTGGCGGAACCATCGTTGTTGATATGTATGCCATGACAGGCACAGGCCAGGAATACACGGAGCCGAATACCAGTCCTGTGAAATCCGGCAATAAGAACCTGTTTGGAACAGTTTCATCCAATAAGAAAACGTCATCAGATGCAGAAGATGAATAAGGGGTAGAGGGGAAGCAAAGAGCCCCTCTATCTGTGTTTTCCGGAATAACCTATATTTCCGGAAAACAAGCAAGATTATAAGGAGAAAGACCGATGAAAGGCAGAAAATCAAACATAAATAATGCCGGAATGTCGTTGCTGGAGCTGATTATTGCGGTCAGTATATTTGCGATTGCAGCGGTTGTTTTTTTGCAGGCATTTGTCACATCCGGGCATGTGAATAAAAAGTCGGCACTTTATTTGAATGCATCTACAGCGGCACAGAACCTGATGGAAGAGATCAAATCCAAGGACTTTGAAGATGTTTCAATGGCGTTTAATTATCCGATCGATCCGACGACAAAGCAAGTTCGTCTTGGTTTTCTTTCAGATCAGACAGCAGATATTGAAAACGGCAGTATGGTTATAAAAGAAAGTCTGAACAATGGCGGTACATATCAGGATGTGCGTCTTTATCGTGCATCTGATAAGGATACATCATCCGTAACGGCATCTGTTATTTCAACTGATAACGGCAGAACGGGGACATTCAATCCGAGAACAAAGGGCAAAAATCAGTCAAAGTATTATTTCCAGATTGATGGCCTGAAAAACGGTGATGAAACATTTGACGCACTGGTGACATTTGACGGCAGCAAAGATTCCGGCTATAAGAAACAGTCGGGAACGTCAGAAGAGAATCAGAAGAATGATTATGAGGTGCCGAATATTTCAAAATTGGATACAGAGAGCAATGCTTTTCTGATCATGCCGCAGAATTGGGATGAGAACGCAATGAAAGCGATTGTTCAGGGACAAACTGAATATGCGAATAAAATATATCAGGTTTTTAATGCGACAGATGAGCATAAAACAATTCTTGATGCAGATGAAGTTTATCAGTATACAAAACGTGCGCTGTATATTAAGGTGGAGGAAAGCGGCGGTACGGTAAAGGCTTCCGCAAAATATACGCTGAATGCCTATAATTATTCTAAAAAAGGCGGCGAAAAATGGGAAAGCATGAGCATTTGTCCATGTAAGGGAACAGGGAAGACAAATGGTGCAGATGCATGTTTCTGCACTTATGAGAGTGCTTATGTGCCGTTTTACAGTTCGGAGACAGGAACGGAGCTGAAAAATCTGTTTGTTTTCTATTATCCGAATTACAATTCGACAAGTGCTGTTCATCCTTTGGATGAAATTGTTTTTGAAAATACATCCAACTATCCGATTCAGCTGTATGTAGCCAAACAGCGTACGGACAGTGCAGACAGCAATATGTCTCTTCCGACGACAACACAGGAGCAGAAATACAGGATGTCTTTGACGGTTAATGAAAATCCATCTGTACTCGGTCAGATTAACTGGAATACCAATCCGAGTCTTTACAGGGCACAGACGGTACTTCGTACCAATCTGGATCAGGACATCAGTACAGACAGCAGCTCGGGCAGAACAAGTGTGAATCAGATGAAGCTGGTTTATCAGGCGGTGGATGCCAATGGTACAAAAGGCAGGAGTGTCAGCGGTAAGAGTGCGAAGCAGGTTCTGTCGGTGAACGGGCTGGACGACAAAGAGAATGAAGATCGTATTTATCATATGAAAGTGGAAATTTACAAAGCAGGGGCTGCAGCAAATAATTTCCCTGAAAGTGACAGACTTGTTGTATTAGAAGGAGCAAAGGAAAATTGACGGAGATGGAGAAAAACGTGAAAGGCAATAAAGGATTTTCGTTAATTACAGTGATTATAACGGTTGCATTTATCGGCATCCTCGGACTGCTGGTGCTTTATCTTGCTCTTCAGAATTTTAATATGAAGATTACCGGCATAAAGGGAAAGGACAGCTTTTATACTGCGGAGCAG
>NZ_LR698973.1:3373999-3401070 GCF_902381825.1 Pseudocoprococcus catus
CGGAGCAGGCGCTGGAAGAAATCAGACTTGGGCTGCAGCAGGATGTGGGAGAGGCCATGTCGGCTGCCTATATCAAAGTCATGGAAGACTATAACAAACAAAGCAGTTCATCGGATGAAGTGCTGGATGAATTAAGACAGAAAGCATTTGAGACCGCTTTTTTGCAGGAACTGACATCACGGCTCAGACAATCCGGGAAAGACGGCGCGTCAGATTTGCCGCTGGGACAGTATTCCATGGATTATCTGAGATCCTATGTGGATCTTGAGAAAATGGATGATTTTGACGCAGCTGCAGCAGCTGCAGAAACATTGATTGTAACGACACCGGAGGGAAAGCATCCGGTTTTGAAGTCAGATCCTAAAAGCGGACTTCTGCTGAAAAATCTGAAGGTGATTTATGTGGATGCGAAAGGATATGCGTCGATTATTGAGACGGATATCCGGCTTGGTATTCCGAAGATACAGTTTCCGACACCATCTACGCTGCCGGATCTGATGAATATGGTTGTTGTGGCACAGGGCGGCATTGTATGCAAAAGCGCAGAAAATGTTGGTATATCAGCCGGTCATACAAGCATTATGGGCAGTATTTTTGCAGGCAATCTCAAAGATGGCAGTGAATCATCGGAAAAGTCGCAAACATCCATCAAAGTTGAAAAAAATGCAGCGCTGGCAATAGCTTCCGGAGATAAAGTTGTCACAGAGGGCGAGGTTTCTGTTGATGAACAGGGAAGTTTTTCGGCCGGTGCAGGTGTTACGCTCTGGACGCAGGGAATCCGGATGACAGAGGGAAAGGTTACCCTTGACGGAACGACTTATGTGGCGGATGATTTGACAGTTGAAAAAAATGCAAAAAGTGGTGACGGCAGTCAGGTGAAGATCGCCGGTGAATATTATGGCTTTGGTTCACCGGATTCAGCCAAAAAGAGCAAGAATTATACTCAGTCGGGACAGAGTGTGGAAAAGGATACGCCGAGGCTGTATGATCACAGCAGTGATGCGGATTTAAGCAGCGGTATTGTTATCAATGGCAGAAATACGACCATTGATTTATCTGCAGTGAAGAAATTTCTGCTGGCAGGACGCAGTTATATTGCAGCATCCGGCGTCAAAGGATCATCGGGGAACGCAAACAGTGATGTGATGCTGGGTGAGAGTTTGTCTGTTAAAGGTTCACAGTTGGCTTATCTGGTTCCTGCGGCACTCTTAAAGACAGGAAGCGCGGTAAGTGCCTCCAATCCGATGAATTATGATGCTTATCATGCAAGTGATCTGGTAAAGAAAGATGCTGATCAGCAGGTTGACTGGGATGAAACAGTATCCGCATGGGGTGGAAAAAACCTTTCGGAAATCGGTGTAGATAAGTTAAAGCCGATCCAGACGGTTTTTTATAACGACAATGCCGGCGGCGGTTATGTCTATTTCTATCTGAATTTTACAGACAATGAAAAGGCCTCTGATTTTATGCAGACTTATGCGGCCAATAGTACAGATAAGCTGAATCAGGATCTGTCTTTCTATTTCGGCAAAAACTCGGGCATCACAGTTGCAGATCGTGACAGCTATGTGCGCTACGTGACAAACGGCAACATTCTGACCTATAATGGTGATCGGTCGGAAAATGGCGTCGATGATGCAACAAATCCGGAATCAGATGAGAAGCTGCAGCAGGAACAGGTGAATATGCAGAATACCTGGTATGCCCTGAACCGCAAAATGATTACCAGTGTGGATCTTCTAAACACAGATGTCAAAGATAAAGAAGGCATCAGTCATGACGAAACAGATTATACGCAAAGCGTATTTGATAATCTGGTCAATGAAAAACAGATGGTTCAATTTCTGAAGCAAAGAGATCCCGAACGTCTGCAGTATACATTTACAGCCAGTGATGAGGACGGCAGTCTTCAGGCGATGATGGTGCATAATGGAGAGAAAAGTACTTACCAGACATCTAAAGGAACAGAAATAGTTAAAGGAATGAATGAGCCGCTGGTGATTACGAAATTAATGGCAGAGAACGATAATCTGAGATTGGTTATCTGTACAGGTGATGTAGTGATCCAGGCAGGCGTGAATTTTAAAGGTATTATTATGGCAAAAGGGAAAATTACCCTGGAAGCCGGTGCATCCCTGGAGTCGGCTCCTCTGGAAGCAGCGAAGGTATTTCAAAGTGTCGTTGTCAAGGACGGCAATATTTCACCGAAGGATTTCTTCTGGGAAGGTGACAAATATGTTCTTGGCAACAGTACTGTCACAAATGACGAGGAAAAAAATACGTCAGATACCTATCAGCTGGGAGATTATATTACCTATGAGAACTGGAGAAAAGAGTAATGATGAGAAAATCAAGGCAGAAATCCGAAGGAAATAAAGGTTTTACACTGATTGAAGTCATTATCGTTGTTGCGATATTTGCCACATTGCTTGGCATTATGATACCATCACTGAATTCGGTACTGGGGTTTCATGTGCGGAGAACGACAGAGTCTATCTGCAGCGCATTAGACCGAACGAAAAGTGAGGCCATGAACCGGCTGGTGGCAGAAGTCAAGATTTCCTATGTGGCCGGTGACGGTTATTATATTACTTATTATCTGGACAGAGGCAAAGACGGTGGCAGTGATGAGAATGTCAGGGAGGATCAGGCTGAAAAGATTGCTCCGGCAAAGACAAGAATCAGCTACACAGATGACAACGGCACGGTTCACAATATGTGGGAAGCAGGCAATACATCATTGATCCTGACTTATAATAGAGCGACAGGTGGTTTCAGACAGATACAGACAGAGACAATTGGACAGGAACAGATACTGGATCAGTTGAATCAGGGCAAAGATGTTGCTTTCCATGACAGCGGCAGTTACTGCAGCTCGATGACGATTCTTGGAGGCGGCAGTCAGAAAAGCATACAGCTCAACAAAGATGCCGGTACTTATAAGGTTGTCAATGAACAGCCGGGCAATTAAAGGGGAGTATACATGGAACACAGAAAATATCCAGCAAAATTGAATAACCGTGGCCTGACCCTGATTGAATTGATTGCGGTGATCGCGATCATCGGTGTCTTTGGAGTTGTCATTGCTTCCTTTATTACATCTACGGCAAATTTTTACCGTCATGCGTCGGATAATGCCAATGTGCAGCGAAATATGCAGAATACTCTGGAAAGCATCGAGAATCTGGTATTGGATACGAATCAATCTATTTCTTATCAGGCGGATGGCAGCGTGGTTGAAAATGATATCGGTCAGAATGAAGCGGTCGAAAAAATGCTTGTGATGGAAAGCGTGACAGAAGATGACAAGGGAAACAAAGTTGAAACCGTGGATGTACTGAGATGGCGCCCGGATGAACAAAAGCTGTATTATATAAGGAATCCCCAAAATTACGGAACAATCTACGGTGATGTGCTGGCAGAGAATGTCAGTGGATTTAATGTGGATATCAGCAAGGCAAAAACAGAGGGAGTTGTCCGTTTTCAGCTCTCTATGACTAAAAGAGGCGAAAAAATAACACAGACATATACTGTGGCACTTAGAAATCAATTGGGTACAGAATCTTAACAACCGAGACAGAAGGATGAGAGCAGAAATGAAGGAGGAATTTTCTGTATGAAGCGCAAAGTGAAAAAAAGAATTGTCAGAGGTGTATGTCTGACATTGGCAGCTGCTGCGGCTGCGGGTCTTTTTTTGCAGACAACCATGTCTGTTCAGGCTGCGACGGCGATGCCGGGAATTGAAACAATTGTTAAAGATAATTCAGAAGATAAGCCTTTCAGGATTCTGGAACTGGTGGATAACAGTGCAGATGCTGAGATTGGATATTATATTTCAGGGCAGGAACCGTATATAAAGCTGTATACCTATCAGTATACAGATGAGAATGGACAGACGCAGAGTGTTCATTTTAAAAATCTGGAGGAAGGCTTGAGCAGGCTGCCGGAGAAAGAACGCAAAGAATTTGCCATGAATGTTTCTCTGAAGGATGACGGTACCATCGATGAATCGAAGAGTACGGGTATTCAGCGTGTGGAGATGAAGGCAGCCGATACGGATGCGGCACCATTGTCTTATACAGCGTACAAAGAAAAGTATTTTCTGGCAGATAATGATAATGCAGATGAATGGAAGTCGATTAATCTGACAGATATGCAGGGAAAATCCCGCACAGACACGGTGAAAGTCAATGGTATCTATAAGGAGAATAAAGACGGCACCGGTGATTATACAAAAGAAGAGCAGCAGTATTATCCAATCCGAAAGGGTGTGGACAGCGACAAACAGCAGACGGAGAAATATCGGGAAAATATTCAGAATTTTTCTTATATTGAAGCGGATAATGACCGGGCACCGTATTTCCTGACATTTGCATCTGTGGATAATTCAGAGGTGAATGCGGCGTTTTCAGAGGATTCTGAGACGGCCCGGGCAGCACAGAAAAATATCCAGGCCGAGTATGATTATGAAAATGGTTATTATGGCTATTATGAGAATGTTTATGCGGATCTGAACAGTGAGATTGCAGAAAATATTACGACTGGAAAATATACATTTCCGGGAGAAAATCCCACAGCGGATACGAGTCAGGCGATACTTGTCACGGATCATTCGGCACAGAATTCGGGCTCCACAGCCAATGTGACGCCGAGTGGCGGCTTTGATGATCCGTCCACAGCCGGAAATCAGCAAAATCCTTATATTTACCTTGGTAAAAATATCGATGCGTATCCGTATTATCAATATACATTGATCGGTGATCTGAAGTATGTCATGCAGATGGCATCTGAAAGTGCAGCCGCTGATACACAGACAGCGACTGAGGATACAAGTGAAGCAGGGAATACAGGCGCGTCTGATGCGGATATCAACAATAGCGGTGATGTGAATAGTGGTGTGAAGATTACCCTTGAGGATGATCAGTACTGGTATTGGGAATACAATGCGGATAATGACAGTTGGACGAAGACACCGCTTTCTGTTGTTACCGGCCGTCAGGCTGTCAGCTATCAGGATGTTCAGAAACTTCCTGAAGATCTTGGTTATAGTTATTACTATAAAGTCAATCAGGTATGGTTCTGCTGTCAGTCTGATCCGAATGCTGCGGAGGATCCTTCGGCCTGCACTTATAGCGGTTGGTATTATCCGAATTATCCGTCAGGGGAAGATGTTTATCTGCCGGTTGATGAAAACAGCAAAGAGGCGGCAACACACTATATTTCGGCGGCAGAATATACACTGACGCCGGGAACCGGTGATTATGATTTTGTTCCGGGCGGCAATACTGAAGCCTCTGTGCAGGTGAATAAAATCTATTGTCAGGGCGGTTATACCAATCACGACTGGCTGAAGCGAGATGTATTTTATCTGGAACCGGAAGACACATCTTCGACAGGTACTTCATCCGGTGAGACGGCTGAGGGTGAGACATCTGAGAGTGAGTCATCCGGTGAGGCAGAATCCTCGGCTTTTGAGAACTTTCATGTAGAAGTGGATACAAGAAGTGCGTCTGACTGGACAAAAGCAGTTTATAGTTCCGGTGCATCACAGGATAATTCTCAGACGATTTTGGAGGATGCCGGAGAAATTGATTTAAGCAGCTATGATTTGATCTATATCAACGGTCATTTGTCGAAGGACATGGCAGATCAGGCGGCACAGTCCCAGGTGCCATGTGTTGTTAATAGTGAGCGAGCCATAGATGGTACTTTTAAAGAAGCATTTGCAGCCTATATTAAGGGTGATGGTGAGGATACGGATGGAAGCTATGTGAATTATCAGGTGTATTTTTATAAAAATCTGTTTGCATCAGCCTCCGGAGCGGATGCGTCTAAGGAGACGTCCGCAAGCAGTTTCATCAATAAGAATTTTAAGACAACATTCAGCGATGAGCAGGCACAGGGATTTGAACCGATCACCCAGTATATCGAGCAGGAAAATCAGTACCGTGCCCTTGGGGAGAAAAATGAAGAAACCGGGGAATCCGACAGTCTGGAACCTCTCAGCACGGATCTCTCCATAGCCAGAGCATTGGAATATGTCATTAATTATCAATACAAGCGCAATGTAGTCAGCAAAGAAGGAATCAATGTACTGGAGATTATGCCGGATAATAATTGTCATGATTATGACTCACTGGAAAATGAAATTTATAAGTGGATGGGTGTGAACGCGGCGAAAACTTCATATGAAGTGTGCTGTGAGCAAACATATGATAAAGACAGAAAATATTTTGGTGTTGATAATCTTTCAGATCAGAATACACAGACTTATTGGCATTCTACATGGCATAATAATGCAACGGATTCCAAGCATCCTGAGAGGAAACATTATATTACGGTGAAATTTGACCAGCCGACAGAGGTAAGTGGTTTTGAATATACACCAAGACAGGAGTCGGGAACCGGAGGCAACCAAAATGGTGTGCTGCAAAGTTGGACTGTACAGTTGACAAAACAGGACGGCAGCGTAGAAACAATAAGTGGTCAGACGCAATGCACAGCATGGAATCGCTCGATGCAGCGGTTAATTTTTGATAAACAGGTTTCGGGTGTGAAAGAAATGAAACTTTTTTTTGATAGTGCACTTGTAGAAAATAAGAATGATCGGTGTGCTTCATGTGCGGAATTGCGTATTTTGAATGGCAATGTACAGGTAACATCGATGACTGCTTCAGAGTTTGTCGGACATATTGATGATCTTTCTTCGGAATACGATATGATTTATATTGGTTCGAACGAAAAGAGCTTGGCAACGGATGATACGATTACCGGAGAGAATGGGCTGCGTTATGCGCATGTAGGAGCGGGGCGTCAGGTTCTTAGCGGAAAGCAGACAAAAGAGCTGTTAAAATTACTGGGACAGCTGGATAATGAATATGTATTAAATGCTGATGGCACGAAGGCAACAGATGGTGCTGGCAAATACATGTTTGCGCCGATGAATACCTATGGGCCGGATGGTGGCGGTTACTTTAGAGGTTCAGGTAATGATTTGACAGAACAGAAAATGGAAGAACTGCTTGACTTTGTAAAAAGCGGGTATCCGGTTGTTCTGGGCAATTATCTTGTGTCCGATGGAAAAGTGAATGAAAATGCTGTAGATAATGCATCCTATTACCATGAGTTTTTAACCAATGCTTTGAGATATGACAATGTCATGACGGCAGGTGAATTGGATAATCAAACAGAAAGTGTTGATTTCTTTGCTAATTTGGCGAAACCGGTGATCACATTTGTTCAGAATGGTGATGATCCGGGCAAACCATTGGATGCAGTGCGGGCAGGAGAGACAGCGGATGCATCTAAGGGAAAAGGCTATATTAACGGTGAATTGAAATATGTTTTTAAGATTGGCAACGATTCCGATGCGTCGCCGGCATTGACAACCTACGATTGCAATTTGTATCTGGATTTAAATTTTGATGGTAATCTGTCTGAAAAAGAATTACAGGATAAGTATATTACAATCCAGGATGAAAGTGGAACCGTTGTATCTCAGGTAGTCGGAAAAGACGGAAATGCTCATTATGAGCTGAGAGCAGGAAGAACGTATACATTGACAAGAACAATTCCGGCTGATTATTATAAAATAATTGCATGGAAACTGGAAGTTGTAAGCAATCGAAATGCCTATATCCATACATCAGAGACGGGATATGCCAAACAATATAATTCAAATCCGTCGGCAAAACAGGAGATTAAAGTCCTGCAGCTGCTGCCAAACAGTCCGAATTTGCGGAGCGAGAATATTAATACGGGTACATGGAATCTGGCAACGAATACGAAATTCCAGAATATGATCAGTCAGATTGAAGACTTTAAGATTACGATCATCCCTGTAACGGTTGATACGGTCAATAGTTATACTGAAAAGGCTCAGATGGAGAAACTATTAAGTGATGTTCAGATGCTGGTTATTGGATTCAATGATACGTACCAGGATATATCTAATGAGGCTCATCAGGTAGATGCGATTCTGGATTTTATCAAGAATGGTAAAAGCGTTATTTTCGCCCATGATACCACATCCTATGTCAATTATGATTATAAGCAGATGCATGGAAGGATTGCCGATACAGCCTATAATCAAAGAGGTATCGGAGGCGATGAAAATACGGACATTTACTGGGATGAATGGCTTCAGAATACGATGCATAATGTCACATGGGGATTATCTCTGAATACGGTACTAAGGTCTGTGGTTGGTATGGACCGATATGGTATTACATCGAGCGAGCAGATTCAGGCTGCAATTGACGGCTCTCAGCAGGAGACGACGGTTTCGGCACTTCTGAAAAAGGGCAGTGGTTTAAATGGAAGCAATCAAACAAAAGTAAGTTTTGCTGAATTGATGCAGGCGGCCGGTGATGTGGCCTATACAACCGGCGATAGTCGAAATTCAAGTTATGCTCAGACGCAGAGTTATACGAACAATCTTGTGAATCAGTATAATATGGGCGGAGAGGAGAACACAAAGGTTAATCGGGCAACGAAGGTCAATGATGGGGCGATTACCCAGTATCCATACCAGATGGGAGATTCAATCAGTATTGCAACGACCCATGGACAGTATTATCAGCTGGCGCTGGAGCAGGACAAGGATTTGAACGGCAACAGTGATGGAACGTCAGATGTGGTTGCCTGGTATTGCCTTGCTGATAAACTTTATGGGAATTCGCCGAATGACGTTAGAAATAATTATTATTTCTACAGCAAAGGCAATGTCATTTATACCGGTGCCGGCCATAGTAAGGTTGACGGAGACGAAGAAATCCAACTGTTTATTAATGCCATGGTTGCTGCTGCCAATGTTACGGCGGTGAAACCGGAAGTTGACTTTGTGGATGCGCTGAATCCGGATGCGGATATTGAAAGTGCCCGTTATTATGCCACAGATCAGTCCTCATGGAAAGCGGGGGAGAATAATACCCTTGAAAAGGATATGACCTTCAATATCAATGTCAAGGACTATAACATGGTCAGTGCGGATCTGAACCAGGAAGACCTTGACAAGCAGAAGATGGAGATTTCATTCTTTATAGATGATGACAATGGCAGTACGCTGGAAGCAAGCAGTGAAGCGGGCGGTTCGTCTGATGGTGCACCGGCGGAGAGTGAAAAAGTAACCAATATTACAAAAAAAATCGGTACCTTAAAGGGCTATGACGGCAAAACAATCGAGGAAAGCGGCGATGCTTTTGACATTACAGAGAATAATGCCTTCAGCCTGAATGTGGCGGATATTGAACAATATTTGAGAGATACCGGCAGTTCAGACAATCTGAATGGCTATAAGAAGAGCTGCAAACTTTATGTCAGAGTGAAGAGTACAGTTTATCTCTATGGCCAGGAAAACTCCAATATTTCATGGGCCAGCATTGACTTGAAACAGCGCCAGTTGTTTGAACTGAATTAAATGTCAGCAGATATTTTAAACAAAACTTTAAACAAAATAAAATCAAAATCCAAAAAAGTCTATTGACATTGAAATGTAAAGGTGGTAGAATATATGAAGTTGTGTGATAGACACAACATCCGTACGAGAAAGCAGAGTACTCACTCTCACCTTAGCATTTCAGATGACTTGGGTTCATATTTAAGTATTTTACACATTACGTGTCTTAAATGGTGAGTAGTTTTCTGCTCACCATTTTTCAGTTTAATGTTATGAATAAAAGTCATGAGACATGGAGGTGTCAATTATTAGCGAATTAATGATTAATGAGCAGATCAGAGATCGAGAGATCCGACTGATTGGGGAAGACGGCGAACAGTTAGGTATCATGTCAGCCAGAGATGCAATGAAATTAGCCAGAGAGGCGAATCTGGATCTGGTGAAGATCGCTCCGACGGCCAAACCACCTGTATGCAAGATTATCGACTACGGCAAGTACAGATATGAGCAAGCGCGCAGAGAGAAGGAAGCACGCAAGAAGCAGAAGACCATCGAAGTGAAAGAGATTCGTTTGTCACCGAACATCGATACGAATGACCTGAATACAAAGGTGAATCAGGCGAGAAAGTTTGTATCAGGCGGCAATAAGGTCAAAGTTGCTGTTCGTTTCAGAGGACGAGAGCTGGCCCATACAGCAGTCGGCAAGACGATTCTGGAAGATTTTGCTCAGAAGTTATCAGATATTGCGGTAATTGATAAACCTGCCAAGCTGGAAGGTAAGAGCATGGTTATGTTTTTAGTTGAAAAACGTAATTAGACCATTTTCATATTAAGGAGGACATTAAAATGCCAAAGGTAAAAACAAGTAGAGCAGCTGCAAAGCGTTTCAAAAAAACAGGTACTGGTCAGTTAAAGAGAATGAAAGCTTATAAGAGCCACATCTTAACAAAGAAATCTGCAAAGAGAAAGAGAAATCTCAGACATGCAGCTATGACAGATTCAACTAACGCAAAGGTAATGAAGAAGATTTTACCTTACCTGTAATAGAAACGGAGGAACGACAAAATGGCAAGAATTAAAGGCGGCTTAAACGCTAAGAAGAAACATAACAGAGTTTTAAAACTGGCTAAAGGTTACAGAGGTGCCAGATCTAAACAGTATAGAGTAGCAAAACAGTCTGTAATGAGAGCTTTAACAAGTTCTTATGCAGGTAGAAAACAGAGAAAACGTCAGTTCAGACAGCTTTGGATCGCAAGAATCAACGCAGCTGCAAGAATGAACGGTTTATCTTACAGCAAACTGATGCATGGTCTTAAGCTTGCAGGCGTTGAAGTTAACAGAAAGATGCTTTCTGAAATGGCTATCAGCGATGCAGCAGCTTTCACAGCATTATGTGAAACAGCAAAGGCTAAACTTGCTTAATCAGAATTAAGAATACGATAGAAGAGCATTCCGATAGATGTCGGGATGCTCTTTTTTTCAAAAGACAGAAGTTACCCAGAAAATGTATGTGTTGAAACAGGCAACGAAAAATCAGATAGAGTGGAAACATAGAAAAAGAACTCCCGGAGAAGTGCCAATTGGCATTTCATCCGGGAGTTCCAGAGATTAACTATATCTTATAGATCAAACAATCTATAAACTCGAAATATTAGTTCTCGTAGCCGTGTTTTTCACCAACACCTGTTGGGTTGCATTTAGCCATTGCAAGGTACATAGCGTCACGAGCTTCGATAGCCTTATCAGCCTTGTCACCGCTGTAATCATAGAAGCCTTTGCCTGTCTTAACACCGTAGTTGCCAGCCTGGTAAATTGCTTCGAATTCACCTGATGGATACTTAGCGTCTGAAAGGTCTTCCCAAAGATATGTAGCGATGTGATGATGAACATCAAGACCACCCTGGTCAACAACTTCGCAAGGTCCAAGGCAGGCATAACGGAAGCCCAGACCATACTTCATAGCGCCATCAACGTCTTTGTAGTCACCGATACCCTGTTCAACGATGTAAACAGCTTCACGAAGGATAGCAGCCTGAATTCTGTTGCCGATGAAGCCAAGAGCATCTTTCTTAACATAGATAGGTTTCTTGCCAATCTTTAAGGACAGCTGGTAAACTGTATCAGCGATTTCCTGCTTTGTCTCATCGTTGTTGATAACTTCAATCAGAGGAACGATGTGAGGTGGGTTGAACCAATGCATACCGCAAGCTCTTGTTTTATCTTTGCAGTTAGCGAAAATCTTGTTGATAGAAAGACCGGATGTGTTAGTAGCAAGGATACAGTCAGGGGATACAACAGCTTCTGCCTTTACCCAGAAATCCTGTTTAACGTCAAGTCTTTCAAGAACGGATTCAACGATGATATCGCAGTCTTTAAGACCATTGATATCGCCTGTAAAGCTGAGTTTTGTCTTGATTTCTGCAGACTGTTCTGCTGTGATATCACCAGCTTCAACTAAGCTTGCCTGGTTGATCTCTACAAGATGTTTACCTCTTTCAAGACCTGCTTCAAATGCATCATAAATGATAACTGTGTAGCCATACTGTGCAAAAATCTGAGCCATGGAAGCGCCCATTGTACCTGCACCAGCGATACCAACTACTTTAATTTCGTCGAGTGTCATAATTAAGTCTCCCTTCATATATTCAATATATGTTTTCCACTTATTATTATAGTAAATTGTACCAATAATGTCAAATGTTGATTTCAAAGTGCTGTAAATTTTTATCAAACATGATATAATGAGCGTTAGCGAGCGGGAGCAAGCAATGCTTGTTCATCGCGAGCGGCGAATGGCGATCATGATAGCTGCGTATGCAGCGTCAAGCACCAAAGGTGCGAATCATGATATACTAGGCATATAAAAAATGAATGACTAAGAAAACAGGAGGAGCAGTGATGTATAAAGTAGAAATTCGTGTTCAGGAAAAGGGAAGTAAAGAGAAGAAGGAGACTTTTGTGATCGGAGATATTGACTCCTCTGCCTATCATGATGAGATGAATGCGGTTTCAGATTATCTGTACGGGCTTGATATTCCCTTTGATGTGGATGCGGACGGCGATATGATGATTGATGATATTCTGATTAGTTTGTCGGAAGAGGAAGATTTTGAACAGTCTTTTACAGTAGGAAAGACGACATATCTTGTGCAGGGAAAGAAAGAGGATTAGCATAGAGGCGTTTTATGCGGCAATGTATCATAAGCTAAGTACATATACGACAAAAGCTTCATATATCTGGGCATGAACACCCTATATATGAAGCTTTTGTGCACTTAATGATTAAAGCTGCAGTGCCTTTCTGACAGAAGGAATGATCAGACCGGCCACGAGGCCGATAAGCAAACCTGTAATGATGCCGGCAATCATAAGTACCGGAAGATAGAAAAGCAGATTCAGGTTCTTGACAACGAATACAGCCACCAGAATCTGGCCAATGTTGTGGCTGATACCGCCGGCAACACTGATACCCATCGTGGAGAGGCCTTTGATCCTGCGGCAGAGAGCCATCACTGCGAAGCTCAGTAGCCCCCCGGCGATACTGTAGAGCAGAGCGGCCATATTGCCGAATGTAAAGGATACAAGCAGAATACGTACAACGGAAATCATCAGTGCCTGTCTGGCATTCAGCAGATACAGGGCCACAACGACCACCAGATTGGCCAGTCCGAGCTTGATGCCGGGAATGCCGAAGTTGAATGGAATCAGTACTTCTACATAGCTGAGAATCATTGCTAATGCAACCAGAAGTGCTGAAATAGTCAGTTTCTTTGTCATAATGAAAAACTCCTTATTGTGTCACAACGTCGACGTCAGATACTTCGCCGCCGGTAATTTCAACCACCAGCTCATGAGGCAGACAGATGATCGTTTCATGGCCGGCATGAATGGCTGCGTGCTGGACACAGTATTGATCCGGACAATCGGCATCCGCCATGTGGACGCTGCCATTCTCAATGACTACTTTGTTGTAGCCTTTATCGTCATTGATCTCAATGGTACGGGACTGATCCAGAGGATAAGTGCCGTAGATCTCACCGCCAATTGTGATGGTGACGGATGCTCCGGTCTGATGCTGAAGAAACTGTGTCACACCCAGGCCGATCAGGGCAATAACGAGTAAAACGCCGATCAGGATAAAATCTTTCTTTTTAGGCATGGGAAATCTCCAATTCTTTTTTTGCTTCTTATATTATAGGTGATGGCAAAAGATATGTCAAAGATAAGTCATCGGTATTAATGAGAAATAGCATTCAATAAGCGCTCCCAAGGGAATGTTTTGTAAAAACAATATACAATTTAAAAAATTTAAAAAAATACGAAAAATATTGTTGACAGAAGATGAAACAAATGATATGATATTACCTGTGAGCAACACAGACGCTTGCAATTATATCAAACGCAGTTGTGGCGGAATTGGCATACGCGCTAGACTAAGGATCTAGTCTGGGTTAACTGGGTACGGGTTCAAGTCCCGTCAACTGCATGAAAGCGGTTTCCATATGGAAGCCGCTTTTTTGAATAGAAGGGGTTGAAAATTTTTATTAAAAAAACCTTTGACAAAAAAATAAATATATGTTATATTATTTAGGCAATATCAAACGCAGTTGTGGCGGAATTGGCATACGCGCTAGACTAAGGATCTAGTCTGGGTTAACTGGGTACGGGTTCAAGTCCCGTCAACTGCATAGAAGCGGTTTCCATATGGAAGCCGCTTTTTTTGCGTCAATAGTAAGCTAAAATTCACAATTGGTTTTATTTTGTAACCAACGGATTTCTCTTCCATAATAATATGACAGGAGGGGAGATGGATGTTTAAAAATTGTGTATTTAAAGATTCTGTGAATACAAGAAAGTGGATGGTCAATGCCGGTATTCGCGCTGTTAAAACAATGGCGCAGACAGCAGTGGCGGTTATGGGAACCAGTACAGTTTTGTCAGCTATTGACTGGCGGATGGTTTTGTCTTCTGCTATTGTGGCAGGAATTGTCAGTATATTGACGTCAGTGGCAGGCCTTCCGGAAGCTCCTTGTGAGGGAGAGTGACTCATCAGGATAAATGGGTGAAAAATAGCAATTTGCATAGAGATTTGACCTTGATTACAGACGAAGAATAGGATATTATATTATAAGCTGGATCAACGAGCAAAATTCACCGAAATTACATGACGGTGATGCATCCGTGTAAAAGATAACGGCCGCTTCGGCGGCCATAGTGAATAAAGGAGAGACGAAGTTATGGGTAAGACAGTAAGAACAAGATTTGCTCCAAGTCCGACAGGAAGAATGCATGTGGGCAACTTAAGAACAGCATTATATGCGTATCTGATCGCAAAGCATGAGGGCGGACAGTTTTTATTAAGAATAGAAGATACAGACCAGGAGAGAGAGATGGAAGGTGCGGTAGATATCATTTATCGTACACTGGCCAGCACAGGTCTGATCCATGATGAAGGCCCGGATAAGGATGGCGGTGTAGGCCCTTACGTTCAGAGTGAGAGACAGGCGCAGGGCATTTATCTTGAGTATGCGAAGAAACTGATTGACAAGGGCGAAGCTTATTACTGCTTCTGCGATGAAGAGCGCCTTGCAACGCTGCATACAACCGTGAATGGCAAAGAGATTTTTCACTATGACAAGCATTGTCTGCATCTGAGCAAGGAAGAAGTTGAAGCCAAGCTGGCAGCAGGTGTACCTTATGTTATCAGACAGAACAATCCGGTTGAAGGCACAACTACTTTCCATGATGAGATTTATGGCGATATCACCGTGCCGAATGCAGAATTGGATGATATGATCCTGATCAAGTCCGATGGTTTCCCTACATACAACTTTGCGAATGTTGTGGATGACCATTTGATGGGTATTACACATGTTGTCAGAGGCAATGAATACCTTTCTTCTTCTCCGAAGTACAATCGTTTGTATGATGCATTCGGATGGGAAGTACCGGTTTATGTACATTGTCCGCTGATCACCAATGAGGAACACAAGAAGCTCAGTAAGAGAAGTGGTCATGCTTCCTATGAAGATCTTATTGACCAGGGATTTCTGACAGAGTCGGTTATTAACTTTGTGGCACTTCTCGGATGGAGTCCTGAGGACAACAATGAATTCTTTACACTGGATGAACTGGTGAAGGAATTTGATTATCATCATATGAGCAAGACACCGGCTGTTTTTGATATGACAAAACTTCGCTGGATGAACGGTGAGTATCTGAAGAAGATGGATTTTGACAAGTTCTATGAGATGGCACTGCCGCATATGAAGGAAGTTGTTTCAAGGGATGTGAACTTTGAGAAGCTGGCATCTATGATCAAGACACGTATCGAGATCTGGGCAGATATCAAGGATCAGATTGATTTTATTGAACAGGTACCGGATTATGATATCAATATGTACGTACACAAGAAGAATAAGACAAATCTTGAGAATTCTCTGGAAGTGCTGAAGGAAGTGAAGCCTTTACTGGAGAAACAGGAAGACTACAGCAATGATGCGCTGTTTGAACTGCTGGGTCAGTATGCAAAGGATAAAGAGAAGAAGGTAGGTTTTGTTATGTGGCCGATCCGTGTGGCTTTATCCGGCAAGCAGATGACACCTGGTGGTGCAACTGAACTGATGGAAGTACTTGGCAAGGAAGAATCGCTTGCAAGAATTCAGACAGCCATCGACAGATTAAGCCAGGAAGCATAGGAGGCTTTATGGAGTTAAATAAGTCTCAGCTTCAGGCAGTCTGCCATGATAAGGGGCCGATGATGGTACTTGCCGGACCGGGTTCGGGCAAGACCATGGTCATCACCCATCGTGTGAAATGGTTGATTGAGCATGCCGGTGTCCATCCGGCGGGCATACTGGTTGTGACATTTACAAAAGCTGCCGCAGATGAAATGCGGCAGCGTTTTGTTTCTCTGATGGACGGCAGGACGATGCCCGTGAGTTTCGGCACTTTTCATGCGATTTTCTTTTCGGTGCTGAAACATGCCTATAACTATACGGCATCTAATATCATTCGTGAGGAGCAGAAACAGCAGCTGATCCGGGAGATCATTGAAGATATGCCTGTAGAACCGGATAATGTCAGTGAGTTTGTCAATGATGTGCTCAGTGAGATTGGGCTTGTTAAAGGCAGCATGATGGATATTGAGCATTATTATGCCACCAGCTGTGCAACATCCGTGTTCAGAGATATTTATAAACAGTATGTTCAGAGGATGGAGAACAGCCGTCTGATTGATTTTGAGGACATGTTGGTTTATACTTGGGAACTGTTTACCCAGCGAAAGGATATCCTTGCAGCCTGGCAGCATAAGTTTCAATATATCCTGATCGATGAGTTTCAGGACATTAACTTGCTGCAGTACAAGCTGATCCGGATGCTGGCATTGCCGCAGAACAATATTTTTATTGTGGGGGATGATGACCAGTCTATTTATGGATTCAGGGGTGCAAGGCCTGAGATCATGCTGAACTTTGAGAAAGATTTCTCGGATGTGAAGAAGGTTTTCCTTTCTGTCAATTACCGCAGTCAGGCGGCTATTGTACGCGGGGCGGGATGCGTGATCAAGAATAACAAACAGCGTTTTGACAAGCAGATCCGGGCGGTGCGGCCTGAGAAAGAACCGGTGGATATCCGTGTTTTCCAGGGACCGGCTGATGAGAATGCGGCGGTTATCCGTGAAATCCGGGATTACCATGATCAGGGGATTTTGTATCATGAGATGGCGGTGCTGTTTCGAACCAATACCCAGGCCAGAATGCTGTTGGAGAAGATGATGGAGTATAATATTCCATTCAAAATGCAGGATGCCATGCCGAATATCTATCAGCACTGGGTAACCCAGGATATTATGGCTTATATCCAGATTGCTCTCGGAAGTACGGCAAGAAGTCATTATCTGAGGATTATCAACCGGCCGAACCGTTATGTGAGCAGACAGATGTTGAGTGAGCGTCAGGTGGCTTTTGATGTACTGATGGAGCAGTATAAGGATAAGCCATGGATGCAGGAGCGTTTGTCGAAGTTTGCTTATGATGTGCATATGCTGACGCAGATGCAGCCCTTTGCAGCCATTAATTACATACGGCATGGGATTGGATATGATGAATTCCTTGAGAAGTATGCCGAAGAACGGAAGATGGACGGACAGGATTTAATTGAGCTGTTGGATGAACTTCAGGATAGTGCCAGGAATTATGCAACGTATGAGGAATGGTTTGGACATATTGAAGAATATACAGAACAACTGCGAAAGCAGACCAGAAAACAGCGCGATGAGAAGGCGGATGGCGTGGCTCTGGCAACAATGCATCATTCCAAGGGATTGGAGTATCAGATTGTTTTTATCGTAGATGCCAATGAGACAGTGACGCCGCATCATAAAGCTCTTCTGGATGCAGATATTGAAGAAGAACGCCGGATGTTTTATGTAGCTATGACCCGTGCAAAGTCCAGACTGCATATTTTCTTTTTGAAAGAGCGTTATGGACGGCCAATGGTGATGTCACGTTTTGTTGGCGAGATTCTTGTGGACAGGGATGCGGTCAAACCGGGTATGCGCGTGCAGCATCAGACGTATGGCGCCGGCGTGATCAAGGAAGTGACGGATAAAGCAATTGTTATCCGGTTCGACAAAATACGACAGGAAAAGAAACTGGATATTCAATTTTGTCTGGCAAATCAATTGCTAAAAATACAGTCTTAGTATTGAAAAAATGCAGGAAGTATGTTATAAAATTAAGGAACTGATTGATTGTTTTCAGACTGTTTAGAAGGAGAAGATTCTGACTTTCGGACAGCGGAACATTTTTATGAAATGAGGTAAGTAATTAAATGGGACAACCAAAAGACTCTGAGTTTAAAGACAGAGATACAATGACACTTGATCTGGATGATGGCGGAAAGCTGGAATGTATCGTTTTGAATGTTTTTCCGGTGAATAACAGAGAGTATATCGCACTTCTGCCAATGAATGACGAAGGCCATGTGGAAGAGGATGCACAGATCTTCCTGTATCGTTTCGAAGAACTGGGAGATGATGAAGTGAATCTTGAGACGATCGAGGACGATGATGAGTTTGAGCTTGTATCAGATTACTTCGATGAGATGCTCGATGAACAGGAGTTCAATGAGTTATTCAACGGCGCAGAGTAGTCGCAGTGAATGCAACCGTATATAGATAAAGCTGCTGCTTTACGGGAAACCGCAGAGCAGCAGCTTTTTTATGCAATAATTATTTATCCTCGTTCAGACTTTCAATAAAATACTTCGCAGCTTCGGATATCGGCAGCTTGTCGTTGTAGCCCACAACCAGCTGACGGGATGGAAAGACCTCAGACATGGTCAGCTTGAAAAGGTCAGGGTCGTCATCAGGCAGGCAGAAGTCAGGAATGAACGCAATGCCAAGGCCGATACGGGCAAGGTCGATCAGCAGATCGTTGCTGCTGAGTTCAACTTCAGGTACCAGATCCAACTGGCGCTGTTGGCAGATGTTGTGAAGAAATTCGCTGGTCATACTGCTCTTGTCCAACATCAGAATCGGATACTGCAGCAGTTCTTCAAAGTTCAGAGGATGATTCTTCAGATGTTCAAAGTTCCTGTTGGCAATGAAGACATCCTTGAAATCCTTGACTTTGCGGATATTGCCTACGGTATTCATTCGAGGATTCGGATAGTTGGTAACAATGAGATCCACCTGACCGTTTTCAAGAAAATCCACGCACTTGCCGGAGGTACCATTCGTGACTTTGATATGAACATTCGGAAAATGCTCATGGAAAGCCTGAAGATAAGGAACCAGGTAATAACGGCAGATGGTGTCACTGGCACCGATACGCAGCTGACCACCGTTTAGCGCATTAGCATCCAGAATCTGGTTCTCACCACGCATGATCAGATTCACGGCAGGCTCGATGTGCTTGAAGAGAACCTCGCCTTCCGGCGTCAGTTTGACACGCTTGGTGCTTCGAATAAAAAGATGCTGATTCAGTTTCTTCTCCAGCGCCTTGATTGACTGACTGACTGCAGACTGTGAGATAAACAGGCGCTTGGAAGCATCTGAGAAGCTGAGTGTTTTGGCAACATAATAGAAAACTTTATAAAGTTCGTAATTGATATCCATAGTTCCTCCGGTCAACAGCAGTTATAAATAAAAGCTGTTTTATTTATTAGTAAGAATAATTAAAATATATCATAAAATGCGTAGAAAGTAAATGATAACTGTGAACGTGTCAAATGACGGCGATTGCATAAATAAGGCTACAGTTTTAAAGCACCTTTCGGACACTCGTCCACGCACTGCATACAGAGAATACATTCGGAACGGTTTTTATGCTGCTCGGTTATGTTGAGGATTTCAACATTCATCGGGCAGTTTTTTTCGCATTTTTTGCAGCTGATACATTTGTCCGGGTCCAGTTTGATATGGAAAAGGGCAAAACGGCTGGCCGGTTTCAGAAAGACGGTGACAGGGCAGATATATTTGCAGAAAGCCCGGTTGTCTTTGCAGATAAAAGCCAGTGCAATGCCAACAACATAGTATATAAGATTGCCGATGAGAAAACTGTACCACATAATTTGTTCAATGTTTTGGACATGAAGCAGAAAAAGGCTGCTGACAAAAATCAGGGAACCGACAAAAACAATATAGCGGATAAATCCCCATTTTCTGTGGGAAGACGCGGGCGTTTTAAAAGGCAGTAAATCAAGGATCATAGCTGTCCAGCAGGCATAGCCGCACCAGCCCCGTCCGAAGATAAATGGTCCAAAGATTTTGGCCACGGCATAGTGAATGGTGGCGGCTTCAAAAACACCCAGGAACAGATAATACCAAAAACCTTCAATCTGCATGTTCTCATGCTGAAGAAAGCCGAGATAGCCCAGCATATAAAGCCCAACGGCAAACTGAATGACATGGCGGGCATATTTCTGTTTGCGGGCAAAGAGAAAAAGTCCGATGGCAATGGATGTGCCTATGTATGAAAAATTAAAAAGATAAAAGATATTGTCAAGTGCCTGCCAGAGAATGACGGCAATACTTTCAAAAAGCAGCCACATAATGATTGGAATAGAATATTTTTTCAGCATAAGAACCTCCTGAGAGAATATGAAAGAGAATGAAAGACGCTTCACGTCTTTAACGGATTGCCCGGATAGCGGTATTAATGATTGTAAAAAACTCCAAATAAAAAAAGCTTTCTATAAAAGAATTGTAGCATAGAAAGCTTTTTGCGGGTATAAAATTTTTCTCAGACTTCTCTTTTTTTCGCCGGCTCCGGTTCAAAGGCATAGACATCGTTAATATTATCCAGTTCTACATCATTCAGGGGGCCGGTGTAAACAACGCCGGTGCATTCCGTGTCGGAAGCACTTGTTTTCAGATAATCCAGGTGATCGCATTTTTCATTATGCCTGGTAATGGATTTTTTTGCCATAATTATTACATCTCCTTATAAACTAATGAGTGGATTTTATAGATAGGATAAGCAGTATGTTCGTTTTTATGCAGATTTGCTCATTAGCGGAAGTCATAAATGAATTTAAATATATTAATTTTATTAATAAAAATATTTGTGATATAGTAAAAAGGTAAATTAAGATACCATGCCGAATTAAGGGAGGTCATTATGAGCAGCGTTAGAAGAATATATGTGGAGAAGAAACCGGCTTATGCCGTAGCAGCCAAGGATTTGTTTGAGAATATCCGTGATTACCTTGGTATCCGCACAGTAACTGGTGTTCGTGTACTCATTCGTTATGACATTGAAAATATTTCCGACAAAACTTATGAGGAGGCTAAGATTACGATTTTTTCAGAGCCTCCGGTTGATGTATTATATGAAGAAGCATTTCCGATGCAGGAAGGAGAAACTGCTTTTTCTGTTGAGGCACTGCCTGGACAGTTTGATCAGAGAGCCGATTCTGCTGAACAGTGTGTCAAGCTTTTGAATGAAAATGAAGAACCGGTAATCCGTTCCGCAACAACTTATGTGATTAAAGGCACATGTTCTGAGGAGGAACTGGCGCATATCAAAAATTTCTGTATCAACCCTGTAGATTCCAGAGAGAACAATGCAGATAAGCCTGAAACACTGGTGACAGAATATGAAGAACCGGCAGATGTGAAGATTTTTGATGGTTTCAGAACCATGCCGGAAGCAGAATTAAAGGCACTTTATGATTCTTTGGGACTGGCCATGACATTCAAGGATTTCCAGTTTATTCAGGAACATTTTGCAGCAGAAGAGAGTCGTGATCCATCTATGACAGAGATTCGAGTGCTGGATACATATTGGTCTGATCATTGTCGTCATACCACATTCCAGACCGAATTGAAGAACATCACATTTGAGGATGGCGATTACAAGGCACCAATGCAGGCTGCTTATGATATGTATCAGGCTCATCGTGCAGAAATCTTTGCAGGACGCAAGGATAAATATGTGTCTCTGATGGATATTGCCCTGATGGCTATGAGAAAACTGAAGAAAGACGGCAAGTTAGATGATCAGGAAGAGACAGACGAGATCAATGCCTGCAGTATTATTGTTCCTGTTGAGATTGACGGAAAGACAGAAGAGTGGCTCATTAACTTCAAGAATGAGACACATAATCATCCGACAGAAATCGAGCCTTTCGGTGGTGCAGCTACCTGCCTCGGCGGTGCGATCCGTGACCCACTGTCAGGACGTACTTATGTTTATCAGGCCATGCGTGTGACTGGTGCGGCGGATCCGACAGTACCGATGGAAAAGACGTTGGAAGGCAAACTGCCTCAGAGAAAATTGGTAACGGGTGCAGCCAGCGGCTACAGCTCCTACGGTAATCAGATTGGTCTGGCCACAGGTCTTGTCAATGAGATCTATCATCCGGATTATGTGGCAAAACGTATGGAGATCGGTGCGGTGATGGCAGCGGCTCCTAGAAGCAATGTTATCAGAGAGACTTCTGATCCGGGAGATATCATTATTCTTCTTGGCGGACGTACAGGCCGTGACGGCTGCGGCGGTGCAACAGGTTCCTCTAAGGCGCACAACTCCCAGTCCATCGACACCTGCGGTGCGGAAGTTCAGAAAGGTAATGCGCCGACAGAGAGAAAGCTTCAGCGTCTGTTCAGACGTCCGGAAGTTTCAAGCCTGATTAAGAAATGCAACGACTTTGGTGCCGGCGGTGTATCCGTCGCTATCGGCGAGCTGGCAGCAGGTCTTCAGATCCAGTTAGATAAAGTACCGAAGAAATATGCCGGCCTTGATGGAACAGAACTGGCAATTTCAGAATCCCAGGAGCGTATGGCGGTTGTCATTGATCCGAAGGATGTGGACAAATTTATGGCTTATGCCGAAGAAGAAAATCTTGAAGCAACCTGTGTGGCTGAGGTGACAGAAGATCCTCGTCTTGTGATGCATTGGAGAGGTAAGGAAATCGTGAATATTTCCAGAGCTTTCCTTGATACAAACGGTGCGCATCAGGAGACAGATGTTATCGTAGGCACAGCTTCTAAGGCAGACAGTTATTTTGAAGAAAAGACAGATGTAACAGATGTGAAAGCTGCATGGCTGAAGGACCTGGCAGATTTGAATGTATGCTCACAGAAAGGCCTTGTGGAAATGTTTGATGCTTCCATCGGCGCAGGCAGTGTATTTATGCCATTCGGCGGCAAGTATCAGCTGACACCGACGCAGTCCATGGTAGCAAAACTCCCTGTATTAAAGGGCAAAACAGATACAGTCACCATGATGAGCTATGGTTTTAACCCATATCTTTCCAACTGGAGCCCATATCACGGTGCTGCTTATGCGGTTGTAGAATCCGTTGCTAAGATTGTGGCAGCAGGCGGTGATTTCAGTAAGATCCGTTTCACATTCCAGGAATACTTCAAACGTATGACTGAGGATGCCAAGGGCTGGGGTGAGCCAATGAGCGCGCTTCTCGGTGCATACACAGCTCAGATCGGTTTCGGACTGCCATCAATCGGCGGTAAGGACTCCATGTCCGGCTCCTTCAATGATATCCATGTACCGGCAACCCTTGTTTCCTTTGCAGTGGATGTGGCAAAACAGCAGGATATTATTACACCGGAATTCAAGAAGAGCGGCAATAAGATTGTAAAGTTTGATATTGCAAGAGATGCTTACGATATGCCGGATTATGAGCAGGCAAAAGCCCTTTACACAACGATTCATCAGCTGATTCAGGATAAAGTTGTCATCTCTGCTTATACCCTTGGTTTTGGCGGTGTGGCAGCAGCTGTATCCAAGATGGCTTTCGGCAACAAGCTGGGGGCTAAGATTGACAGTGCTGTGAAAGCAGAAGATTTATTTAAGACAGGCGAATACGGATGCATGATCGCGGAAGTACCGGCAGATGCCCTTGATAAGATCAACGTGGCTTATACACTGATCGGTGAAGTGACAGATGATGCGCAGTTCACATACGGTGATGCAGTTGTAACAATGGATGAAGCACTGAAAGCATGGACAGGCACCCTTGAAAAGGTATTCCCGACACGTTCAGGTGTTGAACAGAAGAAGATTGAGACACCTGTTTACAAAGAAGGCAGCATTGTGATCTGCAACCATAAGATTGCGCAGCCAAAGGTATTTATTCCTGTATTCCCGGGTACAAACTGTGAATATGATTCTATGAAAGCCTTTGAAAAAGCCGGTGCAAAGGTTCAGACACAGGTATTCAGAAACTTAAGTGCAGACGGTATCCGTGAATCTGTCGATGCCTTTGTCAAAGGCATCAGCGATGCACAGATTATTATGTTCCCTGGCGGTTTCTCAGCCGGTG
The DNA here is from genome assembly GCF_902381825.1 of Pseudocoprococcus catus. Classification (GTDB taxonomy): domain Bacteria; phylum Bacillota; class Clostridia; order Lachnospirales; family Lachnospiraceae; genus Coprococcus_A; species Coprococcus_A intestinihominis. The sequence continues at coordinate 3,398,190 of NZ_LR698973.1, forward strand.
ATGAACCGGATGGTTCCGGTAAATTCATTGCTACAGCTTTCAGAAATGAAAAACTGAAAGAAGCTGTTATGAAGCTGCTCAACGAGCGAGATGGTCTGGCTCTTGGTATCTGCAATGGTTTCCAGGCATTGATCAAACTTGGTCTGGTGCCTTATGGCGAAATTACACCGCAGCAGCCGGATTCACCGACACTGACAACCAATAACATCGGCCGTCATATTTCAAAGGTGGCTTATACAAAGGTTGTCTCCAACAAATCCCCATGGCTGGCAGGGGCTGTACCTGGTGAAGTCTATGCAATTCCGATTTCCCATGGCGAAGGCCGTTTCGTAGCCAGTGATGAATGGATCAAGAAACTTTTTGCAGCAGGCTGTGTTGCAACCCAGTACGTCGATTTAGACGGCAATCCAACCATGGATGAGGATTTCAACCCGAACGCTTCCTATGCAGCTATTGAGGGTATCACAAGCCCTGACGGACGTATCCTTGGCAAGATGGGACATTCCGAGCGAATTGGTGAAGCCGTTGCAAGAAATATTTACGGCAATCCGGACCAGAAGATCTTTGAATCCGGTGTGGCATATTTTAAATAGAAGTGAAATAGAGATAATGGCAGTGCCCCGTACTCATGATCGTGAGTACGGGGGATTTTTATATCATTTGGGAGTGAAAAATAATGACACATCAGTCTTTAAAATGTCATAAAGCGGCGATTCTTTTGGGCGGTCATTCATCGAGAATGGGCGGACAGCCAAAGTTTCTGCTGAAGGATGGAAAAGGCCAATCTTATCTGAAAAAACAGATCAAGGCATTGGAAAAAGTAGATAGGATTTATTTGTCAGCAGCCGATGCGGCGCAGTTGGCGCTTATTCAAAATGTGTGCAAGGATAAGGATTGTTATGGGCTTATAGACGTTGTCAAAGACTGCGGCCCATTAGGCGGCTTATACACGGTCTTGCAGCAGTTAAGGAATGAAGATGAATGGATTTTTGTGACAGCCTGCGATGTCCCGGAATTAACAGAAAGTATGGTCGGCAGCCTGATTCAGGGGTCTGCGGATGCGTATGAACAGGGATATGACTGTATGGTCTATCAGGACAGTCGTGGACGGATTCATCCTTTATGCGGCTTATATCGCAGGTCTCTTTTGCCGGTAATTCAGCAAATGCTGCGGTATAAAGATTATAAAATGCTGCATTTGCTGATTCGAAGCCGCTGCTTGATTGTGTCATCGGCAAAGATGGGGATTCCGGATACATGTTTTGTCAATATCAATACACCGGAAGCGTATGAGCGGTGGAAAAATACCTCTTTGAACATGCCGAAAGAACAGAAAATATTATGTATCTGCGGTATCAAAAATTCCGGCAAGACCACCTATATTGAAAAACTGCTCAAAGAAATAAAATCCCATGGCAAAAGTGCGGCAGTGATCAAACATGACGGTCATGATTTTGAAGGGGACAGACCGGGAACAGATACCTACCGATATCATCAAGCCGGCGCTGCGGCGACAGCGATTTTTTCGAAGAACAGATATATGATCAATGCAGATGAAGAAATCGATTTGCAGCAGCTGATCAACGGATTTTCAGATGCAGATGTTATTCTTGTGGAAGGTATGAAGCAGAGTGAATTGCCGAAGATAGAAATCGTCAGAGAGAAAATATCCCGTACATTATCCTGCTGTGGGAAGAACTTGATTGCTGTTGTGACAGATTGTGAAGCGGATTTTGACGGAATAGAAAAATGGCCATTGGAGGATTGCAGCCGTTGTTTGAACTATTTGCTTCAAGGCGGATTGAGGTGCTGATAAAAAGATAAGTTATTGACATATGCCGATAACTGTGATATAAATGACATATGCCATTTATATCGTACAGTTGATGAACATGAAATGGCAATAGGGATTGCGCGCATCCGTATTGCCGTTGATTTACGCGAGCAACGAGCCAAAGTCCGTGCTTGCACGAGACTTTGGCGACTGCCGCGATAACTTGAGAAACTCGCGGAGCGTGTTTCTCATAGTTTAAGAAAGAGGATGAAGAGATGCCGAGACCAAGAAAGTGCAGAAAAGTATGCTGTCTTCCGAAGGTATCCGAATTTATGCCTTCCGGAGGGGCGTCAGATGAGGCATGCGTTGTGATGACGGTGGATGAATATGAGACGATCCGTCTCATAGACAAAGAGAATTTTTCACAGGAAGAGTGCGGAAAATATATGCATATTGCCAGAACAACGGTGCAGCAGATTTATGACAGTGCCAGAAAGAAGCTGGCGGAAGTTGTCGTAGACGGCAAGATGCTCAGGATTGAAGGCGGAGACTATCGATTATGTGATGGCGCAGAAACAACTTGCGGGTGCGGCGGATGTCCGAAACATCGATGCCGAGCTCAGGTATTGAACAAGGATAAGGGGGATCATTAAAATGAAGATTGCAGTAACATACGATAATGGAGAGATTTTTCAGCATTTTGGTCATACAGAACAGTTTAAGCTGTATGATATAGAGAATGGAAAGGTTGTTGCTTCAGAAGTTGTAGGAACAAACGGCAGCGGCCATGGTGCTTTGGCAGGATTCCTGGCAGAACATCAGGTACAGGTACTGATCTGCGGCGGTATCGGAGGCGGAGCTCAGAATGCCCTGGCTCAGGCAGGTATCAAGTTGTTTGGCGGATGCAGCGGCAATGCAGATCAGGCCGTTGAAGCACTTCTGGAAGGTCAGTTGAATTATGATGCAGATGTGAAATGCAGCCATCATGATCATGAACATGGTGAGGGCGGTCACCAGTGCGGCAATCACGGATGCGGCAGTCATTCATGCCATTAATTGTATTCAGCCATTATCGAGCTATTATTCAGTGGTTAGAAGTAAGATAAC
>NZ_LR698973.1:3401348-3508973 GCF_902381825.1 Pseudocoprococcus catus
GTGTACGCTTTTTAGACGTATAGGTTAAAACGCATAAATACAGGAAGCAAATTCTGTTTAAATTGGATATTTTAACAATAAATGTACAAAAAATAGACATAATCGGCAAAAAAACGTTATTTTACAGTTATAGATGTATTTTGGGTAAAATAATTATTTGGCTTAAAACAACTGTTTAGGAGAAAAATAAATCACACAGGAAACAGTTGGCATGGTAATTGCTTGTTATATAGGCAGGATTAAAAAATAAATACTTCATATAACTTAAGGAGGATGTGAGTAAAATGGCTAAGACTCAGATTACAACAGCAGCAGAGGCTGCATCCCTGGTAAAAGACGGTATGACAGTGATGGTTGGTGGATTTATGGCCAATGGTACACCGGAGCCGATTATTGATGAGCTTGTAAAAAGTAATGTAAAGGATTTAACAATTATCTGTAATGATGCAGGTTTTGGCAGAAAGAAAGACAAAGAAACCGGAGAATGGAAAGGAAAAGCAAGCGGTGTCGGCAAGCTTGTGGAAAATGGACAGGTAAAGAAACTGATCGCTTCACATGTTGGATTGAATCCTGAATTCGGTGCAAAATATTTTGAAGGTGAGATTGATCTTGAACTTGTTCCGCAGGGAACCCTGGCAGAAAGAATCAGATGCGGTGGATCGGGACTTGGCGGTTTTTACACACCGACGGGCGTTGGTACAGAAGTCGCTGAAGGAAAAGAAATAAAGACAATTGATGGTGTAGATTATATTCTGGAGTTGCCGTTACATGCAGACATTGCATTGATCGGCGGCCATAAGGCAGATGCATCCGGCAACTTACGTTATATCGGCTCAGAACGAAACTTCAATCCGATGATGGCAATGGCAGCGGATACGGTTGTGGCTGGTGTATCCGAAATTGTGGAAGCGGGTCAGATTGGTGCGGATTATGTTGAAACACCTGGAATTTTTGTGGATTATCTTGTAGGAGGTGCAGAATAATGGGAGATATTAAGAATTTTATTGCAGCCCGTGTGGCAAAAGAATTAAAGGACGGAGATGTTGTGAATCTTGGTATCGGACTGCCGACATTGGTGCCGAACCACCTTCCGGAAGGTGTCGATCTGACGCTTCAGTCTGAGAATGGTTTTGTCGGGCTGGTGCCGCTTGAGGAAGGAAAAGAAAGCCCGCATGTGGTGAATGCAGGCGGTGTGATGGCCGGTATTGCGGATGATGGTGCATTTTTCTCAAGTGCAGACTCATTTGCCATTATTCGCGGCGGCCATGTGGATGTAACAGTCCTCGGCTCTCTTCAGGTAGATGAAAAAGGCAATATCGCCAATTACAAAATTCCGGGAAAAATGCTGCCTGGTATGGGAGGCGCCATGGATCTGGTGGTAGGTGCCAGAAAAGTGATTGTTGCCATGGAGCATACAAATAAAGGCAAGCATAAGATTCTCAAGAAGTGTACATTGCCTCTGACTGCAAAAGGTCAGGTGAATCTCATTGTAACAGAGATGGGTGTAATGAAAGTCACACCTGAAGGTTTGGCATTGGTTGAATACAATCCGGAATATACGATCGAAGAAATCCAGACTGCAACGGAAGCAGAACTGATTATTGCGGATGATTTAAAGGAAATGGCTGTTTAGTCAGGGGGCAGAGACAGCAATATACAGATAGATAAAAAAGAAGCTTTGTAAGATGGCTGTGGTGTGAGAAAATAATCCATCTTATGAAGCTTCTTTTATAAGCATAAATTGAATGGGATGAACAACCGGCAAAACTACTGTTCTGTGTCCTCAAGGTCTGATGCACAGTGTGGGCACTTAACGGCATCAATATGTATCTCTGACTTGCAGTACGGACAGACCTTTGTGGTCGGCGCAGCAACAGGTGCAGGCTTCTTCAGCTTGTTGATGAATATCATTCACCAGTGAAGATACGATTGTGCTGAATGCACCACCAATGATGACACCGAAGATCAGTGCTCAGATGGGCTCTGTTCAGTTTCAGCTTTCGGCAGACGAATATCAATATCGGCCACACGATGCTTGTCCATCTTCATAACAGTAAAACGGATACCGTTAATGTCGATATATTCGCCTTCTGTCGGAATATGACCAAGCTCATGGATCATATGTCCGGCGATTGAATCATAATCTTCAGATTCAAGGTGCAGATCAAGCAGCTTGTCAATATCTTCCAGCTTGGTGGTGCCATCTACGGTATATTCATGTTCATTGACTTTACGGATATCGTCTTTCTCTTCTTCATCATACTCATCGCGGATCTCACCCACGATTTCTTCCAACAAATCCTCCAAGGTGATGAGTCCGGCAACGGCACCGTATTCATCTAACACCATGGCCATACTGATGGAATTCTTCTGCATATCTACCATCAGGTCTGAAATTCGCTTGAACTCGTAAGTGAAGTATGGGCGGCGAAGAATCTTGCGGATAGAGAAATTCGAGGGAAGATCGCTGTAACAGAAAACATCCTTCAGATTCAAGACACCGATGACGTGATCCTTGTTACCTTCATAAACCGGTACGCGGGAATACTTGTCACGTCTGAAAACAGCGAGTACATCCTCATAGCTGCTCTCTACATCCATAAATTCTATATCAATACGCGGTACCATTACATCACTGGCAACAGAATCGCCGAAGTCCACCACGTTGGTGATCATTTCCTTCTCTTCGGATTCGATAACACCGTCTTCATGACTGACATCGATGACTGTCAGAAGCTCATTTTCTGTCATGGTCTTGGCCTGTGCATTCGGATTAATGCCCATCAGGCGCATCACACCATGGGAAAGGTGATTGATAATAAATATGACAGGTGTCAGAATACGGGTCAGCCAGTAGATAACAACCGCATCACCAAGGGCCATCTTCTCGGCATTGATGGTGGCTGCTGACTTAGGTGTGATCTCACCGAAGATCAAAATCAGAATAGTCAGGATACCGGTTGCAAGTCCAACAAAGGTAGCTGCGTTGGCACCGGCTCCGAGTTGTGCGGCCATCTTAGTGGCCAGCATGGTAGATAATGAGGAAGCACTCAGATTGACAATATTGTTGCCAATCAGAATAGCACTCAGCATCTTGGATGGATTATCCGTCAGTTCCTTAACAAGACAGGCGCGTTTATTGCCCTCCTCAGCAAGGCTGCGGATACGAATTTTGCTGACACAGGTTAATGCAGTTTCGGCTGATGAAAAAAAGGCAGATAAAGCCAACAAAACAATCAGAACAATAAGCTGCATCGCGTCACTGGAATCCAAAAAAAATCATCTCCTCTGTAAAATCGTATAATTACATTAATTTTATATGATGTGAATGGCAATGTCAAGGTGAATGCACGCTTCCTGTGTAAATGGAATGTGAATTTTTTGCAAATGATATTGATTCTTGATTAGGAAGGGTGTACAATAGTGGAGATGTAAGTAAAAGACAGAAAAAGTGGCTGATGCCGCAGTTATATATGTGTGGAGGGTTTCATATTGAGAAAAAAGTCTCATTTATCATTAGCAGGATACATTGTAGATATTGTGGATGCAGACATGATCGACCATCCTCTGGCTTTCAGATTCGGAAGTCTGGAACCGGACCTTGTGCCCAGCTTTATAACAACTAAACACAGAATTGATCTGACATTCCATAAGCTTGAAAAGAAGATTAATAAAGTCATTGATGAATATGACAAGAATAAAGGCATGACCATCGGTCTGTCCAAGGATCTCGGTGTTATTACCCATTATATTGCGGATTATTTTACATTCCCGCATAATATTGAATATCCGGGAACTATGACAGAACATATTCATTATGAAGCACAGCTGAAAGTGGATTTCAGGGAGTTTGTGAGAAAAATGAAAGAGACACATGCACATTTCCAGGAAGTGAACATGCGGTCGGCGGATGAGATTTGTGCATTTATTAAGAAATGTCATACAGAATATCTGCATGCAGTGAAGTCTGTGGAGAATGATTGCAGATATATTCTGCAGATTTGTGCACAGGTTGTAGGCTCTATTCTGCATCTGCTGCAGCAGAACAGCATGCCTCTGGGATGCTGTATGTAAAGATATGGTTGAAAAATCATTTAAAAGAGACTGTGAAAAAAGAATTTACTCATTTTTCACAGCCTCTTTTTTATATCGTAGAGTCATGCGATGGTTATTAGTTGTTGACACCATGGTGCGCCGTCGGGCTTTCAGCGGTCAGGGGCAGAAATGTATACCCATGTGCAAGTCCCCACTGGATGATCTGTTCCACGGCATTGACACTGAAGCCTTTGATATCATGCTGCAGGACAATGGAGACATCATGCTGCTGAATCCCGGAGATGACATTTTGTACGACAACGGATGTATTGGTTGTTTCGCCGGCATCACCGCTGGTGACATTCCAGTCAAAATACTGATATCCCATATCCGTGAGGTCTTTGGTCAGTTTGGTCATAATACCGGAGCAGTAGCTTTTGCTGACGGTATTGGAGCTTCCGCCGGGAAAACGGACAAGGGTTGTCCGGATACCGGTGGCATTTTCAATGGTATCCTGCTGTTTGCGTAGATCGGCAAAAAAAGCATCCTCACTGGCATAGATTTTGGAATAATCATGTGTAGCACTGTGAATGCCAATGGAATGACCGGCGTCTGCTTCGGCTTTTAACAAATCCGGGTGACCGGAACCAACGGTAAAGAAGGTGGCTTTGACATTGTATTTGGACAGAATGTCCAAAAGCTTGGAAGTGTATTCACCGGGACCATCGTCAAAGGTCAGATAGACAATTTTGCCGGAAGGGTTGCCGGTGTCTGCCTGGCGGACCGGCTCAACAGTGACTGTTCGGGTGGCCGTGGCTTCATTGCCGTAATTATCCTGAACTTTATAAGTAAGTGTGTAAGTATCTGCGCTGTAGGTATTGACAGAACCATCCACAGAAACTTTATCTGTCAGATCACCGTCCACATTATCTTCGGCGGTATATCCCGGATCGGTATAATCAGAACCGGCCTGTATGGTTATTTCACTGTCACCCTTTAAGGCCAGGACCGGCGGAATCGGATCGTCATAGACAATGGTGCGAGTGACGGTTGTCTCATTACCGGAACTGTCAGAAACTTTATAAGTCACTGTTCCGTCTTTTTCTTCATGGGTTACCTTATCCGTCAGATCACCATCTACATTGTCGGATGCCGTATAGCCTTCTTCTTCATAAGGATGGCCGGGAAGGGTATAATGATCCGGATTGGTTGTCAGCTTAATTTCCGGCGGAACTGTGTCTTCAACAGTCACCGTTTTACTGTCCGCACCTTTCCAGAAAAGGAAAGATGCATGGTAGTTGATGGTGTAACTGCCAAGCTTGGAGCTGTTGACAGAACCCTCTGAGGTGACAGCAACAGGGAATCCCTTCTTTAACAGATATCGGCCTTTTAATGCGGCAGTGACGGTGCCGTCATCATAGGTATCGCCGTATTCGATTTTGACATTATTTTCAGAGCCATCATCAATTTCTATATGCCATTGATCGACAAAAAGAATGAAAAAACTTCCGGCAGCAGCCAGAATAAAAATAATCAGTATGATCAATATGAGTCGTTTGTTTTTTATCATAAGTAATTTTTAAGCCTCCGATAATTAAGTACATTAACAGCAAAAGAGCAGCAAAGAAATCATGGATCCATCATTTCTCTGCTGCTCTTAGCATAGCACATAAGCTGGATAAAGGCTTTAAAAAATCCTTAAGATTTGCTGACAAGTACCTGTCTGTAAATTAATCGTCAGCTTCTGCTTCCATATTGAGAATCTGGCGTTTTCTTGCCATCTCATCATTTTCAAGATATTCGTCGTACGTACACTGTTTGTCAATGAGACCGCCAGGTGTCAGTTCCATAATACGGTTGGCAACGGTCTGTACAAACTGGTGGTCCTGGGAAGTGAATAACAGAACACCCGGATATTTGATCAGGCTGTTGTTCAGGGCTGTGATGGATTCCATGTCCAAATGGTTGGTTGGTTCGTCCATCAGCATGGTGTTGGCGCCGGACATCATCATCTTGGACAGCATACAGCGGACACGTTCACCACCGGAGAGGACATTGACTTTCTTCAGACCGTCATCGCCTGAGAAGAGCATACGGCCAAGGAAACCGCGGACAAATGTCACATCCTTTTCAGGTGAGTACTGCATCAGCCAGTCAACGATACTGTCTTCGCTTGTAAATTCAGCAGTGTTATCCTTCGGGAAGTAAGTCTGTGTTGTGGTAACACCCCACTTATAAGAACCCTCATCCGGTTCCATTTCACCGGCCAGAATCTTGAAAAGAGCGGTTGTGGCGTTGACATTCGGGCCGACAAAAGCTACTTTATCGTCATGGCCGAGGGTGAAGGAGATGTTGTCAAGGAGCTTCACACCGTCAATGGTCTTGGAAATGCCTTCAACGTGAAGCACTTCGTTGCCAATCTCACGGTTTGGCTTGAAGTCGATATATGGATACTTACGGCTGGATGGACGGATCTCATCCAGCTGGATTTTCTCAAGGGCACGTTTTCTGGAAGTTGCCTGCTTGGATTTGGAAGCGTTGGCGGAGAAACGCTGGATGAATTCCTGCAGTTCCTTGATCTTTTCTTCCTTCTTCTTATTGGCTTCCTTCATCTGCTTGATCATCAGCTGACTGGATTCATACCAGAAATCGTAGTTGCCGGAGTAAAGCTGGATCTTGGCATAATCAATATCGGCGATATGTGTACAGACTTTGTTCAGGAAATAACGGTCATGGGAGACAACGATAACGGTATTGTTAAAGTTGATCAGGAACTCTTCAAGCCATGCGATGGCATCCAGATCCAGGTGGTTGGTCGGCTCGTCTAAGAGCAGAATGTCCGGATTGCCAAACAGGGCTTTGGCAAGAAGAACCTTGACCTTCTGACCGCCGTCCAGTTCACGCATATAAGCATAGTGAAGATCTGTGTCGATACCGAGACCATTTAACAGCGTCGCAGCATCACTTTCAGCTTCCCAGCCGTTTAAGTCGGCAAATTCACCTTCGAGTTCGCTGGCACGAACACCGTCTTCATCTGTAAAATCTTCTTTGGCATAAATAGCGTCTTTTTCTTTCATAATCTCATAGAGGCGCTTATTACCCAGGATAACGGTATCTAATACCTGATAATCATCATATTTATAATGGTCCTGTTCCAGTACTGATAAACGCTGGCCAGGTGTGATTGCGATGTCGCCCTTGCTCGGCTCGATGACACCGGAGAGAATCTTCAGGAAAGTAGACTTTCCGGCACCGTTGGCGCCAATCAGACCATAGCAATTACCTTCGGTAAACTTAATATTCACATCTTCAAAGAGTGCGCGTTTGCCAATGCGCAGAGTAACATTATTTGCACTAATCATAGATAAACCTTTCTGTTTGTGTACATATCATTCAGCAGTTACGCCAATTTTTAATAATTTAGACTGCAATCCCTATTGTACCGTATTTTAGCTAATTTGCAAGCCTTTTCAATGGAAAATACAATTGACGGTTATGTAAATTTCATTTATCATTATTAAAGATAAAATAGATAGAGGTATTTTTTTATGAATATAATGAATATTGAACATATAAGCAAAATTTTTGGTGAGAAGACGATTTTCGATGATGCGTCCATCGGTATTCAGGAAGGTGACAAGATCGGTATTGTGGGCATCAATGGCACCGGCAAATCCACGCTGCTTCGAATGATCGCAGGCGACGAAGTGCCGGATTCCGGCAACATTATCCGGCAGAATCAGCTGAAACTGGCATGGCTGCCGCAGGAGCCGAAGTTCCCGGAGAATGCGACGATTCTTTCTTATGCAGGCGATGACGAGACAGGATGGAAGGTTCAGAGCAACTTAAGTCAGTTGGGGATTATGGATTACAGTATGCCCATTGATCAGCTCTCCGGTGGCCAGAAGCGAAAAGTGGCTCTGGCTAAGGTGCTGGCACAGGATTTTGATGTGCTGCTTTTGGATGAGCCCACCAACCATTTGGACAGTGCCATGATCCGGTGGCTGGAAGATTACCTGAAGAATTTCAGGGGAACGATTCTGATGGTGACCCATGACCGATATTTCCTTGACCAGGTGACGAACAAGATCCTGGAGATCAGCCAGGGCAAGATCTACAGCTATGAATCCAACTATTCCGGTTTCCTTGAATTAAAGGCAGCCAGAGAAGAGATGGAATTGGCAACGGAGCGCAAGCGTCAGAGTGTCCTTAGAATGGAACTGGAATGGGCCAAGAGAGGATGCCGTGCCAGAACCACAAAACAGCGTGCCAGACTGGAACGGTTAGAGGCGCTGAAGAACGGAACGGCACCGGAGCAGGCACAGGTTGTGGAGATGGATTCCATTGAGACACGTATGGGTAAAAAGACCATTGAACTGCAGCATCTGAGCAAGCGTTATGGTGATAAAGTCATTCTGGATGATTACAGTTATATTTTCCTTAGAAATCAAAAGGTAGGCATCATCGGTCCGAACGGCTGCGGCAAATCCACACTGATGAAGATGCTGGTGGGACAGGTGGCGCCGGATTCCGGTGTCATTGAGATTGGCGAGACCATCCGTATGGGCTATTTTGCCCAGGATGAGAAGGAAATGGATGACCGCCAGCGGGTTATTGATTATGTCAAAGACATCGGAGAATATATTATTACCCGCGACGGCAGAATCAGTGCTTCCCAGATGTTGGAGCGATTTCTTTTTACACCGGAAATGCAGTATGCGCCAATCGGCAAATTATCCGGCGGTGAGAAGCGCCGTCTGTATCTGCTTGGTGTTTTATGTCAGAATATCAATGTCCTTCTGTTAGATGAGGCCTCCAACAATCTGGATATTCCGACCATGACAATCCTGGAGGATTATTTGAATTCGTTTGTAGGCATTGTCGTGGCTGTTTCCCATGACCGCTATTTCCTTGATAATGTGGCGGATCGTATTTTGGAATTTGACGGACGGGGTCACATTCGACAGTATGAGGGCGGTTATACCGATTATCTGGAAGCCCATGAGAAGCGTTTTGGCACAGCACCGGATATGAGTCTGACCAATAAGACAAAAGCTGACAGCGGGGAAAAGAAGAACAATTCCAAAGACTGGAAGCAGAACAGACCGGTGAAATTAAAGTTTACATTCAGCGAGCAGAAGGAATTTGATACCATTGATGATGACATTGCAGCCCTTGAAGCGAAGATTGAACAGATCGATGCGGATATGATGAAGTTTGCCACGGATTCCGGAAAACTCAATGACCTGATGAGGGAAAAGGATGCGGCGGAGTCAGCCCTTGAAGAGAAGATGGATCGCTGGGTGTATCTCAATGATCTGGCAGAGCGGATTGAAGCTCAGAAACAGGGAGGAAAATAAATGAATCCTTCGGTCAATATATCCCGGTATCAGCGACTGGACGGCACAGTACTGAAATTGATCGCCTGTCTGTCTATGTTCATTGATCATCTGGGAGCGGTTTGTTTCAGCGGGATGATGGGATTTCGCATTATCGGACGATTAGCCTTTCCAATCTACTGTTTTTTGCTGGTAGAAGGGGCTGTGCATACCCGTAACATGAAGAAATATATTCTGCGTATGGGTATTTTTGCATTGATTTCGGAGGTTCCTTTTGACCTGGCTTTTTATCACCGGTTGGTATATACGGGTCATCAGAATGTATTTTTTACCTTGGGACTGGGACTTCTGGCTATCTGGTTCCTTGAGCACCCCATTGAGCAGCTGGACATTCCGGATGTACTCTATAAATTGCTTGTTATTATTGCAGCGGGGCTGATCGCTGAATTTTTCAATACGGATTATGGTTTTACTGGGATTGCAGTTATCTGTATTTTTTATTATCTGCGGGGGCAGCCTCAGTTAAAATATCCCATTGCGGCGATTCTTCTGGCTGCTATGGGCGGTGTTGAAGTTTATGCGGTGCTGGCCCTGATCCTGATCCTGCTTTATAATGGGCAGAGAGGTCGGCAGACAAAAGATATGCAGTACGGCTTTTATATCTTTTATCCGGCCCATCTGCTTTTACTTGCTATTTTATACCATCTTTTCATCCTGTGAGGGTGAAGAAGATTTTGGCGGAAAATCGCCGATGTAGGGCGGAAGATGGTCATCACGGACGGTCATCCGGTCTGAACCGTCGGTACTGTTGGTGATGTCAGGCTGCGGCATCGTAAGGGATTCGGCTTTTTGAAAATAGTGATCCGGATGAAAAGAAATCTGCGGTTCTATCATGAAGAGACCTCCTTTGGTTTTTGTGGATAGTATGCCGCAGATTTTTGCTTTTATTCAGGTTTGTTGAGCTTGTATAATCATCGCGTATCTTTATATGTCACGATACCAGGGTCAAAAGGTCAGAAAGCCGATGCAAGCTTGCTTGCAAGAGGTTTTTTGACCTTTTGACCCGCCAAAAACATGAGTAAGTAGCCATTTTTCAAAGAAAAATGAGCGGATTACGAATGTTTTTGAGGATTGCGAGAGTGCAAAGCACGTAGCAATCTGGTATCAAAGGGGTCAAAATACCTTTTGACCCCAACATCATGTCACTAAGATATCTGGAAAAATTATTGAGTAATGTTGATACAAATTGTATAATAGAGATACAGGATTCCTCTTGCACATTTTGTATGGGAGGAGCCAAATGAAAAAGAGATTACAGGACTTAACGATTAAAGATGCGTTTATGTTCGCGGCGGTGATGTCCGATGAGGAACAATGCAGACATTTGCTGGAGCTTGTGTTAAATACGAAGATTCTGACGATTCATGTGGTGACAGAGAAAAGTATCACCTATCATCCAGAATATCATGGTGTGCGGTTAGATGTCATGGCGGAAGAAGAGGGTACCAGGCGTCGATTTAATGTAGAAATGCAGGTCAAGACAGAAGTAGCTTTAGCAAAGCGGAGCAGATACTATCACGCACAGATGGATATGGATGCACTACTTGCAGGAGAAAGTTATGACCAGCTGGCAGATACATATGTCATCTTTATCTGTGACTTTGATCCTTTTGGAAATCGTTTGTATCGGTATACAATAGAGAATCGGATTCAGGAGACGGGAAAAGCGTTGAATGATGGCAGTCAGACGATTATTCTGAGTACAAAAGGAAAGAATCAATCAGAGGTGCCAGTGGAACTTGTCCGTTTTCTTCAGTATGTCGCTCAGGAGACGGATGAGGCAGAGACAGAAGATGACTATGTGAAAATGCTGCAGGAACGAATTAAAAGTATTAAGAAGAATCGTGACTGGGAGGGAAAATATATGCTGTTAGAAGAGATGATGCGTGACGAGAGAGAAGAAGGACGAAAGGAAGGACAAGAGCGAATCAATCAGCTGAATATTTTGCTGCTAGAACAGAATCGAAATGAAGATATTATAAAAGCCATCACGGATCGTGATTATCAGGAACAATTGTTCAAGGAGTTTAATTTGTAAGTCATGTGATACATGAGACAGATATTCTTGTTATGTTTATGTCTTATACAAGTAGTGTTTTCGGACGCTATGATTTTGCGAATGCGAATAGACTGATGTATCCGATTTTTAATGCTATTCGATTTTTAGCATATAAATGAATACCTATTGCTTCGCATTGATACAAATTGTATAATAGAGATACAGGATTCCTCTTGCACATTTTGTATGGGAGGAGCCAAATGAAAAAGAGATTACAAGACTTAACGATTAAAGATGCGTTTATGTTCGCGGCAGTGATGTCGGATGAGGAACAATGCAGACATTTGCTGGAGCTTGTGTTAAATACGAAGATTCTGACGATTCATGTGGTGACAGAGAAAAGTATCACCTATCATCCAGAATATCATGGTGTGCGGTTAGACGTTATGGCGGAAGAAGAAGGTACCAGGCGTCGATTTAACGTGGAAATGCAGGTCAAGACAGAAATAGCTTTGGCAAAGCGGAGCAGATACTATCATGCACAGATGGATATGGATGCACTGCTTGCAGGAGAAAGTTATGACCAGCTGGCAGATACATATGTCATTTTTATCTGTGACTTTGATCCTTTTGGAAATCGTTTGTATCGGTATACGATAGAGAATCGGATTCAGGAGACGGGAAAAGCGTTGAATGATGGCAGTCAGACGATTATTCTGAGTACAAAAGGAAAGAATCAATCAGAGGTGCCAGTGGAACTTGTCCGTTTTCTTCAGTATGTCGCCCAGGAGACGGATGAGGCAGAGACAGAAGATGACTATGTGAAAATGTTGCAGGAACGAATTAAAAGTATTAAGAAGAATCATGACTGGGAGGGAAAATATATGCTGTTAGAAGAGATGATGCGAGAAGAACGTATGGAAGGCATGCAAGAGGGAATTCAGAAAGGACAAGAGCGAATCAATCAGCTGAATATTTTGCTGTCAGAGCAGAATAGAAGTGAGGATATCATTAAAGCAGCTACTGACCGTGATTACCAGGAACGATTATTTAAGGAGTTTCATTTGTAAGTCATGTGATACATGAGATAGATATTCTTGTATATCGCTAATAACGAATAATAAGCGATGAGCGGTCGTGAATCACAAAAGATAGAAGGAAAAAGAATCAATGAAAATGGAAAATGTAAACAGTTTGCTTATGTTAGATGACAAGAGGAATCCTGTTTACAAAAGATAAAGCCCGCATTTCTAAAATGTCAGAGATACGGGCAGTTTTTTGAAGATTTTTATTCCGGATAAACAAGGCAGCTGTCATCAATATTGTACAGCACATTGTCAAGATAGCGTTTAGCCAGATAATTAGCCATTGGCAGGTTCATATCCAGATAATTGCCGCAGTCCTTCGGGCTGGCACCAGGTACTTCACCGTTAAAATCCCGGATGAATTCAAACATCTCAATCATCAGCGGAATAATCTCTTTGGAAGTCAGATTACCGGCCAGCAGCAGATAAAAGCCTGTGCGGCAGCCCATTGGCCCAAAGTAAATGGTTTTGTTTGCGTAAACTGGATGGTTGCGTAAAAAAGTAGCAGCCAGATGTTCAATGGTGTGTACTTCGGCTGTGTTCATCACCGGTTCATCATTAGGGCTTGTCATACGCAGGTCAAAAGTTGTGATGACTTCCTTGCCAATGGTATCCTTACGGGAAACATAAACACCGGGAACAAGTTTTAAATGGTCAATTGTAAAACTGGAAATTTTTTCCATAGTAAAATCCTCCTTAAACAGTGGGCGAAACGCAGAAGTTTTTTGAAGTTACCAATCATTCATCCTTCAAAGCAGGCACACTTGCGTTGAGTATAATTCTAAAAATAAGACGATGTGGTTTATGAATAAAATAATAACAGTATGAGCTTACTACAAATGACGTCGGACGTCAATGTTTTACTTGGGGTTGTTGTGGACATCTGAGATGGAATATGGTACACTTACGTTTAGAAAATAGCGGTAAGTGTGCCTGTTTTGGATTAATGATTGAATTTCTTTTTCGAATGGTAAGGAGATTCAGTTTTGCATGGCAGATGGCTTTGAGAGGAGTTTTTAGAATGGCAGATAAATATGTAGCATATGTGGGTTCTTATACAAGAGGCGAGAGTGACGGTATTTATATTCTGGATGCGAATGTGGAGTATGCATACTTTAAGGTAAGGGACTCATTTAAGATCAACAATCCTTCATTTCTGAGATTATCCCATGACGAACAGTATCTGTACAGCAATTGTGATGAAGGTGTGGCTTCTTTTAAGATTCTGCCGGATGGCGGCCTTGAATTGATGAACAAAGCTTCTGTGAATGGTCTGAGGCCTTGTTATCTGTCTGTGGACAGAGCCAACCGCTATCTGTTGACAGCAGGCTATCATGATGGCAAGTTGACTGTTTTAAGATTAAATGAGGATGGTACGATTCAGGGCGTGACGGATGAAGTCTTTATGAAAGGTCTTGGCAGTATTGCCGGAAGGAATTATCGCTGCCATGTGAATTGTGCGATTTTCTCACCGGATGAACGTTTCATTATGGCCGTTGACCTTGGTATGGATCAGGTAAAGGTGTATGAGTTTGATCATGAAACAGGTAAGATCAAGCTCCATGATATTCTGAGATGCGAATTGGAATCCGGACCAAAGCATATGATTTTTACATCGGATGGTCGCTATGCGTATCTGACACATGAGAATAAATGCTGTGTGACGAAGTATGCTTATGATGCTGAGACTGCTCATTTTACAAAGCTTCAGACAATTTCTACACTGCCTGAGAAGTATGATAACTACAACAGTGCCATTACACTGAAACTGACACCGGATGACAGATATCTTTTTGTTACCAATTCCGGCAACAACTCTGTAGCAATCTATGAGATTAATGAAGAAGATCAGATGATGCAGACATTATGTATTCTTCCGGTCAGCGGTGAATATCCAAGAGACCTGGCGATTATGCCGGGAGATCAGATGTTTGTGTCTGTCAATCAGGAAGGCAATTCGATGACATCCTTCAAAGTCAACTATGACAAAGGCTATATTATGATGAGCGGAGCGCCATTGAAGATGCCGTCACCGACATCCATTCAGTTGAAACAGATTTTTGAATAATCGGTGATTGAGGAAAATGACAATTTCAAAGAGACATATAAAGTGAACTGAGGTGCTGACCAAAAGTTAGACTTTATATGTCTTTTTTTGTTAGCAGGGGGCAAGTTTCCTGTTTTATAGGGGTTATAATGACAATAGACAAGAAGAAAGGGTGATTCGATGAAAGTTTTAGTAATACCGGATGTACATTTGAAATCGTGGATGTTTGAAAAGGCAGCAGTGCTTATGTGTGAAAAAAAGGCGGACCGTGCAGTGTGTCTGATGGATATTCCGGATGACTGGGGGAAAGAATATGATATTGCATTGTATGAACAAACCTATGATGCAGCTATTGATTTTGCCAAAGAATTTCCGGAGACAGCCTGGTGTTATGGCAATCATGACCTCAGCTATCTCTGGCATCGTATAGAGAGTGGCTACAGTTCAATGGCAGCTTACACCGTGCAGAGAAAATTATTGGATTTGCGGGATGCACTTCCGGAGAACAATCCGATTTGCTATGTCCAGAAAATAGATAACGTGTTATTTTCACATGCGGGGGTATTGGATTATTTTGCAGAGAGCGTTGTACCGAAAGCAAAATATCATGACGTGGAAGCAGTGGTGGCGGCCATTAACGAACTCGGTCCAAACGAAATGTGGAACGATGCCTCGCCCATCTGGCTCAGACCCCAGCATTCCAATATGCGGTTGTATAAGCCGCGGAAACTATTGCAGATAGTGGGCCATACACCGATGGATATGATTACAAAAGAAGGAAACTTGATTTCATGTGATGTCTTTTCAACTTACCGTGACGGCAAGCCCATTGGAACAGAAGAATTTTTGTTGCTGGATACAGAAACATGGGAATGCAGTGGCGTAAAATAAAATAGGATAGTAAAAATAAACATAACTGTTCAGAGCCAACCTCCAAAATGCTACGCATTTCGTCGGTGTGGCGTATCCGCCAAATATAATTTCAAAAACAGATCTAAAAATGCAAGCATTTTATATCTGTTTTTGAAATTTTGCTTGTCTCTGAACAGTTACAAATAAACAAAAATGAAGGAAAACTGCAGGATACAGAATATTCCTTCATTTTTGTTTTAAAGGCTATAAAATAGATTAAGAAAAAGTGCCTTTGGCGCTGCAAGTTAAGGTGACAGATTTGTTAATTGTTTTTTCTATACGTGAACCAACATAAAAATTGGCAGTTGCTTTAGCTGTGGCAGAAGAACCGGATTTACTCGCTGATTTATTACTTATTTTCCAAGCGCTACTATAAGACGCAGCCGTGACGCGAGAATCAGTACATTTCGATGAGGTTCCATTATATGTAAACGTGCCAGTGACTTTTACATACCAGAGTTCTACATTGTTATTTGAATAGTAACTGGAAATTTTTGATTTGGTGGTAGTAGATGAGGAACGAGTAGTAATAGCATTTGGTTCTTCAGTAATGCGTGTTACCATGTAACTACCGTCATCATAGAAAGTGTACTCAGTTGTAGTGCCGCCATTAATGGTATTTGCAAATACAGGCAATGAGCAAATGGTATTGAATGACATTAAAAAGGCAAGTATAAAAATGAATATTTTTTTCATAAGCTAATCCTCCTGGAATTATTCGATCCTGATAACTTCATATGCTGGAATTTCTTGTGCCAAATCTATATAGAATTTTATTCTAATGCCAATATATATAAGTAAAATAAGTGCAACGACGAACAAAAAGATTTTAATATATTTTCGCTTCGTGTGTGAATTATTTAAATGATTTTCAAGTTGTTCCGATTCGGCACAGGAAATAAACATTTCCTTGAATTCATCAGTGGAACCAAAATGATTGGTTAAATCATTGATTGTGGCAGAAGGATGTTCGCTGAGAAAGTCATCGATACTGCTTTCTATCATTTGCATAATAGAAGCTGTCTCTTTTGGAGAGTGTGTAAAAGTGAGCTGATGTTTAATTTCTGAAAGATAATTATGAATTTCTTTATCTGTGATGGATGATGGTACTTCCATTTTCAGACCTCCAATTTTAAAAAGTTATTGACAGTGGTAATATAAGCAGCATAATTTTTCTTCATGTCTTCGTAATATTCTTTGCCTGTTTTGGAAAGATGGTAGTAAACACGAATTTTCTTTTTTTCAGTTACAACATTAGATGTTGAAACAAGATCTTTCTCAAGAAGACGATTTAATATAGGGTAAAGAGATGTCTCTTTACAGGCACACAATTCATGGCTTCTTTGCTTTATTTCAGAAGCCAACTGGTAGCCATACATATCTTCTTCGTCAAGAAGACTTAAAAGAAGAAGCTCTGTAGTGGCTTTTTTTAATCTTAAAATAATGGGAGATTCGCTATGGTCCATAAAAACTCCTTTCATTTGTATGATAACAAAATATTAAATAAAAAGCAATACTATTTAATGAAGAATACTCTTGACAAGAAAATAAAAATACAGTATGATGTAATCAGAAAATAACAAATCAAAAATAGATATTTCAAATAGATATGTTTGAGTATTTGTTAACTAAAAGGAAAGAGGTGATTCTGATGGCAAGGTGATTTGTGTGGGGGTGTAGATAAAAGATAATGTATTTCAGAAAGGGGATTTCAAATGAAAAACGGAAAATTTAAAAGATTTATGGCGATGGTTAGTTGTGTACTGTGTATGTCCTTATTTACAGTAAATGTATTTGCGGCTACGAATGATGCGGCTTCAGATAGCAATGAAGCACATATATATGGTGTAGACGTGGAAAATAGCGGTGAACCAGGACAATTACTTACAAGTCGAGCAATTGCTGAATGCGGAAGTGGTTCACATGACATGCGAGCAAAAGGCTGGGGAGATATTGTAAATGTTGATACAGGAAAGACTGTTGTAAATAATGGAAGTTGTTCTCAGTGTTCAAAATGCTATTTAGTTATAGTTACTCAGGGTGAACCTGGAACAGGAAAGGCATTAGGATATTATACTACATGGCAGCCGCATGAAAAGTTGACATCATATGTCACTGTAATACGTCAGTCAGGGAAAAATATTCAGTATACATCAAAGTCAACAATTCCTGGTATTTCTTTTAGATATTAATGTGAATAAGATGGATAATTTTGTATGGAGGTAATAATTATGGGCGGTTATTTTATTAGTAGCTGCCCTTAATTTAATCATTAACAAATATAATGTAATAGGAAGGAAATATATGAGATTAAAGCGTCTTAAAAATATATATGTTGGTGTTATATTGCTGATGACTGTGATAATAACAGCAGGATGTCAGAAGAGTAGTGATAGTTCCGAAGAAAGTGCTAAGGCTGTGCTTAATCAATTTTTACGTGGTACGGTACAGAATGCAAATGAATTTGACAGCCAGTATGCAGAAATGACATCTGCAGAGACAGGTGATGAGAGTGATATGGTATCAATAACGGGAATGGAAGATTATTTTCAGAAACAATTTGGGGAGATTATGACAGCTGATTGCATCTCAGATTTGATGGCGGACCGTTCAATTATATCTCCGATGAAACTTGCACAACAGATGGATAAGGATATCATTGCGCAGGATATTCAGTTGACAGCAAAATCAGGAGAGGAGAATGCTTATGATTTCACTGCACAATTAGTGACATCTGACGATAAAAAGCCGGTTGGAACCGCAGAAGGGTACGTGAAAATGCAGTTTGACAACTCCAACTGGAAAGCCTCTGTTCTGACAATAAAAATAGCAACAAACTAAATGATGCAGTTCAGAATATTCTGAAAAAGAGTATATTCACACACAGGTGCTTCAACGCCTGTTGGTACTTAGACATTGTCCTTTAATGCCTTATGTACCACTACTGGCGTTGGCAGTGAGAACGGCCTGTGTTGAATATGCTCTTTTTTATCTCTTTAATAAGTATTTGGGTGGAACGCACTAGAATTTGCTCGCTCTTTTTTATAGGCTGATTTGCATTGACAGAATAATTCACGCATGATAACCTGTAATTAGAAAACATTTTTAAAAAGCACAAAGATTCACGCGATTTAAGAACAGGAGGAGATGATATGATGAAGTTAAAACGTCTTGGAAGAATTTCCGTATGCATGGCAGTATTGATGGTTATGCTGTTGGCGGCAGGTTGTCAGAAGAGTGGTAACAGTTCTGAAGAAAGCGCCAACGCGGTGCTTAATCAATTTTTAAGCGGTACAGTGCAGGATGCCGATAAATTTGACAGCCAGTATGCAGAGATAGCATCTGCCGAGACCGGCGATGAGACCGGAATAGTATCGATAGACGGAATGGAAGATTATTTCCAGAAACAATTTGGAGAGATAATGACAGCTGATTGTATCGCAGATTTGTTGGCCGACCGTTCAATGATAGCTCCGATGAAACTGGCACAACAGCTGGATAAAGATATCATTGCGCAGGATATACAGTTGACAGCAAAATCAGGAGAGGACAATGCCTATGACTTCAGCACACAATTAGTCACCTCCGATGATAAACAGCCAGTCGGCACCGCAACAGGATACGTGAAAATGCAGTCCGACAACTCCAACTGGAAAGCCTCTGCTCTGACCATAAAAATAACAACAAACTAAAATTACGGATTAATCAGAAGCAGCATTCACTAGTCAAAACGAATTAGGGTGCAGTGTGGCCTCATAATTCCCGAGAAAGATATAAAAAGCGTCTATTCAACACAAGCCGCTCTCGCTGCCAATGCTAGCAGCGGTACATAAGGCAGTAAAATACACTGCCTAAGTACCGGCGAGCATTGAAGCACTTGTGTCTGAATAGACGCTTTTTATATCTTTATTTAGAAATGACAGGCCACGCGTCAAAAATTACTTTTTGTTCGCACGCATACGCTGTTTCGGATCCAGAATCTTCTTACGGATACGAATATTCTTTGGTGTAACCTCAACAAGTTCATCATTTTCAATGAAGTCAAGGGCTTGCTCAAGGCTCAGTATCTTATGTGGTACAAGCTTTAAGGCTTCATCGGAACCTGAAGCACGGGTGTTGGTCATCTGTTTACGTTTGCAGACATTCAGCTCGATATCGCCGCCTTTAGGGTTTTCACCAACGACCATACCCTGGTAAACCTGTTCGCCAGGTCCGAGGAACAGTGTACCACGTTCCTGTGCATTGAACAGACCGTAAGTGATGGTTTCACCGGCTTCAAATGCGATCAGGGAACCTGTCTGACGGTAAGCAATGTCACCCTTGTATGGGCCATAGCTGTCAAAAATAGTATTCAGGATACCATTACCCTTTGTATCTGTCATGAATTCACCACGATAACCAATGAGGCCACGGGATGGGATCAGGAACTCAAGACGAGTGTAACCGCCGTTGGAACGGGACATACCCTGCAGTTCGCCTTTACGGAAGCTCAGCTTCTCGATAACAATACCGGAGAATTCATCTGGTACATCGATGACAGCCTGTTCCATTGGCTCAAGAAGATGACCTTTCTCATCCTTGTGGTAAATAACTTCTGCCTTGCTGACTGCAAATTCATAGCCTTCACGACGCATATTCTCGATGAGAACGGAAAGATGCAGTTCACCACGGCCGGAAACTTTGAAGCAGTCTGTGTTCTCTGTATCTTCAACACGGAGGCTGACATCGGTATTCAGCTCTTTGTAGAGACGTTCACGAAGGTGTCTGGATGTTACGAACTTGCCTTCGCGGCCGGCTAATGGGCTGTCGTTGACAAGGAAGTTCATGGAAATTGTAGGCTCGGAAATCTTCTGGAATGGGATTGGCTCTACAAAATCAGGGGAGCAGAGTGTATCACCGATATGAATATCGGAAATACCGGAAATAGCGACGATGGAACCGACGCCTGCTTTCTCAACTTCCACTTTGTTCAGACCGTCAAACTCATAAAGTTTGCTGACTTTCACCTTGCGACGCTTTTCAGGGTCGTGGGCATTGACGATGATAGCATCTTCATTCACACGGATAGAACCGTTGCTGACCTTGCCGACACCGATACGGCCAACATATTCATTATAATCAATGGTACTGATCAGTACCTGTGTGCCCTTGTCAGGATCACCTTCCGGAGCAGGAATGTGGTTGATGATCGTCTCAAATAATGGCTGCATGCTGTTGCTGTCATCACCAATCTCAAGCATAGCCACACCTTCCTTGGCAGAAGCGTACACAAATGGGCAGTCTAACTGTTCTTCACTGGCATCAAGATCGATGAGCAGTTCCAGAACTTCGTCAATAACTTCGTCCGGTCTTGCTTCAGGACGGTCGATCTTGTTGATACATACGATAACAGCCAGGTTCAGTTCAAGGGCTTTCTTCAGAACAAACTTTGTCTGAGGCATTGGGCCTTCGAAAGCATCTACAACGAGGACAACGCCGTCTACCATTTTAAGGACACGTTCTACCTCGCCGCCGAAATCGGCATGTCCCGGTGTATCGATGATGTTGATCTTGACATCCTTATAAAAAACTGCTGTATTCTTGGAAAGAATGGTGATACCACGTTCACGTTCGATATCATTGGAGTCCATAACTCTTTCCTGTACAACCTGATTGCTTCTGAAAACACCGCTCTGTTTCAAAAGTTCGTCTACCAGAGTCGTTTTACCGTGGTCAACGTGAGCGATGATGGCAATATTTCTTGTATCTTCTCTCTTTATATTCATATAAATCCTTCTTTCTGAAAAAGAATCTGCTTAACAACGCTATTTATCATATCAATTACGAAAAGGTTTTTCAAGTTTTTTATTGCGGAAATCTATAATAAAACGGAATAAATGCATTCAAAAGGCCGAAAAATGACCGATGGCCCCCTGCAAATGCCATTAAATGGAAGAATCTGTCGATGAATGAGAATTTCTTTTCATGGTAAATCATGGTAGATTTGTAATTGTCACATGACAGTTTGATTCAGACAAAAGAGGCGTGATGAGAGCATATCCGTTCATGAAAAAGAGATAGCATAAATCGGATGTGGACAGAATACATATAAATACATATTAAAAAACTTATATTTACCGGAGTGGTGAAAGGGGATTAAAAGATGGCAGATAAAGCAATGGATAACAATCAGGTGACAATCGTTGGAACGGTTGATTCGGAATTCACATACAGCCATGAAGTTTTTGGAGAAGGCTTTTATATGCTGGAGGTGGTTGTCAACCGTCTGAGTCATATGGAGGATCGGATTCCTTTGATGGTTTCTGAGCGGCTTGTGGATGTGAAGGAGAGCTACAGGGGGAAGATCGTGGAAGTACACGGACAGTTCCGTTCTTATAATAAGCATGAAGAAAGCAGAAATCGTCTGATTCTTTCGGTATTTGTCCGGGAGTTTGCATTTGTGGGGGAAGAAGGAACGCTGACAAAGCCGAACAGCATTTATCTGGATGGCTATATCTGCAAACCGCCGGTATATCGGATGACACCTCTTGGACGTGAGATCGCAGACCTTTTGATGGCTGTCAACAGGCCGTATGGCAAGTCGGATTATCTGCCGTGTATCTGCTGGGGAAGAAATGCACGGTTTGCCGGCAAATTTGAAGTGGGAACACATATCCATCTCTGGGGAAGGATTCAGAGCCGTACATATCAGAAACGGCTGGATAACGATGTAGTGGAAAAGCGGACGGCCTATGAGATTTCCGTCAGCAAAATTGAATGTGTAGAATAAAGGTCAATATGCAGACTAAAGGCATCAGAACGGTAGTTTTTGCTTGACGTTTTCCCGGGAATGTGATATTTACTATATATTGTTGTAACTGTTCAGAGCCAACCTCCAAAATGCTACGCATTTCGTCGGTGTGGCGTATTCGCCAAATAAAATTTCAAAAACAGACTTAAAAATGCAAGCATTTTATACCTGTTTTTGAAATTTTGCTTGGCTCTGAACAGTTACATACTGTTTTATAATTCACGATGTGAGAGGATAGAGAGATTCATTATAAGAATCAGAGGTAAATGTTGTGGAAAAAGGTTTAGTAAAGATTTACTTTGGTGAAGGCAAAGGCAAATCCACCTCTTCGATGGGGCGTGCACTTGTCTGCGCAGGCGAGGAGAAAGAAGTTTTTGTTATACAGTTTCTGAAGGGTAAGATGACCGGCAGTTTGGATTACCTGAAGAGATTGGAGCCGGAGATCAAGGTTTTCAGGTTCGAAAGAGAAGAAGCTTTTTATGAAGATCTGAGTGATGAGGAGAAGCAGGAGGAGAAGGTCAATATTCTCAATGGCTATAATTTTGCAAAGAAAGTATTATCCATTGGGGAATGTGATGTATTGATCCTGGATGAGATTCTGGGACTTGTTGATCTTGGGATTATTACCTGTGAAGATGTGATCCGTCTGATCGACATGAAAGATGAGTCTGTGGAATTGATCATGACAGGCCGTCACCTTCCGGAAGAACTGATTCCGTATGCGGATTATATTTCAAGGCTGGATATTGTGAAAGGTGCCTGCTCTGAAAAACCGTCATGTATGTAGCTTTCATAAAAACCGTCATGTATGTAGCTTTTCTGTTGACATGCGGGGTATTTGGTGATACTATGAAACAGTAATTAAGTAGAGGCGCATATTTATATAAGTAGAACTCAGGATGCAGTCAGGTGCAGATGAATGGGTTGGAAAGGATGATATGCCGAAGCTTTATATTTCCTGGAAGATATATTGCTGGGCATACAGTTAAGAGCTGTATGACTGTCATCATTTTGATGGAGTGCTGCTTGAAGAATTTTCATAGTTGAGATTATTCTTATGAGTCGGCATTGCGTCGGCTCTTTTTTATGCCATGGTCTGTTTCATTGGAAGGCTCTGAGCCTTGCACAAAAAAGAGCGGAAGTACATGTCCCCTTTATGGCAGTAATAAAATTGGAGGAAAGAGATATGGCAATTTTTAAAGGTGCAGGTGTTGCAATCGTTACACCAATGCATGCAGACGGTTCAGTTAATTTTGAGAAACTTGAAGAGACCATTGATTATCAGATTGAGAATGGCACAGACAGTATTGTTATCTGCGGTACAACCGGTGAGTCTTCCACATTGTCAGAGGAAGAACATATTGAATGTATCCGTACAGCTATCAGCCGTACAGCAGGCAGAATTCCTGTTATTGCAGGTACAGGTTCCAACAGTACAGAGACAGCCATCTATCTGACGAAAGAGGCTGAAGAGGCAGGCGCAGACGGTGCACTGGTTGTGACACCTTATTATAATAAAGCAACACAGAAAGGCCTTGTGGCACATTACACAGAGATTGCAAAGCATACAGATATGCCGATCATTCTGTATAATGTACAGAGCCGTACAGGTGTGAATATCGCCCCTGAGACAGCTGTGACACTGGCAAAGACATGCGACAATATTGTCGGCATCAAGGAAGCCAGCGGCAATATTTCCCAGATTGCCACACTGATGCAGCTGGCAGACGGATGTATTGATTTATATTCAGGTAATGATGATGAAGTTGTTCCGATTCTGTCCCTTGGCGGTATTGGCGTGATTTCCGTATTTTCGAATATTTGCCCGAGAGATTCTCATGATATTGTTGCCAAGTATCTGGCAGGGGATGTGAAGGGAAGTCTTGAAATGCAGTTAAAGGCATTGCCTTTGATGCATGAATTATTCAACGAAGTGAATCCGATCCCTGTTAAAGCGGCAATGAATCTGCTTGGCATGAATGTCGGACCGCTCAGAATGCCTTTATCCGAGATTGAGCCTGAACATAAGGCACGTCTTGCTGCAGCCATGAAGGCTTATGGTCTGAAACTGGCAGAATAAGAAACAGATTTTTCTGGAGACTTTTTCGGATGCACAGCGTATTGTGTATCCGGGAGAGTCTTTCTTTGTTTATTAAAAACTTGTAACTGTTCAGAGCCAGGCAAAATTTCAAAAGACAGGTTATGAGAATGTCAATACTTTAACTATAATTGCGTTATGGCTCGATGTAGGGTAAAATGAAAGTAGTGCATTGTCAGAAGACTGTAAAAGAGAAGACAATCGGGCAATGAACAGTTACCAATGAATATTTATATATGAATAGAATCAATCAAATGGAGGATACAGAGATGGTAAAGATAATTATGCATGGCTGCAACGGCGCCATGGGTCAGGTGATCACAAAGCTGGCAGCGGAAGACAAGGATGCAGAGATCACGGCAGGTATTGACCGTGTGGATAACAGAGAGAATCCATATCCGGTATTTACATCTTGTGATGCATGTGATGTGGAAGCGGATGTGATTGTTGACTTCTCTGTTGCACAGGCTGTAGATGGGGTTCTGGCTTATGCATTGAAGCGTAAGATGCCGCTGGTCCTTTGTACAACAGGTCTGAGTGAGAAACAGCTGGATGATGTGAAGACTGCTTCAGCACAGATCCCGATCCTGCGTTCTGCCAATATGTCACTGGGTGTGAATACAGTTTTCAAGCTGGCAGCGGCAGCTGCAAAGATTCTCGGTGAAGTCGGTTATGACATTGAGATTGTTGAGAAGCATCACAACAAGAAGATGGATGCACCGTCCGGAACAGCACTGGCGATTGCAGATGCGATCAATGAGGCTATGGATGATCGCTATACATACAAACTGGATCGTTCAGCAGAACGTGCCAGAAGAGAGGCCAATGAGATCGGTATCCAGGCTGTCAGAGGCGGTACAATTGTCGGCGAGCATGAAGTCCTTTTCTGTGGTCCGGATGAAGTGATCGAGATTAAGCATACGGCTTATTCAAAGGCTATTTTCGGCAAGGGTGCGATTCAGGCTGCACAGTTTTTGAAGGGAAAGAAGCCGGGCATGTATCAGATGAGCGATGTCATTGGTTAGCAGAATAGAAAAACGGAAAGGAGCCGCTATGGAACAGATGGACGATTTACAGAAGCGTTATCTGAAACTTTTATCTGAGAAGTATCCGACCATTGCGTCGGCATCAACGGAGATTATCAACCTGTCTGCCATTATGAACCTGCCGAAAGGAACGGAGCATGCTCTCAGTGATATTCATGGAGAAGCCGATCAGTTTTTCCATGTGCTGAAGAATGGTTCAGGGGCAGTCAGAGCCAAGATCGATGAAGAATTCGGCAACAGCATCAGTATGAAGGACAAGAAGCAGCTTGCAACATTGATCTATTACCCGGAGAAGAAGCTGGAGCTTATAGAGAAGGAAGAGGACGATATTGAGGATTTTTACAGAATGACCTTTCATCGCCTGATCCGCGTCTGCAAGCGTTCACAGTCTAAGTATACACGGTCAAAAGTCAGAAAGGCACTGCCGAAAGACTTCGCCTATATCATAGAAGAACTTCTTTACGAGAGAGAAGATATCCTGAATAAAGAGGCATACTACAATGAGATCATCAATACGATCATCCGCATTAATCGTGCTAAGGAATTCATTGTGGCTATGTGCAATCTGATCCAGCGTCTTGTTGTGGATCATCTGCATATCGTGGGGGATGTTTTTGACAGAGGTCCGGGAGCAGCTGCCATCATGGACAGACTGATGTCCTACCATTCTGTGGATATTCAATGGGGCAACCATGATGTGCTCTGGATGGGTGCAGCCAGCGGACATCCGGCCTGCATCGCCAATGTTATCCGTATCAGTGCCCGTTACGGCAATCTGAATACATTGGAAGATGATTACGGTATCAATCTGATGCCGCTGGCGAATTTTGCCAATACGGTTTATGGAGATGATTCTTGTTCACTGTTTGCAATTAAGCATGTGGAGAGGGAGGATTACAGCATCAGTCAGGTGGAAGAAGAAGTGGAAGTTAAGATGCATAAGGCCATTGCAATCATCCAGTTCAAACTGGAAGGGCAGCTGATGATGCGCCGACCGGAATTCCATATGGCGGACAGACTTTTACTGGACAAGATTAACTATGAAAAGGGCAGTATAACCATAGACGGCAAGGAATATGATCTGCTTGATCATAACTTCCCGACCATTGATCCGAAGGATCCGTATGCGCTTTCACCGGAAGAAGAAGATATTATGAACCGTCTTGTGACTGCCTTTAAGGGGTGTGAGAAGCTTCAGAAGCATATCCAGTTCTTCTTCAAGCAGGGCAGCCTTTATCTTTGCTACAATGACAATCTGTATTATCATGGCTGTGTTCCGTTCAATGAAGACGGCACATTCAGAGATGTAACATTGAAGGGCAGGAAGTATTCCGGTAAAGCTTTATATGATTTCCTTGAGAGCTGTGCAAGAAAGGGCTATTATATGAGCAGTGATCCGGAAGAGAGGCTGTACGGTCAGGATATTATGTGGTTCATCTGGTCCAATGAGGATTCACCTGTTTTTGGCAAGGAGAAAATGGCCACATTTGAGCGATATTTTATCAATGAACCATCATTGAAGGAAGAACGTAAGGATTATTATTATAAACTGATCGAGAGAGAAGATATCTGTGATATGATTCTCAGGGAATTCGGTATGGATCCGAAGCGGTGTCATATTGTCAATGGTCATATGCCGGTGAAGTTCAAGAAGGGGGAAAGCCCGATCAAGGGCAACGGCAAGCTGCTGATCATTGACGGAGGATTTTCAAAGGCTTATCAGAAGACAACGGGTATTGCAGGCTATACGCTGATCTACAATTCCTACGGACTTCGACTTGTTACCCATGAACCATTTGAAAGTCTTGAAAAGGCGATTATCGAAGAGACCGATATCCATTCCAATATTACAGTTGTTCAGCTGGTCAATGAACGCCGGCTGGTTGCAGATACCGATGTCGGCAAGCAGATCCGCAAAGACATCGTTGATCTGGAACAGCTGCTGGATGCTTACCGAAGAGGCCTTCTCAGAGAAAAACGCTGACTATAACGATAAATTTGGAGGCAACATTCGTATGTTTGACGGATTTTTACGCGTTGCAGCGGCCACTCCGGATATCCGGGTGGCGGACTGCAATTTTAACGGCGCATCTGCGGCAGCACTTGTGTCCGAGGCCTATGAGCAGGGCGTCAGTCTGCTTGTACTGCCTGAATTATGCCTGACAGGATATACATGCAGTGATCTTTTCCTGCAGGAAAGCCTGTTGGATGGTGCAGGAAAGGCACTGCTTACACTGACAGAGGCTACAAGAGACAAGAATATGGTTGTATTAGCCGGTCTGCCGCTGACGGTGAATGGTGTCCTTTACAATGTCGCTGCAGTGCTTCATGATGGCGATATACTTGGATTTGTACCGAAGTCTTATCTGCCTACTTATTCAGAATTTTATGAAGGACGCCATTATCACAGCGGTGCGGATATTGAGACAGATGTTTTATTTAATGGAAGAACGTATCCGTTTGGTACCAGACTTTTGTTCAGATGCCGTCAGATGCCGGCTTTTACCCTTGGTATAGAGATCTGCGAGGATCTTTGGGTTGCACAGCCGCCAAGCATCAGCCATGCACTGGCAGGGGCGACGGTGATTGCTAATCTGTCAGCCAGTGATGAGACGACCGGCAAGGATATCTATCGCAGATCCCTTGTAAGCGGACAGTCTGCACGGCTTGTCTGCGGCTATATTTATGCAGATGCCGGTGAGGGTGAATCTTCAACAGATCTTGTGTTTGGCGCGCATAATCTGATCTGCGAAAACGGCAGCATTCTGGCAGAATCTGAACGTTTCAGCAATCAGATGATCATGGCAGATATGGATATGTCCAAGCTGATCAGCGAACGCCGCAGAATGACCACATGGCAGCCGAAGTTTGACAATGGTTACCGTGTGATTGATTTTGATCTTGAAATGCATGAAGTGGATTTAAGACGTTTCATTGATCCACATCCGTTTGTGCCGGATGATGCCATGGACAGAACGAGACGATGTGAAGAGATTCTGACAATTCAGGCGATGGGATTGAAGAAGCGTCTGGCACATACACACTGCAGACATGCGGTTGTAGGCATTTCAGGCGGTCTGGATTCCACATTGGCGCTGCTTGTGACTGTACGTGCCTTTGACATGCTGGATATGGATAGAAGTCAGATCATGGCTGTGACAATGCCGTGTTTCGGTACGACAGACAGAACGTATCACAATGCCTGTGAACTGGTTCGAAGGCTGGGAGCAACCCTTGAGGAAGTGGATATCAAAGAAGCAGTGACGCTGCACTTTTCAGATATCGGACAGGATCCGGCCAATCATGATGTGACCTATGAGAATGGTCAGGCAAGAGAACGGACTCAGGTGCTGATGGACATTGCCAATCGTCTCGGTGGTATGGTCATTGGTACGGGAGATATGTCGGAGCTGGCGCTGGGATGGGCGACCTATAACGGTGATCACATGTCTATGTATGGCGTCAATGCATCGGTACCAAAGACTTTGGTGCGTCATCTTGTCAGATATTGTGCGGACACAGCGGACAGTCAGACATTAAAGGAGACATTGCTGGATATTCTGGATACACCGGTGAGCCCGGAATTGATTCCTCCGGAGGACGGTCAGATTTCACAGAAAACCGAAGATCTGGTGGGACCGTATGAACTGCACGATTTCTTCCTGTATCATATTCTTCGTTTCGGACGGCATCCGGCCAAGGTATATCGCCTGGCCCTGAAAGCTTTTGAAGGCGTTTATGATGCCGCCACGATTCTCAGATGGCTGAAGACTTTTTATCGCCGGTTCTTTGCACAGCAGTTTAAGCGCTCATGCCTGCCGGATGGTCCGAAGGTGGGTTCTGTTGCGGTTTCTCCAAGAGGGGATCTGCGTATGCCGAGTGATGCCTGCGTGACACTCTGGATGCAGGAACTGGATGAGATTGTCGAGTAGACGGCAAACGGTCAGCGGGCCTTGTCGATCGCCTGGGCGATGGCACTGAGAAGTACCTGTGAAGTATAGCGGCTGGACGATTCGTAACGGATATCATCGATGGAGACGCCGGCGGCCAGCTGCGCGGAGATGGCATCCATACTGGTTGTCAGCAGCGGATACATGGCCGCAACAGATTCATCCAGATTGACAATGGAAGCGGATTTGATGTGATCTTTGTCAACAACAACCTGGATATCAACCGATTGATTGTTCAGTGTAATTGAAGATGTGTAAACACCTGCGGTATAAGCAGAAGCCGGGGATGTTTGCACATCTTTTTTGCTTGAGCCGATGACGAAAAGAATAAAAACAGCGGCTGCAATAAGAATAATGAGGACGAGAAGAAATGTTAAAAGCTGTCGGAGCCTGAAAACAAAAATGCGGGTATCACTTTGCATGGAAATCCCTCCGTAAAAATGTTAATATATGTATATGAAAAACTGATGTTAAATATGAGAGGAGAACAGAATGTCACTACAATTGATCCTGGGAGGCAGCGGAACGGGCAAATCCACCAGACTGTATCAGATGATTGTCGAAAGATCGGTACAGTTTCCTGATGAAAAGACGCTGTTGATCGTGCCGGAACAGAAGACCATGCAGGCACAGAAGAATATTGTTATGCATCATCCGCGGCATGGTGTGATGAATGTAGATGTACTGAGTTTTGAACGTCTGGCCTATAGAATTTTTGAGGAGCTGGGGCTGAATCAGAAGGAAATTCTCGAAGATACCGGCAAGAGTATGATTATCCGAAGAATTTTGACGGAGCATGAAGAAGAACTTTCTGCCTTCAGAGGCAATATACGCAAAAAGGGTTTTGTGGACGAAGTGAAGTCTATGCTGTCGGAGCTTTTACAGTACGGCGTGACGCCGGATATTCTCAGAAAGCGAAGCATGGAAATGGGGACTGAGTCTGTTTTATATGCCAAATTGCAGGATATAACAGTGATTTATGAGGCTTTTCTTGACAGGATCCATGAAAAATATATGACAACGGAGGAAGTGCCGGATCGGTTATGCGATGTGATCGAACAATCCGATATGATTCGCCGTGTGCACGTATTTCTGGATGATTTTACCGGTTTTACACCCATTCAGTACCGTCTGATGACCCGCATTCTGCAGTTGGCACCGAGGGTAGTGATGACGCTGAATGTGGATGTTTCGGAGAATCCGTATCAGACCGTTTCCATGGAGCACCTTTTTTACCTGCCGAAGGATACGATTTTTCAGCTGGAGCGGATCTGCCGTGAGCATCAGGTGTCCAGAGAAGCGGACATACATCTTGAAGGCAATGAAAAGGGGCGGTTTGCCGGACATCCGGAACTGGCTGCCATGGAGAAGAATCTATTCAGAAAAAGGGCTGCGGCCCGGGCAGAAAAGCCGGAGGATCTGATGGCTTTCAGGCTGACATCACCGAATGATGAGATGGGTTTTGTGGCGATGAAGATTCATGAATATGCAGCCAGAAAGCATTACAGATACAGGGATATGGCTGTTGTAGCCAGTGACATGAATCTGTACCGCAGCAGTGCTGATTATTGGTTTGATAAGTATCAGATTCCTTGTTTCTTTGACGGCAGACGCAACATTTCGGGAAATATGCTGGTTGAATGGCTGCGGTCACTCTGCAGTGTTTTCCTTCAAAAATACAGTTATGCGTCTATGCTGCGGTATCTCAGAAGTGGCCTTACGGGTATTTCAGAGGAGGAGACGGATTGTCTGGAGGATTATGTGCTGGCGCTGGGCATCCGCGGCCATAGTAAGTGGACAAAGGTGTGGACGGCCAAAATGCAAGGAATGACCGATGAAGAGCTGGACAGGATCAATGGCATCCGGGAACGGCTGATCCTGCCCTTGGAAGCACTTTATGAAGTAAGCCGGAATAAGGAAAGCCGGACCGTCGATTTTATGCGGAGACTTTATTTGTATATGCAGCAGCTGGGCATTCGAGGACAGCTGGAGGCATGGACTGCGTTCTTTGAGAAAAACGGGGATCTTTCAAGAGCCAAAGAATATGAGCAGATTTACGATGTGATGATCGAATTGCTGGAGAGAATGTACTTGATTCTCGGTCAGGAGCCGCTTTCTATTCAGGTCTTTTCCGATGTGCTGGATGCCGGCGTCAATGATGTGCGGATTGGCATTATTCCGCCGGGAGTGGATCAGGTAACTTTTGGTGATATACGCCGAACAAGGCTGGAGAACATTAAAGTCCTGTTTTTTGTCGGCATGAATGATGGACTGGTACCGCTTATGGAAAACGGCGGCGGTCTGCTGACAGAAATTGAGAGAGACCGTCTGGCATTGCATCATATTCATTTGGCACCAACGGCAAAGGAAAATACATGTACAGAGCAGTATTATCTTTATATGAATATGACAAAACCTTCTGAAAAGCTGATACTGACCTGTTCTGAGCAGGATGCAGCAGGGAAAGAGAAGCGGCCGTCCTCTATTTTTGACAGGATCAAAGCGGTTTTTCCGAAGCTGGTACTGGAACGGGTACACCAGACGGATACGGAAAAAGGAGATTTGATCCACAGTTATCAGTATATGATCAGAGGGCTTCGTGAGATCAGTGAGAATGGACAGATTCCCGAAGACTGGCTGGATGTCTATGACTGGTTTATGTCAAGGCCGGAGTATGCAGAGAAGACCAGACAGCTGGTGGAAGCAGCATTTTACAGGCATTGGGATGAGCAGTTGTCTCAGGCGGCTGTCAGGGCCGTTTACGGCGGGCAGCTGACGGGCGGTGTGACGATGCTGGAGAAATATGCAGCCTGTGCCTATGCCCATTTTCTTTCCTATGGACTCCATTTAAAAGAAAGGAAAATTTATCAGGTACAGGCGCCGGATATTGGCATGATCTTTCATCAGGCAATCGAACGTTTTTCACTGAGAATCGGACGGAGCGGCTATCAGTGGCGAACAATTCCGGATGAGATCAGGGATCATCTGGTGGAAGAATGTGTCAGCAGCGTTGTACTGGAATATAATCATTCTGTGATGCAGGACAGTATGCGTGCCAATTATCTGACTGAGAAAATCATGCGCATGACCAAACGAACCATCTGGGCACTGCAACAGCAATTGAAGAAGGGGGATTTTGAGCCGGTCGGATATGAAGTCCGTTTTACGACGGAACTTGAGAATCAGCAGATGCATTTGTCTTACGGGGATCGGGGCGTCATGTCTTTAAATGGCAAGATTGACCGAATGGATCTGTGTGAGGAAGATGACAAAGTTTATCTGAAGATTATAGATTACAAGTCCGGACGTACAAAGTTCGATCTGGCATCTGTCTTTCATGGGCTGCAGCTGCAGCTGATGGTCTATATGAATGCGGCACGTGAGGAACAGCAGCAGAAAAAGAAGCAATGCATCGTTATTCCGGCGGGAATTCTGTATTATCACATTGATGATCCTTTTGTGACATCAGACAATTTTCGGGATTTTGCGGGCAACCAGCCTGTCGGTTCAGATGAGCAGAATGAAGATTATTCGGATTCATCCGGTGCTGCAGAGGATGCGCTTTCAATTCTTGAACAGCTGGCGGTGGATGGTCTTGTGCTGGATGATGACGATGCTGTTCGACATATGGATCATCACCCGGAGGAACCACCGAAAGTTCTTCCGGTCAAGATAAAAAAAGACGGGACATTGTCTGCATTATCCAGTGCAGCAGCACCGGAGAATTTTGAAGTGCTTTCATGGCATGTGAAGCGGACAACAAAGCGATTAGGGGAAAAGATTTTTTCAGGTGATATTTCCGTACATCCTTATCGGTACGGAACACAGAAGGCCTGTGATTACTGCAGCTTTAAGTCGGTATGCGGTTTTGATCCGGCCTTTGACGGATTTGACTGGAAGCGCCTGAAAAAAATGAATAAAGACGAGATCTGGGAAGCAATCAGAAAGGAGGCGGGAGAATGAGTATTCAGTGGAGTGAAAAACAGCAGGCGGTCATTGATGCAAGGGGCTGTTCTGTGCTTGTATCAGCGGCAGCCGGTTCAGGCAAAACCGCAGTTCTTGTGGAAAGATTGATTCGATTACTGACGGATGAAAAGCATCCGGTGGATATTGAGCGCTTGCTTGTAGTGACATTTACCAATGCGGCTGCAGCGGAAATGCGTGAACGTATTGGCAGAGGGTTGGATCAGAAATTGCTTGAAGAACCGGATCACACAGCATGGATCCGGCAGAAGCTTTTATTGCCCTGTGCCCAGATCTCAACCATTCACAGTCTCTGCTTGAAGACAATCCGTGAACATTTTGAAGTACTGGATCTGGATCCGTCCTTCAGACTGGGAGATGAAGCTGAACTGAAGCTTTTGAAATCCGATGTGGCAGAGGATGTGATGGAGACTTATTATGCATCAGAAAACAGGGCCTTCAGAGCTTTTGTGGATCGCTATGCCAACGGCAAGACCGACCAGGGAATTGCAGAAATGATCATTGCGCTGTATGATTATTCAAGAGGATTTCCGTGGCCAGAATATTGGCTGAAGCATTGTCTGGCGGCTTATTCGACAGATGAAGAGCATAATGGAGCCGACCAGGTGAAAGAATTTGCCATGATGCAGCTGAATAATGTCCTGACCAAATATCTGCCGCTTTTTGAGGAAGCCCGGGCATTCTGTCTTGAGCCCAATGGTGTGGAAGCTTATCTTCCGGTGATCGAGGATGATAAAAAGTGGTTTCAGATGCTTGGTGAGTCGGAAGATTATGACGGCAGCAGAGAAATTTTGCACAAGATCGTCTG
Organism: Pseudocoprococcus catus; assembly: GCF_902381825.1. GTDB lineage: Bacteria > Bacillota > Clostridia > Lachnospirales > Lachnospiraceae > Coprococcus_A > Coprococcus_A intestinihominis. The sequence goes on from NZ_LR698973.1 coordinate 3,435,502, forward strand.
GAAACGTCTGCCGAGAACGGCGGCGTCCGTTGACCCGAAGATTAAAGAGAAAGTGAAGGAGATTCATGCGGATTTCAAATCAGAGATAGAAGGGCTTAGGGATGGCTATTTTGTACACACATTTGAAGAACTGAAGGCGGAGCTGACTTATATCCGCCCGTCGGTCAGGATGCTGATCGAATTGACAGAAGTTTTCGGACAGCAGTTTATGGCGGTAAAGAATGACCGGAATATGCTGGATTTTTCAGACCTGGAACATTACATGCTGCAGCTTCTGGCTGATTTTTCAGAAGATGAACAGGGGCAGATGCAGGTGAAACCGACATCTGCTGCAGATGAACTCAGTGAATTTTATGAAGAGGTTGTCTGCGATGAATATCAGGACAGCAATCAGGTACAGGAATTGATCCTCAGCCTTTTGTCCAGAGAACGCAAAGGTCAGTATAATCGTTTTATGGTGGGAGATGTGAAACAGAGCATTTATCGTTTCCGACTGGCAGATGCAGCTATTTTTATGGAAAAATATCACCATTATGCTCTTGGAGAAAGTCAGAAAACAAGGCAGCGTATTGATCTTTCACAGAATTTCCGAAGCAGGGAAAGTGTACTTTCTGGCGTGAATTATATTTTCCGTAAGATCATGAAGAAGAGTCTCGGCGGGATTGACTATGATGATCAGGCAGCTCTTTATCCGGGAATGGCATTTCCGGAGGCAAAAGGCAAAAATATTGCGGACAATACGGAACTTCTGTTTCTGAAGGGAGACGGTGAGACGACGGAGCCGGATAATGAGAGCCTGGATTCTGTGGAGCTTGAGGCGAAGCTGGCGGCAGTCAGGATCCGGGAATTGACAGATCCGGAGTATGGAATGGATATTTATGACGGTGCGCTTGGAGATTACAGGAAAGCTGGGTACAAAGATATTGTCATACTTCTTCGGACGGTGACAGGATGGGCTGAGAAGTTTGTGGATGTGCTGGCTTCAGAGAATATTCCTTCCACGGCTGAAATGTCCGCCGGATTTTTTGACACGCTGGAGATACGGACAATGCTTCAGTTCCTGGCAATTGTCGATAATCCGGGGCAGGACATCCCGCTGGCAGCGGTTTTGTGTTCGCCGATCGCCGGTATTTCTTCGGAAGAGATGGCTCTGATCCGTTCCAAACATTCAGAAGGCAGTCTGTTTGGCGCATGTATGGCATGCAGTGAAGAGACACCGGGAGCAGCAAAGCTTAAAAAGTTTCTTGCGATGTTTCATGATATCCGGCGAGCTTCTGTTTATCTGGAACTGCATGAGTTGATCCGCTATATCTATGATCGGACAGGCTATTATGATTATGTTCAGGCTTTGCCGGGGGGCGAAAGGCGAAAGGCCAATCTTGATCTGCTGCGTGAGCGGGCAGTGGCTTATGCGGCCGGCAGTTACAGCAGTTTGTTTGACTTTATGCGATATATTGAACAGCTCAAAAAGAACCAGATTGATTTCGGTGAGGCGGTGATGCCTGAAAATGACAAAGGCCGTGTACGGATCATGAGTATCCATAAGAGTAAAGGGCTGGAATATCCCATTGTTATTCTGGCCGGACTGGGCAAAAAATTTAATTTTCAGGACAGCATCAGCAAGCTGGTTATGCATGCAAAGAGCGGCATCGGGTTGGATGCGGTCAATCTTCAGACACGCAAAAAGATGACATCTGCCTATAAGAAATTTATTGCGGCCCGACTGAATCTGGAAACGCTGGCAGAGGAGCAGAGGATTTTATATGTGGCTATGACCAGAGCCAAGGAAAAATTGATTATGACCGGCATGGAGAGCCTGAAAAATACCGACAAAAAGCTTGAAATCTGGCAGAGAAACAGTGGAATTTTGGGTGAAGTTTTTCCTGACTGGATGCTGACATCCGCCAGGTCTTATCTGGACTGGATCATGCCGGCTGTAATGAACGGAGAAGCCGAGAACGTTGTGACGTTCAGAATGGTGGATATCCGTGCCCTTGCCGGCCGTGAAGTGGGGCGCGTTATAGATAAAAAATGGCAGAAAGAAGAACTGCTTCAGCGAAAGCATACTTTGCCCGACGTGTCGGAGACGGACGTTTCTAAACGACTTTTCGGGGAAGAAGCATGGCAGTATCCTCAGAAAGCATTATTATCAGTCAAAGGCAAATATTCTGTTTCAGAATTAAAAAAATATGCCATGGAAGCAATCATGGAAGCGGCACCGGCACCGGGGATGGCCCTGGCTGAAAAGCAATCAGAAACAGAAGAGGCGCTGCCTGATTTTATGAAGGATAAGGAAGCGGATGAAACACACGAAGTTTCGAATGTCGGGGCTTTCCGTGGTACAGCTTATCACAGGGCACTGGAACTGATCGATTTTGCGGGGCGTCCTGATGAAAGAGATGAAGCATGGCTGCGCAGTCAGCTAAATGCGATGACATCTGCAGGGCGTTTATCCGGAGAGCAGAGGCAAAGTATCAGGATTCGGGATATCGCTGATATGGTGTTTTCAAATCTGGGGCTTCGAATGGCAGAGGCGGATAGACGTCATGAATTATATCGTGAAGCGCAGTTTGTTATGGGTGTGCCGGTATCCGCACTGTATCCGGAAGTGGACAGTGAAGAAACTGTTTTGATACAGGGAATCATAGATGCTTATTTTGAAGAAAATGGGGAACTGATTCTGTTGGATTACAAGACTGACCATGTCTCAAAACAAGACGGTGCAGATATTTTGAAAAAACGTTACAAGCGGCAGCTGGATGATTATCAGCAGGCACTGGAGCAGATGCTTCAGAAAAAAGTCCGTCAGAAATTGATTTACTCATTTGCATTAAAGTGTTGGATTGAAATTTAGAGAATCAGCCATAAACAGCCGATTGCCGGATATATTGCGGTCTATGAGATAAAATGAATCGGGAATAATATCTGCGAAAGCGGGGAGACTCTTTGTTGAACAGGAGATGAACTGAATCGTGGAAAGAGATATTCTGAATAGAAAGATAACAAAGAAAAATGGTGAAAAGGTGCCAATTCGGACACTTAAACTGCAGGAACAATTAAAATACGAGATTGCCGATGAACTTGGACTTTTTGAAAAAATTGAGAAAAGCGGCTGGGGAGCATTGACTGCCAGTGAATCAGGAAGGATCGGAGGCATGATCAGAAAAAGAAATACACAAAATAAGAAAAAGGAATGAAGTATGGAAGCTTATACAGGATTTGCGCAGGTATATGATACATTCATGGATAATGTACCATATGATGAATGGGGAGAATATCTTGTTTCCCTGCTGAAAAAATATGGTGTGGAGGACGGCCTGGTTCTGGATATGGGATGCGGAACCGGAGCCATGACCCGTTATCTTGATGCCCATGGCTATGATATGACAGGCATTGATGTTTCGGAGGAGATGCTGACCATTGCAAAGGAAAAATCATCACCGGATATTTTGTATCTTCTGCAGGATATGCGGGAATTCGAACTTTATGGTACGATGCGGGCAGCCGTCAGTATTTGTGACAGTATGAATTATATTCTTGAGGAGGATGACCTTTTACAGGTTTTTTCCCTGGTGAATAATTATCTGGATCCGGGCGGTATTTTTATATTTGACCTGAATACTGTTTACAAGTACCAGGAAATCCTTGGAGAGCAGACCATTGCGGAAGACCGCGAGGAATGCAGCTTTATATGGGATAATTTTTATGATGAAGAAGAAATGATCAATGAATATGACCTGACAGTTTTTGTTCAGGAAGAGGGCGATTTGTTCAGACGTTACTGCGAAACCCATTATCAGAGAGCTTATTCACAGGAGACAGTCAGAGCATTGATTGAAAAAGCAGGTATGGAGGTACTTGCAATTTATGATGCTTTTACGTATAATAAACCGAAGCCTGATAGTGAAAGGGTTTATTTTGTAGCAAGAGAGCACGGGAAAAAGACCGTTTAAAACGGATGGAGGAATAGAAAATGTCAGATTATATTGTACATGCTTCGGGAGCCGGCAACCAGGTAAGAATTTTTGCGGCATCCACAAGAGATTTAGTAGAGAAGGCCAGAGAGATACATAACACGAGCCCGGTGGCGACAGCTGCGCTGGGACGTCTTCTGACTGCAGGTGCCATGATGGGCAGCATGATGAAGGGAGAGAAGGATCTTCTGACACTGCAGATTCAGTGCAGCGGGCCAATCGGAGGTCTGACGGTGACTGCAAAGTCCGATGGCACTGTCAAGGGATATGTGAATAACCCGGATGTTATGCTGCCTCCGAACAGCAAAGGCAAGCTGGATGTAGGCGGGGCCCTGGATCTCGGTGTTTTGAGTGTAATCAAGGATATGGGTATGAAAGAGCCATATGTCGGGCAGACGCAGCTTGTATCCGGAGAGATTGCGGAAGATCTCACCTATTATTATGCGACCAGCGAACAGATCAATTCAAGTGTGGCTCTGGGTGTTTTGATGGAGAAGAATAATACAGTGAAACAGGCAGGCGGTTTTATTCTTCAGCTGATGCCGTTTACAGAAGACGCAGTGATTGATAAACTGGAAGAGAACGTGAAGAAGCTCCCTTCTGTAACAACGATGCTTGAGGAAGGCGAGACACCGGAGAGCATGATCCGCCGTGTTCTGGATGGCTTTGATGTGGAATTTTACGAGGAGACACCAACGGGTTATGTTTGTGACTGTTCCAAGGAACGTGTTGAGAGAGCCATTATCAGTATTGGTAAGAAGGAAATCCAGGATATGATCGACGATCAGAAACCGATTGAAGTGAATTGTCATTTTTGCGGCAGACACTACGAATTCAGTGTGGATGATCTGAAGCATTTATTAAAGAAGGCTGTAAGAGCATAATATGTGGGCCGGTGCAGGAAACTGTGCCGGTTTTTTTATCATTAGAAGGGGTGCATGGCAGGAGAGTGTTGACGAATGGTTTTGACTGATGTCGGATGACTTATGGTGTTGTCGATGAATCATCATTGATGAAGGGAAATGTCGCCGCTATAATATAAATACAAACAAAAGTTCACGGCCGGAACAAAGTTAAGGATATGGGGAGGAAGATCATGCATCAGTCAATTTTAACATACGGGGAGTTTGTGACATATATTCGGGAGAATGTAGAGGCCGTTTTGAACGAGGACAGAGAAGCGGAAGTTGTTTTAACGGAGGTTGAGAAGAATAATGGCGTGATGTCGGAGATTATGACGATCCGGCAGGAGAGAGAGAACTTTGCACCGGTTTTTTACATGAGAGATATTTATGAGCAGTATCTTCGGGGAATTTCACCGGATGACCTGGCAGAGCAGATGGTCAGCATCTGTCGGCAGCAGGAGGCAGACAGTTTGTCGGTGAATGGCGCTTGGTTTGAGCATTTTGAGAATGTCAGGGAGCATATTATCCTGAAGGCGGTGAATTATGAGAGAAACAGTCGTCAGCTCACAGACTGTCCTTTTATCAAGGCGTTAGATCTTGCAGTGACATTTCGGGTATTAGTCGAAGAAGAGCAGAGTCGAATCGGCACAGTTTTGGTCAGCAATGAGATGATGAAGTGGTGGCATGTGTCAGAGACGGATCTTTACAAGACAGCGGCAGCGAATATGCAGAGACTGTGGAAGGATGTATTGGAGCCGATACAGGATATGGTTCATGAGATGGCAGAGGGGCCGATGGCTGAAGCTTATGATGCATTTCTTGAGGAGAGGCCGGAGACAGGAACGATGCCACTTTATGTATTGACGAATGAGATCCGGCTGAACGGAGCTTCGGTTTTGTTTTATACAGATTGTCTGAAGCGCTTTGCGTCCGACATTGGGAGGGATTTCTTTGTGCTGCCCAGCAGTATTCATGAAGTTCTTTTACTGCCGGTTATGGACGAGATGAGTGCCTGGGATCTGAGACAGATCGTGGGGACGATGAATCATCAGGTGGTATCGGATGAAGAAGTGCTGTCAGACCATGTTTATCGATATTTACATAAGTGCAATAAGCTGATTATTGCCGCATAAGGCTTTTTATAGAATTTATTATTGTAACTTTCTAAAATCAGACCTTGCGGTTCGGGACAATATAGGCTAGAATGTATACAGGCGTTTTTTCAAAAATCGTGAGAAACGTTAGGATCGAATAATTAAAAGGAGTGTATACGATAGAATGAAGTTCATTAAAACACCTGTAAAGGGCATGTGCGATATGCTTCCTGCAGATATGCGTCTCAGAGAACATATTCTGCAGATGATCAAGACCAGCTATGCATCCTATGGTTTTATGCAGATTGAAACTCCAGTTATGGAACATATAGAGAACCTGACATCCAAGCAGGGCGGTGACAATGAGAAATTGATCTTCAAGGTGATGAAGAGAGGTGCTGATCTGACAAGAGCAATCGAGGCAGGTAAGCAGGAGTTTGCAGACAATGGTCTCCGATATGATCTGACAGTTCCGCTGGCGAGATATTATGCGAATAACAAAGAGAAGCTGCCGACACCGTTTAAGGCCCTTCAGATTGGTAATGTATGGCGTGCAGATAATCCTCAGAAGGGACGTTTTCGTCAGTTTACACAGTGTGATATAGATATTCTCGGTGATGATACGAATCTGGCAGAGATTGAGCTTATAGCTGCAACATCTGATATGCTGTCACAGATTTTCAGTGAAGTGGGCATTACAGATTTTACGATCCATATCAACGACAGACAGATTCTCCGTGCGGCTGCATTGCAGGCAGGTTTTGAAGAAGAGGCTATTGGTTCTGTGCTTATTTCACTGGATAAGTACGACAAGATTGGCCTTGAGGGCATTCGCAGGGAACTGATTGAGAATGGTTATGCAGAAGATGTTGTAACACGTTATCTTGCAATTTACGAATCCCTTCAGGGTGATGTGACATGCGGTGATTTCTGCAGTGATATTGCAGAGAACTACCTTGACAGAAAGGTTGTTGAGGGCGTAGATGATATTATTTCCTGTGCAAAGGCTATGATCAATGAGCATGTGAAGATTACATTTGATCCGACACTTGTGCGTGGTATGGGTTATTATACAGGCACAATTTTTGAGATCAGCATTGACGGATATAATTTCTCCATTGCAGGCGGCGGTCGTTATGACAAGATGATCGGCAAGTTCTGCGGACAGGATGTCAGTGCATGCGGCTTTTCCATCGGTTTTGAGCGTATTATCACGATCCTGAAAGACAAGTTGGAGACAGTGACACCTGTTTCGGAGAAGAATCTGGCAATTCTTATCGGCAAGAATGTGCCCCTTGACAGAAAGCTCGAGATCTTTAAGCGTGCAAAGGCACTTCGTGCAGAAGGAACAACTGTTACGATTCAGCCGATGCGCAAGAATATGAAGCAGCAGATTGAGAAGCTCGAAGCAGAAGGCTTCAAAGAATTTGAAAAAGTTTATAATGATTAATATTTATACAAAAGAGCAGAGAGAGGAGTCTTAATATGGCTGAATCAATGAGCGGTATGAAACGTACCCATCGTTGTGCAGAATTAAGTAAAGCTCAGGTTGGACAGACTGTCACAGTGATGGGCTGGGTACAAAAGAGCAGAAATAAAGGCGGCGTTGTATTTGTCGATTTAAGAGACAGATCAGGTATTTTGCAGATTATTTTTGAAGAGAATAAGTGTGGTACTGAGATCTTTGAAAAGGCAGGCAAGCTCAGAAGTGAGTTCGTTATCGCTGTTACAGGTCAGGTATGTGAACGTGCCGGTGCTGTGAATAAGAATCTTGCAACAGGCGAGATCGAGGTTATTGCAGAGCAGCTGAGAATTTTATCTGAATCCGAGACACCGCCATTTCATATTGAAGAGAACAGTAAGACAAAGGAAGAACTTCGTTTGAAATATCGCTATCTTGATCTGAGAAGACCGGATATCCAGAAGAATATTATGATGAGAAGCAGAGCTTGTGCTGTTATCAGGAATTTTCTGACAGAAGAGGGCTTTCTTGAGATTGAGACACCGATGCTGACAAAGAGTACACCGGAAGGTGCAAGAGATTATCTTGTTCCAAGCCGTGTCCATCCGGGATCTTTCTATGCACTGCCTCAGTCACCGCAGCTGTTCAAGCAGCTTCTGATGGTATCAGGCTATGATCGCTATTTCCAGCTGGCAAGATGTTTCCGCGATGAGGACCTTCGTGCTGACAGACAGCCTGAATTCACACAGGTGGATATGGAACTTTCATTTGTAGATGTTGATGATGTTATTGATGTAAATGAACGTCTTCTGGCACGTCTTTTCAAGGAGATCATTGGTGTGGATGTACCGCTGCCAATTCAGAGAATGACATGGCAGGAAGCAATGGATCGTTTTGGCTCAGATAAGCCTGATACACGTTTCGGTATGGAACTGAATGATGTCACAGATGTTGTCAGAGACTGCGAGTTCGCAGTATTTAAGAATGCAATCGCAGATGGTGGCTCTGTAAGAGGTATCAATGCAAAGGGACAGGGCACAATGCCTCGTAAGAAGATTGATGCACTGGTTGCTTTTGTGAAGGATTACGGCGCAAAGGGTCTGGCTTATATTGCCATCCAGCCGGATGGTTCGATCAAGTCTTCATTCGCCAAATTCATGAAGGATGAAGAAATGCAGGCATTAATTGCAGCTATGCAGGGTGAGCCTGGAGACCTTCTCCTGTTTGCGGCAGATAAGAACAAGATTGTATATGCGTCTTTAGGTGCACTGAGACTTGAACTGGCAGACAAGATGGGACTGCTTGATAAGAACCAATACAACTTCCTCTGGGTAACAGAATTCCCATTATTAGAGTGGTCTGATGAAGAGAACAGATTCCAGGCAATGCATCATCCATTTACAATGCCTATGGAAGAAGATCTTCAGTATATTGATACAGATCCAGGCCGTGTACGTGCAAAGGCATATGATATTGTCCTTAACGGTACAGAAATTGGCGGCGGCAGTGTCCGTATTCACCAGGATGATATTCAGGAGAAGATGTTTGAAGCACTTGGTTTTACCAAGGAAAGAGCACACGAACAGTTTGGGTTCCTCTTGGATGCTTTCAAGTACGGTGTTCCGCCTCACGCAGGACTGGCCTATGGTCTTGACCGTCTGATTATGCTGATGGCCAAAGTAGACAGTATCAGAGATGTTATTGCATTCCCTAAGGTAAAAGATGCATCCTGTCTTTTGACCAATGCACCGGATACAGTTGATGAGAAGCAGCTTGAAGAACTTGGTATCCGTGTGAATGAAGCTGAACAGACAGAAGAATAATTGGTATTCAAGTTCAATTGAAATGTTATACATGAAAAGCAGAGTACCCAAAGGTGCTCTGTAGACAACAAAGGAGGTCGTGCATAAATGTACACATTTGATGAAATTCAGGCTGTAGACAGCGAAATTGCAGAAGCTATCCAGTTAGAAAAAGGAAGACAGAACCAGAATATTGAGTTGATCGCATCAGAGAACTTTGTAAGTAAAGCTGTTATGGCTGCAATGGGCAGTCCACTGACGAACAAGTATGCAGAAGGTTATCCGGGCAAGAGATATTATGGCGGATGCCAGTATGTAGATATTGTTGAAAATCTTGCTATTGAGCGTGCCAAGAAGCTGTTTGGCGCTGCTTATGTCAATGTTCAGCCACATTCAGGTGCTCAGGCTAATATGGCAGTATTTCAGGCATTCCTGAAACCGGGTGATACTTTTATGGGTATGGCTCTGGATCAGGGCGGACATCTGTCACACGGAAGCTCAGCCAATTTCTCAGGCAAGTATTTCCATTGTGTACCTTATGGTGTTAATGAACAAGGTTTTATTGACTATGATGAAGTAGAAAGAATTGCTCTTGAATGTCAGCCGAAGTTGATTGTTGCTGGTGCCAGCGCATACTGCAGAACAATTGATTTCAAGAGATTTAGAGAAATCGCAGACAAGGTTAATGCTATTCTGATGGTTGATATTGCCCATATTGCCGGTCTTGTGGCAACAGGTCTGCATCCAAGCCCGATCCCTTATGCACATGTTGTTACAACAACAACCCATAAGACACTTCGCGGACCAAGAGGCGGTATGATTCTCTGCGGTACAGAAGAATATGCAAAGAAACTGAATTCGGCTATTTTCCCGGGTACTCAGGGCGGCCCTCTGATGCATGTGATCGCAGCAAAGGCTGTTGCATTGAAGGAAGCACTCAGTGATGACTTCAAGGATTATCAGAAACAGATTCTTGTGAATGCTCAGGCACTTGCTGCAGGCCTTATGAAGAGAGGTATTACGATTGTATCCGGTGGTACAGACAATCATTTGATGCTGGTAGATCTTCAGAATCTTGGGCTGACAGGCAAGCAGGCTGAGAAGATGCTTGATGAGGTGCATATCACATGCAATAAGAATACAATTCCGAATGACCCGCAGTCTCCATTTGTTACAAGCGGCTTAAGACTTGGTACACCGGCTGCAACAACAAGAGGTTTTGATGCAGACGATATGGATCAGATTGCAGAAGCCATTACATTGACATTGAAAGACTTCGAAGGAAATAAAGAGAAAGCAACAGCTATTGTAAAATCACTGACAGATAAACATCCGCTTTATGAATAATATTTGATGTTGAAATTGTCAAAAAAGGGGCTGATGCGGATAGATATATCTGCGTCAGCCCCTTATGCGCGGGAAAACCACGGATTTTAGATGAGTCCAAAATGTAAAAGTGCCTTGGCGATGCCATGATTGTCAACGGTATCTGTGATCATCTCAGAGAATGGTTCAAGAACCGGTGAATGTTCACCCATAGCGATGCCGTGTGCTGCAGCTTCGAACATCGGCAGATCGTTGCTGCTGTCGCCGAAGGCCCATGTGTTGTCCATGGAGATATCCAGATGTTCGGCCAGTAGATGCATAGCAGAAGCTTTGGAGAATCCCTTGGGAACGCATTCATACATGCCCTTTCCACGGTCGATGACATCTATGAACGATTCGATTTCATGAATGAAAGCATCAGAATAGGCTTGATTATCAGAGACAAGGACGAATTTGTCATAGATGAAATTACGGTCTTCGATAAAGCAGGAGAGCCCAAGCCCTTCATCATTGAAGGATTTTCGTACCTGATTCATAATTCTCTGGCGATAAGTGCCGCGTTTGCAGTAGACATCTTCGGAGCCTTCAAGAAAGGCTTCAATGTGCCATTTGTCCATCAGATCAATAAGAAGCTGCCCTTCTTCTTCGGTAAAAGAATGAGCCAGCAGAATTTCATCATGATAGACAATGCGTGTGCCGCATCCGCAGAGATAGCCATCAAACCCAAGGGTTTTGAGAAAAGACGGCATAGTACGGATGGTTCGTCCGGTATTGATGAAAACCAGATGCCCATTTTTCTGAGCAGCATCGATGGCTGAAAGAGCACTTTTCGGAATCTGATGGGTGGCATTGGATAATAATGTCCCATCAATATCGAAGAATAATAACTGATGCTGCATCTTAGTAGCCAAGCTCTTCACCTACAAGGAGAATTTTGATTCTGCCCGGAATATTGGAACGGCGGGTGATCACTGTGTGGGTACATATGCAGTCCGGACTCAGACAGTCTGCACATTGACCGGTGACAGCGCAAGGCGTCTTGCGGTTCAGGCGGACAGTATTCGGAGGTGCTGCTGACAGTTTGACACGTTTGTAGGCGGAATCAAGATCAGGACAGACTTTGTTCATGCCTGCGATAATGATGACATTTTTAGGGCCATGAATAAGAGAAGCAACACGATTGCCCGTGCCGTCAATATTGACCAAAAGGCCATCTGTTGTGATGGCATTGGTACTCATGAAGTAATAATCGCAGACTGCAACTTTGGAATAGACAGCATCTTTTTCTTCCTGGGTCTTAGCGATTGTACGGTCAAGAAAGATGCAGTCAGCTTCTTTGACGGCTGTATTGAAGCCAATTTCGGCAAGGGTTATAGAACCGCCGCAGGATACAGTGTTTCCTTTGGTCAGATAAGGTGCGATAGCCCTGAGTGCGGCCTGTCTGTCAGGAACATAATCAGCTTCAAAACCGCGTTTTTTAAGATTTGAGATCATTGTATCTGCAATATTTTTATAATACTGTTGTTTTGGTGTCATTATAAACCTCCTTACGATAAATGATTTAATATGATTTTATTTGTCTGCACCAAAATGCAGATAAGTGTATTATAACACGAATAAAAAGGATTCGGAAAAATTTTCATGACTTGACAAGTGTGATAAAATATGTGATAAACAAAAATGACAGATAATAATATAAAATTTACGGAGAATAGAGAGTGCAGAGTAAATCGTTATATATAGCAGAAAAGCCCAGTGTGGCCAAAGAATTTGCCAAAGTATTGAATGTCGGCGGACGTGCATCGGATGGCTATCTTGAGTCAGCAGATGCAGTTGTGACATGGTGTGTCGGACATCTGGTGACGATGAGTTATCCGGAAGTTTATGATCCGAAGCTGAAGAAATGGTCTTTGGACACATTGCCGTTTCTGCCTGAAGAATTTAAATATGAATTAATTGATGATGTGAAAAAGCAGTTTCGTATTGTGGAGCGTTTGCTGAATCGAGAGGATGTCACCTGCATCTATGTCTGCACCGACTCAGGAAGAGAAGGAGAGTATATTTATCGCCTGGTGGATCAGATGGCACATGTTGGGGACAAAGATAAACGGAGGGTATGGATTGATTCTCAGACAGAAGAAGAAATCTTAAGAGGCATCCGGGAAGCTAAGCCGTTGTCGGAATATGATCATCTGGCAGATGCGGCTTATCTGAGAGCCAAAGAAGATTATCTGATGGGAATTAATTTTTCACGACTGCTGACTCTGAAATACGGGCAGTCGATGTCTAATTATCTTGGTACGAAGTATACCGTTATTTCTGTGGGGCGCGTAATGACATGTGTGCTGGGCATGGTGGTGCGTCGAGAACGTGAAATTCGATATTTTGTCAAGACACCGTTTTATCGGGTACTTGCTGCTGCGGATGTCCTGGGACGGGAAGTGGAGGCTGAATGGCGTGTGACAGAAGAATCGGTGGCATGGCAGAAACCGGTTTTATATAAAGAGAATGGATTTAAGACAAAAGAGGATGCACAGAAGCTGATAACATATATTGAACGTGTGCAGCCGATGGAAGCGGAAGTCACAGCCATTGAGAGAAAAACAGAGAAGAAGAATCCGCCGCTTTTATATAATTTGGCGGAACTTCAGAATGATTGCTCGCGTATGTTTAAGATCAGTCCGGATGAAACACTGAAAATAGTCCAGGAGTTATATGAGAAGAAACTGGTGACTTATCCGAGAACCGATGCCAGAGTCCTTTCGACGGCTGTAGCGAAGGAAATCGACAGAAATATCAGCGGCTTGAAACAGGTACCGGCTTTTGCTGCTTTTGTAGATGAAGTACTGGCTATGGGGAGCTATAAGAAAATTGCATCTACGCGATATACCAATGACAAACAGATTACAGATCATTATGCAATTATTCCGACCGGTCAGGGGCTGGGGGCTCTGAGAAGTCTTCATCCACAATCAGAAAGCGTTTATGAAGCTATCTGCAGACGTTTCCTGAGTATTTTTTATCCGCCGGCACAGTACAGAAAGTTATCCATGACATTGAAGGTGCGGACAGAGAGTTTTTATGCCAGTTTCAAGGTTTTGACGGATGAAGGCTATCTGAAAGTTGCCGGTATTCCGAAGAAAGCTCAGAGTACACAGGGACAAAAGGACGATGAAACAGAAGATGTAGGGTGTGATACAGCCTTTCTGGATATGCTGAAGGATTTGAAAAAGGGTTCCCATCTGACGGTGAAACGGTTGATGATCAAAGAAGGCGAGACGTCGCCTCCGAAGCGTTACAATTCCGGTTCACTGATTCTGGCAATGGAAAATGCAGGACAGCTGATCGAAGATGAGGAACTGCGAGCTCAGATCAAAGGTTCCGGAATCGGAACAAGTGCGACAAGGGCAGAGATTCTCAAAAAGCTTGTTACAATCCGTTACCTGGCGCTGAATAAAAAGACACAGATTGTGACACCGACACAGCTGGGAGAGATGGTCTATGAAGTTGTAGATAACTCCATTCGATCACTGCTGAATCCAGAATTAACAGCCAGTTGGGAAAAAGGACTAACGTATGTGGCGGAAGGCAGTATTACATCGGATGTTTATATGGAGAAACTGGAACGATTTATATCTGATCGTACAGGCAGGGTTATGGTTTTACATAACCAGTATCAGTTGCGGGGCAACTATGACCGGTGTGCAGCTTTTTACAAGAAAGAACAGCGCCCGTCAGCAAAAGGAAAGACGATCAAAAAAGTTTCATCCAATGCGAAGAAGCAAACAGGTAAGGTTTCAACAGAGTAACTTTTATTATAGAATAAATGGAGGTATTCAAAATGTATGAAGGATTAAAAATTGCAAACATGTACACATTGTCGGAAACAATTGCAGCAGAGTTATTGTCATCCGTCACCTACCCATGGGAAGCACTTCCGAAGATTGGTGATTTTATCAAGAAACTTGGACCAACATTGCCTGAAGAAGACTATGAATACAGAGGTGAAGATGTGTGGGTTGCAAAGGATGCGACTGTATTCCCATCTGCGTATATTCATGGACCAGCGATCATCGGCAAGGGTGCAGAAGTCAGACACTGTGCATTTATCCGTGGTAATGCGATTGTGGGTGAAGGTGCAGTTGTCGGTAATTCAACTGAGCTTAAAAATGTCATACTTTTCAACAAAGTTCAGGTACCGCATTATAATTATGTGGGAGATTCCATTCTTGGATTTAAGGCACATATGGGAGCCGGTTCTATTACTTCCAATGTTAAGTCAGATAAGAAGCTGGTGGTTGTCCATACCGGTGAAGGCAATATTGAGACTGGTCTCAAGAAATTCGGTGCAATGCTGGGAGACTGTGTAGAGGTAGGATGCAACAGTGTTCTGAATCCGGGTACAGTGCTTGGACCGAATGTGAATGTTTATCCGACATCCTCTGTTCGCGGTTATGTACCAGCAGCCCATATTTTTAAAACGCAGGATCAGATTGTAAAGAAAGAGGCATAGTATGCGCAGAAAGATCACAGAGGCCCATTTGCTGTTGATTATAACTTTTGCCATGTATATGGGCTATCAGTGGCTGATGCAGTGGATACCTCTCCATGATGTTATGTTTCATGTCATCATGGGACAGGTGATTCTGATTTTCCCAGGGGCATTGTGGATGCTGATACGATATCGGAAGAACAGACCGCAATTGTCAGAAAGAATGCTTTTTACACCGATATCCAATGCCAACATCAAGATGGCGGTGGCAGTGATTATTTCTGCGTACCCGGTTGTGGTGATTTTGAATCGTTTTTCTATGTTTTTTGTGAAAAACCAGGTGATGGAAGTCATGCCTTATATGATGAGAATGGGGTATTTTCCAATGCTGTTTGTGATGGCAGTGATGCCAGCGTTTAATGAGGAATTTTTATGCAGAGGAATCTTGTACGGTGCATACCGACAGCGGGCTAAGACGACGGGAATATGGCTTAGTGCATTGGCTTTCGGGCTGTTTCATCTGAATTTCAATCAAATGCTGTATGCGGTTTATCTGGGGATAGTTTTGGCACTGATGGTTGAGGCAACCGGTTCAATTTATACATCCATGCTGATGCATTTCCTGTTGAATGGTTTCAATGTGACAATGAACTTCATGGCCAATCAGAGACTAATAGCGGATGCGGCGGTGAATCAGCAGCAAGTGACGGAATCTGTATCACAGACATTATCCGATGTGTCTATTCAGCAATTGGTGACAATGGCTGTTGTGCTGGCCATTTTCATCTTTTTAAATGGCATTTTGATCTACAGTACCTTTCGGATGAATGGTCGAAGTCTGCAAAATGACGGTGAAAAAGGACGAGTGATCGATGGGTGGATTGTCATTTTTGTGATAATCACTGTGATTTTAACGTATATGAATACAGATTTTCTATGATTTTTCTACATATTGCTATTCCGAAAACAAATATTAGATGTATTGATGCAAGAACAATCCTGTTTTTGTCATAAAATTATCAAAGATGCCAAAAATGAAAAAATGAGCAAAAAACACTGGACTTCATTGAGAATTGATGGGAAAATAGTAAACAGATATGATGTAAATTTTGCATGATACATATTTGAAAGGAGTCACAAAATGATTTATTCACATGAAGTAGAATTAATGTGCCCTGTTGCAAAAGGCGCAAAACATGAGCCTGCTCCAATCCCTGAAGAAGGCAAATGGGTTCATTCCAAAGAAATTAAAGATATTTCCGGCTTTACACATGGTATTGGCTGGTGCGCACCACAGCAGGGTGCCTGCAAGCTGACACTGAATGTTAAGGAAGGTATTATAGAGGAAGCTTTAATCGAGACAATCGGATGTTCAGGTATGACACATTCAGCCGCTATGGCAGCTGAAATTTTACAGGGCAAAACCATTCTGGAAGCTCTGAATACAGACCTTGTTTGTGATGCAATTAACACAGCAATGAGAGAGCTGTTCCTTCAGATTGTATACGGCAGAACACAGAGCGCATTCTCTGATGACGGTCTTGCAGTTGGTGCAGGTCTTGAGGATCTTGGCAAGGGCCTTCGTTCTCAGGTTGGTACAATGTATGGTACAAAGGCAAAAGGTGTTCGTTATCTTGAGATGGCAGAAGGTTATGTTACAGGCCTTGCTCTTGATGAGAATGATGAAGTTATC
This sequence comes from Pseudocoprococcus catus, assembly GCF_902381825.1. Taxonomy (GTDB): domain Bacteria; phylum Bacillota; class Clostridia; order Lachnospirales; family Lachnospiraceae; genus Coprococcus_A; species Coprococcus_A intestinihominis. The sequence continues at coordinate 3,452,250 of NZ_LR698973.1, forward strand.
GGTTACCAGTTTGTAAGCCTTGGAAAGATGACTGACTTTATCAAGAATGGCGATGATCCTAACACTGCATGGGAAAAGGCAAAAGGTCAGTATGGCCGTGTAGCAGATGCAGTTAAAATTATCGACCCGAGAAAGGAGTAATCTAAAATGGCTTTATTTGAATCATATGAAAGAAGAATTGATCAGATCAATTCTGTTTTAAATAGCTACGGTATCGCTTCTATCGAAGAAGCAGAGAAGATCACAAAGGACGCAGGTCTTGATGTATACGAACAGGTTAAGAAGATTCAGCCAATCTGTTTCGAGAATGCATGTTGGGCATATACAGTCGGTGCTGCAATTGCTATCAAGAAGGGTTGCCGTAAGGCTTCCGATGCAGCTGCAGCAATCGGTGAAGGTCTTCAGGCTTTCTGTATCCCGGGTTCTGTTGCAGGCCATCGTAAGGTTGGTCTTGGCCATGGTAATCTTGGCAAGATGCTGCTTGAAGAAGAAACAGAATGCTTCTGTTTCCTTGCAGGTCATGAATCTTTTGCAGCTGCAGAAGGTGCTATCGGTATCGCTGAAAAAGCCAACAAAGTTCGTCAGAAACCACTTCGTGTTATCTTAAACGGTCTTGGCAAAGATGCTGCTCAGATTATTTCACGTATCAACGGTTTCACATTTGTTGAGACACAGTTTGATTACAAAGCCAACAAGCTGAACGTTGTATATGAAAAACCATATTCAACAGGTCTTCGTGCATCTGTTAAATGTTATGGTGCAGATGATGTTCAGGAAGGTGTTGCAATCATGCATCACGAGAACGTAGGTGTTTCCATCACAGGTAACTCTACAAACCCTACAAGATTCCAGCATCCTGTAGCAGGTACATACAAGAAAGAATGTATCGAACAGGGTAAGAAATATTTCTCAGTTGCTTCCGGCGGTGGTACAGGCCGTACACTTCATCCGGACAACATGGCAGCAGGTCCTGCTTCCTACGGTATGACAGATACAATGGGACGTATGCATTCTGATGCTCAGTTCGCAGGTTCTTCATCTGTTCCGGCCCATGTTGAAATGATGGGTCTGATCGGTATGGGCAATAACCCAATGGTCGGCGCTACAGTTGCTGTTGCAGTTAGCGTTGAGGAAGCAGCAAGAGCTGGCAAGTTCTAAGAAATGTCAAAAAGCAAGGCTCGGATTTCAATTTGGAAAATCCGGGCCTTTTTATCTGGAGTTATTTCAAAAGCTCTGAAATACATATTTTTAAATCATGATAGATGGTAACAGGGATTTCCTGTTCAAATGTATATTGCGTGGAATCTTCGGTCCCGTCAAAGGAGTAAACTTGAACCGTTTGTGTGAGTGGATTTACAATCCAGTATTCTCGGACACCGGCAGTTCGGTATTTGAATAGCTTCGTCAGATAATCCATGCGTTGACTGCTTGGTGATACGATTTCAATAATAAAATCGGGGGCACCCTGATAACCTCTGGCATCCAAGTTGGAAGGATGGCAGATAACGGAAATATCAGGTTCAACGTAATTGTGTGCGTCCTGATTTAAAAAGACTGCAAAAGGTGCCGGATAAACTTCACAAGGGCCTCCGTTCTTTTTGATAAAATTTCGTATAGTGGCAGAAAGTTCCATCACTAATTTTTGATGAAATGGGCTTGGTGGGGCCATATTATATATTTGTCCGTCAATCAGTTCTGCACGCTTTCCTTCTGGAAGGGCAAAAATATCATCAATCGTATATTTTTTGTGCTTTGGTAAAGGCATGTTATCACGTCCTTTCGAAGTAATAGAAGATTCAATACGATATATCTATTATATAACATTAGATAGAGGAAAGAAATAAAAAAATTTTTTATAACGACCAATAGATAAATTCAATGATATTTTTATTTTGCAGGTGATACAATAGAGCTTAATAGGATGACTATGAATCAGAAGATAGACTTGGAGGAATAAAAATTGTCGGAAGGAGAAGAAGAGATGAAATGGATGATTGCATCAGATATACACGGCTCGGCCGCTTATCTGGAAAAGTTGCTTGAGGCTTACAAACAGGAAAAGGCAGATCGGATGCTGTTGTTAGGTGATCTTTTATATCATGGGCCCCGCAATGATTTGCCGGAGGGATATCAGCCAAAAAGAGTTATTGAACTTTTGAATGGAATGAAAGACGATATTCTCTGTGTCCGGGGAAACTGCGAGGCGGAAGTTGATCAGATGGTGTTGGAATTTCCGGTGATGGCAGAATATGTAATTTTGACAGCGGGTACGCGGATGATTTTTGCAACCCATGGGCATGTTTTCAATGAGAAAAATCTGCCGCCGCTGCATAAAGGTGATATTCTTTTGCACGGCCATACCCATGTGCCGAAGTGTGTGGCGCATGAGAATTATATTTATATGAATCCGGGTTCGGTATCCATCCCGAAGGAAAACGGTTATCATGGGTATATGACTTGGGAAGGATCGGATTTTGTCTGGAAAGATCTTGAAGGACATGTTCAGCTGTATAAGCATCTTGAAGATGAAACAGTATAAAATAAAAAGACTCTTTCGGGAGTCTTTTTGTGTATATTAAACTGTGCTATAATCAGGAGTATGAAAGGGAGGTGTTCGAAGTGAAGTTATTGTTTAAGCAGCGTTTGTTTTCATGGTTTGACAGTTATGATATATATGATGAAACGGAACAGACGGTTTATGTTGTTAAAGGGCAGTTGGCTTGGGGACATTGTCTGAAGATTTTCAGTGTTTACGGTGAAGAAGTCGGGACAGTCAAAGAGAAGGTGTTGACATTGCTTCCGAAGTTTGAAGTCTATGAAAAAGAAAGATATATTGGCTGCATCCAGAAAGAATTGACATTTTTGAAACCGAAATACGATATTGATTTTAACGGCTGGCATATCGAGGGCGGTTATATGGAATGGGACTATACGATTGTTGGATCGGGCGGACAGAGGATTGCTGCAATTTCGAAGGAGCTTTTTCATATGACGGACACTTACGTGATGGATATCGTGAATCCGGAAGATGCATTATATGTGCTGATGTTTGTTCTGGCGATAGATGCAGAGAAGTGTTCAAGAAATTAAATACGGCATTCAGAATGAAAATCATCTGCTGGAATAAATCCGGCGGGTGTTTTTTAGTTGGGTGTCGTTTTATCCCTTATTGTGTCGTATTTTGTAGAGAAGCCGATATTGATTTTACAAACGGCAGCGGTCAGTAAAAAGTGTGGCTAGTAAACCTGATAAAGGTGAAAAAAGGGTTAGAGGATGCACTATCTTGATTACCTATTGACATAGTGGGTAAATAGGTATATCATACACATAGAAACAGGAAAGGAATGAATGTAGGATGATAATGATTTCTTCAAAGGGGCGTTATGCACTGCGGGTCATGACGTATCTGGCGGTCAATGCAGACCGGGAGTTTGTACCACTGAAAGAGATAGCGGAAGCGGAGAGTATTTCTCTGAAGTATCTTGAGAGTATTGCCAGAATGCTGTCAAAGGAACACTATATTGAAGGAACCAGCGGCCGAGGCGGCGGTTATCATCTGACCAGAAAGCCGGAGGCATATAAAGTCGGTGACATTCTTCGATTGACCGAAGGAACACTGGCACCTGTATCCTGTCTCAAGGATAATGCAGAACCTTGCGGGAGAGCAGAGCTTTGCTGCACGCTGCCAGTATGGCAGGGATTGTCGAATGTTATCACAGATTATCTGGATAATATGACACTGGCTGATGTGGCTGGGAAGGGCCGTTTCGATGAATAGATGCAGATAACACAGGAAAATACAGCATAATAATACAGCATAATTATAATAGAGAAGAAACAAGTAGGAGGCATAAAAATGTTGAACAAGCAGTTATTGAATGTAAAAGATTTATATGTTGATGTTGAAGATAAAGAAATCCTTCATGGCGTGGATCTGTCCATTGGTGAAGGGGAGACGCATGTTTTGATGGGACCGAACGGTACAGGTAAGTCTACCCTCGGTTATGCACTGATGGGCAATCCACGTTATACTGTGAAGTCCGGCGAAATCTGGTTTAAAGGCAAGAATATTACGGCGGAACCAGTCAATGAGCGTGCCAAAGACGGTATTTTTCTTTCGTTCCAGAATCCGCTTGAGATTCCAGGCGTGACACTGAGTTCCTTTATTAGAAATGCACTGGAACAGAAAACCGGCAAGAGAATCAAACTGTGGGATTTCAAGAAAGATCTTGAGAAGACAATGGCTATTTTGCAGATGGATCCGTCTTATGCGGAACGTGATCTGAATGTGGGCTTTTCCGGCGGTGAGAAGAAGAAGGCAGAAATCCTTCAGCTTCTGATGCTTAAACCTTCACTGGCCATCCTTGATGAGACAGACTCTGGCCTGGATGTGGATGCAGTACGTACAGTTTCAGCAGGTATTGAAGAATACCAGAAGACATGCAAAGGCAGTTTAATTGTTATTACACATAGTACAAAAATTCTGGAAGCACTGCATGTGGATTATACCCATGTCATGGTTGAAGGCAGGATTATCAAGACTGGAGATGCATCCCTTGTTGAAGAGATCAATGAAAAAGGATTCGGAAGTTATGAAACTCAGGAGCAGTAAAAGCGGCGTGGGAAAGGAGTGACTGACGGTGAAAGAAAAGAGTCAAGTTGAAGATATAGATAGAAGTATATATGATTTTAAAGATGATGAAAAAGACGCATACAGGATTAAAGCAGGACTGACGCCGGAAATCGTGCAGAAATTGTCCAAAGAGAAACATGATCCTGCATGGATGGAACTTTTTCGTCTGCATTCTCTTCAAATTTACAATGAGATGGCAGTGCCGGATTGGGGGCCATCTATAGAAGGCTTGAATATGGATCAGATTGTTACTTATGTCAGACCGAATACAAAGATGAAGGCTAAGTGGTCCGATGTACCGGAAGATATCAAGAATACATTTGAACGTCTGGGTATTCCTGAAGCAGAGAGAAAGTCCCTGGCCGGTGTCGGTGCCCAGTATGATTCCGAGCTGGTTTATCACAATGTCCGTGAGGAAGTCGCTGCACAGGGTGTTGTCTATACAGATATGGAGAGTGCATTGACCGGTGAATATGCAGATATGGTGAAGAAGCATTTTATGAAGCTGGTGAAGCCGACAGATCATAAGTTTGCAGCGCTTCATGGAGCAGTCTGGTCAGGCGGATCCTTTGTATATGTACCGAAGGGTGTTTCTGTTGAAATCCCGCTTCAGTCATATTTCAGATTAAATGCTCCGGGTGCCGGTCAGTTTGAACATACACTGATCATCGTGGATGAGGGTGCAGATCTGCATTTCATCGAGGGCTGTTCAGCTCCGAAATATAATGTTGCCAATCTGCATGCCGGATGTGTGGAGCTTTTTGTGGGCAAGAATGCAAGACTCCGTTATTCGACGATTGAAAACTGGTCCAAGAACATGTACAATCTGAACACAAAGAGAGCATTGGTAGAAGAAGGAGGTACCATTGAATGGGTATCCGGTTCCTTTGGTTCACATGTTTCCTATCTGTATCCGATGAGCATTCTCAAAGGCCGTGACTCCAAGATGGAATTTACAGGCATTACATTTGCCGGCAAAGGCCAGAATCTGGATACCGGTGCCAAAGTTGTTCATATTGGAGAAAATACAAGTTCTTATATTAATACTAAATCTATTTCAAAGGATGGCGGTATCAGTACATTCCGTTCATCCGTTGTTGTGAATAAAGGAGCAGAAAGCGCGAAATCTGCAGTTTCCTGCCAGTCTTTGATGCTGGATTCGGAATCCAGATCAGATACGATCCCTGCCATGGATATCCGTACCAAGAATGCTAATGTAGGTCATGAAGCACAGATCGGCAGTATCAGTGACGAGGCTGTTTTCTATCTGATGTCCAGAGGCATGAGCGAGGAAGATGCAAGAGCATGCATCGTCAGTGGATTTGCGGACAACGTATCAAAGGAGCTGCCTCTTGAGTATGCACTTGAGATGAACAATCTGATTCGACTTGAAATGAAAGGCAGTATTGGATAGGGTAAAGGAGGATTTGAAGATGAAAGAGAATGAGACATTAAAGATTAATCCGCTGCCATCCAAAACATGGTACTGGCTCCATTTAAATGATACAACAGTGAAATGGAATGGGGATGTGCAGCCTTGCATGGTGATGGCAGAAGAGCCGGAACAGGTATCTGAAGCCGGTTTGAATATAAAGGAAATGACAACAGGCGTCGGCGCTGAGGCGGATGCGATATTTGAGGATGAGAATCTTCCGATTTTACAGTTTACAGCAAAGGCAGAAGCCGGTGACAGAGTCATCAGACTGGATATCAGCAGTGAAGATAAGGAGAATGCAGCGGGAACTGTTTATATTGCAGCGGAAGAAAATGCCCGTGTGACAGTGATTGAGAAGTTTACATCCGGCAAAAAGGCTCAGAGCGATCTGGCATTCAGAACAAAACTTTATGCTGGGAAAAACAGCACGATTCGTCTGATACAGATCAATATGCTGGATGAAGGACAGAGATTACTGAACGCAGTAGGTTCTGTCTGCGACGAGACAGCAAAGCTTGATGTTCTTCAGATGTTTGTCGGCAGAGGTGATGTATATAACGGCATTCAGACAGAACTGGAAGGCAACCAGTCTGAACTACATACGGAGATTGGCTATATTGGCCAGAAGCAGCAGACATTGGATATGAATCTGGTTATCAACCACTGGGGAAAGAAGACAAATTGTGACATTCAGGTAGACGGTACACTAAAAGATGCCGCAAAGAAAGTTTTCAGAGGTTCCATTGATTTTAAACGCGGTTCATCGGGATCCAAAGGTGCAGAAACTGAGAATGTACTGCTGCTTGGGGATGATGTGGAGAATAAGACGATTCCATTGATTCTTTGCGCAGAAGAGGATGTAGATGGCAGCCACGGCGCAACCATTGGTGAACTGGATGAAGAAACATTATTCTATTTTGCGGCCAGAGGCATCGATCAGGAGACAGCCGAGGATATTATGACAAAAGCAAAACTTGAAGTCCTCTACCAGCATATACAGGATGAAGAAACAGAAAGGATTGTAGCAGACCAGCTTACAAAGGTGATGAGCAATGACAGCCAGTGATTACAGAAAAGATTTCCCTCTTTTACAGAATGAGGATACGATTTATATAGATAATGCAGCAACAGCCCAGCGCCCGCAGGCTGTACTGGATGCAGTCAAGGTTTTTTATGAGACAGAAAATGCGAACCCGCTGAGAGGCTTTTATCCTCTCAGTCTGAAAGCTACCGAGAGTTGTGAGAACGCCAGAGCGACAGTACGTGATTTTATTCATGCAACTTCCAAGAAAGAGATTATTTTTACAAGAAATACAACAGAAGGGCTGAATCTGGTGGCCTACAGCTATGGCCTCAGCCATCTGAAGGCTGGAGATGAGATTGCGGTCACTATTATGGAGCATCACAGCAATCTTTTGCCATGGCAGATGGTGGCACGTCAGACCGGTGCTGAATTAAAGTTTATGGAGTGTGAAACTGATGGCACATTGACAGATGAAACGATTCAGACGGTAATCAATGAGAAGACAAAACTGGTGGCAGTGGCTCAGGTATCCAATGTTCTCGGATGTGTCAATCCGATAGAGAAAATCGTGGCCCGCGCACACGAAGTAGGCGCAGTGGTTGTAATGGATGGTGCGCAGAGTGTACCGCATATGCCTGTGGATGTGCAGAAACTGGATGTGGATTTTATGGCATTTTCAGGGCATAAACTCATGGGGCCGATGGGAATCGGTGTATTATATGGCAAGAAAGCATTGCTCGAAGAAATGCCGCCATTTCTCACTGGCGGCGAAATGATAGATTCCGTAACACGAGAAGGGGCAGTATTTGCGGAATTGCCGTATAAATTTGAGGCCGGAACAGTGAATGCAGCAGGTGCCGCAGGGTTGGGTGCTGCAATCGATTACCTTAATCAGGTTGGTTTTGATTTTATTCAGGAGCAGGAACTGGCATTGACACGCCGTGCCATGGAGGGACTTTCAAAGATACCGCATGTACATGTGATGGGCTCAGAAGATCCGGCAAACCATACAGGTATCGTATCTTTTACAATAGAGGGTGTTCATCCACACGATGTCAGTGAGATCCTTGCTTCAGACGGCATTGATGTTCGTGCCGGTCACCACTGTGCTCAGCCGCTTCTGACCTATCTTGGTGTTCATTCTTCGACAAGAGCAAGTTTTATGTTTTACAATACATTGGATGAAGTGGATGCTTTTGTGAAGAGCGTTGCTGGCATAAGAAGGAGAATGGGATATGGAGAGTAGAAGTTTTTATAATGAAATATTGACAGAACATAATCTGCGGCCGGAGTATAAACATGATCTGCCGGATGCCAATATTGTTCTGGAAGGAGTCAATCCAAACTGCGGAGATGATATTTTTCTGAAATTGAAAGTTGAAAACGATGTCATTGAGGATGGTGCCTTTGTAGGAGATGGATGTGCCATTTCCCAGGCATCCGCAGACATTATGCTGGGGATGATCCTTGGAAAAACAAAGGAAGAGGCATTGAAGCTTGGTGACATGTTCCTGCGTATGATTCAGGGAGAAGCGACGGATGAGGAAATCAATCAGTTGGAAGAGGCTTCTGCATTGAAAGATATCGCCCATATGCCTGCCAGAGTAAAGTGTGCAGTCTTGGGTTGGCATACATTGGATGAGGCTTTCAGGAAAGCCAAAGAAAATTCTGTTTCATAAGGACAGAGAATGCCGGATATGGTAGAATAGAGAAAAAGCAAGGAGGCAACAGATAATGTATGAAGAAGTTCAGGTTTTAACTCACAGCAGTATTCGTATAGCAGGAAATCAGATCATTTATTTTGATCCATTTCATGTGGAGGCAGAAACCCATGATGCTGATATTATTTGCGTGACCCATGAACATTTTGATCACTATTCACCGGAAGATCTGGCGAAGGTAAAAAATGCAGCAACGATTCTTGTCTGTCCGAAGACAATGAAGGATTCATTGAACAACAGTGGTATTTCCGAGGAGTTTACAGAATTGGTAACTCCGGGAGATGAACTGGAGATCAATGGTGTCAGGATTCAGGCAGTGCCTGCCTACAACATTGGCAAACAGTTTCATCCGCAGCAGAATCAATGGGTAGGTTATCTTGTGACAATGAATGAGGTGACTTATTATATTGCCGGAGATACAGATATCAATGAGGATGTGAAGAAAGTTCAGTGTGATGTGGCGATGATTCCTGTTGGCGGAACGTATACAATGACAGCAGAAGAGGCAGCCAAGCTGACAGAAATGATTCATCCGAAAGCTGCGGTACCGACACATTATGGTTCTGTAGCAGGCAAAGCTGAAGATGGTCAGATATTTGCGGATTTACTAAAAGACAAAATCAATGTCATCTTAAAAATGTAATACATATAAGAGATTTGCAAAACCTTGTAGATTTAAAGCGAAACTGAAAGGCATATTTATTTGTATGCAGACAGTTTCGCTTTTTATTAGTCAGAAAGAAGACAGAAATGTTTCTGCAGGAAGAGAGAAGAGGGGGAAGCCGTATATAGTAGGTGAGTACACTTAAAAAGTATGAAAATTCTGAATGTTTAAAATTGAAAGATTAATATAAAGAAAACTATTGACGTTTTAAAATAACTGTGTTACTATAAAGACAACAAAGAGGAGATGCCTAACAGAAACAAAGGAAGTTTATTCCAGTATTAGACCAAGAGGATAGTTAGAAGTAGTCGAGTCTTAGAACAGGAGGACGGTCCAATGGCATAAGAAGTCTTGATCAAATCGAATAATAATCTCTCACGAGTTTACATAGATGTCGTTAACAGCTATACATGTAACAGAGGAGATGATGATTATGAAGAAAGGCAGAGGCCCATAGTGGACATGCAAATTTATGAATAGGAGGTATAGTCCAAAAGGAACATAATTTATCCAATCGAATTCTATGAAAGTTGAAGGTGTATTAAATGAAATTACAGGAAATTCATTAAAAGCCCGGTCGAAGGAAGATTCATCGATCGGGCTTTTAATTTTGTATGTTCGATTGGCGTGAATGAAGTTTATGAATTTGGATTATTGCTGGCGAAGAATATCAGAATCTGTCGAAGGGTGTCGAATGGGGGCAGAATGAAAAGAGAATTGAACGGGAAATGGACTTGATTAATCAAATGACTGATGATAGTATGGTGGATACAGAGAAAAATATGTCTATAGAAATTCCTGAGGGAGAGGATAGATATGCGTACAGCTATAGAAGATATAATGAGCGTTAGTGAGCGGGAGCAAGAAATGCTTGTTCATCGCGAACGGCGAATGGCGATCATGATAGCTGCATATGCAGCGTCAAGCACCAAAGGTGCGAATCATGATATAATGAGCGTTAGCGAGCGGGAGCAAGCAATGCTTGTTCATCGCGAGCGGCGAATGGCGATCATGATAGCTGCATATGCAGCGTCAAGCACCAAAGGTGCGAATCATGATATAATAAAAGAGCGGGCATGTATAGAGCATGAAGAAGGAAAGCTTCAGATTTTTTTAACAAATTTGATTAAAGACAGTATTCTGACTATTCAAGGAGCTGCTAAACGAATGAATATGACAGAAGAAGTGTTTAGGAGTAAAATGAGATGAGTGAAATGAATACTTTTACCGGGCGGATTTTTGATCCGCTGAAGATGATGAAACAGGATGTTTGTGTGGAGGATATTGCCCATGCACTAAGCCTGGTTTGCAGGGGCGGTGGGCATATCCGCTATTTTTTTTCGGTAGCGCAGCATTCGATGAATTGTGCCAGTGAAGCAGCTGCCAGAGGATGGTCGGGGCGAATTGTTCTGGCATGTTTGCTGCATGACGCCAGTGAGGCTTATATTGCGGATATTATCCGGCCGGTGAAACCTTATCTGACGAATTATCTGGACATCGAGGCACAGATCATGGATGTCATTTATGATTATTTTGAATTGGCGGATCTGACACCCGAAGAGAAAAAGTTCTGCAAGCAGATTGATGATGAGATGATGGAGCATGAACTTAGAATAATGATGCCGGGAGAAGAGCGCAGACAGACGCCTATATTGATGTCGGAACCGGATTTCAGAGAAAGGCCTTACAGGGATGTTGAAGAAGAATTTAAATGTATGGTTAAAAAATATACAGAGAATTTGAAGAAGCCGGACATGGGTGATAAATGCGGCGTTTTGGTGAATGCAAAGGCAATCTCCGAGAATAATAGAGCAAAATACGAGGAGGCAGCGGTCAGGGAAGGATACAGGCAATTGACGAAACTTCTGATAGAGAAGAAAATGACGATCACGACCATGGAGAGTGCGACTTCCGGTCAGATTGCTTCGTTGATCACTGATACAGAGGGTTCTTCGGCGGTATTCAAGGGGGCTTTTGTGACTTATTGCAATGAGGCAAAAGTTATGCAGGGGGTGCCGGCCGACATACTTGACAGGTATACGGTCTATTCCAAGGAAACAGCAGAGGCAATGGCAGCAGCCTGTGCGAAAACTTATCAAGCGGATATCGGTATCGGTGTGACAGGAACCATGGGAAATATAGATCCGGCCAATCCGGATGCATCCGTTCCTGGGCAGGTGTATTTTGCAATTGTGATTAACGGAGACATGAAGTCCTATTATATTGAATTGGCAGTGCAGCCTACAAGACTGACTTACAAACTGGCAGTTGCAAAGGAGATTCTGGATGTATTGGTGTCGAGGGTGAATCAGGTGTCCGGATGAATCCGGTGAAACGGAAAGCGAATGAAGCGGTGCGGAAAAAGTGGGAATTGTAATGAATCAGAAGAAGTGGGGAAGAACATGAAACAAGTAAAGATCATAAAGAAAAAAGATGATTATACAATGGAATACGAAGTAGGAGATATCTGTAAAGTAACAGGTACCTGGTATGGTGGTGTTCACATTGAGGGAAAGACAGGTATTCCTGTATCCATTGACAGAGAGGAATATATTGAACTGGATGCGCAGGAAAAGCCTGAGCAGGCGGCAGCAGAGAATGTCCGGATGGATGAACAGAATGGTCATTCCGAATCTAAGGGAGATGAAGCAGCTGCAGAGGATGTTCTTGAAAGGGACATTGAAGTGGGAGATATTGTTCGACATTTCAAACGGGAATGGGTATCAGAGGAAAGTGCGGAATACTTATACAAAGTTCTGGCATTTGCACAGCATACGGAAACAGGTGAGAAACTGGTGATTTATGAAGCGCTTTATCCGCCGTATAAAACATGTGCCAGACCATACGGGATGTTTATGAGTGAGGTAGATAGAACCAAATATCCGGATGTGCAGCAGAAATACCGTTTTGAAAAAGTAGAAACAAAGCGCTGGGTATAATAAAAAATTGATGGTCTGCTGATGTGAGAAAAGAAATGGACGGACAATACAGGTTATAGAGCGAAAAGAAAACATGCTTTATAACCTGTTTATTTTTTTTAGAACAAAAATTATATTAACAAATGTTAATGAAATTCTATATTTAAAATGTTACTATTATGGAATCATGACTTAAAAATGAATATAAGGGGTAATGATATATGGTGTCAGAAAAATTGATCAGGCAACTTTTCCGTACACAGGATCAAGCGGTGATCAGAAGACTGAGTGAGATTTCAGAGACAGTCATTTACAAGAAAAGGCAGGAAATCCATAAAGCAGGAGAGACCTATACACATTTTTATATGTTGCTGAGAGGGGCAGTTTATACATATTTTTATGATGAGCATCAGCATCCGGTTGTTCTGTGCTTTTTTTCGGAGAAGAATGATTTCATGAATGTAGAAAATTTCAATAAACAGTCAACGGTTGGGATGACAGCATTAACAGAGACAGAGGTTTTTCGGGTTCCGATTAAAGAAATACTTCAGCTTTCCGATGAAATACCAACATTGATCTTGGAGTATGCAGGATATCTGCAGAAGACCATGATGTATCTCTGCGTCATTAATAATCGGAGAATGAACCTGACGGCTGAAGAACGTTATCAGTGGTTTTGTGAAAAATGGCCGGAGGTTGAGGCCAGTGCAAGTAATAAGCAGATTGCATCCTTTTTAAGAATGCGTCCGGAATCATTGAGTCGTCTGAAAGCACAGATGAAGCAAAGTGAAAAAGAGGCAAAAACATTGGAAAATATTCTGGTGACAAAGGATCTGCAGTGGGATTATATGGATATCAAGAAAATGATAGAGAAAAGACAGAATGGACAGGGGTAGAAATGTTATGACAACAGTGGAAGCAATCAATGCATGTATTCCATTAAATAATCCGGAGTTGACGGGGCAGTTGGGAAGCTTATCGGAGATTGTACATTATAAAAAAGGTGATTGTATTTACGATATTGGTGATATTCAAAAGAATGTTTATGTTCTTATTGAAGGGATGCTCCGATGTTATTTTATTGATGAATCACAGACAGAAATGACAGATTCTTTCATAACAGAGAAGGGAATGGTCGCGAATTCTGTAGAAATTTTTGTTGGAAAAGAAACGCCGTCGGTTGTCGGTGTAGAAGTGCTGAATGAAACCACTGTTTTGGAGATACCGGTGCAGGCAGTTTTTGACCTTATGCAGCAATATCCGAGAATGGCCAAGCTCTATGTCAGATGTCTGCATCAGGCGCTGGAATTTCAGAATGAGATCAATATCAAGCGGCTTTATTTGCCGGGCAATAAGCGTTATGAATGGTTCTGCAAAAAGTGGCCGGAAGTCGATCAGATCGCAAGTAATCAGCAGATTGCTTCTTTTCTTGGTATTCGCTCAGAATCTCTCAGCAGACTGCGGCATCAAAAAAGGAAGCATCAGTGAGAGATAATCTATATTGTTTTCGAAACAGCGATATTGATTGCGCATGGATGCCGATTTTTGTCGAAATCTTTGGGGTGCCTGTTCGACGGCTTTCGACACCCATTCTGGTATTTTTATGTTATAGTTTGTAATGCTTACATGTGAGTTGCAGGATAACATTGAGAATGGAAGATGAGGTGGAGAAAATGAGGAAGGAAATCGTCGAATTAGAACAGTTGTTAGAGATTCAGAGATTGCAGAACATGGCATGGTGGGAGACATCAGATCAGTATCAGGAAGAACTGGAAGCATCAGAAGAGGTACGTGAAGAATATGAAGAGATGCTGAAAGAGCTGTCACCGGAATTGTGCGCAATTCTTGACCGGATTGAAGAAGAGTGGTATCTGATGAAGGAGGCTGAACTTCAGGCAACCTATATGCAGGGTATATCGGATGGTATGGATATGCAGAAAGAGAAGTTGAGAAGGGTTTGCTGAGTGATCCTTACTGTCTGGGACAGTTACCGTAATTTTAAATAATGGACAAAAGAAACCGATTTAATGCAAAAATCACTGGTAATATTCACGAAAAATGCTGAAATTGCAGGATTATATTAATTAACTTGCAAAAAAATGCAAAAGATTGTTGATTCATTCATCGCTTAGCGTTATAATAAGAGCGCAATTTGTATTATGAATAAAAGGGTATACATAGAGCGCAGTCTGCACTCTGTGATCAGAAGGGAATGTCAACAATGATGAGTAAGGCGTATGCATCAATGAGCAGAGAAGAACTGCTCTCTTTGAAGGAAGAACTTGATAAGGAATTTCAGGGATACAAGGAGAAAGGGCTGAAGCTGGATATGTCCAGAGGCAAGCCTTCTATCGCACAGCTGAATCTTTCCATGGGAATGATGGATGTTTTTCACAGTGAGTCTGATCTGAAATGTGAAGATGGCACAGACTGCCGTAATTATGGTGTACTGGATGGTATTCCGGAAGCAAAGAGACTGTTGGCCTCTATTGCTGAAGTGAATCCGAATAACATTATGATTTTTGGTAACTCCAGTCTGAATGTGATGTATGATACAGTAGCGAGAGCTTATATGTTCGGCCTTCTTGGACATACACCATGGTGCAAGCTTGACAAGGTGAAATTCCTTTGTCCGGCACCGGGCTATGATCGTCATTTCAAGATTACAGAGACTTTTGGTTTTGAGCTGATCACAATCCCGATGCATGAGGATGGACCGGATATGGACATGGTAGAAGAATATGTCAATAATGATCCGGCAGTCAAGGGAATCTGGTGTGTACCGAAGTATTCCAACCCACAGGGGTATTCCTATTCTGATGAAGTTGTCAGACGTTTTGCGGCATTGACACCGGCAGCAGAAGATTTCAGAATTTTCTGGGATAATGCTTACAGTGTCCATCATCTGTATGAAGATAAGAGGGATGAAATCCTGGAGATCCTTGAAGAATGTGCTAAGGCCGGTCATCCGGATATGGTTTTCAAGTTTACATCAACGTCTAAGATCAGTTTCCCTGGTTCCGGCGTTGCAGCTATTGCGACATCCGATGCCAACATGGCAGATATCCGCAAATACATGGTTGTTCAGACAATCGGTCACGACAAGCTGAATCAGCTGAGACATGTTCGTTTCTTCAGAGATCGATATGGTGTGGAAGCACAGATGCGTCGTCATGCCGATATTCTGAGACCGAAGTTTGAAATGGTTGAGCAGACACTGGAGGATGAACTTGGCGGTCTTGAAATCGGTACATGGACAAAGCCTCTCGGTGGATATTTCATTTCCTTTGATGCTTTGGAGGGCTGTGCAAAAGCGATTGTTGCCAAGGCAAAAGAGGCAGGCGTTGTGATGACAGGTGCAGGTGCTACATTCCCATACGGAAAGGATCCTAAGGACAGCAATATCCGTATTGCACCATCTTATCCGACAGTTGAAGAACTGGCTGTTGCGGCCAAGCTTTTTGCACTTTGTGTCAAGCTTGTCAGTGTTGAGAAGATTCTTGAGAGCAAATAGATGCGCTTTAAATGGATGTAGATTGATAAAAAGATAAAAGAAATTAAGAATAAGCCGTTTACTGCCAATGATGAAAATTCTGTTTAGATATAGAATATGTCATCACCGGGGCAGCAGGCGGCTTATTTTGTTGCGAAAAATATTGGATTCTGCTATAATAACTCTACTATACTTGTATGAAATGAGTGACAATAAATGGTACAGAATCTAAAACCGGTGGTTGAACTGAATAGTGAGGATTGGACAGAACTATTGAAGAAGTACAAACTGCAGACTGTGATGTCATCGATTCATGTACAGATGGTCTGGTACAGAATGCAGCGAGCACTGGAACCGGAGATTTGGTATGAGGTACATGGAAAGGAAGTTCTTGCGGCAGCGACGCTTGGAGAAGGCATTGATCAGCTTTTGGAAAAATGGTCTGACAAGGGACAGATTCTTGACAGTTATGCCGCAGATTGTCTGGCAATGGAGGCTCTTCAATGTTTATATGGATTGTTGGAAGATGAATTGGTGAAGAAGAATGTCTATATTGAAAAATATCAGTTTCCTGATCCGGATGAAGGAGGAGATGGAAGTATGGCAGATATTTTGAAGCAGATTCAATGCAGTGAAGCCATCCGGCTGACGCGTGACGGCGTGCTGAGACCGATGAAATCGGTTGTGTTTATCGGTATTCTGACAACAGATAAAGACAAGCGCTGCAGCACGATCTGCAGGGATTGCGGGCGTGAGGACTGTCCGAACCGTTATTCATTACATATGGGAAATTACAGAGAACCGGGGGGATTAAGATACAGTTATGGATATCAGAGAATATTTGGCAAATAACAGATTGATTACGGACGGCGCCATGGGAACCTGGTACGACCGTTTGACAGGATACAAAGGAAAGTTAGCAGAGCGTGCAAATTTGGATGATCTGCAGCAGATCAGAGACATTCACCGTGCGTATATAGAGGCCGGGGCACGGTTGATTCGTACCAATACATTTGCGGTGAACAGTATGTTTTTTTCGGCAGATGAGATTGAGGCAGTGTTAAAAGCAGCTTGGGAGAATGCGTGTCAGGCTGTATCAGACAGCGGCAGAGATGTATGGATTGCTGCGGATATGGGGCCTATTGATGAGAATGAGACGAAATCTGCTGCGGATGTTGAGAATGAATACATCCATCTGGCGGATTGTTTTTTGGGGTTGGGAGCAAAGATTTTTGTATTTGAAACTTTATCCGAGTTCCGCAGTGTGAAAAAGGCAATTGCTTATATTAAAGCGGAGTGTCCGGATGCATTCATTGTGACGCAGTTCAGTTTTAACAGGAATGGCTATACCCGATCAGGTTTGAGTGTGCGGGCACTTCTGTTAGAAGCAGCAGCGATGAAGGAACTGGATGCAGTTGGTTTTAATTGCGGGGTGGGCCCTCTTCATTTGTATGAACTTCTGAAGAATCAGAGTTTTCCTGAGGGCAAGTACATGACAGTGCTGCCGAATGCCGGTTATCCGACGGAACTCAGGGGAAGAACATTTTATTCTGAAAATGTGCCTTATTATGTAGACATGATGGGAAGAATCGCAGCCCTTGGTTTTGATATCATCGGCGGCTGCTGCGGTACAACACCGGAGCATATCAGGGGATTGCATGATCTGCTGGTGAATGATGTGAGACCGCCCAAAAAGCTGATGCCTGCTGTATATAGTGCAGATGGAAAGGAAAATTGTGCGGAAGAAGCCGTTGAGGAGAAAACAGATTTTATACAGAAACTTGAACGCGGGGAGAAGGTTTTCGTGGTAGAACTGGATCCGCCTTTTGATGTCAATGATACAAAACTCATGGAAGGGGCAGCTTTACTTCGGGATATTAATGTAGATATGATCACGCTGGCCGATTCTCCGCTGGCCAGACCAAGAGCCGATTCGATTGCTTCCGCCATCAAGATGCGTTATACAAGACAGATGGAGGCAATGCCACATATCTGCTGCCGTGACAAGAACATGATTGCCCATCGGTCCCAGCTTCTGGGAATGCAGATGAACGGGCTGCGGCATGCACTGATCGTAACAGGGGATCCGATTGCCAGAGGTGACCGGGAGAGTATTAAAAGCGTTTTTAATTTCAATTCCATCAAGCTGATGAAGTATATACAGACGATGAATCAGGAAGTATTTGGCAGCCGCCCAATTTATTATGGCGGTGCCCTGAACCATAATAATGGTTCCATAGACAATATAGCAGCCAGAATGTGTCAGAAGATGGAAGCCGGTGCACAATGGTTTCTGACACAACCGGTTTACGGACAGGAAGATATTGACAGGTTGAAGGAACTGAAGGAAAAGTCCGGCGGCAGGATTATAGCAGGTATTATGCCTTTGGTCAGTAGGAAGAATGCGCTTTTTATCAAGAATGAGATGCCGGGAATTCATGTGCCGGATCAAGTGCTGGAGCGGTATGAGGCCGGTATGAGCCGTGAGGCTTATGAAGATGTGGCGGAAGCCATCAGTGTGGATTTGATGAAACGTCTGGAAGATGTGTGCGACGGTTATTATATGATGACACCTTTTAACCGGGCAGCATTGATCAAACGGATTATTTTACAGGCGAAGAAGGAGTTAAGATAGATGACAAGAGAAGAATTTCAGCGATTATGCAGAGAAAGAATCGTTTTTCTGGATGGTGCCACCGGAACCAATCTTCAGAAGGCAGGCATGCCTACGGGTGTGTGTCCGGAGGCCTGGATTCTGGAACATCCGGATACAATGATGCAGCTGCAGAAAGCTTATTTTGAGGCAGGCAGTGATATCGTGTTGGCTCCGACTTTTACAGCCAACAGAATCAAACTGGATGAGTACGGGCTGGTAGATAAGATTGAAGAGATGAATCATCAGCTTGTAGCCATTTCAAAGGCGGCAGCCGGGGATAGAGGTTTGGTGGCCGGGGATATGACTATGACCGGGCGTCAGCTGGCACCTATGGGTGATATGGGATTTGAAGAACTGATTGATATTTACAAAGAACAGGCCGGTTATCTGGTGGATGCGGGAGTTGATCTTTTTGTTGTTGAGACAATGATGAGTCTGAATGAGTGCCGTGCGGCGCTGATTGCCATTCGCGAAGTAACAGACCTGCCGGTGTGTGTGACGCTTTCTTTTAATGAAGACGGAAGAACACTTTTTGGAACAGACGCTTGTACAGCCATGGTAGTTTTGCAGTCTTTGGGGGCTGATGCGGTGGGCATCAATTGTTCAACCGGTCCGGAACAGATGGCAGAACTTGTCCGTGAGATGAAGGCATACGCCAATATTCCGATTATTGCCAAACCAAATGACGGCATGCCGGAAGTGATTGACGGTGAGACTGTTTATCGTATGACACCGGAAGAATTTGCTGCGGAGGCCAGATTGCTTCTGGAGGCAGGGGCCGGCATTGTGGGCGGATGCTGCGGTACAACACCGGAGCATATCCGGGCATTTAAGGAGGCAGCCAAGGCATATCCTGTACCGGAAGTCAGCCAAACATACAAACGTGTACTGGCTTCGGAACGTCAGACACTGGAAATCGGACTGGATGCCGGTTTTAAGATTGTGGGTGAGCGTATCAATCCAACCGGCAAGAAGAAACTGCAGGCAGCCCTTCGGGAAGGCCAGATGGATATGGTCATGGATATGGCGTTGGCTCAGGAAGAGAAAGGTGCATCGATTTTGGATGTCAATATGGGTATGAATGGTATCGATGAGAAAGCCATGATGCTGAAGTCCATTGAGATTGTTACCCAAGCAGTGAATCTGCCGCTTTGCATTGATTCAAGTCATGTAGATATTATTGAGGCGGCACTGCGTGTTTATCCGGGGCGTGCGTTGATTAATTCTATTTCCCTTGAGAAGGAAAAGTTTGAACATTTGCTTCCGATTGCGAGAAAATACGGTGCTATGTTTATTTTGTTGCCGTTGTCGGATGAGGGGCTGCCGAAGAATATAGATGAAAAGATTCAGATTATTCATACAATTATGGATCGTGCATTGGAGTTGGGCTTCCATAAAGAGGACATTGTGGTGGATGGCCTGGTGGCAACCATTGGTGCCAACAAAAATGCAGCCATTGAAACACTGGATACGATTTCTTATTGTCATGATCAGCTTGAATTGGCAACCATCTGCGGTTTGTCTAATATTTCCTTTGGCCTGCCGGAACGCTCCTATGTTAATACAGCCTTTTTGACCATGGCTATTAGCAGAGGCCTTACCATGGCCATTGCAAATCCGTCCCAGGACCTTTTGATGCACGCTGCGTTTGCATCTGATCTGTTGATGAATCATCCTGGTGCAGATATCCGATATATCAACCGCATGAACGCAGTCAAAGAACAGCAGAGCGGAGAAAGCACGGCAGCAGCAGTGGTTCTGACTCCGGGAGAGAAAATCTTTGAGGCTGTGATGAAGGGGAGCCAGGGCAGTATTATTAACCTTGTAAAAGAAGGTCTGGATGCCGGTATTATGCCGGATGATATGATCCAAAAACATTTGATCACCGCTATCCAGAAGGTAGGCGTTCTGTTTGAGGAGAAGAAATATTACCTGCCCCAGCTGATTGCCAGTGCGGAAACCATGGAGAAGGCGATTAATTATCTGGAGCCAATGCTGATCAAGGATGATGAGGAGGAAAAAGCCACCATCATTATGGCGACGGTGGAAGGAGATATTCATGACATCGGCAAAAATCTTGTGGTGCTGATGCTGAAGAACTATGGTTACAGAGTGATTGATCTCGGCAAAGATGTATCGGCAGAATGCATTATTGAGACGGCTGTTAAAGAACATGCAGCCATCATCGGCCTTTCTGCTCTGATGACAACGACGATGATGAGAATGCGTGATGTGGTAGAACTTGCACAGGCAAAGCATTGCAGCAGCAAGATCATTATTGGCGGTGCCGTTACAACTCAGAGCTTTGCAGATGAGATTGGTGCCGATGGATATTCGCGGGATGCTGCGGAAGCCGTACATCTTGTAGAACGATTATTGAATAAATAGGCTTTTGGCCTCAGATGAGTCATTTTGACAGGAAGCGGTTGAGAGCTGCTGTTTGGAAAGGAAAAGGAAATGTTCAATATCATAGAAATCCATGATTTTTCAGCGCCGGAGCTGGATATTTATGCCCGTTGGACGGAGAATCAGTTGTTGAACCGCAAAGATCCGGACAATGCCATGTTTATTGCTGAAAGTCCGAAGGTGATTCAGACCGCTTTGGATGCAGGATATGAGCCGATATCCTGTCTTGTTGAGAAGAAACATGTGGAGGGACAGGCTGCTCCCATATTGGCTCAGTGCGGGGATATTCCGGTGTATACAGCTGAATTTGATGTGCTGACCCAGCTGACAGGGTTTGGGTTGACGAGAGGTATGCTCTGTGTCATGCGAAGAAAAGGTTTGCCGTCAGTGGAAGATGTCTGCAAAAATGCCCGAAGAATTGCGATTCTGGAGGATGTTATGAATCCGACGAATGTGGGAGCAATTTTCCGCTCAGCAGCGGCTCTGGGAATGGATGGCATTCTTCTGACATCAGCTTCAAGCAATCCTCTCTATCGTCGGGCCATCCGTGTGAGTATGGGAACCGTTTTTCAGATTCCCTGGACGTTTATGGATAGTCAGATGTCATGGCCGGAGCCGGCTGTGGGACGGCTGCATGAAATGGGATTCAAAATAGCTGCCATGGCCCTTGATGATAACTCCGTCAGCATCGATGATCCACAGCTTGTTCATGAAGAAAAACTGGCCATTGTTCTTGGTACAGAGGGAGACGGGCTGGCAGCCAATACTATAGCAGACTGTGATTACACCGTTAAAATTCCGATGTATCACGGTGTGGATTCTTTGAACGTGGCAGCTGCAAGTGCTGTAGCGTTTTGGGAAATGCGGAGAAGATAAGAGAACCTTTATTAGCGTTAAAATACTATATAACTTATAGACGAATAATATAAATAAAAATACGCATACTGATACAGATTATTTATAGACAGCGGCGTCTTTAGAAAATATATGAAAAAGTTGTAAAATTCATTGATTCATAAGCAGGTGCTTTCAACGCGGCCGGTCCTTAAACGGTGTTTTGTACCGTTTTGGTACCGCTGCCAGCGTTGTGCAGCGAGAGCGTGCCTGCTTAGAATCAATGAATTTTACAACTTGCATAAGGCTTAGAAGACGCCGCGGCTAAAAGGAGGCTGTATCATGATGCGTATTTTTTGTCCGATTTTAGATGTAAAGGCAAGAGAAATTCTGGATTCCAGAGGAAATCCTACGGTGGAGGCGGAGGTTATCTGTGAAGCAGGCATTGCGGGGCGTGCTTCTGTGCCTTCCGGTGCTTCTACAGGAAAGTTTGAAGCCCTGGAGCTGCGGGACCGGGATGAGAAGGATCGCTATGATGGAAAAGGTGTGAATAAAGCAGTTGCCAATGTGAATGTGGATATCAAAGATATTGTCGCAGGCCATTCTGTCACGGAGCAGATGCATCTGGATCGTATGATGATTGCCTATGACGGCACAGAGAATAAATCGAGACTGGGAGCTAACGCGATGCTCAGTGTTTCCATGGCATCGGCAAGAGCCGGCGCAGAGATGTCGGGGCTGCCGTTATTCCAGTATTTGGGAGGAACCTATGCCCATATATTGCCGGTACCGATGATGAACATCATCAATGGCGGTGCACATACAACCTCAGCGCTGGATTTTCAGGAATTTATGATTATGCCTGTGGGAGCATGCTGCTTCAGGGAAGCTTTACGAATGGGAACAGAAGTGTATCATGTTTTACGGAAACTACTGTTGGATGATGGCCATGTGACAGCTGTTGGGGATGAGGGCGGATTTGCACCGAATTTGAAAAATGCAGAGGAAGCGTTGGATTATCTGATGTGGGCTGTTGAAAGGGCCGGCTATCAACCGGGAGAAGATGTGACATTTGCGATGGATGCTGCCGCCAGTGAACTCTATAACGACGAGACAGGCAAATATATTTTCGAGGGGGAAGGCCGCCTGAAAGGCAGTCCCGTTGTGCGTTCAGCAGATGAAATGATTGCGTATTATAAAAAACTGACGGAGAAGTATCCGCTGCGTTCTATTGAGGATGGACTGGATGAGGAAGACTGGGAAGGATGGGTGCATATGACCAGGGAACTGGGAAATCGAGTTCAGTTAGTGGGTGATGACCTGTTTGTAACGAATAGTGCCAGACTGCAGAGGGGGATACAGATGGGGGCAGCCAATGCCATTCTTATCAAAGTCAATCAGATCGGCACCGTATCAGAAGCGATGAAAGCAATTGAGACAGCAAAAAGGGCTGGTTATAAAGTGATTGTTTCTCATCGTTCCGGAGAAACGGAGGATAGTTTCATTGCAGATCTGGCAGTGGGTGTCAATGCCGGCCAGATCAAAACCGGTGCACCATGCCGAAGCGACAGAGTAGTGAAATACAATCAGCTGTTGAGGATAGAAGATATGCTGGGCGCCAGTGCGGCGTATGGTGTGTAAGTCCGTGTAAAAATTAAGCTAACCGATATTCGTGGAGTGTCGGTTGGCTTTTTTTGAAGAAATAAAAGATGATTTCATAGATTTTTTAGCTTTCTAGAATTACAATGCATAATTATGCAGAAGCAATTGAAGTCACGGCCAATCATATGGTACAATGAGTTTATATGTTTTTGGAGATAAATGTGTTTTAGAGCAGACAAAGAAGAGGAGTGATAATAATGCCAGTTTTTGATTTCAGTGCAGCACCGGAGGACAGCAGGCAGCCGGAGTGCACGTATACAACATTTCAATCGAATGAGGAGACAGCTACACCGGAGAAGCCGATTATGATCCTGGATAATACAAAGAGTCAGTGGCAGCACCACTCATGTGGTATGTTTACGAATCCTGTGAAGCGGACGTCCTTTGAATTTCAGGAGGAAGACGGCACATTTTCAGCAGATATTCTGAAGATTGATTCAAGATTCGTCAGTCTGCTGAAGTGGCTCGGAGAGAATCATATCAATGTCAGACTTTCGGGACAGAACAGAGCGGAGGGGTATGCTGTTTATAAGATCCGTGAGATCGGTTTCGGCGGCGGTACAAAGCTTTCTGCGGAAGACGGCTTTTTGCAGTTTATGATTGAACGTCTGCTAGCCAGCAATGCACCGGCAGAGGAGCAGGTGGATGAAGAATTGGAAGAAATGGGCGATGATATGAAGCTCACCAGCCTGCAGAGTATTACGGATTTTATGAATTGTGCGGGAAGAACGCTTCCGGACAATATCAGACTTTGGGCCAGAAGAAATCTTGCGGTTGCAAGGTCTCATGAGGTGTCACCGGAAGAGCGCAGACATGCCCAGCGTGCCCTGTCCATTATGATGAATATTCAGTGGAAGAATAATTATTTCGAGGCCATTGATCCGGAGGAGGCCCGCAGGATCCTTGATGAGGAACTTTATGGCATGGAACGGGTGAAACAGCGTATTATTGAGACCATTATTCAGATCAACAGAACCCATACATTGCCGGCCTACGGCCTTTTGCTTGTGGGACCTGCAGGTACCGGTAAGTCTCAGATCGCCTATGCGGTGGCAAGAATCCTGAAACTGCCTTGGACAACTCTGGACATGAGTTCCATCAATGACCCTGAGCAGTTGACCGGAAGCTCCCGTATTTATGCCAATGCCAAACCGGGCATTATTTTGGAAGCTTTTTCTATGGCGGGAGCATCCAATCTTGTCTTTATTATCAATGAGTTGGACAAAGCTGCTTCCGGCAAGGGCAACGGCAATCCATCTGATGTATTGCTGACCCTTTTGGATAATCTTGGATTTACAGATAATTACATAGAATGTATGGTGCCGACGGTGGGGGTTTATCCGATTGCCACAGCCAATGACAAGAGCCAGATCAGTGCACCGCTGATGTCACGTTTTGCAGTGATTGACATTCCTGATTATACGCCGGAGGAGAAGAAGATTATTTTCTCAAAATTTGCATTGCCGAAGGTACTTGATAGGATGCAGCTGAAACCGGAGGAATGTATTGTGGCAGATGAGGCATTGGATGCTATTGTGGCACGTTATGCAGATACAACAGGTATCCGCGATCTGGAGCAGGCAGCAGAACATATTGCGGCCAACGCCCTGTATCAGATTGAAGTGGATCATAAGCAGAGTGTAACTTTTGACGGGCCAATGGTCAGAAAGTTACTAGATTAAGAATAGACTGAGGAGATAAGGGATAATGGAAGAGAATAATAAAAAAAGACAGCTTCAGAGAGCCGTTTTTGTTTTTACGCTGGTTGTATGTTTGTCGGCTATTGCCGGAGGCCTTGGCTCGGCGACATTTTCCAACTATTTTAAAGAGGTCTACCATGTGGACAGTGCCCAGAGAGGGTTCCTGGAAATACCGAGAGAATCGCCGGGGGTTTTGTGTGCATTAATTATTTCAGCACTGGCAGGATACAGCGATATCGGCATTGCGGCTGTTTCCCAGGTGTTGGTGATGGTTGGTCTGATGGTGATGGGGGCATTTAGTCCGTCCTACGGCATGATGATGATTTTTCTGTTTATCCAGTCTTTGGGTATGCATCTGTTTATGCCTCTCAACGATGCCATCAGTATGGATCTGGCCAGAGAAGGTGAAGTCGGCAAGACGCTGGGGAATTTCAAAAGCAAAGCAAATATGTGTACGATGGTGACGGCTTTTGTTATTTTTGCAGGCTATCGTTGGGGATTCTTCAGCTTTGAGGATAAGATTTTGAAACCGTTTGTCATTGCAGCAATTTTGTCGCTGATTGCAGCTGGACTGTTGGTTTACATGAAGAAAATTATGCCAAGGACGCAGATTCAGGCAAAGACAAAGAGCAAGTTCGTCATGAGAAAGAAGTACATGCCGTATTATCTGACGCTGGTTGCCTATGGCTGTCAGAAGCGAATCAAGCTTGTGTTCGGACCGTGGATTATCATCGAATTGATGGGAAAAGGTGCAGATACTGTGGCACTGCTTGGAATTGTGACCTCTTTTATCGGTGCATTTTTCAGCAAATATCTCGGAAAAATGCTGGATGAAAAAGGTTTGAAGTATACGATGATCTTCGAGGGAGGATATCTGCTTGTTGTGATTGCAGCCCTTGGCGCAGCGGCGGGTGCTCTTGAAAGAGGCGGTCTCGGCAGTCACGGTATCTGGGTTTTTCTTGTTTATTGCCTGTACATACTGGCCTTTCTGCTGGAGCAGTTTAATATGGTACATGCCTTCATGATGAGAAAATTGGCTATTGATCCGTCGGAAGTCACAGCCAGTTTGTCAGTGGGGCTGAGTCTTGACCACATTCTGGCTATCACTGTTTCAGCTGTACTGGGGGTCATCTGGGAGAAGTTCGGTGCAGAATATGTTTTCTTCCTGACTGCTGCAACGTCGTTGATGCAGATTGGTGTGGGCCTCTATATGGGAAGACAGCTGGCAAAGCAGGAAATGCAGCGTTAAAATGAATAAAGATTGAGATATAAAGAGTTCCGGTTTTTATGGTACTTGCATGAACAAAAAATCTCTGCAAACCTTTGGCGAAAAGCCTGTTTGCAGAGATTTTTTTGCG
Source organism: Pseudocoprococcus catus (assembly GCF_902381825.1). Classification (GTDB taxonomy): domain Bacteria; phylum Bacillota; class Clostridia; order Lachnospirales; family Lachnospiraceae; genus Coprococcus_A; species Coprococcus_A intestinihominis. Next base: position 3,478,754 of record NZ_LR698973.1, read on the forward strand.
TAAATCCACAAAAGCCGGTATTTCATTTTTTATTTGAGATAGTCAGATACTGTTATGGATAAATCCGGGAAAATACCGCATTGCACAGGCTGGTCAAATGGGATAATTGTCGGGGCGGCATCTTTGTCATAGTCATAGACGGTTGTGCATGCTTTGGCCGGATCTACGATCCAATATTCACGGACTCCGGCGCGGGAGTAGGCGGTGTTCTTAATGATGTAATCTATTTTACGGCTGGAAGGTGAAACGATTTCAATGATCCAATCAGGAGCACCCTCACATCCTCTGTCACTGAGTTTATCCTTGTCACAGATGATACAGATATCCGGTTCTACATAATTTTTGATATCGTTTTGTATAATGACGGCAAATGGAGCCATATACACTTCACATCCGCCGTTTTTGGCATCAATATGATCGGCAATAGTTCTGGCGATGGAAAAGCTGATTGTCTGATGAATACGGTTAGGCGTGGCCATATCATAAATCTGTCCATCGATGAGTTCTGCACGTTGTCCCTCCGGAAGTGCGAAAATATCATCAATAGTGAAAGGGCCGTCATCAATAAAGTCATTTTCTGTAAGCAGCTGCATAGCAGCACCTCCCTGAAAGAATGTAGTCATTGTGTATCCTCCTTTTATTATAATCTATTTTTTGCGAGTGTTCAACTATTATAAATCGGCATGGAAGCAGATTCTGTAAAAAGTCGTTGTCGATTGAATGAAAAGTTTATAAAATCCAGGAGAATTATGAATTAAAAATAAAATAAGAGAGTCGTGAGATGTGTCTTGACAAAACTAAATTTGCTGTATATACTGTATATATACAGTAAGCAAGGAGGCAAGGACGTGAATGTTTTTATAGATAATAAAAGCGGTGCCCCGATTTATGATCAGATTTATTCACAGATCAAGGCGCAGATTATCGGCGGTGACTTGCAGGAAGATGAGTCTCTTCCTTCTATCAGGAGTCTGGCGAAGGATCTGAGGATCAGTGTGATCACAACAAAGCGCGCCTATGAGGAACTGGAGAAGGAAGGATTTATCTATACAGTTGCAGGCAAAGGCAGTTTTGTGGCACCGAAGAATGTGGAATTACTGCGTGAAGAGAATCTGAAGAAGATTGAAAGCTATATACAGGAGATACGAAAGCTGGCAATACCATGTGGATTGAACATGGAAGATATCATTGAGATGTTTCGTATTTTGGAGGAGGATGAGTAAATGAATGCAATAGAGATCAGGGATTTAAGTAAAAGCTATAAAGATTTCAATCTGGAGCATCTGAATCTGACATTGCCCGGTGGCTGTATTATGGGCTTAGTTGGAGAGAATGGCGCAGGAAAGAGTACGACTATCAAGCTGATTCTGAATATGATCCACCGGGATTGCGGAAGTATTTCTATATTAGGAAGAGACAATGTGACAGAGATGCAGTCATTGAAGGAAGATATCGGCGTTGTGTTGGATGAAGTCGGCTTGCCGGAGTGTCTGAACAGGAGGCAGGTTGGCAATATTATGGCCCTTACATTTAAAAACTGGGATTCAGACTATTTTGAAGCACTTTGTGTGAAACTGGGAGTTGCGGATCAGAAGAAATTTGGTGAGTATTCCAAGGGCATGAAGATGAAGATCGGCATTGCAGTTGCTATGTCTCATCATCCGAAACTGCTTATTCTGGATGAAGCCACAAGTGGGTTGGATCCGGTTGTGAGAGATGATGTACTTGATCTTCTGAACGATTTTACAAGAGATGAAGATCATGCAGTGCTTGTTTCGTCTCATATTGTCAGTGATCTTGAGAAAATCTGTGACTATATTGCATTTATGCATCAGGGTCAGTTGGTGCTGTGCGAGGAAAAAGATAGGCTGACAGAGTTGTATGGTTTGATTCGATGTAGTGCCGAGCAGCTTAAGGAACTGAATCCGCAGGCTGTGATTGGAAAAAGTGAGTCACCATATGGAGTTGAAGCTGTTGTAAGAAGAGCGGAGCTGCCAGCAGGCTGGGAAGTCAGCCCGATTGATATTGAAGAATTATTTGTGATGATGGTAAGGGGGAGAGCATAATGAAGGGATTATTGTTGAAGGATTATTATATGCTTTTGAAATATTGTCGGCCATATGCTTTGATTGTATTGATATTTGGCGTGTGCTCTCTGGCTGATGGAGGTAATTTGTTTATGCTGGCTTATCCTGCGGTGTTATGCGGTATCAATTCAGTATCTTTATTGGCCTATGATGAAAAAAGCAGGTGGCAGCAATATTGTGAGACAATGCCTTATACGAGAAAACAGGTAGTGGATTCAAAGTATCTGATGTCATTTTTACTTATTGCTGGGCTGTCGGTTGTGTTAGCAGCTGCACATAGTCTGGTGGGTGCGGTAAGAGGTATTTTTAATCCAGTATGGGTATTGAATATTTTTTGCCTTATATGGAGTGTAGGACATGCATTTTCTGCGATTTGTCTGCCGATGATTTTTAAATACGGTTCAGAAAAAGGCAGGGTGATGTATATTGCTGTTGTTGTCGTATTTTGTGTAGCATTTGTCAATTTTGGCGGATATGATTTCTCAGAGGTTTCACAATTATCCGGAGCATTTGCGGTATTTGCGGAAAATCCGATTTATATGGTTGTGTTGGCTGTTATTGCTGCAGTGTTATTTCTGGGGTCTATGAAACTTTCGGAGCAGTTTTATATGAAAAGAGAGTTATAATAGAATGTAGAAATTCAAATAGGCAACAATTCATTTGGTCAGAATTGAGTTTTGTATCAGGAGTTGCCGAGAAGTCTTGCATATAACAAAAGCACGTATTGTTTCAGATGATTTCATTCATTGAAGGAGATTATGAAATATACGTGCTTTTGCTATTTTATTAAATTCAAGTAACTGTTCAGAGCTAACCTCCAAAATGCTGCGCATTTCGTCGGTGTGGCGTATCCGCCAAATAAAATTTCAAAAACAGTCTTAAAAATGCAAGCATTTTAACTTGTTTTTTGAAATTTTGCTTGGCTCTGAACAGTTACAAATTCAATTAGTTCAGTACATCATCAAAAAGATGGGGCAGTGATTCGGCATCCGGATAATCCTCTATACATCTAGATAATATTTCAGCAAAGCCTGTGTGCCCAGATCGCCTAGGCCTTTGGCTTCAAGATCTTTGTAAATAGCCAGAATTGCTTCTGAGATGGAAAGGTCTGCACCGGCTTCACGGCCTTCTTCTGTGGCAATATTCATGTCTTTGATATAATGTTTGATGAAAAATCCAGGGTTAAAATCGCCTTTGAGCATACGCGGAGCCATATTGCTCATCTGCCAGCTGCCTGCAGCGCCGGCACTGATACTGTCAAGCATGGTCTGAACATCCAGGCCTGTTTTCTTCGCATAAGTGATGGCTTCGCAGACACCGGCAATACAGCCTGTCAGGGCAATCTGGTTGGCCATTTTCGTGTGCTGTCCGCAGCCAGCAGCACCTTCATAAATAATATTGGTGCCCATAGCTTCAAAAACAGGCATGGCTTTTTCGAAAATTTCTTTGTCGCCGCCTACCATAATACTTAATGTACCTGCTTTGGCACCGGAGTCACCGCCGGAGACAGGTGCATCTAATGCGTGTTTGCCGACTGCTTTGGCTTCATCATAAATCTTAGCAGCCAGTTTCGGGCTGGAAGTGGTCATGTCAATGAGAATGGCATTGTCTTCGGAATTGGCAATGATACCCTTTACGCCCAAATAAGTTTCTTCCACATCCTTTGGAAAACCGACAATGGTGATGATGACGTCCTGACCTTTAGCACACTCAGCGGCAGAATCACGCCAGATGGCACCTTCTGCGATAATGTCTTCAGCTTTTGACTTTGTTCTTGAATAAACTGTTACCTGAAACCCTTTTTTCATCAGATTGCGGATCATGGACTTGCCCATGACACCGGCACCGATAAAACCAACATTTTTAATCATGATACACGCCTCCTAAATTATATTTTGATAGGAGTGTATCATATTTTAAAGTTTACGACAATGGCTGAAGAGAATATACGGAATGTATACAGGATGTTGGCATTGAGAAAAAGCCTTTTGCAGTAAAACAAAATTTTCTAACTTTAAACAGATAAAATATTACTGCAATTCAGTGAAATCTATTGACAAACTGAGGACATATTGCTAAAATAAGCGTTGACAGTCATACCGAAAAAGGCAGGTTTGCCGGGAATGCATGCAGGTCGCTTTGGGGAAAGGATGTAATTGAACATGAAAGAACGCAAGAAGATATTAACGATGCTGGTAGAGAATAACTATGGTGTTACCAGCCGTGTTTCCGGTATGTTCAGCAGACGAGGCTTCAACCTGGACAGTTTTACAGGATGTGATACATTGGATCCAAGGTTTTCCAGGATTACAGTAGTTGTTCATGGTGATGAGCAGGTACTGGAACAGATTGAGAAGCAGGTCAGAAAGTTGGAAGATGTCATTTATGTGACAGATCTGACAGCGGTGGATTCAGTTTGTCGTGAACTGATGCTTGTGAAAGTCCGGGTACTTCCGGAGAATCGCCAGTCCATAATGGCAGTCAGCAGCATTTTCCATGGTAAAGTGGTGGATGTGACAAGAGATTCTATGATCATCGAGCTGACAGGCAAGCAGGAGAAACTGGATGCATTTATTAATCTGTTGGACGGCTATGAGATACTTGAAGTTGCCAGTACAGGTCTGACAGGTCTGGAGCGTGGCTCAGAGTGTGTTGTGCCTTTGAAAGGAAAGAGCCTTTAGGAGGCAGGATTGATAACAGAATAATAGGTATTTATTATCCATTATTAATACATTTATTTTTATACTATCAGGAGGTTTCATAACAATGGCTAAGATTTTTTATGAACAGGACTGTAATCTCTCATTATTAGAGGGCAAAACAATCGCCATTATCGGTTACGGCAGCCAGGGACATGCCCATGCAAAGAATTTAAAGGATTCAGGATGCCATGTCATCATTGGTCTTTACAAAGGCAGCAAGTCCTGGGCTAAAGCTGAATCAGAAGGTTTTGAAGTTTATACATCCGCAGAAGCAGCTAAGAAGGCTGATATCATCATGATTCTGATCAATGATGAAAAACAGGCTGCACTTTACAAAGATGAGATCGAACCAAACCTGGAAGCAGGCAACATGCTGATGTTTGCTCATGGTTTCAATATCCATTTCGGAACAATCGTACCTCCTAAGGATGTCGATGTTACAATGATTGCACCTAAGGCACCTGGTCATACAGTAAGAAGTGAGTATGTAGCAGGTAAAGGTACACCTTGTCTGATCGCTGTAGAACAGGATGCAACAGGCAAAGCTCAGGAACTGGCTTTAGCTTATGCACTTGGTATCGGCGGTGCAAGAGCAGGTGTTCTGGAAACAACATTCAGAATCGAAACAGAAACTGACCTTTTCGGCGAACAGGCAGTCCTTTGCGGTGGTGTTTGTGCACTGATGCAGGCTGGTTTCGAAACACTGGTTGAAGCTGGCTACGACCCAAGAAATGCATACTTCGAATGTATCCATGAAATGAAACTGATCGTAGACCTGATCTATCAGTCAGGATTTGCCGGCATGAGATACTCTATCTCCAACACAGCAGAGTACGGTGATTACATCACAGGTCCTAAGATTGTTACAGAAGATACAAAGAAAGCAATGAAACAGATTCTGTCCGATATCCAGGATGGTACATTTGCAAAAGAATTCTTACTGGATATGTCTGATGCAGGCAAGCAGGTACACTTCAAAGCAATGAGAAAGAAAGCTGCAGAACATCCATCAGAAAAAGTTGGTGAAGAAATCAGAAAACTTTACAGCTGGAATGGCGAAGACAAACTGATCAACAACTAATTCTTCTGTTTTTCAAGAGAATAACGATAAGAGAGGTCATCACTCGAAAGAGGGATGGCTTCTTTTTTTGTGACAAGCGATACGTTTAAACACATTTTTTTGAAAAGAAATTAACGATGGAAACGTTTCATTCGGAAAAAACACTTTCCAAACGGAAAGGATACCGTTTGTTAAAAGACAAATTGTATTTAAACAAATACAATTAAATTTGGCTAGTCTGCTCACAAATCAAATAAATATTTGTGAATAAATGCTAAAATAATTAAAATATAAACTGAAAATAATGTTAAATAAACATCGAAGTCTGACAATAAGAGCGTTAAACAATAAATTATTGTTGACTATCAAACAATTTGGTGCTAAGATGAAGACATCAAAGGAACTGAAGGCTTGAGCATCAAGTCATTTTTTACACAATGAAGGGGGGACAACATATGAAGACTTGTTTACAGGAAAAATACGGTTTATTTATTAATGGTCAGTGGCAGCCGGCTTCTGACGGAAAGACATTTAAGAGCTACAATCCGGCCAATGGCGAACTACTGGCAGAGTGTGCACAGGCGACAGATGCAGATCTTGATCTTGCTGTAGATAGTGCATGGAAAGCATGGGATTCATGGAAACAGACAACACCTGCAGAGAGAGCGAAGATTCTGAATAGAATTGCGGACATTATCGATGAGAATGCAGAGCATCTTGCAATGGTAGAGACATTAGATAATGGCAAACCGATTCGTGAGACAATGGCAATTGATATTCCTTATTCGGCTGAACATTTCAGATATTTTGCAGGTGCTGTTCTGGCTGAAGAAGGAACGGCTTCTATGCTGGATGGCAATACAATGAGTCTGATTCTCAGAGAGCCGATTGGTGTTGTTGGTCAGATTGTACCTTGGAATTTCCCATTTTTGATGGCTGCATGGAAGTTGGCACCAGTTCTTGCAAGCGGATGCTGTACCGTCTTTAAACCTTCTAGCACAACATCTTTGAGTGTGCTTGAGTTTGCGAGACTGATTCAGGATGTTCTTCCGGCAGGTGTCTTTAATGTAATCACAGGTTCCGGTTCTGGCGTTGGCAATTCAATGTTAAAACATAAAGGTTTCAGAAAACTGGCATTTACAGGTTCTACAGAGGTCGGCAGAGATGTCGCACTGGCAGCGGCAGAGAAACTGATTCCGTCCACACTGGAACTTGGCGGTAAATCAGCAAATATTTTCTTTGATGACTGTAAGTGGGATATGGCATTAGATGGTCTGCAGCTTGGTATTTTGTTCAATCAGGGTCAGGTCTGCTGCGCTGGTTCAAGAGTATTTGTCCAAGAAGGTATTTATGACAAGTTTGTAGAAGCTGCTGTGAAAGCATTTAATCATGTGAAAGTCGGTCTTCCGTGGGAACAGGATACACAGATGGGTTCACAGATTAATGAAGGGCAGCTTAAGAAGATTCTTTCCTATATAGATATCGCAAAATCAGAAGGTGCAACTATTGCTTGTGGCGGTGAGAGATGTACGGAAGGTGAACTTGCAAAAGGTGCATTTATGAAACCGACACTGATCACGAATGTTACAAATGATATGCGCGTGGCTCAGGAAGAGATTTTCGGACCGGTTGCATGTGTGATCAAGTTCAAGACAGAGGACGAAGTGATTGAGATGGCCAATGACAGCGAATACGGTCTTGGTGGTGCCGTATGGACAAGAGATATCAATCGTGCGATCCGTGTATCAAGAGCGATTGAAACAGGTAGAATGTGGGTCAATACTTACAATGCGATTCCGGCAGGTGCACCGTTTGGTGGCTACAAGCAGTCTGGCATTGGAAGAGAGACACATAAAGTGATTCTTGAACATTATACACAGATGAAGAATATTATGATCAATCTTTCTGAAGCACCGTCAGGCTTTTATCCTGAAAAATAATAGTGAAAGACAATAAAAAACGGATGTTTAATTTTAAATGAGCCGTAAAAAAACAGCATTGTGAAAAAGAATTTCGCAATGCTGTTTTTCAGATACTAAGAAACGAAATCAATGAAAGCGTTGAGAAAACGGTGGGATGATCGGCCTTTTTTCCAGGCAAAGACAATCTCTCTCGGGTGAATGGCCTGTGGGGTGGGTATTTCGACGAGAAGGCCGCTTTTCAAGTCGTCAGCGACAAAATCCTTGATGACACAGGCAATGCCAAGCCCGGTTCTGGCGAATTCAATCAGAAGATCCATTGTTGTAATCTCAATCAGATTGGAGGCATGAATGTGATTTTCCTCAAGGAAATAATCAATAAACTGCCGGGATGCATTGGCTTTGTCAAGAAGCATCAGTGTGCCGGCATTGAGCAGATCCAGGCCAGAGACTTGTGTACGCATCTGAAGATTGTTGAGATAGTTGGGTGTACAGACGAAAACATCCTCGATTCTTCCCTGTGAAACAAAGGAAATATGTCCGGTGTCTTCCGGTTTGGCCACCAGGCCGAGATCAATAGAGCCGTCTCTGAGCATATCCAGTGTATGATTGGTGGACTGGCAGGAAATATTGATACTGATATGCGGATATTGCGCAATAAATGTTTTCAGATAAGGCAGCAGACGGTACCTGCAGAGTGTTGTGCTGACGCCGATGGTAAGGTGTCCAAGACCCATATCGCGAATGCGGGAGAGTTCCGCTTCCCCTGCTTCCAGAGAATGGAAAGCGTCCGATACATGATGAAAAAGCAACTGCCCTTCTTCTGTCAGAGAAACACCGCGGGAGGTACGTTCGAAGAGGTGGGTCTGAAGTTCGTTTTCAAGATTGCTGATGGACTTGCTGATAGCAGGCTGGCTGATATAAAGGTGCCTCGCTGCGGCAGAGATCGAGCCACATTGAGCGACAGTGTAAAAAATGCGATATAAAGAAAGTGTTGTATCCATAAATCTTCTCCTATAACTATGATTTATAACGCTTATATGTAATATATATTTCTATTATACATCTAAGTGTGGTACAATAACAACACTGGAATTTCAATAGAAAAACAAACCAAGAATGCCATTTTAACAGGCATTATTTGATTTTATACGTTAGCAAGTTAAATTTTTACGCAAATACAGTTGAAATTCTAAAAAAAATAGTTTATTATAGATTTTAACGCAAATGCAAGGCCGTTTGTCGGGGAAAGGGAGATTATCATGAATTATAAGATTGCATTAATAAAAGGTGACGGTATTGGTCCTGAAATTGTGGATGAGGCTGTAAAGGTGCTGGATCGGGTCGGTGTGAAGTATGGTCATACATTTGATTATACAAGAGTACTGATGGGCGGAGAATCCATTGATGCCTGCGGTGTGCCATTGACAGATGAGGCCATTGCACAGTGTAAAGCCAGTGATTCTGTATTGATGGGTTCCATCGGCGGCAATACGACTACATCACCATGGTACAAACTGGAACCATCCCTTCGTCCGGAGGCCGGTCTGCTGAAGCTTCGTAAGTCACTTGGCTTATTTGCCAATATCCGTCCGGCATATCTGTATGATGAATTAAAGGCAGCCTGCCCGATCAAGGATGAGATTATCGGAGATCAGGGATTTGATATGGTTATCATGCGAGAACTGACAGGCGGTCTTTACTTTGGAGAGAGAAAGACAGTTGAGGAGAACGGTGTTTTGAAAGCCTATGATTCACTGACCTATGATGAGAACGAGATCAGAAGAATTGCTATTAAAGGTTTTGAGATCGCTATGAAGAGACGTAAGAATGTGATCAGTGTTGATAAGGCAAATGTACTTGATTCCTCACGCTTATGGAGAAAGGTTGTTGAAGAAGTAGCGAAGGATTATCCGGAAGTAACCTATTCTCATATGCTGGTTGATAACTGTGCAATGCAGCTTGTGAAGAATCCGGGACAGTTTGATGTTATCCTGACAGAGAATATGTTTGGTGATATTCTTTCTGATGAGGCCAGTGAGATTACAGGTTCCATTGGCATGTTATCATCAGCAAGTCTCAGTGAGACAAGCCTCGGCCTGTATGAACCAAGCCATGGTTCCGCACCGGACATCGCAGGAACGAATCAGGCGAATCCGATCGCAACCATTCTTTCAGCAGCTATGATGCTCAGATATTCATTGAATCTGGATAAAGAAGCAGATGCCATTGAGGCAGCGGTTAAGACTGTTTTGAAGAAAGGCTTCAGAACGGTTGACATTATGTCAGAAGGATGCACACAGCTTGGCTGCAAAGAGATGGGTGATGCCATTGCAGCTGAGATTCAGTAATAGATGCTATTAGGGTTTTTAGGAAGGAATTAATAGAATGAAGAGTGATAATGTTAAAAGCGGTATGCAGCAAGCACCGCATCGTTCCCTTTTTAATGCACTGGGAATGACTCAGGAAGAAATGAAGAAACCACTTGTAGGTATCGTAAGTTCCTACAATGAGATCGTACCGGGCCATATGAACCTGGACAAGATTGTCAATGCAGTTAAACTTGGTGTTGCCATGGCAGGCGGTACACCGGTCGTTTTCCCGGCAATTGCTGTCTGTGACGGTATTGCTATGGGGCATATCGGTATGAAGTATTCCCTTGTAACACGTGATCTGATCGCAGATTCCACAGAGGCAATGGCTATTGCCCATCAGTTTGATGCATTGGTTATGGTGCCGAACTGTGATAAGAATGTTCCGGGACTTCTGATGGCAGCAGCCAGAGTGAATGTGCCGACTGTATTTGTCAGCGGCGGTCCGATGTTAGCCGGTCATGTAAAAGGACAGAAGACGAGCCTTTCCAGTATGTTTGAAGCAGTCGGTTCCTACGCAGCAGGCAAGATGTCTGAGGAAGATGTGCTTGACTATGAACAGCATGCTTGTCCGACCTGCGGTTCCTGTTCCGGTATGTATACAGCCAACAGTATGAATTGTCTGACAGAAGCCATCGGTATGGGGCTTCAGGGCAACGGCACAATTCCGGCTGTTTATTCTGAACGTATCAAACTGGCAAAACATGCCGGTATGAAAGTTATGGAACTTCTGGAGAAGAATATTCGTCCAAGAGATATTCTGACAGAGAAGGCATTTATGAATGCATTGACTGTGGATATGGCCCTGGGATGTTCGACAAATACAATGCTTCATCTTCCGGCAATTGCACATGAAGCAGGGGTTGAGATCAACCTTGATATTGCCAATGAATTGAGTGCAAAGACACCGAACCTGTGTCATCTGGCACCGGCCGGACATACATATATGGAAGAACTCAATGAAGCAGGCGGCATTTATGCTGTTATGAATGAGTTGAATAAAAAGGGACTGCTTTACACAGACCTGATCACTGCAACAGGCAAGACGGTTGGTGAGAATATTAAAGGATGCGAGAATAAGAATCCTGAGGTAATCCGCCCAATCGACAATCCATACAGTCAGACAGGCGGTATTGCGGTACTGAAGGGCAACCTGGCAGTGAACGGCAGTGTTGTTAAACGTTCTGCAGTTGTTCCTGAGATGATGGTACACGAAGGACCTGCACGTGTCTTTGATTGCGAAGAGGATGCCATTGCAGCGATCAAGGGCGGCAAGATTGTACCTGGAGATGTTGTGGTTATCCGCTATGAAGGACCAAAGGGCGGTCCTGGTATGAGAGAAATGCTGAATCCGACATCTGCCATCGCAGGTATGGGTCTGGGTTCCAGTGTGGCACTGATCACGGACGGACGTTTCTCTGGCGCGTCCAGAGGGGCTTCTATCGGACATGTATCTCCTGAAGCAGCATTGGGCGGCAATATCGCGCTTGTTGAAGAGGGGGATATTATCAAGATCAATATTCCTGAAAATACACTAAATGTCGATGTTTCTGATGAAGTGCTTGCCGAGAGAAGAGCAAAATGGCAGCCAAGAGAGCCGAAGGTTACAACAGGTTATCTGGCACGTTACGCTGCACTTGTTACAGATAGCAGCAAGGGTGCGATCCTTCAGGCTCCGACAGTATAGATTCGGAAGGGAAGAATAGAATGTTATTAACAGGAGCAGAAATTGTAGTTGAGTGTCTGAAAGAGCAGGGTGTGGATACAGTTTTTGGTTATCCCGGCGGTGCAATCCTTAATGTGTATGATGCACTTTACAAGCACAGCGATGAGATCAGACATGTATTAACTTCACATGAACAGGGCGCTTCCCATGCGGCAGACGGCTATGCCCGCACAACCGGCAAAGTCGGTGTCTGTCTGGCAACATCAGGACCGGGAGCGACCAATATCGTTACAGGCATTGCAACGGCTTATATGGACTCAGTTCCAGTGGTGGCAATCACCTGCAATGTCAATGTCAATCTTCTTGGCAAAGATAGTTTTCAGGAAATCGATATCGCCGGTATTACAATGCCGGTGACAAAACATAATTTTATTGTCAAAGATGTGAATAAGCTGGCGGATACCATCCGCCGTGCATTCGCGATTGCTCAGACAGGGCGTCCGGGACCGGTTCTTGTGGATATTCCAAAGGATGTCACCGGTGCAGAAGCTGAGTATGAATATAAGGTACCGGCACCGATCAAACGCAAGTCTGATCAGATCAGTGAAGAGACGATGCAGGAAGTTGTCGGACTGATCGAACATTCTGTCAGACCATTTATTCTTGTGGGCGGCGGTGTCATTCGTGCAGATGCGGCAGATGAGCTCAGAGAGTTTGTAAGCAAAGTACAGGCACCTGTGGCAGATACGCTGATGGGTAAAGGTGCTTTTGACGGCAGGGAAGATGCTTATACAGGTATGGTAGGCATGCATGGTACCAAGACATCCAATTACGGTATCACAGAATCTGATCTTCTGATTGCCGTTGGTACACGTTTTTCGGATCGTGTCCTGGGCAATGTCAAGGCATTTGCCAGACATGCAGATCTTGTCCATATTGATGTGGATGCTGCAGAAGTTAACAAGAATGTTATGTGCAAGTATTCAATTGAAGGCGATGCAAAAGTTGTTCTTCAGAGATTGAATGAGAAACTGACGCAGCAGGATCATGAGCCGTGGATGCGGCATATTCGTGAGATGAAGTCTCGTTATCCGATGACCTACAATCACGAGGTACTGACCGGACCGGGTGTTGTCGAGAGCATTTATAAGGCAACAGACGGTGATGCGATTATTTGCACAGAAGTTGGGCAGAACCAGATGTGGGCTGCACAATTTTATAAATATAAGGAACCAAGACAGTTTATTTCTTCCGGCGGTCTCGGAACCATGGGCTATGGCCTTGGGGCAGCACTTGGTGCCAAGCTTGGCTGTCCGGACAGAATCGTGGTCAATGTTGCCGGAGACGGTTGTTTCCGAATGAACATGAATGAGCTGGCAACAGCTTCCAGATATCAGATTCCGGTCATTGAAGTGGTTGTCAACAACCATGTACTTGGTATGGTCAGACAGTGGCAGACATTGTTTTATGGTGAACGCTATTCAGCCACTGTTTTAAGTGATAGTGTTGATTATGTAAAGGTTGCCGAAGCCATGGGCGTGGACGGCCGACGCGTGACAACACAGAAAGAATTTGATGAAGCCATTCAGTGGGCGATCAATTTGAAGAAGCCGGTTCTCATCGATTGTATGATTGATCCGGATGATAAGGTATGGCCGATGGTTGCTCCCGGAGCATCCATTGCAGATACATTTTCCGAGGAAGACCTCGACAATTAATATCCGTAAACCACCTTTTGGTTTAAATATATAATAATTCATCTAAAAAGGAGAGAAGAAAAATGAGCAGAGTTTATAACTTTTCAGCAGGACCAGCTGTGCTGCCTGTTGAAGTATTGCAGGAAGCAGCAGATGAAATGCTTGACTACAGAGGCACTGGCATGTCAGTAATGGAGATGAGCCATCGATCTAAAGCTTTCGACAATATCATTAAAGAAGCAGAAGCTGATTTAAGAAAGCTCATGAATATTCCAGACAACTATAAGGTGTTGTTCCTTCAGGGTGGTGCTTCACAGCAGTTTGCCATGATTCCTATGAACTTCATGAAAAATAGAAAAGCGGGATATATCCTGACTGGTCAGTGGGCTAAGAAAGCATTTTCAGAAGCTAAGATTTTCGGCGAAGCTGTCGAATTAGCCTCATCAGCAGACAAAACATTTACATATATTCCGGACTGCAGTGACCTGCCGATTACGGATGATATGGATTATGTGTATATTTGCGAAAACAACACAATTTATGGTACCAAATACCATACTTTGCCGAATACCAAAGGTAAATTACTGATTGCTGATCAGTCTTCATGTTTCTTATCAGAACCTGTTGATGTGACAAAATACGGTATGATTTATGCCGGTGTACAGAAAAACGTAGGCCCTGCTGGTACTGTTATTGCCATCATCAGAGAAGATCTGATCACAGATGATGTTCTTCCGGGCACACCAACTATGCTGAAGTATAAGACACAGGCAGACAATGATTCTCTATATAATACACCGCCTTGCTACGGCATTTATATCTGCGGCAAAGTCTTCAAATGGCTGTTGAAGACAGGCGGTCTTGAAGAAAGAAAGAAGATCAACGAAGCAAAAGCGAAGATCCTTTATGATTTCCTTGATCAGAGCAAGATGTTCAAAGGTACTGTTGAGAAAGAAAGCCGTTCTATTATGAACGTACCGTTTGTAACAGGCGATAAAGATCTGGATGCTAAGTTTGTTGCAGAAGCAAAGGCAGCTGGTTTTGAGAATCTGAAAGGTCATCGTACCGTCGGAGGTATGAGAGCCAGCATTTACAATGCAATGCCGACAGAAGGTGTTGTTGCCCTTGTTGATTTTATGAAGAAGTTTGAGGCAGAGAATACAAAATAAGCCGAGTCTCCCGGAGGTAATGATCATGAAAATTAGTTGCTTAAATCCAATTGCTGCTGTAGGCATGCAGCTTTTTACAGATGCCTATGAGAAGGTTGATGATTTTGCTGCATCTGATGCAGCACTTGTAAGAAGTGCAAGTGTCCATGAACTGGAGCTGCCGGATCAGCTGCTTGCGATTGCCAGAGCAGGTGCCGGTGTCAATAATATTCCATTGGACAAATGTGCAGAAAAAGGTATTGTTGTCTTTAATACACCGGGTGCGAATGCCAATGGTGTAAAGGAAGCTGTTCTTGCAGGTCTTTTCCTTGGTGCAAGAGACATTGTCGGCGGTGTGAACTGGGTTCAGACAGTAAAAGAAGATCCGAATGTGGCCAAACTTGTAGAAAAGGGCAAGAAACAGTTTGCCGGCACAGAGATAATGGGCAAGAAGATCGGCGTGATCGGTCTGGGTGCCATTGGTGTTTTGGTAGCCAATGCCTGTGTGGCACTTGGTATGGAAGTTTATGGTTATGACCCGTTCATTTCTGTTGACGCTGCATGGAATCTGTCAAAGGATATCAAACATATTGCCAATGTAGAGGATATCTATGCAAACTGTGACTATATTACTGTACATGTACCATTGATGGACAGCACAAAAAAAATGATCAATGCGGATGCATTTGCGAAGATGAAGGATGGTGTCATAGTGCTGAACTTTGCACGTGACCTGTTGGTAGATGATGATGCCCTTGAAGCAGCCATTGCAGCGGGTAAGGTCAGAAAGTATATCACAGATTTCCCGAATGCAAAGACAGCTCAGATGAATGGCGTTGTGGCCATCCCTCATCTGGGTGCTTCTACAGAAGAATCAGAAGATAACTGCGCAGTGATGGCAGTGAAAGAATTGAGAGATTATCTTGAGAATGGTAATATCACACATTCTGTCAACTATCCTGCCTGTGATATGGGTATCTGCAAAGCTGCCGGACGTATTACAATCTGCCATAAGAATATCCCAAACATGCTGGGACAGCTGACAGGTGCCTGTGCGGCTGAGGGTATCAATATTGAAGATATGACCAACAAGTCAAAAGGTGACTGGGCATACACAATGATGGATATCGGTTCAGAAGTTTCAGAAGCTCTTGTTGAAAAACTGGCAGCTATTAACGGAGTTGTAAAAGTACGAAAGGTGAAATAAGCTTTATGGCAAATGTCAAACCTTTTAAGGCAATCAGGCCGTCATCTGCGCTGGTCGCGCAGGTGGCGGCTTTGCCTTATGATGTCTATAATAGAGAAGAAGCAGCGGAGAAAGTGAAAGGGCATCCTTTGTCTTTTCTCAATATTGATCGCCCGGAGACACAGTTTGATCCATCTATGGATATGTATGCGGACTGTGTTTATGAAAAAGCAAAAGAAATGCTGGATAGGGAGATTGCCGAGGGCATTTTTGTTCAGGATGAACAAAAATGTTATTATCTGTACGAACTGACCATGAACGGCCGAACACAGACGGGCATTACTGCTTGTGTATCTATTGATGATTATCTGCATCAGGTAGTCAAAAAACATGAAGATACGAGAGCGGAGAAAGAACAGGACCGTATTCGGCATGTGGATGTCTGCAGTGCGCAGACCGGACCGATTTTTCTGACATACAGAACCAATCCGATTCTTTCTTATATCGTCTGTCATGTGAAGGAAGAATCACCTGTGTATGATTTTGAGGCGGAAGATGGCATACGACACAGAGTGTGGATTGTTGATGATGACCTTGCGGTAGCTGCCATTGAAAAAGCCTTTGCGGCTGTTGATGCGTTGTACATTGCTGATGGTCATCATCGTGCAGCCAGTGCCTTTAAAGTGGGCATGAAGCGGCGAAGAACCCATCCGGCTTATAATGGAACAGAAGAATTCAATTATTTCCTTGCGGTTTTATTTCCTGAGGAAGAATTGAAAATCATGGATTATAATCGTTTGGTGAAAAGCCTGAATGGCTGGTCAAAAGAAGATTTTCTTGAGAGGATCCGACGGGATTTTACAGTGGAATACGTGGGAAAAGAGGCGGTTTCACCATCAAAAAAGGGTGAATTTGGTATGTATCTGGATCATGAGTGGTATCGACTGAATGTCCATCCGGATAAAACATCCGAAGATCCTGTGGACGGGCTGGATGTGTCTATTCTTCAGATGAATCTGCTGGATCCTGTACTTGGTATTGAAGATCCGAGAACAGATGAGAACATTGAATTCGTCGGAGGTATCCGCGGACTGGGAGAACTTGAAAAACGGTGTCATGAAGACATGGTGGTGGCTTTTTCAATGTATCCGACATCTATTCGGGAACTGTTGGCCGTGGCTGACGCAGGACGGCTCATGCCGCCAAAATCCACATGGTTCGAACCAAAACTTCGGTCTGGCCTGTTCATTCATCAAATCGAAAAATAGCAGAGAGCGCGCTTCAAGTATTTAGAAAGCCCTGTTTAATAATTATTGAGCGCGCTTATGTCGGTCCATGAGAACGCAGAATATGCAGAGAATATGGATATATGCTGATATTTGTAGAGTTATATATGTTTGGTAGTTAATTCCAAAAAAATAAAAAAGTGCGGCCTCAATAAACTTCGAGAAAGGATTTTCAATGAATTTGTTCAATCACAGATGCTTCTGACACGACCGGTACTTAGGCAGTGTTTTGTACTGCCTTATGTACCGCTGTCAGTGGCAGGAAGCGGGAGCGTGCCTGTGATGAACCAATTCGTTGAAAATCTTTTTCTTTAAAGCTTATGGGCCGCACTATCCTATTTCTCGGAATTAACAAGGTTTACGTCCATATGGTCATATGGAATTTCTATGCCTTCCGCGTCAAAGGCTTTTTTGATGGCCTCTCGGATTTCAAAGCGGGTATCCCAGTATTTGTCGGTGAGCGCCCAGACTCTTAAGACAACGCGGACGGAGCTGCTGTCAAAGTCGTCCACAAACACAAAGGGTTCTTTGGACTTGGAAAGCGTTGGGCATCCGGCAGCTACTTTTAAAAGAACGGTGCGAACCCGGTCAATATTCTCGTCGTAACTGATGCTGACAGGAAAATCAAGGCGGCGGTTTTCCTGATGTGTCAGGTTGGTCACCGGAGAATCAGCCAGTTTGCCATTGGGAATACAGACCATCTCATTGTTGGCCGTCAGCAGTCGGGTGTAGATAATCTCAATGGACATGACAGTTCCGTCATGGCCGTTTCCATCGTCTATATAGTCTCCCACCACAAATGGTTTCATGATCAGCAAAAGCACACCGCCTGCAAAATTTGCAAGGCTTCCCTGAACAGCGAGACCGATGGCTAAACTGGCAGAAGTCAGCAGCGCGATCAGAGAAGTGGTATCGACTCCTAACTTATTGATCACAATGATGGCGAGCAATGCGCGTAATCCGAATTTGGTCAGTGAATTGATAAAACTTGTGACACTGGCATCCAGTCGTGTTTTGTCCAGAGAATGGCGCACCAGTTTGCAGATAAACTTGGTCAGATACCAGCCAACGATCAGGATGATCAGTGCACTGATCAGAATGTGTGCTTTACTGATCATATAGTCGACAATCTTCTGGAGATAATCAATGGACTGTTCAGCTGTCTCGGCCAGATCACTGGCTGTAGTTGTTGAGACTAAAATATGCATAAGAAGCCTCCTTTTTTGAAAAAATGATAATAGATGGGCGTTTCCTTCCTCTGATTGAAACTGCATCTATTATACCATATTCGTTAAAAAAATAAATTAAAAGTTGTTTGTCGAAAAATCGTCCATTTGTCGTAAATTGTGATATGATGTGAAAACAAAATGATAGGGAGGAGGCAGACAAGATGAATCTTGATATTGTAGGGCGTATCAGGAAGGAGAATGAGAAGCGGGGATGGACAGTGTATCGCCTGGCAAAAGAGGCGAATCTTTCTCCTTCGACATTGACGAATATGATGCATCGAGGGACTTGTCCATCATTGACAACCATTGAGAATGTATGTGAAGCTTACGGAATCACATTGGCTGAATTCCTTTATGGGCAGGATGATCTGATTCACCTGAATGCAGAGCAGAAGCGTCATTTGGACAGATGGAATTTGCTGACGGAGAAGCAGCAGCGGGCTGTAGAACTTTTTATAGATGGATTGAATCAGATTGGATGAAGTGTTACGGAAGGAACAGAATAAGCCGTGTATTCGAAACTGTAGTTGGAAGTTGAAATACACGGCTTTGAAAGGCTACATCCCACAGGATGCGCAGCGTTATTGAATAAACGGCAGATTAGTTTTCTTCAAGATAACGGCTGTTGATATCAATGACTTTCTGCATGGCTTCATGGCCCGGAGCACCGATGGTCTGACGCAGGCTGACACAGGTCTTCATGCTGATGGCTTCATAGACGTCTTCTTCGAAGACAGGACTGATTTTCTTGTATTCTTCCAGAGGCAGGTCATCCAGGGCGATACCTTTGTCGATACAGATCAGAACAAGCTGTCCGATGATGCCGTGGGCATCACGGAATGGTACACCATGTTTTACAAGATAATCGGCAGCATCAGTAGCGTTGGTGAAACCATTTTTGCTGCTGGCAGCCATGGTTTCTTTGTTGACATGCATGGTTTTGATCATGCCGTTGAACAGAGCCAGGCAGCCTTTGACTGTATCAATAGCATCGAAGGTCAGTTCTTTGTCTTCCTGCATATCTTTGTTGTAAGCAAGAGGAAGGCCTTTCATGGTTGTGAGCAGAGATGTCAATGCACCATAGACACGGCCTGTTTTGCCTCGGATCAGTTCTGCAATATCGGGATTCTTCTTCTGAGGCATGATGGAACTGCCGGTAGAATAGGCATCATCCAGTTCGATGAAGCGGTATTCATTGCTGTTCCAGAGGATGATCTCTTCACAGAAACGGCTCAGATGCATCATGATCGTGGACAGGGCACTGAGGTATTCGATGAGGTAGTCTCTGTCAGATACAGAATCCATACTGTTGAGGGTTGGGCCTGTGAAACCGAGAAGGCTGGCTGTATATTCACGATCCAGGGGATAAGTTGTGCCTGCCAGCGCACCTGCACCCAACGGGCAGTAGTTCATACGCTCATGAATGTCATGGAGTCTTGAACGGTCACGCTTGAACATTTCGAAGTAAGCACCGATGTGGTGAGCCAGTGTAACAGGCTGTGCTTTCTGCAGATGTGTAAAGCCCGGCATATAAGTATCGATGTGTTCTTTCATCAGATCAAGCAGTGTGGTCATCAGTTCCTTGACCAGTTCGTCTGTTGCCAGAACTTCATCGCGGGTGTAGAGTTTCATATCAAGGGCTACCTGGTCATTACGGCTGCGTCCTGTATGGAGCTTCTTGCCGGTATCACCGGTGCGTTCAATCAGGACAGATTCCACGAAGCTGTGGATATCTTCATATTCCTCTGTAATCTGTAATTTGCCGGATTCGATATCGCTGCAGATTTCTTTCAGTGCTGAGATAATGATATCACGTTCAGCATCTGTGATGATTGCCTGTTTGGCAAGCATTGTGACATGGGCGATACTGCCCTGAATATCCTGATGATAGAACTTCTGATCGAAAGTGATCGAAGCATTAAAGTTATGTACAAGCTGGTTTTCTTCTTTGGTAAAGCGTCCGCCCCAGAGTTTCATCGGTTAATTCATCCTTTCCTTTATTATACTATTCAGGACTCAATTGCGAGTCCCGGCGTGTCATTCGGGTCTGCTTTGCAGACAAAGTTTTCACTGGTTTATATCTTATCGTGTTTTCAGGGGGATTGCAAGAAAAACAGTACAAATTCAATACAAAAAGTTGTTTACAATTTGATAATACTATGCTACAATGGTTGAGTATGAGTTTTAACCTGTGCCCAGATCAAGGAATCTCCAACCGGATCCTGGCATAAGGCATTTATTAAGATTTAGGAGGATTTATTAATGATTACAGCAGAACAGAAAAAAGAAATCGTAGCTAAATACGGTAAGACACCTGAAGATACAGGTTCACCAGAAGTTCAGATCGCACTTTTATCAGCAAGAATCGCTGACCTTACAGAGCATCTGAAGACACACAAGAAAGACCATCATTCAAGACGTGGTATGCTTAAGATGGTTGGTCAGAGACGTGGCTTACTTGATTACCTGAAGAAGACAGATATCGAGAGATACAGAGCTATCGTTGAGAAGTTAGGTTTAAGAAGATAATTATTATCTATCATGGGGCTGTCGGTAAAGGTATTATGCGGCAGCCCTGTTTGCGTTGCACGAACTATCAGGAGCATCTGGAAATTCCAGAATTGTTACTGTCCGAGACCACTGAAAAGTTAATCAGAGCGAGGCATTGGTTGATTATTCAGTAGTTTCGGAAGGCTCCTGAGAAATTTATAATTTATAAAAGGAGATTGAAAATGGCAAAAGAATACAAAAGTTTTTCCATGGAACTTGCCGGCAGAACACTTCGTGTAGAAGTAGGACATGTTGCTGCCCAGGCAAATGGCGCTGCCCTTATGTATTATGGTGACACATGTGTGTTATCAACAGCAACAGCTTCAGAGAAACCGAGAGATGGTATTGATTTCTTCCCGTTAAGTGTTGAATTTGAAGAGAAGATGTACTCGGTAGGCAAGATTCCGGGTGGTTTCAACAAGCGTGAAGGAAAGGCAAGCGAGAATGCGGTCCTTACAGCGAGAGTTATCGACAGACCGATGCGTCCGCTCTTCCCTAAGGATTATAGAAATGATGTGACACTGAACAATCTTGTTTTGTGTGTAGATCAGACATGCAGCCCTGAGCTGACAGCAATGCTTGGTTCTGCCATTGCAACATGTATTTCTGATATTCCATTTGATGGCCCGTGTGCCATGACACAGGTTGGCATGATCAATGGTGAGTTTATTATTAACCCATCCAATGAGCAGAAATCCGTATCCGATCTTGCACTGACAGTCGCTTCTACTCGTGAGAAAGTAATTATGATTGAGGCAGGTGCCAATGAAGTACCTGAAGACAAGATGATCGAGGCTATTTATGCAGCTCATGATGTTAACCAGGAGATCATCAAATTCATCGATCAGATTGTTGCAGAATGCGGCAAAGAGAAGAAGGATTATGAGCATTATGCTATTCCTGAAGAATTAAATGCAGCTATGAAGGAACTCTTTCCGCCAGAAGCAATGGAAGAAGCTGTATTTGCAGATGAGAAGCAGACAAGAGATGCCAACATCCGTGTTATTAAAGACAAGCTTGCAGAAGCATTTGCAGATAAGGAAGAGTGGCTGCCTCTGATTGACGATGCTGTTTATCAGTATCAGAAGAAGACAGTACGTAAGATGATTCTCAAGGATCACAAGCGTCCTGATGGCCGTGCTATTGATCAGATCCGTCCGCTTGCAGCAGAGATCGACCTGTTTGCAAGAACACACGGTTCTGCAATGTTCACAAGAGGTCAGACACAGATTTGTACAATCACAACACTGGCACCATTATCAGATGCCCAGAAGGTAGATGGCCTGAATGAATTTGTGACAAGCAAACGTTATATGCATCATTATAATTTCCCATCATACTCAGTTGGTGAGACAAAGCCTTCAAGAGGTCCGGGCCGTCGCGAGATCGGTCATGGTGCATTGGCTGAGAGAGCATTAGTGCCTGTTCTTCCTTCAGAAGAAGAGTTCCCATATGCTATTCGTACAGTATCTGAGACATTTGAATCCAATGGTTCTACATCACAGGCTTCCATCTGTGCATCCACTATGTCTCTGATGGCTGCCGGTGTTCCGATTAAGAAACCTGTTGCAGGTATCTCCTGTGGTCTTGTAACTGGCGATACAGATGATGATTATCTTGTACTGACAGATATTCAGGGCCTTGAAGATTTCTTCGGTGATATGGACTTCAAAGTAGCCGGTACACACGATGGCATCACAGCAATCCAGATGGATATCAAGATTCATGGTCTGACACGTCCGATTGTTGAAGAAGCGATCAGAAGAACAAAGCAGGCAAGAGAGTACATTCTTACTGAGATTATTGAACCTTGCATCTCTGAACCGCGTAAGGAAGTCGGCGAATTTGCTCCGAAGATCCAGCAGATCAAGATCGATCCTTCCAAGATTGGTGATGTTGTAGGTCAGAAGGGGAAAGTCATCAACCAGATCATCGACGAAACAGGTGTGAAGATTGACATTACAGATGACGGTGCAGTATCTATCTGTGGCGTAGACAAAGTCGGCATTCAGAAAGCCATCGATATGATCACAATGATCGTATCTGATTTCGAAGAAGGCCGTATCTACACAGGTAAGGTTGTCAGCATCAAGGAATTCGGTGCATTCCTTGAATTTGCACCTGGCAAAGAGGGTATGGTTCATATCTCCAAGCTTGACAAGAAACGTATCAATCATGTTGAGGATGTGCTGACACTGGGTGATGTGATCAAGGTTAAATGCATGGGCAAAGACAAGATGGGACGTATCAGCTTCAGTAAGAAAGATGCAGAATAATCAGCAGATACAGATGTTTATAAAAGCATATAAATGATCAATAAATAGAGGATATCATTTTGCGGAGATAAAAATCCACAGAATGATATCCTTTTGTTGTTTTAAGGGTGCAGTGTGTGGTAAGATATAATCAACAGTAAGCTATGCATGCTGAATGCCTGATGACTATGAAAGAATAGGACTTTTACAGGCAGTGCGGTCAATAAAGCAATAAAAAATGCAACAGCCAAGTTAGGAAGTGGGGGAGAGGAATAAGATATGAAAGTAAAGATATGCCCATTATGTGATAGTGAGATGAAGAAAGCCCATTACTGCGATACCTGTCATTCTTTTATATGGCGTCCGGAGATCCTGGATGTTCATTACAATGCGCAGCAGAGAGGAATGGGAGAGGAAGATTGTGCTTATGGTGTGAGCCATGATCAGAAGGATCACAGGAATGACATCTATGGAAGTTTTTCGGATGCGCTGAAGAAAGAAGACAAGAAGCAGAAAAATCGGAAGAAGGCTACATCCCATGAGGAAGTCTATGGCAGCAGTATACAGAAAAAGGCCGGCAGATCTTATAGAACCGACAGGTCAGGCACGGACATGGAAGCTAAACGGCGCAAGGCCGGAGGCTGTCTGGGGAAGGTTGTATTGGCGATCATTATTTTGAATGCATTGTTAGGTGCTGCCGGAAGTCACCTTATTCATTATTTTACAAACGGTGATTTTCAATATGTGATTGAAGATTTGATGGATGAATTGGGGGTTGACGATGCAGACGAAATTATTGGTTCTGATACATCGTCAGAGGAATATTACAGAGAACTTTCAGAACAGGAAGTTTCTGCGTATCCGGATGGATGTAATGGCTATGCACATTTTGATGTGACAGATGAAGACATGGGGGCATTGATTGAAGCCTGGACCAGAACAGAATATGGAAGAGATATATCAGGAGATGATTCGTCATCGGAAGATAACTATATTTATACATATGATGGGGAGACAACGTCTTATCTACAGAAAACAACTTATTATAATGTTGACGGGGAATATAATGACTATGTGATAATTTACAGTGACAGTGCAACCGGTAAAATTCATTCGGTGACAGCATCTATGGAAGATACCGAAAGGATAAAATCATTTCTCAAAATGGTGGTTCAGAAACTCGATTCGAAGGCGGATTGGAGCGGAAAAGAACTGGAGCGGCAGTGTGACAATTTCCTTAAACAGATGGACAGTGGGGATGGCAGCGTGGATATCGACAACATGGTGATCAATGGTTCGAAATACAGTGATGGTGAGTTATGGCTAAGCATAGATTGTACGGATTTTTAAGCGATTGTGTGAAAAAATAAACAACATAGGCAGGTTATAATCTTGACGATTTATACAACTTGTATTAAAATAGAGTATGAAGAATGACTACCTGTCAATAAAGTGTTTATTGATATGGTCATATATAGAAAGGAGAAAAATATCATGGCAAAAGTTATGAAAACTATGGATGGTAACACAGCTGCTGCTTGGACTTCTTATGCGTTCACAGAAGTTGCTGGTATCTTCCCGATCACACCATCCTCACCTATGGCAGAAGTAACTGACGATTGGGCAGCCAACGGCAGAAAGAACATCTTCGGTCAGACTGTTGATGTAGTAGAAATGGAATCTGAGGCAGGTGCTTCAGGTACAGTTCATGGTTCTATTTCTTCAGGTGCATTAACAACTACTTATACAGCTT
Source organism: Pseudocoprococcus catus (assembly GCF_902381825.1). Classification (GTDB taxonomy): domain Bacteria; phylum Bacillota; class Clostridia; order Lachnospirales; family Lachnospiraceae; genus Coprococcus_A; species Coprococcus_A intestinihominis. Next base: position 3,503,664 of record NZ_LR698973.1, read on the forward strand.
CCCAGGGCTTATTACTTATGATCCCTAACATGTATAAGATCGCAGGTGAATTATTGCCTTGTGTATTCCATGTAAGTGCCAGAGCATTAGCTTATCATGCATTAAACATCTTCGGCGATCACTCTGACGTTATGGCATGTCGTCAGACAGGTTTCGCAATGCTCTGTTCAAACTCCGTTCAGGAAGTTATGGACCTGGCTGCAGTTGCTCATCTTGCTACAATCAAAGGCAGAGTTCCATTCCTTCATTTCTTTGATGGTTTCAGAACATCTCATGAAATTCAGAAAGTTGAATGTACAGATTACGATGAATTAGCTAAATTAGTAGATTACGATGCACTGGCAGAGTTCAGAAAATCTGCTCTGAACCCAGAACATCCAGTTATGAGAGGTACAGCTCAGAACCCAGATGTTTACTTCCAGGGTCGTGAAGCAAGCAACAAGTTCTACGATGCACTTCCAGAAATCGTAGAAGAATACATGGCTAAAGTCAGCGAGATGACAGGTCGTGAATACAAGCTGTTCAACTACTATGGTGCTCCAGATGCTGATCGTGTTATCATCGCTATGGGTTCTATGTGTGAAGCAGCTGAAGAAGTTATCGATTACCTGACAGCTAAAGGCGAAAAAGTTGGTATCGTTAAAGTACATCTGTACAGACCTTTCAGAGCAGACAAACTGTTCGAAGCTATTCCTGCAACAGTTAAGAAGATTGCTGTTATGGATAGAGTTAAGGAAGTTACAGGTTACGGCGAACCATTATATGTTGATGTCTGTGCAGCAGCATTCAAAGAAGGCAAGACATATGATATCGTTGGCGGTCGTTACGGCCTTGGTTCTAAGGACGTTACTCCAGGTTCTATCATCTCTATCTATGAGAACCTGAAAGCAGATCAGCCAAAGAACAACTTCACAATCGGTATCGTTGATGATGTTACAGGTCATTCCTTACCAGTCATTCCTGAAGTTGACGTTGCTCCAGCTGGTACAACAAGCTGTAAGTTCTGGGGTCTTGGTTCTGATGGTACTGTAGGTGCTAATAAGAACTCTATCAAGATCATCGGTGACCATACAGATATGTATGCTCAGGCATATTTCCACTATGATTCCAAGAAGTCCGGTGGTGTTACACAGTCACATCTTCGTTTCGGTAAGACACCTATCCGTTCTACATACCTTGTTAAGACAGCTGACTTTATCGCATGTCATAACCAGGCTTATATCCATATGTATGATATCCTTGGCGATATTAAAGAAGGTGGTACATTCCTCTTCAATACAGTTTGGTCTCCAGAAGAACTGGATGAAAAACTGCCATCCAAGGTTAAACATCAGTTAGCTCAGAAACATGTTAAGTTCTACATCATCAACGCAGAAGATGTTGATAAAGAACTTAAGTTAAATGGTAAGACAAATGCCGTTCTTCAGGCTGCATTCTTCAAACTGGCTAACATCATTCCTATCGATACAGCTGTTAAGTATATGAAGGAAATGATCGTTAAGTCCTATGGTAAGAAGGGTGAAGACGTTGTTAATAAGAACTTCGCAGCTGTAGATGCTGGTCTTGATAAGATCGTAGAAGTTCCTGTTCCAGAAAGCTGGGCTACATGTCCTGATGACGCTCCTGTTGTTAAGAATGTTCCAGATTTCGTAAGAGACGTTGTAATGCCAATGAACGCTTGCGACGGCGATGCTTTACCAGTATCTGCTTTCAACGGCAGAGAAGATGGTCACTTCCCTCTGGGAACAGCTGCATACGAAAAACGTGGTGTTGCTGTCAGCGTACCTGTATGGGATGCTGCTAAGTGTATCCAGTGTAACCAGTGTTCATATGTTTGCCCTCATGCAACAATCAGACCTGTTCTGTTAACAGATGAAGAAGCAGCTGCAGCTCCAGCTAACTTCGGTGCTGTTCCAGGTAAGGCTAACCTTGCAGGTAAATATCAGTTCAAGATGCAGGTATCTCCTCTTGACTGTCTGGGTTGCGGAAGCTGTGCAAATATCTGTCCTACAAAGGCTCTTGAGATGGTTCCACTTGGAACACAGCTCGATGAAGCTCCTAACTGGGAATATGCAGTAGCTCTTCCACAGAAAGAGAACCCAATGGACAAATACACAGTTAAGGGTTCACAGTTTGAAAAACCATTACTTGAGTTCTCAGGCGCATGTGCAGGTTGTGGTGAAACACCTTACATCAAACTTGTAACTCAGTTATTCGGTGATAGAATGTATGTTGCTAATGCAACAGGTTGTACATCTATCTGGGGTGGTTCTGCTCCATCTATGCCATATACAACTAACGAAAAAGGTCAGGGTCCTGCATGGTGTAACTCACTGTTCGAGGATAATGCTGAATTCGGTTTAGGTATGTTCATGGGTCAGAAACATCGTAGAGAAGCATTAGCTAAGAAGATCAAAGGTCTTGTAGATCTTGGTGTTCTTGCTGAAGAAGCACAGGCTTGGTTAGATACTAAGGAAGAAGGCGAAGCTTCTAAGGCTACATCTGCAGCTCTGTTAGCAGCAGCTAAGGCTTACGCTGGCGACAATGCAGAAGCTAAAGCAATCTGTGATGCTATCGTTGAAGGCTATGACCTCTTAGTTAAGAAGTCACAGTGGATCTTCGGTGGTGACGGCTGGGCTTACGATATCGGTTACGGCGGTCTTGATCACGTACTTGCTTCCAACGAAGACGTTAACGTATTCGTTGTAGATACAGAAGTTTACTCCAATACTGGTGGTCAGGCTTCTAAGTCTACTCCTGTAGGTGCAGTTGCTAAATTTGCTGCTTCAGGTAAGAAGACAAAGAAGAAAGACCTTGGTATGATGGCTGCTTCTTACGGTTATGTATACGTAGCACAGGTTGCTATGGGCGCTAACATGAACCAGTTCATCAAAGCTCTTAAAGAAGCTGAAGCTTATCATGGTCCATCACTCATCATCGCTTACGCTCCATGTATCAACCATGGTATCAAGGGCGGTATGAAGGGTGCTCAGACAAGAATTAAAGAAGCTGTAGAGTGCGGTTACTGGTCATGCTGGAGATTCAACCCAGAACTTAAGGCTCAGGGCAAGAATCCATTCATCCTTGATTCTACTAAAGAACCTAAGGGCGACTTCAGAGCATTCATCATGAACGAAGTTCGTTATGCATCCCTGAAGAAAGGCTTCCCAGAAACAGCAGAAGCTCTGTACGCTAAGACAGAAGCAGATGCTAAAGACAGACTCGCTGGCTACATCAAGAAAGCAGCTGAATAATTCATCGTTAGATAATTTTTCAGAGTCAATGAATATACAGGCTCCGGTGCTTAGGCACCGGGGCCTTTTTCATGCAATAGGAAATTCCGAGGAATTTTCTATTGCATAAAAATGAAAAATAAATTCTTTACGTGCAAAGGCAGGATATAGTATAATCGGTATATTAGATAAATGAAATTATACTGGAAAGAGTGAAGAAATGGTTAAGACCTTTTATTTAAGTAATGGACTGAAGGTTGCAATGGAATATATGCCACAGTATCGTTCCGTATCCATGGGTGTTTGGGTGAAAGCCGGCTCGGTCAATGAGAATAAGCAGACCAATGGCATGGCACATGTGATTGAGCATATGTTGTTTAAAGGAACGGAGAAGCGAACTGCCAGAGAATTGGCAGATGCCATGACAGAAATCGGCGGGAATATGGATGCCTATACGACGAAAGAATATACATGCTTTTACACGAAGACGCTGTATGAGCATCTTTTTTATGCCATAGATATTCTTGGGGATATGTTATCTAATTCCAAAATAGACGAGAATGATCTGAAAAAAGAACTGGGGGTTATTGCCGAGGAAATCGATATGTATGATGATTCCCCGGAAGATATTGTCCATGAACGGCTGCAGGAAGTGATCTGGAGAGAACATTCGCTTGGGTATCTGATTTCAGGGGATAAGCAGACAGTACTTGGCTTTAAGAGACAGGATGTGCTGGATTTTATGAAGCAATATTATACTGCTGATCGAATGACAATCGCTATATCCGGCTATTTTGAGGAAGCAAAAGTCCTTGAAGCACTGGAGAATTGTTTTGGAGGCATTGCGCCGGGGTGTAAAGCCTCGCTTTTGGAAGCCAACGCGCAGATTGCAACGGCAAAATACTATCCATCCCTTTATATGCAGCATAAGGATGTGGAACAGGTTCATATGATTATAGCCTTTGAATCTCTGGATTACTATGATCCGGAGAGATACATACTCAGTGTTGTCAACAGTCTGCTGGGCGGTAATGTGAACTCAAGACTTTTTCAGACAATTCGTGAAGAAATGGGATTAAGCTATGCCATTTATTCTTATGGCAGTTCCTATGAAAAAGGCGGACTTTTTCATATTTATGCGGCGGTTCATCCGAATCAGGTCAGGCCGGTATTGAAAGCGGTTGTGGATATTATTCAGAAGTTGAAAAATGAGCTGGTATCTGATCGGGAGCTGTATATTGTGAAGGAATCCGTGAAAACAGACCTGATTATATCGGATGAGAGCACGTACAATAGAATCAGCAATTACGGCAAATCCTATATTCATGGGGAAACGATAGAGACTGTGGAAGAAGCGGCAGAAAAGATAGGGAAGGTAACGGCTGAAGAAGTACGGGCCTTTGTTCAGAAACATTTTGATCTGAGTCAGATGAGCCTTTCATTGGTGGGAGATTTGAAAACATTGCCGAGAGAAGAAATGGAAGAACTCTGGATGACATACAGAACGGAGAAAGCATGAGAATTACATTAGTAACAGTCGGTAAAATCAAAGAAAAATTTTTTGTACAGGCCATTGCAGAATATAGTAAGCGGTTAAGCCGTTATTGTAAATTAGAAATCATCGAAGTGGCTGATGAGAAGACGCCGGACAAAGCCAGTGAAGCCCTGGAACTGCAGATTAAGGAAAAAGAGGGCGAACGTATCTTAAAGTCGATTAAAGACGATAGTTATGTGATCGCTCTGGCCATTGAAGGAAAAATGCGCAGTTCCGAGGAGCTGGCGGCGAGAATTGAGAAGCTTGGAATCGGCGGTGAAAGTCATTTGACTTTTGTCATCGGCGGTTCTCTTGGTTTGGCTCCGGCAGTTTTAAACCGTGCCGATGAAAAACTTAGTTTTTCACCAATGACATTTCCGCATCAGCTGATGCGTGTCATTTTGCTGGAGCAGATTTATCGGAGCTATCGAATTATTAATCATGAACCTTACCATAAATAGCATTATTAATATTAGTATCATCAATATTGAAAAGACTGTCACTTCGTTTGCGTGGCAGTTTTTTCAATATAAATGATAAAAT
>NZ_LR698973.1:3509342-3522704 GCF_902381825.1 Pseudocoprococcus catus
TGAAAAGTTACGATAAAATAATGATAAAAACCGAATTATCCCGTCAGAAAACAGGGAGTGTTTCGTTATTATTGGCAGAAGCATGTTTCAATGATTAATAAGGACAGGAGGTGTTTAAAATGCCGGAAAAGAGAAAGAAAACAATTGATGTGGCAGCAGACCGGCAGACAATGACAGAATTATATGAAACCTATGAGCAGAAGATGTTTGGAATTGCAAATGCTATTCTGCATAATGACTGGCAGGCGGAAGATGCAGTCCATGAGGCTTTTGTTAGAATGGTCCCGTATTTGTCAAGATGCAAGGATGTGAATGATGAAAAGACAAAGATTTTGATTGTGCGTGTGATTAAGAGTGCTGCCATTGATATTTATCGTAAAAATAAAAGGGAAAATACCTATATTCTGGATTCAGAAGAAGACTGGATAGAAGATAAACATAATCCTGTGGAAGTTTATTTGGCGACATTGTCAGCCGGGGAAATGGTGAAAAAGATTATTGGACAATTGTCGAATGATGATAGGAAAATTATCGAAATGAGATGTTATGATGGTATGCCTGTGAGTGATATCGGAGAGATACTTGGCATTAGTACGGATAATGTTTATAAACGGCTATCCAGAGCCAGAAAGCGTGTGAAAGAAATTATAGCGGAAGGAGAGGACGAGGATGTTAAACAAAAACTTGGATGAATGGTTATATCTTACTGGGATGGAAAATGCACTGGATGAATTAGAGAAAGCAGAAAAGAATCATACAGAGGTACATCGTTTTTCAGACAGCTACAGACAAAAACAAACAGCGTTGTTGGATAGTATTTGTGCAGCGGAAGAAAATGATGAGCGGATGATGTTTGAAATTGAGAAGAAAAACATGGACGGAAAAGAAAATAAAAATCAGATAAAATCAGCAAAACACGGATGGCGTAAAAGCACAGTGGCAGCAGCTTTGATATTGCTGATCGGAGGCGTATCGGTGACAACTTATGCTGCCGGCAGATATTTCCTGGTGGATAGAGAACAGAGGGGAAATGTTGTTTCTGTTAATTTGAATGGAGAAAGTGAAAAAGACAGTAAGGTTGCGGTACTAAGTTATCAATTTGGATATGTACCGGAGAAATATAAGGAATGGCAGCCGAGATATTATTCAAAAAATGGAGAGTATGGTGGCAAAGGGTTTTATGTCATGCAGTGGCAGGGTCTTGATACAACCTTTGAGTATCTTGAGAATCGTACAAAAACAACGATTAACGGCAAAGAGGCCTATTGCTATCAGATGGGAGAGGAAAGTAATATAAAAGAAGCGATTCAGGTGCTTTATAATAATGAAGGTGCTATGTATACATTGTATTCGGATGATGAAGATATTTCCATGGATGAACTATTGAAAATTGCAGAGGGAATGACTGTGACAGAGACTGGAGAATATGCGGAAATTATCAGTGATGAAGATGTGAAAGATGGCAATGTACTGATGGAAGAATCAATTTCTGCAAATCATATGTGTCAGACAGGAGATACAGTGGCATGGGCAACAGTTGATGGGGATGAAGGCGAATTAACAGTTAAAAATATTCAGGTACTTACAAATATAGCAGATTTATCGAAAGAAGATTTCAGTGATTATGGTGGAGAAATAGCACCATTTGCAGATGAGTCGGGAAATTTAAAGACCATTAATGGAGTGACGGATATAAAAGACGAAAATGGCATACATGAAGGATCTGAAGAAAATCAGGTGGTATTGGTGAAGGTATCCTGTAAGATTGTGAACACAACGGAAGAGACACAGGAATATTATATGAATACGTTTTCATTGAAAGGAATCAAAGAGCTCGGCAATCATGTGACCATAGATTATGATATGATACCGGATTATAAAAATGGGGTACCAGAATGGATGATTTATATGACGAATGCGCAGTATACAACAGAAGATGAGCGTGAGAAATCATTTTTTGAATTTAGTCTGGCACCTGGGGAATGTAAGGACATTGATTGTGCTTTTTTGACTTATGAAAATAGTTTGAAGGATACAGGATTGATTTTTAATCCGACAGGAGGTACTTTCGGACAGAACAGCGAATATATCTTTGGATGGAAATTACAATAACAAGACATGATTTAGGCCATCATTCATAGAATAGATAAAAAATGGATGGTACCGGTCATGTCAGTAAAAAGAGAACTGATCAAAGGAACTCTGATATTAACAGCAGCCGGGTTTGTAGCCCGGCTGCTTGGTTTTTTTAACAGGGTTTATCTGGCAAATTTGATATCCAATGCAGAACTGGGGCGCTATCAGCTGATATTTCCAATTTTTATGTTTTGTATGGCGGTCAGTTGTGCGGGGATACAGGTGGCCGTGTCGAAAATGGTGGCGGCTTATCACGGCGCAGGCAAGAAAAAGGCAATCAGACAGACAATAAAATCAGCTGGGATCACGTCGCTGATTTTGGCATTACTGAGCAGCGGTTGTATTATTGCTTTTTCTGAACCTATCAGTCGGTGGATTTTAAAGGATATCAGTTGTCGGGGATATCTGGTGATTATGGCAATTGCCATTCCTTTTGCAGCAGTACATACTTGTGTCGGCGGTTATTTTTATGGTATCAGACATACTGCAGTTCCGGCAGTGACGCAGCTTTTAGAGCAGGTTGTCAGAGTTGTGACCATTTATCTACTGGGTGCAATGATGTACCAAAAGGGAAAAATTGATGCTTCTGTTGCGGTCTGGGGATTGGCAGCGGGGGAAATATTTTCCTGCTTTTTAACTTGGATTTGTTATCGATTTAGTATTCGAAGTCAAAATGGGGGATCAGGGAGCGGGGAGCCGATTAGAAAAATCCTCCGACAATTGTGGCAGTATGGCGGTCTTTTGACAGCTAACAGAGTATCAGTGACATTACTGCAAAGTACAGAAATGATTCTGATGCCTGTGATGCTGGCAAAATATTATGGAGATACAGAAAGTGCACTGTCTGTGTTTGGCATTGTTACGGGCATTGTGCTGCCGGTTATTCTGTTCCCAAATACAGTGACTAATGCAATGGCATCACTTTTGCTGCCGGCAGTAGCGGAGGCAGAGGAAGTTCATGATTACCGGGCAGTGTCGGGAGCAATTAAGAAAAGCCTGGAATATTGTCTGCTTCTGGGGCTTTTTTCAGGGTTGGTTTTTGGGGGCTGCGGTAATCAGATTGGCAGTCTGCTTTTTAACGATGTTGAGGCAGGGGGATACATACAGGCTTTTGCGATTCTCTGTCCGCTTATGTACATTCAGTCTTTGTTAGCAGGTGCGTTAAACGGGCTTGGAAAAATGAACGAAACATTACTGCATCATGTGATTGCTTCGGGTATCCGGCTGTTCGGAGTGGTTGCCTTGATGCCAAAAATGGGGATTTATGGTTATATTGCAGGTGTATTTTGGGCCAATGCAGTAGTAACAGTTATCGCCGCGGTTCGTCTGTATCAGATTGTGGGAAGAATAAGTAGTGCAAAAAGAGATTGATTTTTATGATATCTGTGTTACAATATGTATAACAGATGGACAATGTTTGATGCCAGACAAAAGGTGCAGGAGATGCTGTCCGTCCTTCAGGACTCACAGATGAGGCCTGAACAGAATATAATATAATCATAAGAGAAGGTGAGCATATGATACTGGAGATAGATTTTAACAGTGATGAAGCCTTGTATATACAGCTGCGTAATCAGATCGTCATCGGTATCGCCACGTCTCAGCTTTCGGCGGGGGATTCGCTGCCGTCGGTGAGACAACTGGCTGACCGTGTGGGTATCAACATGCATACAGTGAATAAGGCATATACGGTATTGAGACAGGAAGGCTATGTGAAGCTGGACCGGAGGAAAGGTGCTGTTATAGCCATAGACTGCAATAAGGCATCGGCGCGCAATAAATTGCTCAGAGATCTGCAGGTGATGCTGGCAGGTGCCATGTGCAAGGGAATTACAAGAGATGAAGTGCATGAGATGATCGATATGATCTATGATTATTATGAACAGCCGGCGAATTATCCGGAGGAGGGATAGCGTATGCTTTGTGATGGATGTCATGAGAACGAGGCGGTCGTTTTTTATACAGAGATTATTAATGGCGAGAAGAAGGAACTCCATTTGTGTGAGGCCTGTGCGGCCAAGGAGACCGGCATGGATCATTCATTTGTTTCTTTGACGGATACATCATTTTTGGCGAATTTACTGGCAAGTGTTCTTGGAAAGCGCCAGGAGACAGATGATGAAGAGAATCTGAAGAAGACGAATCTTGTTTGTCCGTCCTGCCATATGACATATAATGAATTTTTGAAATATGGTACCTTTGGGTGTCCGGATTGTTATAAGACATTCAACTTTGTATTGGATGGTTATCTGAAGAAGATACAGGGCAATTGTGAACATACAGGTAGGGAACCGCTTTATGGCGGGGAGACGGTACATATCCCGTCGATCACAGCAGATGCTGATCACGCTGAGATGAAGGATGTTGAACAGGACATCGCATTTACAGTAGATGCCGGTTCAACAGAGGAAGAACTCCGGGCGGCATTGAAGCGGGCTGTGGCGAAGGAAGAATATGAAGAGGCGGCCAGAATCCGTGATATAATCAGAGCCGGCAGAAAAGAGGCGGATGAACATGCGTAAATGGTACGAAATGGAAGCGTGCAATCAGGGACCGATTATAGGCGGTCAGGTATACCTGGTCCGCAATATTATGGGGTATCCTTTTGAAGCGAAGATGAACGAGGAAGAACAGAAAGTCTTGATGGCAGCCGTGTGCTATGCGGTACGTCAATCAGAAGAGGTTCTTCAGAAGAAGTTTGTGTTTATTAACTTTTCTGAGGTCAGAGATTACGAGCAGCAGGCATTGATCGGGAAATTGGCCATTCCGCCGCAGATGTTTGAAAAGGGCCATGAAGCGGGAATCCTTATATCAGAGGATGAATCCATTTCGGTACTTGTCAATGGCAAGGAACATCTTTGTATACAGGTATCCTGTCCAGGCAATCATATACAGGAAGCCATGGCACTGGCGGGGCAGGTGGATGATTGTCTGAATCAGTATTTGAAATATGCCTTCAGTAAGAAGTATGGCTATCTGACTTCCAGTCCACTTTATATGGGAACAGGAATGTCTGCATCATATCTGCTGCATCTGCCGTATCTGGAGAAGAAATCCGTGATGCATCAGATAGAGAAACAGATCAGTCAGTATGGATTTACACTGAGACCGCATTTTGACGGGCAGACAGAGGCACCGGGCAGTGTTTACAGGATGCGCAACAGAAAGACTCTGGGTCTTTCTGAAAGTGAGATCACTTCTGCACTGGAACATCTGGCGGGGCAGTTGGCGGAGCAGGAGGAGGCACTTGCCAGACAGTGTTTCAATGAGGACCGTCTGAGTCAGGTGGATCCCATGTATCGTGCCTATGGTTTGATCAAGTATGCCAGAAAGCTTGGATATGATGAGACCATGGCCTGTCTGTCGCTGCTCCATGCCGGTGATCTGTATCATATTTGGCCGGAACAGGCAGAGATATGCCCTTTTGCTGTTATGCTGAATATGGCGGATGCTGTTTTGTCAGCAAGTGCTGAGAAGAATATCAGCAGCAGTGAGCGCGGGAGGGCCCGGGCAGATTATATTCGGAGGAATTTGCCGGTGCTTGATGCATCGGAAGCAGTTTCTTCTTAGTGAGAGATAAAATGTACAACAGGAGGCTTTTATTTTTATGCAATATAGATTTACACAAATGGCAGCCAATGTGATGCATTATTCAAAGGAGGTTGCAGCAGAACTGAATCACAGTTATATCGGAACAGAACATATTCTGATTGGATTGCTGCGAGAGAAAGAGGGACTGGCATGCCAGGTGCTGGAAGATCATGATGTGACAGAGGAGAAGGTACTGCACATGGTCAGTCAGCTGATTCAGGGCAGTCAGACAATAGTGGCAGAGCCGGAAGAATACACACCGCGAAGCCGCCGTATTCTGGAAATCGCTAACCGTGAAGCCATGCGGTTCAGAGCTTCGGCCATAGGAACGGAACATCTTTTGATTGCCATATTAAGAGAAACAGATTGTGTTGCGGCGCAGTTGTTATATTCCCTTGGTGTGCAGGCCCAGAAGGTTTATCAGGATATTGTACTTGGTATCGGTATGGATGCCAGGGCAGCGAAGGCAGATATGCCGTCGGCCAAGGGCAAGTCGCGGAGAAAGAATGAACCTTTAATGGTTGATCAGTACAGCAGAGATCTGACGGCCTATGCCAGAGAGGGCAAACTGGATCCGGTGATTGGACGTCATGATGAGATTCAGCGGGTGATTCAGATACTTTCCAGAAGAACGAAGAACAATCCTTGCCTGATTGGTGAGCCTGGTGTTGGCAAAACCGCTGTTGCGGAAGGACTGGCACAGAAGATTATCAGCGGCAATGTACCTGAGACAATCAAGGACAAGCGGGTTCTGACACTGGATATTTCCGGCATGGTGGCCGGTTCAAAGTACCGGGGTGAATTTGAAGAGCGCATTAAACGCGTAATCAATGAAGTCAAAGAAGATGGCAATATTTTGCTTTTCATCGACGAAATTCACACGATTATCGGTGCCGGCGGTGCGGAAGGTGCCATTGATGCGGCCAATATCCTGAAACCGTCGCTGGCCAGAGGTGAACTGCAGATTATCGGTGCCACGACCATTGAAGAATATAGGAAGCATATTGAGAAGGATGCGGCCCTTGAACGTCGTTTTCAGCCGGTAATGGTGGAGGAACCATCTGAGGAGGAAGCCGTTGAGATTCTGATCGGTCTGAAGGGAGCGTATGAGAATCATCATCACGTGACCATTACAGATGAGGCTCTGGAGGCAGCTGTTCATTTGTCTGCAAGGTATATCAATGATCGTTTTCTTCCGGATAAGGCCATTGATCTGATCGATGAAGCGTGCTCCAAGGTAAGACTGAGCTCTTACACATCATCCCCAAAAGTAAAAGAATTAGAGAAAAAGGTAGCGGAACTTGAGGAAGAGAAAGAGCAGGCTATTAAGGATGAAGCCTATGAACGGGCCAGTGAGATCAAGAAGATGCAGAAGGAATTAAATGATGAGATGATCCGCCTTAACAGCGAGTGGGAAAAGGTTCGCAGCAGCGAACAGTTGATCGTTGGAGAGAACGAAGTAGCAGACATTGTGGCCAGTTGGACCAAAATTCCGGTCAGAAAGCTTGAAGAAGAAGAGTCAGAACGCCTGAGAAAGCTTGAATCGATTCTGCATGAACGTGTGATCGGTCAGGAGGAAGCCGTAAGTGCAGTGGCCAAAGCCATCCGACGTGGCAGAGTCGGTCTGAAAGATCCGAAGCGCCCGATTGGTTCCTTCCTGTTCCTGGGACCTACAGGTGTCGGCAAAACGGAATTGTCCAAGGCGCTGGCAGAGGCAATGTTCGGCAAGGAGGATGCCATGATCCGGGTTGACATGTCAGAATACATGGAGAAACACAGTGTGTCTAAACTTATCGGATCACCTCCGGGATACGTCGGCTATGATGAGGGAGGACAGCTCAGTGAGAAGATCAGACGGAATCCTTACTCGGTTTTACTGTTTGATGAGATTGAGAAGGCACACCCGGATATTTTCAATATTCTTCTGCAAGTTCTCGATGACGGTCATATTACAGATTCTCAGGGAAGAAAAATTGATTTCAAGAATACAGTGATCATCATGACTTCGAATGCCGGAGCAGCCAATATTGTCACACCGAAGAAACTGGGATTTTCAGTGGGTGATACACATGAAGCAGATTATCAGAAGATGAAAGCCGGTGTCATGGATGAAGTGAAACACCTTTTTAAACCGGAGTTTTTAAATCGTATCGATGAGACGATTGTTTTCCATCCGCTGACGAAGGAGAATGTCAAGGATATAGCGGATATTATGCTGAAGACAATCAGCAAAAGAATTAAGGAGCAGCTGGGGGTTGAAACTGTGGTTTCTGAAGCTGTCCGTGATCATCTGGCAGAAAAAGGGTTTGATGAGAATTATGGTGCACGTCCGCTCAGAAGGGTTATCCAGAATGAGATTGAAGATGCCATGGCAGAAGAATATCTGGATGGCAAGTTTGTCCAAGGAGATACCGTTGCACTTGAAATGAATGAAAATCATATTAAATTTGTTAGAAAATAATAAAGACTCTGGTCATGCGGCCTATTTTCATGTATAATAGGATGGCAGGCAGTTTTACCTGAATTATGAACAAGTGATAAACATACACAGAGATGTATGTGACTGGAGGATAAGGACATGACAGTTGTTGAAGAATTAATTCGTGTTGAGAACGAAAATGGCTTAAGCTTTGGTGATTATACACTGAATGCCAAGAAGAAGGTCTCTGATTTCGAGTTTCATGGTGATATGTACAAGGTGAAGACATACCGTGACATTACGAAGCTTGAGAAGAACGAATTATTTGTATATGAATCTGTACCGGGAACATCTGTATTCGATTTCGAAGAAACGGATGTCAGAACGGAATTTGAAGTCGAAGGCTTTGAAGATACGCAGATTACACTGGAACTGGAAGCTGAACAGGAATATGAAGTTTTTGTGGATGATGTGAATATCGGACGCATGACAACGAATCTTGGTGGCAAGCTTGTATTGAGTGTTGAACTGGGATCTGCACAGAAGCATGTGAAGGTTGTCAGAGTGTAGATAGCGGAGAGAAGGAAGATTCTTCGCAATAGACCATTCATTAAGTGAACAAAAGATACTGCAGATGACACAATGCGTGAAATTGCAGTATCTTTTCGTTTTTTGAGATGATAGAGACTCAGAATGGGTTGTGAGTACAGAAAGTTTTGGATAAGAAGTAGGGTTATAGGAAGCGGGAGTAGTTAAATGGCTAAGAGCAAGAATATATTTTTTTGTCAGGAATGCGGATACGAATCAGCTAAATGGCTGGGACAGTGTCCCGCCTGCAAAGCATGGAATACCTTTGTTGAGGAACCAACCATTGGAAAGGGGAGTATGGCTTCCGGCGGTATTAGACATCAGGCAAAAGCTTCCGAACCGGTGCTGCTGTCATCGGTTCATTCAAGTGATGAGAAGCGCAGATCAACGGGAATTTCGGAATTTGACAGAGTCCTTGGTGGTGGTATTGTGCCGGGATCCCTTGTGTTAGTCGGCGGTGATCCGGGTATCGGCAAATCCACATTATTGCTTCAGATGAGCAGATGTCTGTCAGAACAGAGCTGTCGGACAGTTTATGTGTCGGGAGAGGAATCTCTGCAGCAGATCAGGCTGCGTGCAGATCGTCTAGGGGTGTTTAAGAATGATCTGGCGATGCTGTGTGAGACGAATCTGGATGTGATACAGGAGACGATTCTGAAGTATAAACCGGAAGTGGTGATCATCGACTCCATTCAGACAATGTATCGTGAAGCTATCAGTTCCGGAGCCGGAAGTGTCAGCCAGGTCAGAGAAGCTACCAGTGTACTGATGCAGCTGGCTAAGCGAGAGAATATTGCGATTTTTATTGTCGGACATGTGACAAAGGAGGGGGTGGTTGCCGGACCGCGTGTGCTTGAACATATGGTGGATACGGTTCTGTATTTTGAAGGTGACCGACATGCTTCATATCGACTGCTTCGGGCTGTGAAGAATCGATTTGGCTCTACCAATGAGATTGGTGTATTTGAGATGTGCAGTGAGGGATTGACAGAAGTGAAGAATCCGTCGGAATTTATGCTCAGCGGCCGACCGGAAGGTACAGCAGGGTCTGTTGTGGCGTGTGCCATGGAAGGTACAAGACCGCTGATGCTGGAGGTGCAGGCTCTTGTCTGTCAGACGAATTTTCAGATTCCGAGGCGTACAGCTGCTGGTACGGATTATAACAGAGTGAATCTTTTGCTGGCAGTGCTGGAGAAACGTTTGGGACTCAAACTGGCTGGCTGTGATGCCTATATCAATCTGGCCGGCGGCATGCGTCTGAATGAACCGGCCATTGATTTGGCGATTGTAGCAGCTGTTATCTCCAGTTATCGCAATGCAGCCGTTGAATCGGATACGATGATTTTTGGTGAAGTGGGATTGACAGGAGAGGTAAGAGCTGTCAGTCAGGCAGAACAAAGAGTACGGGAAGCAGAGAAACTGGGATTTAAAGTATGCTGCATTCCTCAGAGTAATATGAAGTACATCAGGAGCAATACCGGTATTCGGGTTATTGGCATTAGAAATGTCAAGGATTTATATGATTTTATATGCACAGGCAGGGTATCAGAATAGATTTTGAAGATATGGACAGTGAAGATGTCTATGACGTTTTTCTTGTGTTTCTGGCGGAGTATTTGTATAATTAGTATCAAGAAATTCAGTAAGAATTTCCAGATTATTTGGAGGATAAACCAATGATGAATTATTGTATGGAGTGTGGTACAAAGCTTGAATTGCGCCACCTTGAGAATGAAGGAGAGATCCCTTTCTGCAGTCAGTGTAACCAGTTTCGTTTTCCGATTTTCAATACGGCAGTCAGTATGATCTGCATAGATGTGAAGAATCAGAAGATTTTATTGATTAAGCAGTATGGCAGACCGGATTACATTCTTGTAGCAGGTTATATTTCACGCGGGGAAGATGCTGAGGCAGCGGTGAAAAGAGAAGTATTTGAGGAAACAGGTATGACGGTGGATCGTTTGCAGTTCAATAAGACTTCTTTCTTTGAACCATCTAATACACTGATGGTGAATTTTGCATGTATGATCGAGCATCCGGAAGATTTGAAGGTCAACGAAGAAGTGGACAATTTCAAGTGGTTTGCATTTGATGAAGCAAGAGCCAATATCAAGAAGAATTCACTGGCAGAGAGATTTTTGCTTCATTATCTGGATCATTTTGCAAAATAAAACGGGGAGTTGGGACAGATGATAAAACATGTTTGGGCGGTTTATTTCAGTCCGTCGGGAAAGACGGAGCAGGTAACGATGGCAGTGGCCGAAGGCGCAGCAGGGCTACTGAAGATTGGCGAGATTCATGCGTATGATTTTACGCTTCCGGACAAGAGAGAGCATCCGTTTTGTTTTGGGGAGGAAGATTTGGTTATTTTGGGATGTCCGACGTATGCCGGACGGATTCCGAACAAAATCATGCCTTTTATTCGTGACAGTATTTGTGGGCATGGCGCTTCAGCTGCGATTGTGATGACTTACGGCGGCAGGAATATTGATCATTCCGTCATGGAGACCTATCTGCTGCTGCAGGAGAATGGTTTTAAGGTATATGGCGCGGGAAGTGCTGTGACTCGGCATGTCATGTCGGATATTTTATCGGCAGGCAGACCGGGAACAGAAGATTTGAAGGCAGCCGGACAGTTTGGCGCGGATGTGGTCCATAAAATCATGACACAACCGGAGAACTATAACGATCTTAGCCTTCCGGGAAGCAACCCGGTTGGGCCTTATTATAAGCCCCTTGAGGCAGATGGCACACCGGCAAACTTCTTGAAAGCAAAACCAAAAGTACATAATGAGATATGTACGCGTTGCAAGATATGTGCTGAAGTCTGTCCAATGGGAAGTATTTCAAGAGAGAAT
Organism: Pseudocoprococcus catus; assembly: GCF_902381825.1. GTDB lineage: Bacteria > Bacillota > Clostridia > Lachnospirales > Lachnospiraceae > Coprococcus_A > Coprococcus_A intestinihominis. The sequence goes on from NZ_LR698973.1 coordinate 3,520,935, forward strand.
GTTGAAGAAGTGCCGGGAGTTTGTATCAAATGTCACGCCTGTGTCCGCAAATGTCCAACAGGAGCAAGATTCTTTGATGATCCATCGCTGATCAGTCATATCAGAATGCTGGAAGAGAATTTTGCTGGACAACCTAAGGATAATAATTGGTATTTGTAGAATTTAGGATACATAGATTTTAGAATAGGTACGGGTCAAAGAAATGAATGAAACAGCAAAGAGAATTTTAAAAACAGCAGGTATAATCTTGCTGGCAGTAATTCTTATTTTAGTGATTTATCTCCTTTATCTTGTTATAAGCTATCACAGAATCGAGGATAATCTGGCTTTACAGGTGGAGACCTCAGATGAAGGCGGGCAGCAGGAGACGAAGAAGCTTACAACCGGAGAGCAGTACAGTGCCTTAACTTACAATATCGGTTTTGGTGCATATACACCGGATTTTAGCTTTTTTATGGATGGTGGAAAATCATCCTGGGCCAAAAGCAAAGACAGTGTTTTAGATACTGTTCAGGGAGCAGGTGATCTGGCAGCATCTTTGAATCCGGATTTTGCGATGATTGAGGAAATCGATCTGGATTCTACAAGGAGCTATCATGTGAATGAATATGATATACTGAGGAATTGCTTTCCGAACGATTATTATGTATTTGCACAGAATTATGATTCAGCATTTCTTTTTTATCCGTTTACACAGCCACATGGAAGCAGCAAATCCGGCATCGGATTGTTTTCAAAGTATCCGGTGACATCCGCTTTGAGAAGAAGCTTGCCGATATCGACATCCTTCAGCAAATTCTTAGATCTGGACAGATGTTACAGCATTTCAAGGGTGCCGGTAGACAATGGCAAGGAACTTGTTATTTTTGCCTTACATATGTCAGCATACGGCAACAGCGATGCAATTCGCGAAGGACAGATTGCCATGCTCAGTGCGGATATGCAGAAAGAATATGAAGTCGGCAACTATGTATTATGCGGCGGCGATTTTAATCATGATCTGAAGGCTTCTGATGGTGATGAGGAAGAACATGAATCGTGGGCGTATCCATTTCCGAGGGAAGCACTTCCGGAGCATTTCTCATTTTGTATTGATGCTTTAAGTGAGGAAGAACGTAATGCTATGTGGAACAGTGCCAGAAATGCAGATATGGCATATGTGCCGGATGTAACTTATACCGTCACATTGGATGGTTTTATTGTGTCGGATAATATCGAATGTCTGACATATGAGAATGTGGATACAGGATATAGCTATTCAGACCATGACCCTGTTTACATGGAATTCAAATTAAAATAACGTAACTGTTCAGAGCCAACCTCCAAAATGCTACGCATTTCGTCGGTGTGGCGTATCCGCCAAATAAAATTTCAAAAACAGTTTTAAAAATGCAAGCATTTTATACCTGTTTTTTGAAATTTTGCTTGGCTCTGAACAGTTACAAAATAATACAGAGTCGTACAGCATGAGGCTGATTTTCTTTTATTTTCCATGAGTAGTGAAAGAAAATCAGTCTTTTGACATTTGACATAATAAATAAGTGATTATTATAAAAAAAGTTGGTTCATAAAGATAACTGATTATTGTAAAAAAGTTGTTGACAGATAATGGAAGAGGTGATATTATATATAAGCTGTCAGCGGGAACAACGCGAAACAGTACAGATTCATAAGCAGTTTGAAAATAACTTATTAGAAAAAATAAAAAAGTTGTTGACAAACACTTGGACATCTGGTAGAATAAACAAGTCGCTTGATGAGCGATGCATG